>PEAA01000045.1 GCA_002753275.1 Zetaproteobacteria bacterium | reverse complement strand
TCTTCGAAGAGATCGCGTAGCCCGCTGCATCATCCGCCGCTGAGTTGATACGGTAGCCAGAAGACAAACGCTCCAATTGGCCATTCATCATATTTTGATTGGTGTTTAAATGTTTGAGGGCGGTCACTGCGCCCATGTTGGTTTGAACTGCCATTGCCATGATAAACTCCCTGTTTCGTGGTCTTTTATGTGTGTGTGTGGATTGAACTTCCCTGCTCTATCCTTGACTGGGTGGAGAACTCCGTGCTCTTCCTGCCCCTGACACAAACATCTATCGGCGCGGCCTTGGCAAACTTTAATTTTTTTTTGAATTTATTTTTTAGCGCATCTTCATCAAAAGCTGCCCCCTCTACCTACCCCATTCCTTGAGGTAGGCACGGTGAGCCAAGGTGTTAAAAAATCACAATTCCAATTCAAACCAATGATACGCCATCAGAACAGAGGAGAATGCCGAAATCACACCCTCCCCCATTTGACCAGAGCGTACTTATCTATCCCTTATCGAAATAGATTCATCACATCCTGACTACTGATATTGGCTTGAGAAACCATTGCGGTACCTGCCTGAACCATGATTTTCGATTTAGTGAACTCAGACATTTCAAGTGCCATGTCTGTATCTTTCACCGCAGACAAAGTATTCGAAGTCTGCTCGATCGAAGTTCCAAGGTTGGCGGCAATATACCCCAACTGATTGCTCGAAGCCCCCAAAGATGCCCGCGTATCCGCAAGTGCTGTCAATGCAGCATCGAGTTGCGTCAGTGATTTTTGCGCATCAGCTGCAGAAACAAGCGATACTTTTCCCGCTGTTCCTGTGCCTACAGCGGCAGCAGAAGCGTAAGTCACTCCCAATGCCGATGCATGGCTATCCGCAAACTTCACTTCAATACGATCATTACTTCCACCACTGGTACCAATCTGAATCGTTTTACCCGTTGCAGCATAACTGCCGCCGAGTAGCACATTGCCATTGAACTTGGTGGTTTCGACAATCTTATCCATCACATCCAAAAGTTTTTGTGCCTCTTTATCCAAATTGGCTTGTTCAGCCGTGCTGTTTTGACCTGAAGCCGCTTTGGTCGCCAATACTTGCAAGCGTTTGGTGATGTTGGTGACTTCATTTAACGCAGCATCCGCCATCTTCACCATCGCTTGAGCTGCAAACGCATTCTCTTGCGCTGCAACCAACTTACCCTTGTTTGCATCCATTTTCGAAGCAATCGCATAACCTGCAGCATCATCAGCCGCTGAATTGATACGATAACCCGAAGACAAACGCTCCAAGTGACTGTTCATTGTATTTTGACTTGTAGTCAAGTGTTTAAGTGCAGTCACTGCACCCATGTTGGTTTGTACTGTCATTGCCATGATAAAACTCCTTTTATGACACTAACATAATTCTCTGAATACCAGACTCCTTGCCTTTAGTATCCATCGAGGAACCGAGCCAAAGGACCCATCTTCCCCAATTGGAAAGCTCTGTAATAACGAAACAGGTTGTTATCACAGCGTTACCGCACTGCCGATCTATCCGTAGCAGTGCAGCAACCAGTGTGTAACCATCAAATACCTTTGATGGTTACACAGTCAAATCCTATTAGCGGAAAAGTGCCAATACATTTTGACTGTTTTGATTCGCTTGGGAGACCATTGCGGTACCCGCCTGAACCATGATTTTCGACTTGGTAAACTCCGACATCTCCATTGCCATATCGGTATCTTTCACGGCAGAGAGCGTATTCGAAGTCTGCTCAATCGATGTTCCCAAGTTGGCAGCGATATAACCCAACTGATTGCTCGAAGCGCCAAGCGCTGCACGCGTATCTGCCAATGTTGATAACGCACTATCAAGATTGGCCAATGAGACTTGTGCATTGGCTGCTGAAGTTAATGAAATTTTCCCTGTTCCTCCGGTATTGGCAGCCACAGCTGCACCCGTTCCAGAAACATGGGCAATATTCATTGCTCCCGCATTGCTATCCGCAAACTTCACTTCAATTCGGTCATTGGTACCACCGCTTGTACCAATTTGAATCGTTTTACCTGTTGTTGCATACGCACCGCCCAGTAAAACATTGCCATTAAACTTGGTGGTATCGACCACTTTATCCAATACCTCAAGCAATTTAATGGCCTCTTTATCCAAATTGGCCTGTTCTGCTGTACTGTTTTGACCTGAGGCCGCTTTGGTTGCCAGAACTTGCAACCGTTTGGTGATGTTGGTCACCTCATTTAATGCGGCATCAGCCATCTTCACCATGGCTTGCGCGGCGACTGCATTCTCTTGTGCAGCCACCAATTTCCCCTTGTTGCCTTCCATCTTCGAAGAGATCGCATAGCCCGCAGCATCATCTGCTGCTGAGTTGATACGATAACCCGAAGACAAACGCTCCAATTGGCCATTCATCGTATTTTGGTTTGTAGTCAAATGTTTGAGTGCAGTCACTGCACCCATATTGGTTTGTACTGTCATTGCCATGATAAAACTCCTTTTATGACACTAACATATTCTCTGAATACCAGACTCCTTGCCTTTAGTATCCATCGAGGAACCGAGCCAAAGACCCATCTTCCCCAATTGGAACCCTGTGTTTCACCACAGGCTTTGAGCGTGCGATAACCACAACCATTATCGCACCCACAACTTATCGAACATCAAAAATGAACTTCCTAACGGAAGAGCGACATGACATTCTGACTGTTTTGGTTCGCTTGCGAGACCATTGCTGTACCCGCTTGAACCATGATCTTGGACTTGGTGAAATCCGCCATCTCCATCGCCATATCGGTATCTTTCACCGCCGAAAGAGTATTGGAACTTTGCTCAATGGAAGTACCCAAATTGGCGGCTATATAACCAAGCTGATTGCTTGAAGCTCCCAATGAGGCGCGCGTATCAGCCAAAGTGGACAAGGCACTATCAAGATTGGCCAATGAAGTTTGCGCATTTGAGATCGATGTTAGTGAAATTGTTCCACCACCGCCTGTTGCTGCGGCTACTGCGGCACCTGTACCGGCAACATGCGCAATTTGCAATGCTGCCGCATTACTATCTGCAAACTGAATAGACATCCGATCATTGGTACTGCTCGTTGAACCAATTTGAATCGTTTTCGCAGCGCCTGTACTGGCAAAGGTACCACTCAGCAGCACTTCGCCATTGAACTTGGTCGAGTCAACGATTTTATCAATCACTTCCAACAGCTTTTGGGCTTCTTTATCGAGGTTCAACTGCTCCGCTGAACTGTTTTGACCTGAAGCCGCTTTGGTTGCCAAGACCTGCAATCGTTTGGTGATATTGGTGACTTCATTGAGGGCCGCATCCGCCATCTTCACCATCGCTTGCGCTGTCATGGTATTTTCTTGCGCTGCAACCAATTTGCCTTTGTTACCCTCCATCTTCGAAGAGATCGCATAACCTGCCGCATCATCGGCGGCAGAGTTGATACGATAACCGGAAGACAAGCGTTCCAATTGGCCATTCATCTGATTTTGACTGGTATTCAAGTGTTTGAGTGCAGTGATTGCACCCATGTTGGTTTGGACTGCCATAGACATGATTGACTCCTTTTATGTCATAAGCTGTTTCAAATACCGGACATCCATGCCCTTCGTATTCGCAAAACATCAAGCATGGCTTATATGTTTTGCTATTTTCTATTTACATAAAAAATCCTTATACAATGTGCTTATCGATCGGTCACCATCACGATAAGCACATCATTCATTCTAACCATTTGTAGCTAAATGATGCTCATTACCGAAAAAGAGACATCACATTTTGGCTATTTTGGTTCGCTTGCGAGACCATTGCGGTACCCGCTTGAACCATGATCTTGGACTTGGTGAAATCCGCCATCTCCATCGCCATATCGGTATCTTTCACGGCCGAAATGGTGTTGGAACTTTGTTCAATCGAAGTGCCCAAATTGGCAGCGATGTAGCCAAGCTGATTGCTTGAAGCACCCAATGAGGCACGGGTATCCGCCAAGGTTGAAAGCGCTGAATCCAGCTGTGTTAATGACTTTTGTGCATTCGCGACAGAAGTTAAATTCACATTACCTGCTGTTCCTGCACCAACAACACCCGCTGTACCATGACCAATACCCAAAGCTGCGGCATTGCTATCTGCAAACTGAACAGACATCCGATCATTGGTACTGCTGGTTGAGCCCACTTGAATGGTTTTCGCAGCACCTGTACTGGCAAAACTACCACCCAACAGAACTTCACCATTGAACTTGGTCGAGTCCACAATTTTATCGATCACTTCCAACAGTTTTTGTGCTTCTTTATCCAGATTGGCTTGCTCTGCCGTACTGTTTTGACCTGAGGCCGCTTTGGTTGCCAAGACCTGCAACCGTTTGGTGATATTGGTGACTTCATTAAGCGCTGCATCCGCCATCTTCACCATCGCTTGCGCTGCAAAGGTATTCTCTTGCGCCGCAACCAATTTGCCTTTGTTACCCTCCATCTTCGAAGAGATCGCATAACCTGCCGCATCATCCGCTGCAGAGTTAATACGATAACCGGAAGACAAGCGCTCCAACTGGCCATTCATCTGATTTTGACTGGTATTCAAGTGTTTGAGTGCGGTCACTGCACCCATATTGGTTTGGACTGCCATGGACATGATAGACTCCTTTTATGTCATGGTAATACTAGACCTCCGTGCCTAAGTATTGACCCCGTGTGTATCGAAACATCACGGGATCTTTTTTCATCGAAATGAAATGGATTATTGCTTAGGAAAATGCTGGTTGGTTCATGATTACAAAGAGTAAAACAACACTTTTCATTTGTTATAAAGATGCCCAGACTCAGGAGAAACTGGGAGACATCTCCTATCGCAATAGATTTATCATTACGAAGAGCGTTCCCAAAAGAACGATCTTCGCATTACATCACACCATTTAACGGAACAGTGACATGATGTTCTGACTGTTTTGGTTCGCTTGCGAGACCATTGCGGTACCCGCTTGAACCATGATTTTGGATTTGGTGAACTCCGCCATCTCCATCGCCATATCGGTATCTTTCACCGCCGAAATGGTATTGGAACTCTGCTCAATCGAAGTACCCAAATTGGCGGCGATATAGCCAAGCTGGTTGCTTGAAGCACCCAATGAAGCACGGGTATCCGCCAAGGTTGAAAGCGCTGAATCCAACTGGGTCAATGAAGTTTGCGCATCAGAAACAGTCGTAAGGTTAATTGCACCTGCACCCGCTGTTGCCGCTGCACCTGCATGAGCAATACCCAATGCAGCTGCATTACTATCGGCAAAATCGATAGTCATTCGATCATTGGTACTGCTGGTCGAACCAATTTGAATCGTTTTTCCCGATCCTGCAGCGAATGCGCCACCCAACAGCACTTCACCATTGAACTTGGTGGAATCCACCACTTTGTCTAAAACTTCCAGAAGCTTTTGTGCTTCTTTATCGAGGTTCAACTGCTCCGCAGAGCTGTTTTGACCGGAGGCCGCTTTGGTTGCCAAGACCTGCAATCGTTTGGTGATATTGGTGACTTCATTGAGGGCCGCATCCGCCATCTTCACCATCGCTTGCGCTGTCATGGTATTTTCTTGCGCTGCAACCAATTTGCCTTTGTTACCCTCCATCTTCGAAGAGATCGCATAACCTGCCGCATCATCCGCTGCAGAGTTAATACGATAACCCGAAGACAAGCGCTCCAATTGGCCATTCATCTGATTTTGACTGGTATTCAAGTGTTTGAGTGCAGTGATTGCACCCATGTTGGTTTGGACTGCCATGGACATGATAGACTCCTTTTATGTCGCTACTTTTTTTATAAAAACAAGCATCCATGCTTGTATGTGGCAAGCGCTGCAAATCCATTCGCAAGCGTTACCGGTTTACCTCATTGCATCACGACTCCTAATTCCGTTATTGAAAACAACCAATAAAGTGCTGATTGAGTGATCAACCATGCAGCCCATCCAATCATCGATCCACCATCATACCCGTTTGATTCTGCATCCAGTTTTCTGGATTGCGGGTCAAGCCCGCAATGACAGCGATCGTTGTTGAATGGACTCATGGCTTATCATTCCTCAGCCCTCCTTAACGGAAGAGAGACATGATGTTCTGACTGTTTTGGTTCGCTTGCGACACCATTGCGGTACCCGCTTGAACCATGATTTTGGATTTGGTGAACTCCGCCATCTCCATCGCCATATCGGTATCTTTCACCGCCGAAATGGTATTGGAACTCTGCTCAATCGAAGTACCCAAATTGGCGGCGATATAGCCAAGCTGGTTGCTTGAAGCACCCAATGAAGCACGGGTATCCGCCAAGGTTGAAAGCGCTGAATCCAACTGGGTCAATGAGTTTTGTGCATCAGCAACCGAAGTCAAATTGACACGCCCAGTACTATTGGCTGCAGCAACAGCACCACCCGTTGCATGAGAAATACCCAATGCAACCGCATTACTATCGGCAAAATCGATAGTCATCCGATCATTGGTACTGCTGGTCGAACCAATTTGAATCGTTTTTCCCGATCCTGCAGCAAATGCGCCACCCAACAGCACTTCACCATTGAACTTGGTGGAATCAATAATCTTATCCATCACTTCCAGAAGCTTTTGTGCTTCTTTATCGAGGTTCAACTGCTCCGCTGAACTGTTTTGACCTGAAGCCGCTTTGGTTGCCAAGACCTGCAATCGTTTGGTGATATTGGTGACTTCATTGAGGGCCGCATCCGCCATCTTCACCATCGCTTGCGCTGTCATGGTATTTTCTTGCGCTGCAACCAATTTGCCTTTGTTACCCTCCATCTTCGAAGAGATCGCATAACCTGCCGCATCATCCGCTGCAGAGTTAATACGATAACCCGAAGACAAGCGCTCCAATTGGCCATTCATCTGATTTTGACTGGTATTCAAGTGTTTGAGTGCAGTGATTGCACCCATGTTGGTTTGGACTGCCATGGACATGATAGACTCCTTTTATGTCGCTACTTTTTTTATAAAAACAAGCATCCATGCTTGTATGTGGCAAGCGCTGCAAATCCATTCGCAAGCGTTACCGGTTTACCTCATTGCATCACGACTCCTAATTCCGTTATTGAAAACAACCAATAAAGTGCTGATTGAGTGATCAACCATGCAGCCCATCCAATCATCGATCCACCATCATACCCGTTTGATTCTGCATCCAGTTTTCTGGATTGCGGGTCAAGCCCGCAATGACAGCGATCGTTGTTGAATGGACTCATGGCTTATCATTCCTCAGCCCTCCTTAACGGAAGAGAGACATGATGTTCTGACTGTTTTGGTTCGCTTGCGACACCATTGCGGTACCCGCTTGAACCATGATCTTGGACTTGGTGAAATCGGCCATCTCAAGCGCCATATCGGTATCTTTAATCGCAG
>PEAA01000016.1 GCA_002753275.1 Zetaproteobacteria bacterium | reverse complement strand
TTCAATGCTGCACTATAAACCTGTCTCTTCCTGCTCATATCGACTCCTTTTTTTGACCTTTATCATAGCGCAAAAGGAATAAGAATCTCTGAATTTATGTTTCGATTTCTTGGGGTATTATCATCTGCTTTCTCTCCTTAGTCATTGATGTGTCGTAACACCAAAACTAACGGAAAGCAGGTGGCCAACCACCCATCCTGAATTTACAGCACTATTGGGACTCAACCTTGACAAGTCACTTCTCCTTCGTATTTTTGCAAAAAAAAAGCTGTTTTTCTTGGGGTTTTTTGTATGAATCGTTATCATGGGCTATCGCGCTATTTCCTTTCGATGATTTTATTGGCCGTCTCCTCTTGCGGTGGTAATGGCGTAAATCAAGTCGCCCCTCTTGCAGCCACGCCAAATATTTTGTTTATTATTATGGATGATGTAGGTGCCGATCAGATGGCCTCTTTTGGTTATGGTGGTAACACACCTGCAGCGATGCCAACGATTGATCTGCTTGCCCAGAATGGTATTCGTTTCCGTAATACCTGGTCCATGCCGGCTTGTACGCCAAGCCGAGCCGTATTCTTTGAAGGGCGTTATCCAGGGCGCACGCAAATTTATAATGCCATTGGCCCATCTGACCTTGCAAACTCGATGGTTTCGCCATACGAGCAAACCATTCCAAAACTGTTGCAAGCGCATGGTTATCAGAGTGCGCTTATTGGCAAATACCATCTTGCCGACTGGGCCAGCAGTCCATACGGAAATACCACGCCAAATATACAGGGCTTTGATTATTTTTATGGTTGGCGAGATGCCAAAGGGGATCCTTCATCGATCGATACCACCGCAGGAGGGGTTGATCCCGTTGGAACGGATACATGCGGTTTTATTGCTGATCCACTCTTGTTGAATGGTAGTTGCTATTATCCAGATGGCACATGCGCAGTGATCGCGCAAAGCAATGGTGTCCCTGTTGGTAAGTCATGTCTCGATAGTGGTGGTATTCTTGTGCCTGCTGCCACCAATACCTGTAATGTTGCCATGCAACCGGTGCCAGCCGCCTTTGATATGCTTAATGCCCATTTCGTTTCTCCTGTGCTGATCAATCAAGGGATTGCTACCGAAGTGCCGCCATTGAGTGATATGCGTTCCCGTCAGTACCGTACAACGGCTGAAGTTGATGCTGCGATTAACTGGATCAATTCGCGTCCAGCTGGGACACCTTGGATGACCACGGTAAGTTTTTCTGCCGTTCATACGCCACTACAGCAGCCTCCTGCATCATTATTATCTTCGACTACGGCTCAAAATATCGCGCTGAACGCATTGGATTGTAGCAATACCAACAACCATGCGCTGTTAAGTAATGCCATGATCGAAGCGATGGATGCCGAAATTGGGCGTTTACTTGTTGCTACCGGCATTGCGACGACGACCAACAATGGTGCCTTGAATTATAATCCAGCCACATCGAATACGATGATTGTCATCGTGGGCGATAATGGCACCATCGGCTATACGGTGAAACTTCCATTTGATCCATCACGCGCCAAGGGTACTGCATATCAGACGGGTGTTTGGGTGCCACTGATCGTTTCGGGTCCACAAATTGTACAACCCAATCGTGATGTGAATCATATGACCAATATTGCAGATATTTATCAGCTTTTTGCTGAAATTGCCGGGATTGATGTTCCAACTGCGGTCGTTCGCCCAGTCGATTCCGTTAGCATGAAACCATACCTTGATAATCCAAGTCAAAGTTCTGTGCGTACATGGAACTACACCGAGATCGGTCTTAATCTCCAGACCAATGGCGCGATCAATGGCCCTTGTCAGTTTGCGAACAGTTGTGGACACATTGCAATGAGCAAGACGGTCTGTGAGGATAATGGGGGCGTTTGGTGGGGTGCGGGTGCAACGGATCCAACAACGGTAGGTATTCCAGCCGCTGGTTTGGTCAACTGTTGCGATGTTCAGGTTTGGAAAGCCAATAATGGTCAAGCGACGACTAAAATTATGGCAAATGCCTCATTTGCGGTGCGTAATGCCAGTTATAAGTTGATTCGTAATGTGACCCATGATTATGACCCTGTAGGGAATATTTGTTTGATGAACAATGTGACCGAGGAGTTTTATGCCATTGATGAGTTGGCTCCCAATCCTCAAATTGATTATATCAACCGAGATCTTCTCAATAATCCACCGCTGACTGCGGCTGAACAATCAAACTATACCTCGCTGAAAAATCAACTCGATTCGATTCGTAATAATATGCAGATATGCCCAGGTGATGGGAATCTTGATCAGGTCGTCGATGCGACGGATGTTATCAATTACAATAAGTTGGTTGCCCTGGGCGCGCAGTCGAGTTGGTATGATCTTAATCTCGATGGTGTAACGGATGCTGCTGACTTGGCAATTATCAATGCGAATATGGGTATGCGCTGCACCGCAACAGCGCTTCCGCAGTAACGATGTCAAATCGTCATTCTTTATGGTGGTTGTTGGTCGTTGCTTTGCTTTTAAGTGGCAGTCGCTGGCTTTTGGATGTGAAAACAGATTACACGGTTCCTGAGGGTGATGCGTTGCCTGGCATGGTGTGGATTCCTGGTGGTGTATTCAATATGGGTACCCATGACAAGATGGCACGGGCGGATGAACGGCCCGTGCATCGCGTGAAGGTTGATCCATTTTGGATGGATGCGACAGAGGTCACCAACGCCGAGTTCCAACGCTTTGTTGCGGCGACCCACTATGTAACAACGGCGGAGATTGCGCCTAAACTTGAAGATGTCATGGCGCAACTTCCACCAGGATCACCTCAGCCAGAATTGTCTTCCTTGGTGCCAGGCGCGCTGGTGTTTGTCATGCCTGAAACATCCAATGAGTATTGGTGGAAATGGGTTCCAGGTGCCAACTGGCGTCATCCAGAGGGCCCTGATAGCAATATCGATGATAAATCGAATTACCCTGTTGTGCAGGTTTCATGGGATGATGCGCAGGCTTACGCAAAATGGGCCGGGAAACGATTGCCAACAGAGGCTGAGTGGGAGTTTGCTGCACGCGGGGGGCTGCAAGAAAAAAGTTATCCATGGGGCAATGACAATCCCTATGAAGGGGCCGTGCGTGCCAATATATGGCAAGGAAATTTCCCATCCAATAACTTGATGAAAGATGGCTATGCCAGCAGCAGTCCTGTTAAATCATTCTCCCCCAATGGATATGGATTGTATGATGTGGCCGGCAATGTATGGGAGTGGGTGGAAGACTGGTATCGAGCAGATAGCTATGCGCATGCCGCTGCGTTATCTATTAACCCCACAGGACCCGATTCAAGTTTTGATCCGGATGAACCCTATATTGCCAAGCGGGTCCAGCGTGGCGGCTCTTTCTTGTGCGATAAAAAGAGCTGTGCCAGTTATCGGGTTAGTGCGCGCATGAAAGCAAGCCCCGACACGGCGTTGATCCATAGTGGTTTCCGCTGTGTCAAAGATCGCTGAATATATGCAATATCTTCAATTGGGTGATGCTTTTCAGTTGTCTTTGGAAAATGAGAAAAACGAGGAATGATTGTGCGAAATCAACAGAATCCACGGCGTGCCAATCTTCAGGGACTACCTATTTTACTACTGGCACTTATGTCATTGCTCGTGGCTTGTTCCAGCGAGACACCACCCCCCCCGATATCAGAACCACCCGAAGTAAGCATACTACAAGTGGTACCGCATGATATACCTGTTTCGACCGAACTTATTGCGCAGGTTCAGAGTCCGCAAGAGGTCAGCATCGTAGCGCGTGTCAGCGGTTTTCTTGAGAAACAGTTATACATTGAAGGAACGATGGTTGATGAGGGGCAAGTGCTTTTTCAGATGGACCGTAAACCTTTTATTGTCCAGCTTGAATCAAGTCAGGCAGCGCTGGACAGAGCCAACGCTGAACACAATACCGCAGTGATCAATTTGAAAAGAGTTCGTCCTCTCGTTGAGCAGCATGCCTTATCGCAAAAGGATCTCGATAACGCGATAGGTCAGGAAGAGAGCACCGCAGCGGCGGTGGCGCAGGCACAGGCCGGTGTCGATCTTGCGAAGCTTAACCTATCGTACACGACCATCATTTCACCCTTGCATGGAAAGGTCGCCGCGGCACAGCAGAAGGAAGGGGCATATCTTAGTCCGCAAAACAATCAGCTCACCACAGTCTCTTCGTTCGATCCCATGTGGGTGAACTTCAGCATGTCTGAGAATGATTTTTCCCGTTATCGCAGCCAGATTGCTCAAGGTTTACTTGTTCCACCATTGGATGGTAATTATCAAGTGGAGCTTCTTCGTGATGATGATAGCCCCATGGCGCAAACGGGGCGTATTACCTTTGTGAACCCTTCGTACAATGCTCAGACGGGAACTTTTCTGATTCGGGCGACCATCGCTAATCCAGAGGAAACCTTGCGTGCCAACCAGTATGTTCGGGTGCGCCTGCATGGGGCGATTCGCCCGCATGCGATTACCATACCTCAGCGTGCCGTGCAGCAGGGATCGCAGGGACAATTTGTCTGGGTGTTAAATGAGGCTGACAAAGTTGAGCGTCGTCCTGTGGTTGTGGGCAAATGGCATGGTGATGATTGGTTTATTCAACAAGGGCTTGTTGCAGGTGATCGGGTTGTTGTGGATGGAGCGTTGCGGTTGACTTCAGGTAGTTCGGTCAAAGTGAACGATGACGCCTCGCGTTCGGAGTTGCAGAAACCCTTGCCTGTGAAAAACAGCCTGAGTGTCAGGCAATCAGACGATTCCTTTGTTGCCATGACGGCAGCTGCATATCAAATAAGCCAGATTTCACCGTCGATTCTTTGATGAAAAATTTCACAAACTTCGGTAGCCTCACAACTGCCAGATTACTTAGGTAACGCGAGCCGTGTTCTCATCCTTCTTTATTGATCGACCGATTTTTGCGACCGTCGTGTCACTCATTTTATGTCTTGCGGGTCTGGTTGCGATGTCGGTGCTGCCGATTCAGCAATACCCGACCATTACCCCGGTTCAGATCACTGTGTCAGCCACCTATCCTGGCGCAGATTCGAAGACGCTGGCGGATGCGGTGGCTTCGCCGATCGAGGCGCAGATTAACGGTGTTGATAATATGCTTTATATGTCCTCAACCAGTTCTGCCAGCGGTCAACTGACCCTGACCGTCTATTTCGCATTGGATGCTGATCCTGATATTGCTCAGGTCCAAATTCAGAACCGGGTCAATTTGGCTTTACCTCAGCTACCAACAGCGGTCACACAGCTCGGCGTATCGGTACAGAAAAAGTCTTCATCAATCATGATGTTGATTGGAATCTATGGTGAAGATAACCGCTATAGCGCCGATTATGTGGCCAATTATGCCAATATTTATGTGCTCGATGCGATCAAGCGTGTACCTGGAGCTGGGCAGGCAAAAATCATGGGCGTGCCCGATCAAGCGATGCGGATCTGGATGAATCCAGACCGAATGGCCTCGCTGGCGATCACAACGACGGATATCGCCAATGCAATTAAATCGCAAAATACGATGTTTGGTGCTGGGCAGATTGGACAGCAGCCCGTTGAAAAACCGGTTGAGATGACCTTTCCCGTGATCACCCAGTCGCCGTTTGCTGATCCTGCCCAGTATGAGAATATCATTCTGCGCGCGAGCCAGGATGGCAGCGCAATCGTGCGTTTGGGCGATGTTGCGCGTGCTGAAGTGGGGCTGCGTCAATATGTCGTGGATTCGCGCCTCAATGGTATGCCTGCCACTTTTATCGCCGTGTATATGGAGCCGGGTGCGAATGGCTTGAAGGTCTCCGCTGCTGTTCGTGAGAGCTTGGCAGAGATGAAGCATCGTTTTCCTGAGGGGATCGATTATACGATTGCGCTCGATACCAATGACTTTGTCAAACTGTCGATCGAAGAGGTTATCCATACGCTGTTTGAGGCCCTTTTGCTGGTGGTGTTGGTGGTGTATTTGTTCCTGCAGAGCTTGCGCACGACACTCATCTGCGCGATTGCCATTTTGGTTGCCTTGATTACGACTTTTGCGGGCATGTTGCTTCTCGGTTTTTCGATCAACCTTATCACGCTGTTTGGACTCGTATTGGCCATCGGCATGGTTGTGGATGATGCCATCGTCGTTGTTGAGAATGTGGAACGCAACATGCACCAGCACCATCTTGAACCTAAAGCGGCCACGATTCGGTCAATGAATGAAATTGGTGGTTCGCTTATTGCTGTTGTGCTTGTGATGGCTTGCGTTTTTATTCCCGCAGCATTATTGCCAGGAACAACGGGGCAGATTTACAAGCAGTTTGCGATCACGATTGTGGTCTCTGTTGCTGTGTCTGGCTTTGTGGCGCTGACACTGACGCCCGCGATGTGTGCGTTGATTCTCAAATCTGGTTCAGCACCTCAGCGTGGTTTCTTTGCCTGGTTTAATCGTCGGGTTGATGGCCTGACCCGAGGGTTTGGTCATGCGGTGGAGCTTATGATCAAGCGATCGGTCATTGCGCTTGTGCTGTTTGCCGGTTTTATATGGAGTATTTATCATCTTTTCAGCATTGTGCCGACGAGCTTTGTTCCGAATGAAGATCAAGGTTATGTGATGGCTGCGATTATTATGCCCGAGGGAGCGAGTATGGACCGAACGCAGGCTGTCGCGGATCGAGTCGATGCTGTATTTAAGGATATACCTGGGGTTGAGACACGCGCAATGATTACCGGATATAGTCTGCTCGATAGCGGGTTTAAAACCAATGCAGGGACTTTCTTCGTCACGCTCAAAGATTTTGATGCACGCTATGAATCTATTGCAACCGCAAAGGTAGAGAATGCACGCGCCATTCTGATGGATTTCTACGCTCAGGTCGGTGAATGGAAAGAGGCGCGGGTTTTGCCTGTTGCGCCTCCGCCCATTCCTGGCATTGGCAGTAACGGAGGTTTTGAGTTTTGGATTCAGGACACGGGTTCGGGTGATCCCGCGAAGCTTGATGAGGTCACCCAGGCATTTCTTGAGAAAGCCAAGTCTAACCCTGCGCTTATGCGTCTTTACACGACTTTTCACGCCAACACACAGCAGTTGCGCGTGACTGTGGATAGAGAGAAAGCAATACTTCTTGGGGTCTCGGTTGATGATGTCTATACGGCGATCCAGGCACAGTTTGGTTCATTGACCGCAAGTCAGTTTAATCAATACAGTCGTGTTTGGTGGGTGGTGCTTCAAGCGGATGCGAAGTATCGACAAAATCCGGATGATCTGACGCGCATTTATGTGCGCTCGCAGCATGGTCAAATGATTCCTTTATCTGTACTTGTCACGACACAATGGGTTTCAGGCCCTGATCTTATGCCACATTTCAATGGTTTTTCAGCGGCAAAGATCAATGGTTCCCCGAATCACGGCTACAGTTCAGGCGATGCGATTGCTGCGATGGAGGCGACGGCCAAAGAGGTCTTGCCGTCTGGATACACATTTGCCTGGTCGGGTCTTGCAGTAGAGGAGAAGCAATCGGGTGGCACCTCGACGATTGCCTTTGCCTTTGGCCTTATCATTGTTTTTCTGGTGTTGGCTGCCCAATATGAATCTTGGATCCTTCCAGGCGTTGTGATGGCCGCTGTGCCATTCGGTATTCTTGGCGCGCTTGCGACCAACTGGATGCGTGGGCTTGAAAATGATGTTTATTTCCAAATTGGATTATTGGTGCTTATCGGCTTAGGGGCTAAGAATGCCGTGTTACGGGTCTCGGCTGCATTGGAGTTTCGCAAGCAGGGCAAGTCGATCATGGAGGCAACCGTACTTGCGGGTGAACAGCGATTGCGTCCTATTATTATGACATCTCTCGCCTTTGCTGTGGGATGCTTACCCCTCGCTATGGCGATGGGAACGGGCGCCAATGCGCGCCATTCGATCGGTACGGGGATCATTGGCGGCATGATTGGCGAGACCACGCTTGCCATGCTTTATGTGCCACTGCTGTTTTATATGCTCGATCGATTTATCCACAGGAGCAATCAAGAGGAACAGCCTTGCATGACATCGGATAAGCAATCCGATCGTGATACGGCATCGACGCCACATACGGATAAGAACCGTGGTTAAGTTGCGCCGTGTGATGACACTGTTTGCGCTCTCTGGCGCCATTGGTGGCTGTATGGTCGGCTCAGATTATTCGCGACCGTCGCTCGATGTGCCGAGCACCTATCAGCACGCACCAAACTATGTACAACACGATGCGCGCGATCTGGCGGATACAGAATGGTGGAAACAGTTTAGAGACCCCGTCCTTGATGCAATGATTGAGGAAGCACTGGCTCACAACAAAGAGCTACAGGTTGCCGCAGCCAATGTGGAGGCATCGATGGCGCTTATTACACAAACTCGATCGATGTTGATGCCGCAGCTTGGTTACCAAGGCACTGGCGATCAGAAGCGAATCACGGAAAGTCCAACAACTGTCATTGCAAAGCTGATCCCCAACCCGAAAACGACTTATGCGGTGATGCTTGCATCGAGCTGGGAGATTGATTTTTGGGGACGGATACGACGCATGTCTGAGGCTGCACGGGCAAGTGTGATGGCCTCTGAAGAGGCGCGTCGTGGAGTGATTTTATCGCTGGTAACTTCTGTCGCTAACACTTATGTGCAATTGCGTTCGCTTGATTTTCAGCTTGCAACTGCCGAGCGAACACGCGCAAGTTATGCTGAATCGGTCGCTATTTTTGAGTTGCAATTCAAGTATGGCCAGATTTCACAGGTAACGCTTGAACAAGCACGGTCACAATATGAGCTCGTGGCCGCGATGATTCCCCAGATTGAGCGGGATATTGCGTTGACAGAGAATGCGATCTGCCTCCTTCTCGGCCATAATCCAGAAGCCGTGGTACGCGGTAAGACGCTGACGGAGCTTGCGTTGCCCGTTGTCTCGAATGGTATTCCATCACAATTGCTCGAACGACGGCCGGATATTGCTCAAGCAGAACAGCAGCTCATTGCCGCCAATGCACAGATCGGTGCAGCCAGAGCCGCATACTTCCCCACCATTTCGCTAACGGGTGCGTATGGTTCTGCAAGTGGGCAGTTATCAGGACTCTTCACTGGAGCCGCAGGTGCATGGAACTATGGTGGAGCGGTTGCGGGGCCGATCTTTGCTGGTGGACTTGTTTCAGGTCAGGTTGCACAGGCGCAAGCAGTTCAGCAGGCCGCACTGTATAATTATGAGTTTGTGATTCAGCGTGCCTTTGCAGATGTTGAGAATGCACTGATAAGTCGCGAAAAGGTGGCAGAGCAAGTCGATGCAGAGGCGCGGCGCGTCACGGCGTTACGAGCATATGAACGACTTGCACAACTGCAATACGATGGTGGTTATGCTGACTATTTGACGGTACTCAATGCGCAACAGCAACTTTTTCCTGCCGAAATAAACTATGCACAGAGCTTGGGTCAAAAGTACATTGCGCTTGTTGGTGTCTATAAATCGATGGGTGGTGGCTGGGTTGAGCGCGCTGAGGCGATGACACTTCAGACAGAGCCGAACTCAAATGTTGATCTCCGTTCGACTGTTGAAACAGCGCGTTGATGGATTCTTTTGGGTTGTGGATTTCGGAGCAGGGCGGGGCTTCTTGACGACTTGATTGTATCAATGTTGAATCAGACTCTTGCATGTATTGAGCGTTATCTGGGGCATGTTTGGTTTGAGTTGAGCCCCGTGATTTTTATTGGAGGATTTGATGAATAAATACTTGGGAAATTTGGCACTTCTGGGCTGCATTTTGGTGTTTTCTGGCTGCGGAACGCACACCACTACCGCGTCTGTCAGCGATAAGGCGCAAACGGGGTTTATCCCTGATTACAGCGTGTTGCAGCCTGTCAAGAGTGCTGAAGGAACCCAATTGTTTCGCTATCAAAAGCCTGGCGTACGCCGTGGGAACTATTCTGCGATTATTATTGAGCCTATATTGATCAACCAGACTCAGGCCGATGAAAAAATTACCCCTGAGGTTATTCAACAAACCCAACAAGAGCTTGATAAGGTCGTACGCGAACATATTGCAAAAACAGGATTCAAAATTGTCTCAGATGCTGGCCCTGGTGTGGCACGGGTTGCCATCGCGATTTCGGGGGCAGAGGTTGATAATGAGGGGCTGAAACCGCGTAACTTGATACCGATTTCTGCTGCCATTACTGCGGTTTCTTACCTGATTGATAAGCAGTCTAAAATGCCAGTATTGCTCGTTGAATGCAAAATTACGGATAGTCAGTCCAATGATTTGTTGCGCGCCGGAGTGATGACCATCAAGGGCGATACTTTTAGAAATGAATCCGATACGACGACAGCTTTTCTGCATTTAGCGCAACAGGCGGTAACGGCTGCCGTCACAGCATCGACGAAATAACAGATCATCTAATTTCTTCATAGGAGCACATACCATGCAATCAAATACTGTTGTAAAAATTTTGGGGATTCCTTTTGTAGGACTTATCCTTATGAGTTCTGCATACGCAGGTGAATCATGGCGCGATCAAATGATTGATAAAAAATACAAGGTCGCTGACACCAATCACGATGATCAATTGACCCTTGCAGAGGCTCAAGCAGAAGCAACGGGCATGCCTCGTGTTGCGAGTAATTTTCGCAAGATTGATGTCGAAAACAAAGGGTATGTAACGCTTGAACAGATCAAAGCGATGGCGGATCAGTAGTCGTCTCAAATTCGGCGTTTGTAGCGATACAAGCACGCGGGAAGGCAACCGCCCACTATGAATCATCGAAGCCCGTGATCAACGGATCTGTCCATCAAGGGTTCAGCTATTTCAATGTTGACAATATGTGCATGCCGAACTTGCTGCGGCATGCATTTTTTTGGATCACGGGGTAATCATCGCAATGATCCTGCACATATTTATGTTTATCGTGATGCAGGGGGTGTTAAGGTTAATCTGAATATTGAAATTTTATTTTTATTAGACGCGTATGGGGTTGTTGAGATAGGAGGTTGAGATGAGTTGGCAAGTATTTACTGGATTGATGGGTGGGGTGGGGCTTTTTCTGCTTGGCATGCAGTTGATGACCGATGGGTTGAAAATGTCTGCTGGCAATGCCCTGCGTAGTATCTTGAAACGCTCGACCAAAACAGCGTTGCGCGGAATTCTTTCAGGGGTGTTGATCACCTCATTGGTGCAGTCATCCAGTGCGGTGACGGTTGCCGTCATTGGCTTTGTCAATGCGGGGCTTTTAACCCTGACGCAGGCGATTCGGGTCGCCTATGGCAGCAATTTAGGGACGACCATGACGGGATGGTTGGTGGCGATTCTCGGCTTTGGTTTTCATATTCAAACAGCGGCTTTGCCCGCGATTGGTGTGGGAGTGTTATTATCGCTCTTTTCTCCCTCGGCGCGTTGGATCGGTATTGGCAAAGCCATTGCAGGCTTTGGACTCTTCTTTTTAGGTATTGATCTCTTAAAGACAGGATTTGATGGTTTGGAGGAGATGGTTTCATTGTCAGCCCTTGAAGATCAAGGGATGTTGAGCGTCTTGCTCTTTGTCGGGGTTGGATTTCTGATGACGCTGATTATGCAGTCCTCCAGTGCTGCCATTGCAATTACTTTAACAGCGGCGGCAGGAGATGTGATTGGTTTGCATGCGGCTGCGAGTATGGTGATTGGTGCCAATATCGGCACCACCTCAACGGCGGTATTGGCAGCACTTGCTGCAACTTCCAATGCCAAGCGGGTTGCGGCGGGGCATGTGATCTTTAATTTGGTCACGGGCTGTGTGGCGTTGTTGATGTTACCTGTTCTTTTGTGGCTGGTGCAGTGGTTACAAACCTCTATGGGCATGGTCGGGGGGATCGCAACCTTTTTGGCGATTTTTCACACCTTGTTTAATGCACTGGGAATTTTGCTGATGTGGCCTTTTACCAACCGCATGGTGGCGATGTTGCAAAAGCGCTTTCGTGCAGCCGAAGAGGATTTGGCTGTGCCAAAATTCTTGGATATGACACTGATGAGTACCCCCTCTTTGGCCCATGACGCGTTGACCAAAGAGATAGGAAATATTCGTGAAATATCGATCCGTATGGCTGAAGATGCCATCAATACCGAGGCGAGTATTAGTCCGCAACTTTCGGCAGAAAAAGAGGCGCTTGATAAGTTGGTTGATGCGGTCGCAGATTTTACCAAAGAGTTACAGCGTAGCGATTTGCCACTGGATATTGCCCAATCCCTGCCCGAAGCACTGGCGACTACACGCTACTTTTCAGCAATGAGTAATAAAGCGATCGATATTGATGAGCGTCAAAGTGAAAAGGTTTCATCGATCAACGAAGATATTGATCAGATGCTCATTGAGTATCGTCGTATGGCGGTGTCGATTTTGGAGTGGATGCGTACTACAGAGCCTTTGGGGCAACACGATTCTGAGGTCAATGCGTTGGAGCGTTTGCAGCAATTGAAAGCGCGTTATGAGAATATGAAGAGTCGCTTGTTGCGAGCGGGAACCAGTGGAATCATGTCCGTGCGCCATATGCTGGCATTGATTGAGTTATTGAAAGAGATTGAGCGGATGGTCGATGATGGTGTGAAAGGTGAGGGCGCTTTTCATCTTTTTACCCAAGCAATCAAACCGTTGGATGATGCGATGGATAATGTTAAAGATGTGAGGAGTGATTCTCCTGTTGAAGAGCTGTTGAGTAAGCCATAAGAGCAGATCGCTTTTTAATTGCAGGTGTGGATTGGTGATCTACCCTTTAGCAGATGGCTCTTGATTACGCATGAAATCGGCAATTTCAGCAAAGGCGAAGAGAAGTTCGCAGCGTAACTTTTCATCGTTGACGGTTTGATCAAGGGCTTGTTTCATGCAGTGCATCCATTGATCCCGTGCCGATTGATCAATCACAAAGGGCATGTGGCGCATGCGTAATCGTGGATGGCCAAATTTCTCAACAAAGAGTTGCGGGCCGCCCATCCATCCAGAGAGAAACATGAACAAGTGCTCTTCGGCACGCGCCATATCTTGATGCATCGCCCGTATTTTTTCTGCCTCGGGTAAGGTATCCATGGCGGAGTAAAACGCCTGCGTAAGTTGACGAACAGGGGCTTCACCACCGATACGATCATAGAGACTTTGTGGGTTGGACTGGAAAGAGATCATCGTGGCTCACACATGGTTGCGCAGCATCAATTCAGCGGGATGCGGCTCAAGGTAGTATTGTTTGGCGATGTAGCGATCGGGATATTTGCGAAAGTAGTGCTTGAGCAGGGTGATCGGTACAATCAGGGGTAGTTTTCCGGTGCGGTAGTGGTCAAGGATTTGTAACATCTCTTGCTTGTCATCGAGGGTTAGCTCCGTTTTTAAGTAGCCCAGAATATGCATGAGGGTATTGGTATGATTTTTGGGCGTTGCTTTGTGTTGCAGTGCTTGCATCAGTGCTTCTGGATAGAGCAACGCCAGGGTTTCAAGGGGAAGTTTGTCGTGGTTGGCAATCATTGCTCCGAGGCTTTTGTATGCTGCTTGTGAGTGCGACATAATTTGATATTTATGTCGCGAGTGAAATTCGACCAATTTTCCCATGGTTAAGCCTTCGTGTATCAACGCCTGCCAACGGGCATAGACAAAGACGCGTTCAATAAAATTCTCACGAATGACCGGATCGTTGAGTCGCCCCTCATCTTCAATGGGGAGGTTGGGGTGTGCGCGTTGGATGATTTCGGCATAAATTCCAGCTTGGTGTCGAATCGGCTGCCCATGTTCACCATAGACAGGGATTTTTTCAATGCCACAACTGGGCGATTTGTTTTTGAAAATATAGCCACTGAGCGCATGCAGTGTGGGGGCAGTCTCGTGAGAAAACCGTACCATTTTTTCGGTGACATTGATTTCGTCAGGTCGATCTTTGTTTAGGAGATGCAGTGTGCCATTGATCTCCTTCAGTTGAATGGGTGGACGGGGAGTTCCCATGCCAATCGCTATCTCAGGGCAGATGGTGTGAAATTGAAAAAAGGGCGGCAAGGCACCTGCGACAAAGTCATCGCGTTTATGTCCGCCGTTAAAACGGACGGATTCACCCAATAAACAGGCACTTACACCCAGAGTGATTTTGGGAGGGGAGGGAAGGTCAATGTTGCGTATCATGTGGCGACCTTAGCGGGAAAATCGGCGGGATGATAGTATGTCATATTGGTATCACTTACGGTTTGGGCCAAGAACATTGCCGGTGGGGTGTTATGGTCAATCAACCAATTTATAATTTACTTTTTTTGTCGAGTGGCAATGCGTGCCGAGGGCAGTTTGCGGAGTGTGTTACGCGTCGTTTCGCTGCGGAGCGTTTTAGTGTTTTTAGTGCAGGTGTTGATGTGGCCGTTGGGGTTGATCCATTGGCATTGGATCTGTTGGCATATAATGGTTATGAGACTGAAGGATTGCATACCAAAACTTGGGATCAGTTTTTACAACCCGATGCACCAGCGATGGATTTTATTATCACCCTTTCGGATAAATCTAAGGATGAAATGCAACCTACATGGGCGGGGATGCCGGTGACAGCTCATTGGGCCATTGCCAATCCGTTGCATGTTGAAAGTGGTAAAGTGGTTGATCAAGTGATGGCGTACCGTCAGGCACTTTTTCAATTGGAAAATCGTATTAAAGCGTTTGCAAGTTTGCCGATTGCTTCGTTGGATTCGATTCGGTTGAAGCAGTATATCAATGTGATTGGTTTGATGCAGGAGTTTTAGGGCGGTATGGGGTGATTCCGTCATTGATAAGGATGTTGAATTCATACGCGTATGGCGTGTGAATTTAACGGATGTGATAGAAAGCATTTTACTTTTGTGTATATGAAGGTATTTTTTCTTTTGTTATGGTTGTTATAAAAACAAAAGAGGTGTTTTATGTGCGGTTTTATCAAGAAAGTATTGCAAGGCGGATTGATTTCAATGATCTGCTTGATGCCAGCCTATGCTGCGCAGTGGAGTTATCCGGAAAAAACCGGGTATGCAGATGTGCCAACGATTGATGTTGCGGAGCTTTATCAAAGTCTGCAAAACGGTAATGGATGGGTTGTCGATGTGCGTTCTGAAATTGAGTTTGAAACCGCACATATTAAAGATGCTATGCATATTTCCGTATCTTCGCGAGATTTTATCAGTAATTTGCAGGCAGAAGTGGCCAAAAAACCGCAGATGAATATCTATTTTTATTGTAATGGACCGACTTGTTTGAAGTCTCCTCTGGCGGCCAAAACGGCGATTCAAGCAGGGGTAAAGAACAGTTTTGCATTTTATCCAGGGTTACCAGGTTGGGCGGATGCGCATCCTGAGGCGACGGTGTTGCGCGGTCAGCCCATTTCATCATCAAATCAAATGATTTCAGATGAAGCATTTCATCAAAAAAATCTCTCTTATGAGGATTTTGTAGCTGCGATTGCCAACGATGATAATGCGGTCGTGATTGATATTCGTGATAATATTCAACGCACTGCCGAACTTCCAGGGATTCAAAAGAATGTTTTGACCATATCGATGGATAAATTGATTCCTAACTTTATTCGTCAGCATAAAGAGCAAAACAAGACGCTCTATGTTTTTGATCAGGTCGGTAAGCAAGTGCAAGCATTACAATATGAATTGAATGACAATGGCTATCAAAATTATTGGTTCTTAAAGAAGGGCGTTACCAAAGTATTGGGTGAACAAAAGTATAAAAAATAGTGTTTAAAAAAATGGTTATGGCTTGCAACGGCAAGGCCGTTGCAAGCTGCGGTCAACAATGGATAAAATCTCGGACTCAAAATGGCTAACCAAGCATGTGGATAGATCGGCATCTCCTTAAGGCCATGCTGTAATGAGAGAGTAGGGTGTTGATAAAGGTGGTCTTGAAGATACGGGTTTATGATGTGGAACCATGATTTATTGACACTTTTATAAGTGAAAAGATCGTGAATAACAGCGGGGAAGCATTATTTTAGGAGATAAGATGAAACTGAGCGGATTGGGTTTGGCGACAAAGTTTACAGCAGGAGCCACGGTCATGATTATGATAACCGGGGTCTTGTTTGCGGGATTCACACATTACAGTGTATCAAAAAGTCAGCATGAAATGTTGTCTTATTTTATCTCCAGCATGGATCAGATGAACGCTTCAAGAATCGATGAGAAAAAGGCATTGGTGAAAGAGAAGGTTGAAGCGATAGTTGAATTGATGCAGCGATCAGCAGTCAATCTTATGAATAGTTATGATTATGAAAGTCTTGATGAAATGGCGATTTCCGGTGCGAAAGACCCTTGGATTGAGTATGTTGTTTTTTACGACAGTGGCGATGCAGTTATCGCAGGGTCAAAGAAGATCGGTGACATTGATGTCATTACCCGTGATTTGGGCGTTGATGGGCATCGGCTTGGGAAGATTGAGGTTGGGATTAACTTCTCCGCTTTAAATATGCAAGTGCAACAGTTGAAGGCGCAAGCGGAAGATGCCACTTTGGCTGTTGGTGAGATGGGGACAAACCAACTGAGTATCATGGTGGTACAAATTGGTGTGGCGGTTCTTTTTGCGATTATTGGCTTGAGTATTTTTATTCTGTGGATGTTTCGCAATTTGGTTCTTCGTGCGATCGATTATATGATCACCGTGACCAATCGTATTGCGAATGGAAATTTTAATTTTACGGTCAATACAGATCGAAGTGATGAAATAGGCAAAGTTATTGTTTCATTAGAACGGATGCGTCAAGCATTATTAAGTGCTGAAGAAGAGCGGGTGAATCATGTTCGGGAAGAACAACACTTGATGGAAGAGCAGCATCAAATGGTGCGTAATGCTGAGTTGAATATGGCCAATGATTTCGAAACCAATATTGGCGCCGCATTAACAGCGATCGCGAACTCCGCCAAGCAGATGGCTTCATCAGCAAAAGAGCTCAACCATGTGGCACAAGGATTACAATCACATAGTACGGAGGCTTCCACTGGGGTTGAAACAGGACTCTTTTCAGTGCGACAAACGGCTGCTTCAACCGAGGAGATGTCGAGCACGATATCGGAAGTCTCGCTGCGTATTCATGAAGCATTGAAAATTGCTGATGAAGCTGTGCAAGAGGCTGAGAACACCAATGAGATTGTTCGTCGTCTGAGCAGGGTTTCTGCTGAGATTGGTAGTGTTGTGAGTACGATTCAGGCCATTGCAGAGCAGACGAACCTTTTGGCATTAAACGCCTCTATTGAGGCCGCAAGAGCGGGTGACGCAGGGCGGGGTTTTGCCGTTGTTGCCAATGAAGTGAAGGATCTGGCGCAGCAGACCGCGAGAGCAACGGATGAAATAGAGGCGCAGATATCAGGAATGTTGCATGAGAGCGAACAGGCTGTTCAGGCGATTGATAATATTTCGAAGATTATTCAGCGTATTGATCAAAATACGCAAACGGTGGCTTCGGCAATGGAGCAGCAATCGGCAGCAGTGATGGAAATTTCAGAGGGTGCTCAAAAAGCCAGTTCAGGCATGGAGGTGGTGCAAGAATCGGTCAATAGTGTGTCGGAATTTTCTCAGGAGACAAATGAGATGGCTGAGGCGTTGGTGGATCTTGCGCATAATCTATCTTCTCAAGTGAATAAAGAGCAACGCGCTGTTGATGAATTTCTTGATGGTATTCGTCACAGTGAGACTGTGTGAGAGCAGGGCAGTAGCAGGGCCGTGTGGATATACCTGAAATCCACACGGCAGCGCTTTGATTTATAAACTCAAATTGTCTTAGAAGGGAATGTCATCATCCACAGGGCCATTTGAAAAATCGGAGTTGCCTTCAAAGGGGTTGCTGTTTGATGAGGGCGCATTGTAATTGTTGTTGTTTGAAGGGTTGTTGTAGCCGCCTTGTTGAGGTTGTTGATTGTAGCCACCACCTTGTTGATTTCCGCCACCGCCACCTTGTTGGCCGCCCCCTAGCATTTTCATCTCGCTGGCACGAATTTCGGTGGTATACTGATCCTGCCCTTCCTTGTTGGTCCATTTGCGCGTTTCGATTTTACCTTCGATATAGACCCGCGCCCCTTTTTTAAGGTATTGATTGGCAATTTCTCCTAGTTTTCCCCAGATGACAACACGGTGCCATTCTGTTTTTTCCTGGGTTTGACCATCTCTACCTTTAAATTTTTCAGTGGTCGCCAAGCGTAAGTTACATACACAAGTGCCATCTTGCATGAAACGGGTTTCGGGGTCTTGGCCTAGGTTTCCAATCAATATTGCTTTATTTAGCATGCTTATCTCCATCGGTTTAAGAACTGTTTGTTACCAAAATTGTAAATGGATGCCAACCATAGCAGCAATGATGGGGTGGCGACAAACAACTTTTTTGATGGCATGTTTGGCATCTTTGAAAGATGTTGCTATGGTGAATTGAGGCTGGCTTGGCTCGATGGTTTTGTGCAAAGAGGCTGGCATTGCTGGGGATATTTTTCGACAATTGATGATAAAAAGAGAGAGAAGGAGTGAACCATGTTTGGATTGTTTAACAAAGGGCCAAAAGCCTCGGCGCGTCATATTTTGGTCAGTGATGAAGCGACATGCCTCGACTTGAAAGCACAAATAGAGGGTGGTGCCGATTTTGCCAAGGTTGCGGCAGAACATTCAAGCTGCCCCTCGGGCAAACAGGGCGGCAATCTGGGTGAATTTACCCAAGGTCAAATGGTCAAAGAGTTTGATGAAGTGGTTTTTCGTGATGCATTAAACCAGGTTCATGGTCCGATTCAAACGCAATTTGGGTACCATTTGATAGAGATTACTGCGCGTAGCGAATGAGTGCGATGGCGTTGAAAATTGGTCGAATGAACCGTTTGCAGGTGTGCAAACAGGTTGATTTCGGTATTTTTCTTGATGGTGGTGATCCGAAGACGGGGGGGCATGGCAATATTTTGATGCCAATGCGCTATGTTCCTAAGGATTGCGAGCTTAATGATGAATTGGATGTGTTTATCTACCTTGATTCGGAAGATCGGTTGATCGCGACCAGTGAGCGCCCTTATGCGATGGTGGGGGAGTGCGCACTTTTGAAGGTGGCTGAGGTGACGCGCCATGGCATTTTTCTTGAGTGGGGTTTGCCCAAAGATCTTTTGTTGCCATTTAATGAGCAGATCACGCGGATGGAGGCAGGCAAGTCGTACATTGTGTTGATCTATCTTGATGACGATGGTCGCATTGCGGCATCTGCGAAGATTGATGAGTTTTTACATGATGTCGATGATGAAGGACTCTATGCCGTGGGCGAGGCGGTTTCGCTCTTTAATGCAGCAAAAACAGATTTGGGTTACAAGATGGTGGTGAATGATAGCCATTGGGGATTGTTGCATCGTCAAGCGTTGGTGCGGGAATTGCGCCGTGGTGAACGGCTGCAAGGGTTTATCAAACAGGTGCGTCCTGATGGCAAGATTGATCTCTGTTTGCATCAAAAGCCGAGTGAAAAGAGCGACGAAGTGGGTGAAATGATTTTATCATCGCTGGAGTCCGCAGGTGGTTTTTTGCCGTTGAATGATAAAAGTGATCCTGAGCTGATCAAACAACGCTTTGGCATTAGCAAGGTGATGTTTAAGAAAGCGATTGGCGCACTTTATAAACAGCATGAAATTACCATTGAAAAGGATGGAATTCATCGACAAATGCGTTGACTGATCTAGGGCGCGGATGGTTGTGTTATCCTTTGGGTTTCGTCCAGTTAGCAATAACGGCGATCTGTTGTTTGGAGAGGCTGCTTTATTTACAGATATTTTTTCAGATAGCGACCTGTCCATGATTCTGGGCAATCCGCAACTGCTTGCGGTGTGCCTATTATCACCACTTCACCGCCTCGGTCACCACCTTCAGGCCCCATATCAACAATCCAATCAGCAGTTTTGATCACATCGAGGTTGTGTTCGATCACCACCACGGTATTGCCTTTATCCACCAGTGTGTGCAGTACTTCGAGCAGTTTGGCGACATCGTGAAAGTGTAGCCCTGTGGTGGGCTCATCAAGAATATAGAGTGTATCACCTGTGGCACGGCGTGCGAGTTCTTTGGATAATTTAATGCGTTGCGCTTCTCCGCCAGAGAGGGTTGTGGCCGATTGCCCCAGTTGAATATAACCAAGACCAACTTTTTGCAGGGTTTCCAAACGGTGTTTGAGCGATGGAATGGCCGTAAAAAAATCAGCCGCTTCATCGATGGTTAAATCAAGAACTTCAGCGATATTTTTTCCTTTATAGCGAATATCGAGCGTTTCGCGGTTGTAGCGACTCCCCTGGCATGATTCACAATGGACATAAATATCGGGAAGAAAGTGCATCTCAACCTTAATCATGCCATCTCCTTGGCACACTTCGCAGCGCCCCCCCTTCACATTGAATGAAAAACGCCCCATCTTATAGGCGCGCGAACGCGATTCAGGCACGGCAGCAAAGAGTTCACGGATCGGGGTGAAGATACCGGTGTAGGTGGCGGGGTTGGATCGGGGCGTGCGACCAATGGGACTTTGATCAATGTCGATCACCTTGTTGATCTGTTCGCTACCGATAACGCTTTGGTGCGCACCGACGCGTTCACTGATTTTGCGCTGTTGTTTGGCAAAGGCACGATAAAATGTATCAATGGTTAAGGTTGATTTCCCTGATCCTGAAACCCCGGTAACGCAAGAGAGGCGGGCTGTTGGGAAATGGACATCAACCCCCTTGAGATTGTGTTCGCTTGCGCCAGTGATGCCGATCATGGGATGATCTTTATCGAGCGGGCGCACCCCTTTGACAACAATAGATTTGGCTCCTGTAAGATAATCTGTGGTGAGCGTTTGATGTTTGAGAAGATCGTCAAGTCTCCCTGCTGCGACCACTTCCCCACCATGTTTGCCTGCAAACGGGCCCATATCAATAATCCAATCGGCTGTGCGGATGGCATCTTCATCATGCTCGACGACGATCACTGAATTGCCAAGGTCGCGCAGCCGTTTGAGGGTTCCCAACAATCGATCATTGTCGCGCTGGTGAAGCCCGATCGAAGGCTCATCCAAAATATAGAGTACACCAACCAGAGCGGAGCCAATTTGCGTGGCAAGTCGAATACGCTGTGCCTCGCCCCCTGAGAGTGTTCCCGCAGTGCGGTGTAGGCTGAGATAATCAAGACCTACCTCAATCATGAAACCGACACGGGCAGCAATCTCTTCGAGGACTTTCTCTGCAATGGTCATCTGTTGTGCGGTGAGGGTTAAGTTTTGAATCCACGCATGGATGTGGCGCAGCGGCATGCGGGTGATATCTGGCAGTGAGCTGTTTTGAATGAAGACATGGCGGGCGGCAAGGTTAAGGCGAGAGCCTTGGCAGGTAGGGCAATCAATCGTGTTGATATAGCGTGAAAGATCTTCGCGAAGATCTTCCGAGGTTGATTCACGATAGCGGCGGTCAAGGTTGTTGATCACCCCTTCAAAGGTTTTCTCTGTTGAGCGTGTTCCGCCTGCTGTGTTGAAGGTGAAATGAATTTTATTTCTACCGCTGCCATAAAGGAAAATCTTTTGCGCTTCCTCACTTAACTGTTCAAAAGGGGTGTTGATATCAACCTTGGCAAAGTGTGCGACCGCTTCAAGCATCTGTTGGTAAATGTTGGTGTCCCGTCCTGCCCATGGTTCAATGGCATTCAATATCGAGAGCGAGGGGTCAGGAACCACCAAACTGGGGTCAAAGACATGCTTTTCTCCCAAACCATCACAACCCGAGCAGGCACCTGCAGGAGAGTTGAAAGAGAAAAGTCGGGGTTCAATTTCGGGATAGGAGACGCCGCAATCGGCACAGGCAAAGCGCTCGGAGTAGGTGGTGATTTGATCATCAATGAGCGTCAGCACCGTGCCGTTGCCAAAGCGCAGCGCCGTCTCAACGGAGTCGGCCAAACGAATGCGAATCCCTTCACGAATCACCAGTCGATCGACCACCAGCTCAATGTTGTGTTTATATTTTTTATCGAGGGTGGGGAGTTCATCAAGTTCGTAGGTTTCGCCATCGATGCGTACGCGAACAAAACCTGCTTTGGCGGCTGATTCTAACTCTTTGGCGAAGGTTCCTTTGCGGTTTTGGGCGATGGGAGACAAAATTTGCACTTTGCTGCCCTCGGGAAGTTGTTCGAGTTGGGCGATGATCTGGCTCGCAGATTGGGATTCAATCGGTTTATGGCATTGATAACATTGCGGTTGGCCAATGCGTGCAAAGAGAAGACGAAGATAGTCATAGACCTCTGTGATGGTGCCCACGGTTGAACGGGGGTTGCGACTGGTGGTTTTCTGTTCAATGGAGATGGCGGGTGATAATCCTTCGATGCTATCGACATCTGGGCGCTCCATCATACCCAAAAACTGCCGGGCATAGGCAGATAGTGATTCAACATAGCGGCGCTGCCCCTCGGCGTAGAGCGTATCAAATGCCAATGAGGATTTGCCCGAGCCTGATACGCCCGTAATGATCACCAACTGATCGCGTGGGATCTCCAATGAGATGTTTTTAAGGTTATGGACACGCGCACCTTGAATACGGATGTTGGCTTGGCTCATGCAGAAAACTCCTTGAAGCGATTGGCGAGTATGGTCACATGCTTTTATTGAAATGCAAATTTCTATGGTTGATCTGAATAACTACATTCTTGTAGTTATTCATGGCCTGCACGGATACGCTGATTTATTCCTAGTATTCCTCTGTCTTTTATGTTTACCACAGATGAAAGCGGAGTATTGATTGACAATGAATAGTCAATATCACTACATTGCATCCAGATGCGATGATATTGGGATTAGCTTCTGTTTTTTTGGGGGGATGATGAAAAAAACATCACTTATTTTACAAATTGCCGCGGTTTCAGGTTTGATCGCAGCATTTGGAATTTTTATTACTGGTTGGATGGGTTATCAAGGGCAGAAAGAGCAAGCTGTCAATGATGCAAGTTCCAAGGTCTATGAATTTAATCAACTCTATTTTGAAATGTTAAATACCTTAATGATTACAGGCGCTATGGATGAGCGTGAAGTGGTTAAAAAGAAGGTTAAACACATGAAAAATATTCTTGATGCGCGGGTGATGCGTAGTGAACATGTGATTAAACAGTTTGGTCCTGGCTTTGACAGTGAGCATCCTAAAGATAGCTGGGATGCCCGGGCGTTGGCAGGTGAAGAGATTATAGAGATTGAAGAGGGGGATTCTGGGCGCGTATTGACGGTGTTACGCCCTTGGAAGCCGGTTGAAGACTATGATGGTGTCAACTGTTTTGCTTGTCACGAAACACCAAAGGGAGGGGTGAATGGCGCCATTCGTATCAGTTACTCATTGGCAGAGTCCGACCAAGAGATTGATGCGGCATTTCGTCATGACCTGATGATTTCGATCGTTTTGGCCTTGCTCTCGTCCGTGGTTATTTTTATTCAGATGGTTATGCGTATGAAAAAACCTCTGGAACATGCACAACAGGTGGCCACTCAGATCGCCGGTGGACGATTTGATTTTCAAATCAAAGTGAAAAAGCATGATGAAGTCGGTGGTGTGCTGTTGGCACTTGATAAAATGCGCAAAGCATTGGTTCAGGCCGAAGAGGATAAGGTGCGCCGTGCTGCGGATGAGGAGCGTAGTAAGAAAGAGCAGGCGCAAGCGATTCGTGATGCGCAGCTTAAAATGGCCGATGATTTTGAGAGCAATATTGGCACCGTGATTTCAGCACTCTCATCCTCTTCTGAAGAGATGAGCATTTCTGCAACAGGAATGTCTGATGTAGCCTCAAGTCTGCAACGCCGGAGTGATGAAGCCTCAGAGGGGATTGAAACGGGGTTAAGCTCTGTGCAAGCGACGGCGGCAGCAACCGAAGAGATGGCGGGCACCATTGCTGAAGTGACCCAACGGGTGCACGAAGCCTTAACCATTGCAGAAGAGGCTGTGCGTGAAGCGGAAGTCACCAATGATATTGTTCAGCGTTTAAGTAAGGTTTCCCGTGAAATCGGTTCGGTTGTGAATACGATCAATGAGATTGCCGAGCAGACTAATCTCTTGGCACTCAATGCCTCGATTGAGGCGGCGCGCGCTGGTGATGCCGGGCGAGGTTTTGCTGTAGTTGCCAATGAAGTGAAAGATTTGGCGCAACAGACAGCATCGGCAACAGGAGAGATCGAACAACAGATTCAGGGCATGTTGCGCGAGAGTGATGCGGCTGTACAAGCGATTGATCACATTACCCAAATTATTGGCCGTATTGATGAACATACGCAAACAGTGGCTTCTGCGATGGAGCAGCAGTCTGCTGCCGTCTCTGAAATATCTGAGGGGGCACAGCGGGCCAGTTATGGAATGTCCAGCGTACAAGATTCCATTCGTGGTGTCGTTGATAGTTCAACAGAAACCAATCAGATGGCAGAACAGATGGTGGCATTTTCACATGACTTGGCGGAGCAGGTTGATAAGCAGCAGATGGCTGTTGAGCGGTTTTTACGCGGGATTCGTCAAGGGTAATTGCGGGAGAAAGAGTGGTGGTAATCATGCAACAAGGGGTGTTTTGGCCCCTTGTTGATCAATATTGTGGGGTGTTTTTGCTACGGGTGTAGATCATCACATGGCTGTCATTTCGGTGTATGACAGCACAAGCCTCACAGCTTCTATTTCTGACGAACGCAAATTCCTTGCTTGGCCAAATAGGCTTTGGCTTCAGCGATCGTATGTTCATTGAAGTGAAAAATTGAGGCGGCGAGCACGGCATCGGCTTTGCCAAGCAAAAGTCCATCGGCCAGATGTTGCAGGGTTCCAACGCCACCTGATGCAATCACATTGGCTGAGATCGTTTCAGCAACCGTGGCTGTGAGCGCAAGATCATAACCCTCCTTGGTACCATCGGCATCCATGCTGGTAAGTAAAATCTCGCCGGCACCATCATCCGCCATCTTCTTTGCCCAATCCACAGCATTGAGCCCCGTCTCTTTACGACCGCCATGGGTGAAGCACTCCCAGTGGTCGGCAACACGCTTGGCATCGATCGCAACGACAATGGTGGATGAACCAAAGCGGAGCGCAGCATCTTTCACCAGTTGGGGGTTGAAAATGGCTGCGGTGTTGATGGAAACCTTATCGGCTCCGGCGTGCAACAGGTTTTCAATATCGGATAACTCTTTGATTCCACCGCCAACGGTGAGAGGCATGAAGACATTCTCAGCCACATCGGAGACGACATGGTAGAGGGTATCTCGGTTTTCATGGGTCGCACGAATATCTAAGAAACAGAGTTCATCTGCACCTTGTTGGTCGTAACGAATGGCTGCTTCGACAGGGTCACCCGCATCGATAATATCGACAAACTGAACACCTTTAACGACACGGCCATGGGCGATATCAAGGCAGGGGATGATGCGTTTACTTAACGGCATGATGCTTTAAGTTCCGCAACGGTTTTGGCAAAATCAAGAGTGCCTTCGTAAATCGCACGGCCTGTAATGGCACCACAAACACCTGCGTTGAAGTGTTTGGCGAGTTCGAAAATATCTGAAGCTTGGCTCACTCCCCCCGATGCAATCACGGGGATGGATACATGCTGCGCCAAGCGGAGCGTCTCCTCAATGTTTGGCCCTGATAACATACCATCACGGGAAATATCGGTGTAAATAATTGCAGAGACACCTGCATCTTCAAATTTCTTGGCCAAATCACGGGCAGTGACATCGGTGACATCATCCCAACCATGCACCGCAACCATCCCCTCTTTGGCATCAATGCCAATGCAAATTTTATCTGGAAAGGCAAGGCAGGCATCGGTCACGAGTTGCGGGTTGGAGACGGCTGCTGAGCCTAAAATCACCCGATCAATGCCCAAGGCCAAGGTGTTTTCGATACTGCTTAGGTCTCGAAGACCACCACCAAGTTGAACGGGAATCGTTAAACGGGAACAGATTTGACGAATGGCCTCTCTATTTTCGGGTTTACCTGCAAAAGCACCATCAAGATCGACCACATGCAGGCGATCAGCCCCTAGACTTTGCCACTTTTCAGCCATCAACGCCGGATCATTGCCATAATCGGTGGCATCATCCATACGCCCTTGCTTGAGGCGAACACAGTGGCCACCTTTTAAATCAATTGCTGGAATCAGTTCAAATAGGGACATGGTCTCTCCTAAAACTTAATTTTAAACATTAAAACGGAAATGCAATACATCGCCATCTTTGACGACATACTCTTTGCCTTCAAGGCGCATTTTCCCCGCCTCTTTCGCTTTGGCTTCTCCACCGAGTCCAACAAAGTCTTCATAGGCAATGGTCTCTGCACGAATGAATCCTTTTTCAAAATCGGTATGAATAACAGCGGCGGCTTTTGGGGCCGTATCACCAATCTTGATGGTCCAGGCGCGAACCTCTTTGACACCCGCGGTAAAGTAGGTGATCAAATTGAGCAGGGCATAAGCTTCTCGAATCACGGTATTTAAACCGGGTTCTGTAAGCCCAAGATCGGATAAAAATTCAAGTTTGCTCTCGGCATCCATCTCAACCAGTTCCGCTTCGATTTGTGCGGAGACAATGGCAACGCGCGCACCCTCTTCGGCGGCAAATGCTTTTACCTGCGCCACCAAATGATTGCCATCAGGGAGCGAACCATCGTCGACATTGGCAATATAGAGGACGGGTTTGTCAGTGAGCAGTTGTAGATCTTTAATGACCAATCGTTGTGATGCGGAGAGGTTTTGGCGACGAATGGGGGTTCCCTCTTCCAGCGCTTTGAGAATGAGTTCAAAGATTTCAACCGCATTTTTGGCCTCTTTGTCACCCGTCTTGGCCAGTTTTTGTACGCGTTGAAGCGATTTCTCAACGGTATCCATATCTTTAAGGGTCAGTTCAATATCGATGGTCTCAATGTCGGCAAGTGGGTTCACTTTGTTGGCGACATGGGTGATGTTGTCATCTTCAAAACAGCGAACCACATGGGCAATGGCAGCGCATTCACGGATGTTGCCCAAAAATTTATTGCCAAGTCCTTCACCCTTGGCGGCGCCCGCAACCAGGCCTGCAATATCCACAAACTCGACAACGGCCGGCTGAATGGCTTGCGGTTTTACAATCGCAGAGAGTGCATCGATGCGCGGATCAGGGACGGCCACGATGCCAACATTGGGGTCAATGGTGCAAAAAGGGTAATTTGCAGCTTCCGCGCCGCCACCATTGAGCGCGTTGAATAGCGTTGATTTGCCTACATTGGGGAGACCGACGATGCCGATACTTAAAGCCATGGTTATGATCCTTGATTGAGAATATGGTGAATGTTGTTGCCAGCTTTATCATAGTTGGCTTGTAAGATGTTGGGGAACTCTGCAATGATACAGTCAAAAATATGCCGTTCTGTGGCAATATCTCCTTCAGAAGCTTTGCCTAAAACCCAGGCGGTAATATTGCCATGGTCAGGTCTGCCGATACCAATTTTGATACGACCATAGTCACTGTTGGGTAGGTGTTGATTTAACGAACGAAGCCCATTGTGTCCACCATGTCCGCCACCTTTGCGGAGCCGAACTTTGCCCACGGGGAGATCAAGGTCATCAAAGATAACAACGGCATCTGAAGGGGTTGCTTGGTAAAATTGCAGGATAGGGGAGATCGATTCGCCGCTGTTGTTCATAAAGGTTTGTGGTTTGATCAGAAAAATTTTTCCATGGATTTCATGGGTGAGCGTGGCTATTTCTGCTTTGAAGCGGGGGAGCATCTGAAACGATACTCCCTCACGATGCGCAAGTAGATCAAGAAAACGAAAGCCAACATTGTGGCGCGTATCTTGGTACTGATTGCCGGGGTTGCCTAACCCGACGATAAATTTCATAACAGATTAAGCTGAAGCCTCTTCAGATTCTTCAGACTTCGCGACTTTCAATGCGGCAAGATTAAGAATGGTGAAGTTGACTTCATGATGCACTTCTACCCCATCTGGAAGGGTAATGTCATCAATATGCACGGTGTCACCAATGTTTAATGTTGAGCAATCGATTTCAATATGTTCAGGAATTGAGTCTGCACGGCATGTGACTTCAAGGGTGTGACGGATCAGATCAATCATACCACCTGCGACAATACCTGGTGCTTTTTCAGAATTGATGGCAACAACTGGAACTTCCAAGTGAACGCTATCTGATGCATTGACGCGTAAAAAATCCAAATGGGTTGCGGTGTCATACATTGGGCACCATTGTGAATCTTTCAAAATAACAGTTTCTGAGCCACTTTTTCCCTCGATGTTGATGTCAATCATAGTGGTGAAGAAATGTTCTTGGTCTAAAAGCTTGTTGATGGCATTTTGATTAAGAATGATTGGAAGATCCGCTTTTTCTCCGCCATAAATAATAGCGGGAATCATTCCCGCACGACGCATGCGACGATTTTCGCCCTTGCCTGTTTTTTCACGCAAGGTTGCGTTGATTGTATAATCAGCCATGTTTAGCTCCTAAGTCATTGTAAATTCGACGGGTATGCCCGTTGCGAATGTGTTTTGAGGCGACGCACCCTAAAGGGTTTGTCATGATCAAGCAAATGAGAATGATCGCTTTTTAAATTGTGCCCTGTGAAGGTGCGCAATTAATTGTCAATATCATAGTCCCAAAGTTCATAAAGGCTGCTGATTGAACGGGCATCATAGATGCGTGCAATTGCTTCACCTAAGAGTGGTGCGGTGGATAAGACACGAACTTTCCCTGTATCAAGAATATGTTGCGGTTGTAAGATGGTATCTGTAACAACCAGTTCAGATAGGTCTGATTCGGCAATGCGTTCCGAGGCTGGCCCTGACAAAACACCGTGGGTGATATAGGCAGATACCTTTTTGGCACCATGTTCAATCAGTGCGGTCGCGGCGTTGCAGAGCGTTCCGGCAGTGTCTGCAATGTCATCGACTAAAATGCAGTGTTTTCCTTCAACATTACCAATGATATTCATCACTTTGGCCACATTGGGGGCTGGGCGGCGCTTATCAACAATGGCCATATCAACATGCAGTCGTTTTGCCAGTGCGCGGGCACGAACAACACCACCTACATCAGGTGAGACGATCATGACATCGCTTAAATCGTTATGTTTTTTGATGTCATGGATGAAAATCGGTGCTGCGTAAATGTTATCAACAGGGATGTTGAAGAAACCTTGGATCTGACCTGCATGTAAATCCATGGTCAAGATGCGTGTGGCCCCAGCCGTGGTCAGCATGTCTGCGACAAGTTTGGCGGTAATAGGGGAGCGTTCCACATTTTTTCGATCTTGACGCGCATAACCGAAATAGGGAATCACGGCGCAAATATGACGCGCAGAAGCACGCTTGGCGGCATCCATAGCGATTAATAGTTCCATTAAATGATCATTGGTTGGGTTGGAGGTGCTTTGGATGAAAAAAGCATCCAGTCCGCGAATGGTCTCTTCAATTTGAACAAAAATTTCACCGTCAGAAAAAGAGCGTTTGTTCATTTTTCCAATGGGTTCATCAATATGCTCACAAATAGCGCGAGTGAGGGGTGGGTTTGAAGAGCCCGAAAAAAGCTTTAACCGCTTGCTGTTCATACTCTCTCCTGAAGAGACATTGGTGTGATAAAAAATATTTTTTCATCGAACACGAATTACTTTAATTGCTCGGCATTATGTGATGGATATGATTTTTTTCAAGTTTAATTGGTGATGATCTCCTTGCTCAATGCATGAACAATGACGCATGGATAATTTATGAATCGCGATGATGAACGGTGGCTCAAGAGCGCAATGGCGGTATTTTTCTTATGGCGTCGCCTGGAGGGTGTCTGGTATCAATAGCGGACATTGAGAATGATTGGCATTAAAGTTTGTCCATGAATTTAGAACTGTTGTTTAAAGGGCTTGCGGATGGTGTTCGCTTACGAATCGTTCATCTATTGTGCCAAAAAGGTGAACTTTGTGTTTGTCATCTGACGAATACCCTCGCATTGCCACAAAGTACCATATCACGCCATCTCAATGTATTAAGAAATTGTGGCTTGGTTGAGGGGCGGCGGATGGGTAAATGGGTTTACTATTCGATGAAAAACGATGATGGTGTGATCGCGCTTGTCGATTTGATTAAAAGCAGGACCTTGCATGATCCTCAACTGCAGCATGATCTTGCTTCTTTGGATGATCAACAGGCGTGCTGATTTACATCTCAGCATGTAAGGATGTGATGTCCGTTATCATTGAAGCCATGAGTTACAGTAGGAGCGAATATGTCAGATGAAAGGCTGTATTGGCACAACCGTTGATTATTTTTTGCTGTCGATTGCCATTGTTATTCAGTGCAGGTTTATTTTAATGCGTTGTTGACATCAAAATGACATATTCGCATATCAGGATTTGTACGGTCGGGAATAGGATTCAGATCAACCTTAGACAATAAACCGTGAAATAGGGGAGAAAATGGGGCGTAAGGTTGGTATCAATGGATTTGGACGCATGGGGCGGCTTGGTTTTCGTGCGGCATGGGGATGTGAAGAGCTGGAATTTGTGCATGTGAATGAGATTGCCGGGGATGTCCATTGTTCTGCACATCTGTTGAATTTTGATTCTGTGCATGGCCGTTGGGGGCATGAGTGTTGTGTGGAAGATGGCGATATGGTTGTGGATGGACGGGCTATATCGTACTCCACGAACAAGGAGATTGCGGCTACCGATTGGTCCGATTGTGATATTGTGATCGAAGCCTCTGGTAAATTTCGCACGGCGGAGTTGTTGCAAGCCTATTTTGATCAAGGTGTGAAAAAAGTGGTAGTTGCGGCGCCCATCAACGCGGGGGCGCTCAATATTGTTATGGGAGTGAATGATCACCTTTACCATCCACAAGAGCATCATTTGGTTACAGCAGCATCATGCACAACCAACTGTTTGGCACCTGTTGTAAAAGTGATCAACGAACGCATTGGTATTAAGCATGGTTGTATGACGACGATTCATAACATTACCAATACACAAACCATCATTGATAAGGGGCATAAAGATTTGCGCCGTGCGCGTGCATGCGGTCTTTCACTTATTCCGACATCGACCGGTTCCGCAAAAGCAATTACGCAGATTTTCCCCGAATTGCGTGGCAAACTGAATGGGTTGGCTGTGCGGGTTCCACAATTGAATGCATCGCTGACGGATTTTGTCTTTGAAGCGCCTCGCCCAACAACGGTCGCAGAGATTAACGGTTTTTTAAAAGAGGCCGCTGAAGGCGCGCTTCATGGTATCCTTGGCTATGAAGAGCGGCCTTTGGTATCGGTGGATTACAACAATGATGTACGCTCATCGATTGTTGATGCGCTCTCGACGATGGTCATTGATGAGACACAGGTAAAGTTGTTGATCTGGTATGATAATGAAGTGGGCTATGCCAATCGAATGATGGAGTTAGCCAGAAAAGTTGCCCGTTTGATCGAGGAGAAGTAACACCATGATCGATCAGGGGTTTCGCCATTATCTGACAGTCACGGGAGGCTATTGGGCCTTTACGCTGACCGATGGCGCTTTGCGCATGTTGGTGTTGCTCTATTTTCATCAATTGGGTTATGCGCCATTGGCAATTGCCATGCTGTTTATTTTTTATGAGTTTTTTGGCATTGTCACCAATTTGGTGGGCGGATGGCTTGGTGCACGCATTGGTTTGAATCGAACCATGCATATTGGTATGGCATTGCAAATTGTCGCGTTGGCGATGTTGTTGTTGCCAGAAGCGATGCTCACGGTGCTATGGGTGATGATGGCACAGGCACTCTCGGGCATTGCCAAAGATCTCAATAAAATGAGTGCCAAGGCTGGGGTGAAACTGCTGTTGCCCACGGATGCGCAAGCGGATGGGTTGTTTCGTTGGGTGGCATTCTTGACGGGTTCAAAAAATGCCCTGAAGGGTATTGGCTTCTTCATGGGCGGCTTTTTGTTGGCTTCATGTGGATTTGCAGGCGCAGTGTGGGCGATGATCATGTTGCTCGTTGTCAGTCTCGTGGTGACGATGCTGTTGTTGCCGGCAAATTTGGGACGATTGAACGAACGGGCAAAATTTTCAGCCATATTTTCAAAGTCACCCGCTGTCAATTGGCTATCAGCGGCGCGCTTCTTTCTTTTTGGGGCGCGTGATGTCTGGTTTGTGGTGGCACTGCCGCTGTTTTTGCAGGGTGTGTTGGGATGGAGTTTTACAGCGGTGGGTGGTTTCTTCGCGCTTTGGGTGATCGGTTATGGCGTGGTGCAATCTTTATCCCCTGCGTTATTGCCAGCGCGTGCAGGGCGAGGAAGTGTGATTGTGTGGGGGCTTATCTTGGCCATGATTACCGTTGTGATTGCTTTGATGATGCAGCAAGGAGGGGATCTGGGCTGGGTGGTTGTGGTGGGTTTGGCGATTTTTGGAATTGTCTTTGCCATCAACTCGGCACTGCACTCCTACCTGATTGTATCATGGTCGGATCATGATCGTGTTTCGATGAATGTTGGATTTTATTACATGGCCAATGCGGGGGGACGGCTTGTAGGGACGCTGTTATCGGGTTGGATCTATCAGTGGCAGGGGTTGGAGTTATGTTTGTGGGTTGCTGCGGCTTTTGCATTGTTATCAGCGCTGTTGGCGGTGAAACTTCCTGCGGGAGCGCGAGTGTAATGTTTTTTGTGTTGATGGGATTGATTTAAAAAGAGTGGCTGGGGCGGCAGGATTCGAACCTACGCGTGACGGGATCAAAACCCGTTGCCTTACCGCTTGGCTACGCCCCAATATTCTCAAGTAACGGATGCTTGGTTAAGAAGTTTCCCACATGTGTCCAGGTGGCAAGCTTTTGGTTGTACAAATGATCTTGCAGCGCTTTTGCATCTTCTGTTGTGTTGAGCAGTGCCACACAACATGATCCACTTCCGCTCATCCAAGCTTTTTCACTATGTTGACGCAAAACATCGAGTAGATCTTTTACTTCATTTGATAATGCACAAGCACTGGATTCCAAATCATTCATTCCAAGCGATCTCGAATGGGTGCGAACCCTAGCGTCATTGTTGTGCGAGGTCAATCTGATAAATTTATTGGGTTGTTGATCAAAGTGCTGAAATACTTTTTGCGTTGATAGGCCTACATTGGGAAAGGCAAGCAATACGGTTTGAGTGGGGATCGAATCAGGGTATGGTGTGAGCGCATCACCAATGCCAAGTGCGAGGGAGGCTTCTTGGTAGAGAAAACAGGGTATGTCAGCCCCAAAAGGTGTTGCGAAGGCGATTAGCTCTTCCCGCGAACGATTGAGATTCCACATACGGTTGGCGACCATCATCGCTGTTGCTGCATCGGATGAGCCACCTCCCAATCCCGCTTGCGCAGGGAGATGCTTTTGGATGAAGATGTTGAGACCTTGCACAACATGAAAATGTTGGCGCATGGCATCCAGGAGTTGAAATACCAAGTTTTTTTCACCACTTAGCGATGGATTCGAGCAATCGACTTGAAGTGTGGTTGCGGGTGAAATATGCAGCGTATCCGCAACATCGACATAGACAAACGATGTATCGAGTGTGTGGTAACCATTGGCAAGTGTGGCTGTAATGGCGAGGTGTAGGTTGACCTTCGCCGGGGCTAAATAGAGGGTGTTTGGCATCATTGAAGGATTAGAATCGCTTGCTGACCTTTGGTGAGCGATTCAATTAAAAGCTTGCCCTTTTCAGCGATCCATTCAATTTTAAGGTATTGTTTTTTGAAAGTGCCTTCCCAAACCCTGCCATCACGGCTTTTGAAATGTGCAAACATTTTACCCTGAAGAAGTTGAGAAATCTCCCAAGGTTTCAGGACCATCCCTTTTTCATGGAGATAGGCTTCTGTCATGCGTGACCAGTTGGGCTGATCGTGGTTGTCACGCCAATACATTTGGGGTTTGTGCCACGCCATTTCAGCGATGCGACCACTGGCGGCATGGGTGAGTACAATGTTTCCTTCATCGCTGCTTAATTGATGCCACTGCATGAGAAGTTGGTACCGTTGTGTGGGTAAAATAACAATCATACGCCCCTGCAAGGCCTGGAGTTGTTCGGTGCTGAAATGGGGGAGAGGCGCAGAGGTTGTTTGCGTCAACAGTGGCTCTTCGGGAACGATGAGGGTGCATGCTGTGAAGTAAAGGCAGCACAGTGTGAAGAGTGCGCTTTTGATCCGTGCAACCATTAATGCGTTGTAAGACCATGGGCGATTTTGTTTTGAATCATGGCTGGGTCGCTATGCTTTGCATTTAGTGCATTGTTCCACGCTTCAATGGCATGCGGATGGTCGTTCAGCATCCAATAAATATCACCCAAATGTTCAAACATCACAGGGTCATCGGTTAAGATGGCGATGGCTTGGGTTTGTGTTGCTAACGCTTCTTGGTAATGGCCTTGTTTAAAATATAGCCATGCCAGGGAGTCGATGTAGTAGCCATTGTCAGGGGTGATGGCGAGTGCGCGCTCAATCAGAGCTTTGGCCTCATCGAGTTTGATTCCTTGTTCCACATAACTGTACCCCAAAAAATTGAGCGCTTCGGGATGGTTGGCATCCATTTCTAATAGTGCTTTTAAGCTATCTTCGAGATAGCGATACTGTTTCAACGATTCATAAGCTACGGAGCGATTGAAAAGCAGGGTTGTTGTAACCCAATTTTCAGATTCGGCGGCAATGTCGGTTTCATCAAGGAGCTTTTGATAATCTTGGGTGATGAGATAGAGGTTGGAGAGGAGGGAGTAGGCCAGTTTTGAGGGCTGTTCCTGGATGAGCATTTGAAGATGTTGTTCCGCATCAAGGTATGATTTTTCAATCATCTCTAAGCGTGCCAACCGTAGCATGATCTCTTGATGCATCGGCGTTGGCGTTTTGGTGATCTGTTTGAATAGCGCAATAGCCTCACTGTTTTTTTCAAGTGCTTCTAAGCTCGCAGCAAGATAAAAAGTATTTTTTTCATCAGGGTTTTCTGCGTAGGCCCGGTCGAAGTAATTGGCGGCTTGTTGATAGTTTTGTTGGCTGAAATAGATGATTCCAAGGGTGCCAAGGTAAGAGACATCTTCCCCAGACTCTTGCAGCAGCGATTGATAGATGGCAATACCTTCATCAATGTTGCCACGCTCGACATAAATACTGGCCAAAAGTTCGCGCATGCCAGTATTGGCTTGATAGGCAGGTATGGCGGCGACCAAAAGTTTTTCAGCCAGTCGTTGTTGCTGTTGGTGAATGTAGATGCCCGCTTGCTTGATGATCGCAGTCTCATCTTCAGGTACGAGGGCCTGCATGGCTTGCAACGATTCAATGGCTTTATCCGATCGGTTGATCTGAAGATAGAGATCGCTTTGCAGATTTCGTAGTGCAAAGTGATCCTCGTGCGAGATACCCTGATTGATTACCTCAAGGGCTTCATTGTACCGTTTTTGATTGATTAAAATTCGCGCGTGTAGCAAACGGGCCGATAACATTTCAGGATGAAATGTGTTGATGTCACTTAGCAGTTGTAGGCCTTGTATGAAATTTTCCTGCATAAAAAGGGCGCGTGATTTCATTAAATATGCATTCAGTTGTTCGGGTGTTGATGTGTCAGATGCAATGGTTTGATCTGCCAGTATCTTGTCCAAATGGGCAATGGCATCTGCTGGGTGTCGTGTCTGGATAAGCAGTTCAGACAGTGCAAGTTGCGGAGGGTGATCAGCTGTTTTTTGGGTGAGCGCAGTTAAAAAGTAGATGGCAAGATCAATTTTTTGATGGGCAATGGCATCTTGTGCTGCCAGCCATAAGAAGTCTGTTGGCATCTCTTGCAGTGAATGGGTATCTGCTGTGTGGGCGTCAGATGGTATTGATGCCTTTGTGCTGCTTTTATCTTCTTGCCCACCCATTTGGGGTGGGGTGTGTTGGCATGCATTGAAGCTGATTGCCGTTATGATGGCCAGTGTGAAGGTGGCTTTTTTTGAGTAGTTCATGCGTGAATGGTTACTTCCTGAAACTGATCGCCTTTGGCATTGAGAGCCCATGATTGTATCGAGTGAATTTCGCCTTGGTCAACGGCAACGATGGGGTAAATGAATCCTTCCCACGCGTGGGCAATGTCGGTGGGCGAAGGTTTGGCAGGGCAATCAGGATGGGAGTGAAAGACCCCGATGATCTCATTGGGACTTCCTTTAAGTTCACGATCAAGCGTTTGGTAGGCATCGGGATCAAGTTGAAAGCGATCATTGGCGCGTTCAGCATTTAAATTTTTCGCTTCACGAACATCATGCACATGCCAAATTCCATCGGTCAATGTGCCAATGATCAAGCCACAGCACTCTGCGGGGTAGGTGGATTTGGCAATATTTTCCATCGATTGAATGCTTTCGTGGTGGTATTGCACCGTGTTGGAGGATGGTGAGCTATCAATGACAGCAAGATAGGCTTCGCTGCGAAAGCGCTCAGGTTCATGCAGCATGATAACCTCGTGAAATGGTTTTATATGACTTTGGAAAATTGGTTTTTTCCACTTTTTTTGCGTAGATGTTCATCAAACAGCATGGCAATGTTGCGAATTAATAAACGACCCGAAGGCAATACCTTGAGCCCTGATTCATTGAGCTCGATTAAACCATCGTTTTGCATCGGTTCAATATCAATCAAAGCATCAGCAAAGTGTTGATGGAAGTTGATCGCAAAGGTTTTCGATACTTCATTGAAATTGAGTGCAAAGTCACACATTAAACGCATAATGACATGGCGGCGCAGTTGATCCTCATCGGTGAGGTGGTAGCCACGAAATACCGCAAATTGTTGTGATTCAATGGCCGCTGTATATTCATCCATCTCTTTGGCATTTTGAAAGAAGTTGCCATCGACATAACCAATAGAGGTCAATCCAATACCAATCAGATCGGCATCTGCATGGGTCGAATAACCTTGGAAATTTCTGTAGAGCTTTCCTTGTTGTTGCGCAATCGCCAATTCATCATCGGGTTTGGCGAAATGGTCCATGCCAATAAAGATGTAGCCTGCATCAAGGAGTTTGGTGATGCTGTGTTCAAGAATGTTGAGTTTTTCTTGTGGCGTCGGCAAGTCACTATCATTGATACGGCGTTGCGGCATAAACATGTGTGGAAGGTGGGCGTAGTTGAAAAGGGCGATGCGGTCGGGCGAAAATTCAATAATAGTCTCTAGGGTCTCATTGAATGATACAAGCGTCTGGTGCGGTAGCCCATACATCAAATCGATGTTGATCGATTTAAAACCATGTTCGCGTGCCTGATTGAGGACGGTCAGCGTCTCTTCTTTGCTTTGAATACGGTTGACTGCTTTTTGTACAATAGGATTGAAATCTTGAACGCCCAGTGACATCCGATTGAACCCGCATTGCCGCAGGGTGTTGACGGTGTTTTCACTGCATTCGCGCGGGTCAATTTCAATGCTGTATTCAGCATTGGCATCATCCAATGTGTGGAATTTTTGGCGAATATGGTCGAAGAGGGTTTGCACTTGCGTATCATTGAAAAAGGTGGGCGTGCCACCACCCCAATGAATTTGCGATACAGGGCGTTGATTGCCCACGCGTGCAGCAATCATGTCGATCTCTTTTAGTAGCAATTGCAGGTAGGGCTCGGCCCGATCATACTGTTTGGTGGCGATTTTGTTGCAACCACAGTAGTAACATACGGTGTTACAAAATGGGATATGAATATAGAGTGAAAGTGGGGCATCTGTCTGGCTTGCCTGCGTTAAGGTTTCGGCATAGACGCCCGCATTAATTCCCTCATGAAACATGGGGGCAGTGGGGTAAGAGGTGTAGCGAGGTCCAGCTTGGTCATATTTCTTGATCAGTGCTAAATCAAACAGTGGATTGGAGCCACATGATGGTGTGGCTCCTGTATCGCTAGGTGTCACTTATTGTTCCGCACGCATATAAGCAATGATATCTTGAATGTTATCATCGGTCAGTTTGACAATATGCTCACCAGCACGGCGTACATGGCGGCCATGACGAATGCGTAGGTCGATCATGTAGTCGCTCAGATCGGTGATCACTTTGGCGGTTGCAGCATTGCCAACCAGTTTGATCGATGCGGGCGTGGTATGGCAGGATTTACAATTGTTATCGTAAAGGTTGTGACCAATGGTTGCGACACCACTGCGTCGTAATCCTTGGACATAGTTGGCAATATCCGCAATGTCGGTGTTGTTCAGTTGATGATGTTTGGCCAACATTAAGGTTCCAGGGCGACCGTAACGAATGGTATGAACTTTTTCATTCAAGGTTAGTTGCGAGTAAACAAGATTTTTTGCGCCAACCCCAGTCTTAGCGCGACCATCTGCACCATGGCATGTCGCACAAACCTGTTGGAAGCGGGTTGCACCATTTTGGAGGTCAGGGGTGTAAGTGAATGTGGAAATGTAATCAACAACAGCCTCGATCTCTAAACCATCTAGGACATATTTCATTGCACGCATATCTGAATCATGCGTTCCGTGGGTAATGACACGGCGAATTTCATCTTTGTCGGCATAGGGTGCGAGGGCACGCAAATTGCGGGCAGGAAAGGGTTGCAGCGTCTTTCCATAGTCACTGACCGTTCCATCCATGGCATGACATTTGGCACAGTTGTTTTGAAAAATTTTCTTGCCATCGATGCTATCCATGTCATCCGATGCGTGTACGGCGGATAATGGTAAAACAACCAATGCTGCCGTAAGGAGTAGTTTTTTAATCATGCAATCCCTCCAGTTGAATCATTAAGCGCTCAATCATGCTTTTTTTTCTTAAATTGACAACCATCTTCATCGATAATGTGAAAAAACAAAGGGTCATGTACAGGAATTCCCCCTCCGCCTGCTTCAGCATCGACATAATTTGACTGTCTGAATGTCGTGATTTCTTGATGTAGAATCTCCTTCTGTTACCTTAAAGAAAATTCTACTTTTGACTCCTGTTAGTTTTCGGGGGGATTACCACTGCTAACGCCCGGGATCAGGGGCGCGCTTGGTACAGAGCGGAATGAGTGTCCATGTGCAGATATTTGTTAGCTTTTTCATTTTTAATGGTTTCTATTATTGATTCGGCAATTACTCTGCCGAAGACTGGGGGTACTGCATTCCCAATCTGTAAGTTTTTAGATGTTTTACTGCCATAGAAAATATAACTGTCAGGAAATCCCTGCAATCTAGCCCCCTCTCTTGTACTTAGTGCCCGATTTTGATACGGATGCACACATCTTGATGATGAAGGTGTTCCAAAATTTCTTGTTATTGTCGGTGCAGGTTGGTTTGGGAGTAGTCGCGCGTATGTATTTGAAAAATATTTTTTTGGTCTGAGTCTTTCAGGCAAGTCATTTACACTACCCCCGTCAGGAATCAACGAAAGTATTTCAAGCATTTTTGACCCATAGTTAGAACTGTTGTGTTCGGTTAGTTCCTCCTTCTGAACTCCTTTTCTCATTTCGTCTTGGTAATAATTCTGAGGTGGTAAGTAATAAGAGGTGGTACTGTCGTTTTCACTTAACTCAGGTAAATCAGAAATTGCATCCATTAAAGTCAACTTATCTTTTAATCCGAAAAGATTTTCACTAAGGCTATGTGTAGGAACGGGTAAAAACACCGGACTTCTCCCTTTCTTCCATCCAACTATAATAGTCCTCTTTCTTATTTGTGGAAGCCCAAAGTTTGATGCCTCAAGTATTGCTGAATCACTTTCGTACCCCAAATCATTTAATTCGGATATAAGGGCATTGTATGCTTTGCCCTCATACATGTTCTTAAATCCTGCCACATTTTCAAAAATGATATAACTGGGGCTTAACTCTTTAACCGCTCGTAAATATTCATAAAACAAACTATTTCTAGGGTCTTTTTCATTCTTGGAACCCACGGTACTAAAACCTTGACACGGTGGCCCTCCAGATAGCAAATCTACTTTAGATTCCCCCAGCTTTTCTACCTCTTCTCGGAAATTAATATTATGGATATCGTCACATAACACTTTCGTTTCGGGATGATTTAACGCAAATGTGGTAGCAAAGTCCTTTTCTATCTCATTTGCCAAAACAATTCTGAAACCTGCTTTTTTCAACCCAATGCTAAGCCCTCCCGCCCCTGAAAAAAGCTCTACTGCTATTGGACCATTCATATATCCAACTCCAAATCATCAAAAGAAGGGGCTGGATCAAGTAGTCTCCATTTGAAGAAATTCTGATCTATTGAAAAAACACTTTGCCCTTCCATTTGCTGTCTAGTTACAAAATTAACATCGTTATCCTCAATAGCATCGAGCTTAACAAAAGCAACTTGACCATTAAAAAGGTCAATATGGATACATATAGAGTGCTCGCCTATTTCTTCAAATACTTTACGCGCCTCCCTGACTTTATGTTCTTTAATATCATTAATTCCCTGAAATCCGGACTGAACTTCAATTCTGATTCGTTGATTATCTTTTATTATTTCCAAATCTGCCTTAGGGCTTCTTCTGAATGTGTCAATATTCCTCAAGTCATCATCCCCGATTTGATTGATTGAAGTGATTGAGACATCAAATATTTTTGCGATAGAAGGAGTGAAAATCTCCGCTATGACATACCCTCTCAGCCAAGAAAAGAGAACCTGTTCAGGTCTTCTTCCTTGGTTGTTAAGTCTAGGTAATAGACCAGAACTTTTCATTGTCTCATAAGGACATTGTATATGTTCATTAACAAAGCTATCAATATTATTGATGTTAATATCCGTGCTTTTAATAGCACTAACCTTTGATGATATTTCTTTCAGTCTCTCATTCAGTCTGTCGATATATTCGTAATCCACTCCTACAGGAACATCTTTTCCCGAAAGGAATACTTTCGCATCATTCTGACTTGTGAAACCTAGAGACTCTCTGTATCTTTTAAAATATTTTGCGGGGCTTTCATTCATCTTAATTTCCTTTTATTGAGAGCTAACGACCGGGCTCATGGGCGCGCAGCGTCCCACACGAGCAATTTGTGTACGCCCAGCATGGGCATGAACTAATGAGGTGAAAGTCCTCTGTAGGAAGGTCACCATCCTTAGCGGCTTATGCCGTTATTAGATGCTAACTACTAGCGAATGGCAAGGGCCACCC
>PEAA01000015.1 GCA_002753275.1 Zetaproteobacteria bacterium | reverse complement strand
CACAACAATGTCATCATCAGACAACAACTCGCCGTTAAAAGCCACACTCTCATCGCACAGCGGCAATTTAAAAGCATGCACAATCATAATAACCTGGCTGTTCACAATGCAACAAATAAACTTTCAAACCACCATTAAAATTGCACTTACGAAGTGTCCCGATTGAGTTCCAAACCTGCTGTAAATTCACTGACCGTCAGTTCTGAATCACCCCGAATTCATCGGAGGCTGTTTTATCTGAGTCATCATGCTGCTTTTTGATACTCAGTTTGTCGATAGTAAAGCTCTTCATACTCAAGTGGCGGCATATCGCCAAGTGGTCGCATGATTCGCCGATTGTTGAACCATTCAACCCAAATCAGGGTTGCCCGCTCCACATCATCCACGCTTCGCCAAGGCCCTTCTTTATGAATGACTTCGGCCTTGTACAAGACATTCATGGTTTCCGCCAGCGCGTTCTCGTACTTCGGGGGAATATCTTATTGGTTTGTTCAATGGGCTAATCCTCTCAAGTATTTTGCCCTCCGACAAACTCGGGGTGATTCATCGGGCATCAATCATTTGATGCTACACACCTTTAGCTCTGCGGCCTGAGGCCAGATCTTACTGGATAACCATGGACAAACTCCAGACACATATCAATAAAAAAGCCAGCATCCACAAGGGATGCTGGCTTATATCACACCTTAATGGACTAAGGTTTTGGGTTTACATCATGCCGCCCATGCCGCCCATGCCACCCATATCAGGTGCCGCTGGTGCTTCTGGTTTTGGAATATCCGCAACCATCGCTTCGGTGGTAATCAACAAGCCCGCAATAGAAGCCGCATTTTGCAATGAAGAACGCGTCACTTTTGCAGGGTCAATCACGCCCGCTTTCACAAGATCGGTATACTCTTCTGTTGCAGCATTGAAACCAAATGCACCCGTACCTTTTTCGACTTCATTGACAACCACAGAGGCTTCTACACCACAGTTTGAAACGATCTGACGAAGAGGCTCTTCGATTGCACGTTTGACAATCTTAATGCCGACTTCTTGATCATGGTTCGCTGCTTTCAATGTATCAAGCACCTTACCCACACGAATCAATGCAACGCCACCGCCAGGAACAACACCCTCTTCAACAGCTGCGCGTGTTGCATGTAATGCATCATCCACACGATCTTTTTTCTCTTTCATCGCAACTTCTGTTGCTGCGCCCACTTTAATCACCGCAACACCGCCAGCCAATTTGGCCAAACGCTCTTGCAACTTCTCTTTATCATAATCAGAAGTGGTATTTTCAACCTGTTTACGGATTTGAGCGACACGGCCTTCAATATCCGCACGCGCACCTGCACCATCAACGATCGTCGTGGTATCTTTGGTAATTTTCACCGCAGCTGCCGTTCCCAAATCATCAACAGTAACATTCTCAAGTTTCAAACCGAGTTCTTCAGAGATCACTTTACCGCCGGTAAGAATCGCCATATCTTCAAGCATCGCTTTACGACGATCGCCGAAACCAGGTGCTTTCACTGCAGAGACATTCACAACGCCACGCATCTTGTTTACAACCAGCGTTGCCAAGGCTTCTCCATCGATATCTTCGGCAATAATCACCAAAGGACGGCCTGAACGAGCAACCTGCTCCAAGACTGGCAACAAATCACGCATGGTAGAGATCTTCTTTTCATGCAACAAAATGTATGGGCTATCAACATTGGCTTCCATACGCTCTGTGTCTGTTACAAAGTATGGTGACAGATAGCCGCGATCAAACTGCATCCCTTCAACCACATCCAACTCTGTTTCCAATCCTTTTGCTTCTTCAACCGTAATCACGCCCTCTTTACCAACGCGCTCCATCGCTTCCGCAATGATATTACCAATATCAGAATCGCCATTTGCAGAAATGGTGCCTACCTGCGCAATCTCTTCTTTGGTTTCAACAACCTTAGCCAAGTCTCTCAAGCCAGCGATCAATGCTTCAACCGATGCGTCAATCCCGCGTTTTAAATCCATTGGATTCATGCCCGCTGCCACGGCTTTTACACCTTCACGCGCAATCGCTTGCGCCAATACTGTTGCCGTTGTTGTGCCATCGCCCGCAATATCATTGGTTTTAGAAGCAACTTCCTTCACCATTTGCGCGCCCATGTTTTCAAACTTATCTTCAAGTTCGATCTCTTTCGCAACGGAAACACCATCTTTGGTGATCGTTGGTGCGCCCCAAGATTTTTCCAAAACCACATTACGGCCTTTGGGGCCCAATGTAACCTTTACAGCATTCGCCAATGTGTTTACACCGCGCATCATTTTTGAGCGCGCATCTTCCGAAAAACGAATCTCTTTTGCAGCCATTCGAGTGAACTCCTTAATATATTATATCGTTAAAATTTAATAGCACCCAGAAAGGGTGATGATCAATGAATTGTCTAAATTATGCTTCGATCACGCCAAGGATATCATCCTCGCGCATCATCAAGAATTCTTGACCATCCAACTTAATTTCTGTGCCTGCATATTTTGAGAAAATAACACGATCGCCAGCTTTCACATCCAGCGCGCGAACATCACCATTTTCTAGCATTTTACCTTTACCTACAGAGATAACTTCACCTTCAACTGGCTTCTCTTTCGCAGTATCAGGGATAATGATACCACCTGCAGATTTTTCCATTTCGTCCAAACGACGGACAATGACACGATCATGTAAAGGGCGAACCTTTGTTGACATCGTTACCACTCCTTAAGCAATTAGTTTTATAATCATTGGAAATGACAAAAATAAATTTTAGCACTCATTCCAATCAAGTGCTAATTGTGGAGAGCAAACAATCTGTGTCAACTCTTTTTTAGCACTCTTTTTCTCAGAGTGCTAAATCATTCATCCCCCTGCAAGTTTCGCAAAAATCCCTTCTGCCGCTAACAAAACCAACAACGCCTCACGATGGTCCCCCTGAATCTCAATCACGCCATCTTTAACTGACCCACCCGTACCGAGTTTGTTTTTCAAGCGTTTACCCAAATCTTTTAGCGCAGATTCGGACAGATTCAAGCCATCAATCACACAAACATTTTTTCCGCCCCGCCCTTTGCTTTCGCGCCGAATACGAACCCCTTGTTTGTTGGCGTTCACAATTACTGGCGACTTTCCCGCACCACGCATTGATTTACCAACCTTCTTCTTGGTCAAATCACCCTCAAGGGTTGAATAAACTGGAACATATCGATCGTTCATCACTGCCACCTTTTTAAATCATCGCTGTCATATCGGATCAACGATAAACATCACACACCTTTCGATCAAAACATTCCCCCTTTTACACGATTCTTTTTCCTTACGAACCATAGGGAACACTGTTTGAAATACATGACATAATCTAAGCTTTAAGAACCCCTTCAAACCGAGATGAAAAATTTGCATTTGTTGCCGATGAATCGACTATTCGGCATAGTTGCGCACTTCACATCTTCCGAAGGGAGTCCCTATGTCTGCGAATCAATCACCGGAAAACGGTGCTGGCATCACTTATGACAGTCAATTCTACACTGCGGAAAGGCTACACGAGATGCATCGCTCGATGCTCTTTATCCGCCGCTTTGAAGAAAAAGCAGGTCAAATGTATGGCTTGAAAAAAATCGGCGGCTTTTGTCATTTATGCAACGGGCAAGAAGCTGTCTGTGTCGGCATTGAAGAGGCGGCTCAACCGACGGATTACATGCTGACCAGTTATCGCGACCATGGACACATTCTTGCCCGCGGTTCGGACCCAACAGCGATAATGGCAGAGCTTCTCGGCCGTGCCGGTGGTATCGTTAAAGGCAAAGGAGGCTCCATGCATATGTTTGATGTTGAGCGCAACTTTGCGGGCGGCAATGGCATCGTAGGCGAGCAAGTTCCTATCGGTTTGGGCTTTGCCTTTGCCTCAAAATATAAAGATGATGGCCGTGTCACGCTCTGTTTCATGGGGGATGGCGCCATCAACCAAGGTGCCGTTTACGAATCATTCAACATGGCAGCCCTATGGAAACTCCCCATCGTCTTCGTGGTAGAAAACAACCAATATGCCATGGGCACATCTCTTGAGCGCGCCTCATCGGAAACCCACCTATTTAAACGCGGCATCTCTTTTAAAATCCCAGGCATGCGCATTGATGGCATGGATGTGTTGGAGACCGAGCGCCGTATGTCTGAAGCGATTGAACATGCCCGCAGCGGACAAGGTCCGATGTTGGTTGAAGCGGTGACTTACCGTTACCGTGGCCACTCCATGTCCGATCCTGCCACCTACCGTACCCGTCAAGAAGTTGATGAGTGGCGCTCGGGGCGTGATCCTATTGCCCGACTGCAAGGACAGATGATTGAAGCGGGCCTCGCAAACGATGAAGATTTCAAACAACGCGACAAAGATATCAAGAAAGAGGTTGCAGAGATTGCCAAAGCAGCTGAAGCGATGCCTGAGCCCGATGCATCGGAACTCTACACCGACATCTACAACGACTTAATTGAACACGCGTACCCATACCCAGGAAGAGAGGACTGATCGATGGCAAAAATCACTTATCGTGAAGCACTGAACCAAGCCATGTGCGAAGAGATGGCGCGTGATGATCGTGTTTTCCTCATGGGAGAAGAGGTGGCCGAATACAACGGGGCCTATAAAGTATCGCAAGGAATGTTGGAGAAGTTTGGCCCGCGCCGTGTTGTCGACACCCCCATTACAGAGCTTGGATTTGCAGGCCTTGGTGTCGGTGCATCCATGGCAGGACTACGCCCAATCGTCGAATTCATGACCTGGAACTTCGCCATTTTAGCCCTTGATCAGATTGTCAATGCAGCTGCTAAAATGAAATATATGTCTGGCGGAATGTATAGCTGCCCGATGGTATTTCGTGGTGCTGGTGGTGCTGCGGCACGCGTTGGAGCCCAGCACTCGCAAGCCTTGGAAAACTGGATGGCAAACATCCCCGGCTTAAAAGTCGTCATGCCTTCCAACCCTGCCGACGCCAAAGGGCTTCTCAAAGCGGCCATTCGTGATAACGACACCGTATGTTTCATTGAAAATGAGATTAACTACGGCGATATTGCAGAGGTTCCCGAGGGTGAATATATCATTCCACTGGGTAAAGCAGACATCAAACGCCAAGGCACCGACATTACCATGGTCGCCCACTCACGCATGACTGGCTTTGCCCTCCTTGCCGCTGAAGAGCTCGCCAAACAAGGTATCAGTGCCGAAGTCATCGATCCTCGCACCATTCGCCCGCTTGATGAAACCACCATCTTAAACAGCGTACGCAAAACCAACCGCGCAATCGTGATTGAAGAGGGTTGGCGCTTTGCCGGTATCGGTGCTGAAATCTCAGCACGCATCATGGAAAAAGCCTTCGATGATCTCGATGCGCCTGTAGCGCGTGTAACGGGCAAAGATGTACCTATGCCTTATGCCGCCAATCTTGAGCGTATGGCGATGCCAAGTGTATTAGAAATCGTGGAAGCAGCGCGTGTCGTCTGCAACCGCGCGTAAGCTTACAAGGATAAGGAGAAGCGCATGCCAATTGATCTCTTAATGACCCAGCTTTCACCGACAATGACTGAAGGGAAAATCGCCCGTTGGTTAAAAAAAGAGGGGGACACTCTCACTTCGGGCGAAGTCCTTGCAGAAATCGAAACCGACAAAGCGACCATGGAAATGGAGGTGGTCGATGAGGGCACGCTTCATAAAATCATCGCTGCTGAAGGTGCTATCATCAATGTCGGCATGCCAATTGCCATCATCGCAGAAGAGGGGGAAGAGGTTGCAGATGACTACCAACCCGCTTCAAACGCCCCTTCCGCCCCCCCCGCACCACAAGAAACCCCCGTGGCAATCACGCAGCCAACTGTCACGGCGCCTACACCTGCCGTAGCAACCGTTCAGCCTTCAGCACCAACACCTGTGGTGAATGAGCGCCGCATCAAGGCGACCCCCTTGGCACGCCGCCTCGCCAAACAAAAAGGTATCTCTCTGGCCGCCATTCGTGGTACAGGGCCGAATGGCCGTATTATTAAAGCCGACATTGAACTTGCTTCAAAACGCGGCATCAATCTTGGCATAGGCAACCTCACCACACAGCCTGCGGCTCGCCCCATGCCACAAGGTCCACTCCCTTACCATGCCGATGAGTATGAACGCATTGAAAACAGCATGATGCGCAAAACCATTGCACGCCGTTTAAGTGAATCGAAACAAACCGTACCGCACTTCTACCTCTCTCTAGATGTCAACATGGATCGTTTGATGGATTTGCGCGCACAACTGAATGGTGCCGCCGGCGATACATTCAAACTCTCCGTCAATGATTTCATCATCAAAGCAGTTGCAAAAGCGTTGGTTGATGTCCCTGCAGCCAATGCCTCATGGACAGAAAGCCACACCCTTCAACACAAACATGCCCATGTCTCGGTCGCCGTGGCAATTGAAGGTGGATTGATTACCCCCGTCGTTCGCTTTGCCGAACAAAAAGGGGTGGTAGAGATCTCCAACGAGGTCAAAGAGCTTGCAACGCGTGCCCGCCAAGGCGCATTAAAACCAGAAGAGTACAGCGGTGGAACATTCTCTATTTCTAACCTGGGCATGTTTGGCATCAAAAACTTTGCCGCCATCGTCAACCCTCCTGAAGGTGCAATTTTAGCCGTAGGTGCAACAGAAGAGCGCGCGATTGTTGACAAGGGTCAGCTTTGTGTTGCGCAGATGATGACGCTCACCCTTTCATGTGACCATCGCGTAGTCGATGGTGCCGTGGGTGCCAACTACCTTGCTGCGTTGAAAAAGCATCTTGAATGCCCTGCCGGGCTTTTAATCTAATCGCAACGGGGGGAGGCTTTATGCCCTCCGCTATCGCTATCACCACTTATTACTGAGGGAATCACATGCCAATAGATCTATTTATGACGCAACTTTCACCCACCATGACCGAAGGAAAAATTGCCCGATGGCTTAAAAAAGAGGGCGATATCTTAACCTCAGGGGAAGTCCTTGCCGAGATTGAGACGGATAAAGCGACCATGGAAATGGAAGTGATTGATGAAGGGGTCCTGCATAAGATTCTCTCCCCTGAAGGGAGCATCATTGCGGTTGGTCAGCCCATTGCCATTATTGCCGAAGAAGATGAAGAGGTGGCAGATGACTACCTTCCTGCCGGAGGCATTGATACAGCGAGCGCAGAACCCAAGCCAGACGCCCCCATCGCCACACCCGCACAAGTGGTTGAAACCCTTACCTCGGTGGCAACTGCAGAGCATGATTCTGAGCATGAGCTCAACCTAAAACCTGCCGGAATCTTCAATGCCGATGGCGAATATGATGTTGTGGTGATTGGCGCAGGGCCTGGTGGTTATGTCGCCGCGATTCGTGCTGCACAACTTGGTTTCAAAGTCGCCTGTGTTGAATCCACCCACTTGGGTGGTATCTGCTTAAACTGGGGCTGCATCCCCACCAAAGCACTGCTACGCACCGCAGAAATCGTTAATGTGATCAAACATCATGGTGATGAACTTGGCCTTGGCGTCTCGGATACCACGCCTGACATCCAAAAAGCAGTCGCCCGTTCGCGTGGCATTTCTGAAAAACTCAATAATGGCATCGGCTTCTTATTCAAGAAAAACAAAATTGACCATATCGCAGGTTTTGCCAAATTTGAGTCTGGCAATAAACTGATGGTACAGCTCAATGATGGTGGCGAACGCGAAGTGACCGCCAAACATGTAGTCGTGGCAACAGGAGCCAAAGCCCGAGCATTCCCAGGCATGGAGATCGACAACGAAGTGATCATCACCTACATGAAAGCACTGGTGCTTGATCGTGTGCCAGAGAAGATGACCATTATCGGATCAGGTGCCATCGGCATGGAATTCGCCTACTTCTACAATGCAATGGGTGCTAAAGTCACCGTTATTGAAGGTGCCGATCGGGTAATGCCACTTGAAGATCATGAAATTTCCAAAGTCGTACAACGCTCCTTTAAAAAACAAGGGATTCAAGTGATTACCGGAGCCATGGTCTCTTCTGCCAAAAATATCAATGGGGTGGGTACTGTTGAATATAGCAGCAAAGGTAAAGCGCAAACCATCGAAGGGGATATGGTACTTGTTGCCGTTGGCGTTGTGGGCAATACCGAGAACATTGGCCTTGAAAACACTCAAGTCGCAGTTGATCGCAATACTATCGCCGTGGATGACTGGTACCGCACCGATCATGCCGGCATCTACGCGATTGGGGATGTGGTTGGCGCCCCTGCTCTCGCCCATGTTGCATCACACGAAGGGATCGTCTGTATCGAAGCCATTGCCGGCAAAGAGCCCCATCCCGTTGATTACGGCAATGTTCCTGGATGCACCTATTGCCAACCTCAGGTTGGTTCATGCGGCATGACCGAACAAGCTGCCATTGATGCAGGGCGGAACATCAAGGTGGGTCGGATGTCTTATGCGCCCAACGGAAAAGCTCTTGGATTGGCTGAAACAGAAGGAATGGTGAAAACCATTTTTGATGCCGAAACGGGCGAATTGCTTGGCGCACACATTGTCGGGGCAGAGGCAACGGAGATGATTGTTGCTCTCGGTCTTGCACGCACGCTTGAAACAACGGAGGCTGAACTGGCACACCACATGTTCCCGCATCCAACGCTCTCTGAGATGATCCATGAAGCGGTACTCGATTCTGATGGGCGTGCGATTCATATTTAGCCCTCGACTGAATGCACGATTTCACGCTCATGGATGATTGTCCATGTTGTTCCCACAAAGCGTTCGCAGCATGCTGTGGACGCTTTATTGAACACGGAAAAACAGCAACCATCGCCATGCAGTTGATGCGCTCTCGCTATAGCGCTTATGCACTTGGAAACCTCAATTATATTTTAGCAACATGGCATCCAGAGACTCGGCCCACCCTTGAGGCGTTGCAAAGCCCCCCCCAAACAACATGGTGCCAACTCGAAATTATCCGCTGTCAACGCGGTTCACTGCGAGATCAACAAGGCAGTGTCGAATTCATTGCCAGTTATAAAAACAGACTGGGATTGATCGAAACACTGCATGAACGCAGTCGTTTTGTGCGCGAAAATGGCCATTGGCTTTATATTGACGGGACGATTATCTCATGACATTCATACGCAGTTGCTTCCTTATGATCAGCAGCATCCTCACAACGCTCCCGATGACTCCTCTCTATGCCGCTGAGAAAGCCACCAGCTCGCTTCCCACATGGGAGGCGGGCCTTGCCATGGGAGGTGCATCCCTTCCCCAATACATGGGTAGCGATGCCCGTTATACTTTTGCAGCGCCCATCCCTTATATTATTTATCGTGGAGATCGTGTGAATGTCGATCGCAATGGCCTACGCGCAGATCTTTTTGATATTGATGGACTCTCGGTCGATGCCAGCCTTGGCGTTGGTTTACCCGTCCGCAACACCAATGTTGCCCGTCAAGGCATGCCATCGCTACAATTCAGTGTACAAGCGGGCCCTCGACTCAATTGGAAGGCACTAGAGGGTGCGCATGATACCCTCACCCTACGCATTCCAGCCCGTGCTGTTCTCGATATCAAAGGCAATTATCTCGGCATAGTTAGCGAGCCTGACCTCATATGGGAGCATCAACTCTCATCTAAGGTTTCAACCAAATTCAGTGCCGGCATGCTCTTTGCACAACAGCGCTACAATGGTTATTATTACAGTGTCGATCCTATCTATGCCAACCCACTTCGACCAAGTTATCAGGCACAAGGGGGGCTTCACTCGCTCTCCGTAAGCAGCGCACTCGGGTGGGCTTTTCAATCCAATTGGCAACTCTTTGCCGCCATGCGCTATCGCAATCTAAATTCAGGCGTCGTGCATAACAGCCCATTGGTCAAAACCCCTCACTATCTCTCCGTTGCCTTTGGTATCACCTGGGGCTTTTATCAATCGGATCGCTAAGCGCTAGTTCGCGCGATTGGCCGCTTCTAAATAGGGAATAACAACCTCAGGAATCAACGCCTTCACATCGCCGCCCATCGCTGATATTTCACGAATAAAACGGGATGAGACGAAAGTATAATCTTCGCGCGCCATCACAAAAACCGATTCAATCTCAGCGTCAAGCCGCCGATTCATTGCAGCCATTTGAAACTCATACTCGAAATCAGATGCTGCACGCAGTCCGCGCAGAACCGCTTGTGCCTGCTGCTCATGTGCCAAATCGACCAACAACCCTTTGAATGCCACGACCTTCACCCGTGGTTGTGCAACAAAGACAGCACGCACCATGTTAAGTCGCGTATCCAGATCAAACATCGGCCCCTTCCCCGGATTTTCAGCCACGCCGATCACCAGTTCATCAACCAACTTTAAGCCGCGCATCACCACATCAACATGACCAAGCGTTATGGGGTCAAAAGTTCCTGGATAAACAGCTCTACGCACCATCATGGTCTCCCTTCTGATCATTGGACATGCGGCTCAAAAAATGTAAGCAGGTGTCGCCATATTTGCGCACTTGTAAACATTGCCAACCGATAGGCCATGCCATATCACCTGCTTTAGCAGACTCCTCGATCACCAAGATACGACATGAAATCGAAGCTGCATCTAACCATGTGGGAACCTGTACTGAGAGCCCCTTCAAATAAGGCGGGTCTGCAATGATCACATCAAAGCCATGCTGAGAAAGCGTTCCCTTCAGTATCTGTGGCAAAGTGCCTTGATGAATCACCCAATCCTCAAGTTGCCATGAATCTTTGACCCTTCTCATGGCACCCACGGCATCACCATTGCATTCAACCGAAGTCACTAAGCTTGCACCGCGTGAGAGTGCTTCAATCGACAACAGTCCCGAGCCTGCAAAAAGATCAAGCACCTTGGCAGCAGACATATCACAACCATTGCTGTGCAAAATACTAAACAGCGCCTCCCGCACCCGTGACGAGGTAGGCCTTAACCCATCAACATCCACCACTGTAAATTTACGCCCACGCAGTTTACCGGCACCAATACGAATCAATGTGGGAGAACCCCAGGCGCAGACAACATCGGTCCGACATAGACACGATTCCAACTCTTTGGTTCTAAATAGCGCTCAGCTGCACTGTGAACCTCTTGCAAGGTGACACTATTGACCCTTTGTTGCCATGTTTGCAAATAATCAAGAGGCAAGCGATAAAAGCCAATCATGCCAATCAACCCCACCCGTTCACGGTTAGAATCCATACGCTGAGCAAAGCCTCCGACCAAATTTGACTTTGCAGCATCAAGTTCTTGCTGCGTAACACCATGCAGATAAAGATCTTGCATCACCTGTTCGACGATCTCAACAGCCTCCCCTGCTTGATTGGCACGGGTTTGCAGCCCAATCATAAAAGGGCCATTCGTTTCAAGCGGCATAAAATAGGAGTAAACACCATAAACCATACCCCGTTTTTCACGCACCTCTTCCATCAAGCGAGAGGCAAATCCGCCCCCCCCCATAATATGGTTTAACACAAAAGCAGAAAAGAAATCGTGATCCAAACGCTTCGGCCCGGTTCGAAAGAGCTGCACCATCATTTGCGTTGTCGGCATCGTTATCTGTTGTTGTTTACCCGCTACTTTTGCGGGTCTTGCAATCTCATTCGCTGCAATCACAGGTTTACCATGCCATGCATGCAGTGCGGGCTCAAATAACCCCACAAGCTCTTCCATCGTCACATCACCACTGACAGCAAGCACTGCTCCCTCAGGCTTACACTGTGCCGCATAAAGCGTTTGTAAATCGACCAAGGAAATCGCAGCAAGAGAGGTTGCACTACCAGAAGAGCGATGCCCGTATGGATGGTTGGGAAAAAGCATTGTCGCCATCACTTCACCCGCGCGAACACCAGGTTCCTCTTCCGATTTTTTTGCGCCAGAAATGGCATCTTCTTGCAACTGTTTGAAACGATCCGTTCGCCAACCGGGGGACAACAGCCCCTCTTGCAACACATCTACACCTTGCGGCAACATCTCTTTAAGCACCGTCAATGAGATCGACATCGTATCTTTATCAACACCTGCTGCGAGTTGAATGGCATCTTCATCCAAACGCTCCGACCATGCCACTTGATCCATCATCTTGGTATGATCAACCAACATATCCGCCAACAAACTTGCACTTCCACCTTTGCCATCACGATCATAACGACTACCCGCAGGCATCATCAAGGATGCAGAAACCATTGGAATGCCATGCGACTCCATCAACAACACGCGTACACCATTGCTCAGGGTATGTGCTTGAATTGCAGGCACAGCCCACGATGAAGCTGTAAACATGATACAACCTACCAACAGCAAGATAACGCGCGTCAAACCCTGATTTTTTTTCAACTTCACCATGGTCACTTACCTCCACTCGGCAGTTCGACACCGGTATCTGCCAATTTAGGTTGTAAAAATCCCACCGTTGAACGCTCAGCGCGCAACCAACGGCCGACGGCTTTCTGAATATCGGTAGCCGTAACTTTCTCTATCGCATTTTGCCATACATCGCGTTGATCGGAGCCAATTCCAACCGTTTCCATGATCCCAATCTCTTTGGCACGCAAATAGAGTGAATCTTGTGCAAAAACACGATTGGCAATCAAACGGCGTTTGGCAATCGCAATACGCTGCTCACTGGGCGGTGTTTCTACATACGCTTGTAACAACTGCCAAAACGCTTTTTCCAACGCCTGTTTGGACTGTCCAGGCCCAAGTGCGCCATACATATACCATAAATCAAGCCCCATCCCAAAAGGGTCATAGCCTGCGCCAATTGAAAAAGCCAAGCGATCTTTCTCAACCAATTGTTGCTGCAAAAGAGCACTGCGCCCTCCCGATAACATTTCAGTAAACAGCGCAAGCGCTGCAACATCGGCATCATTGATTCCTGGCTGCCAAACAGGTGCTGGAATGGCAATCGCAACCATGGGCAATTGTGCTGGCAGCTGTACTTCTACTGACTTCGCCCCCAGAGGTTCAGGCTCTTGCGGATTAAAACGCGGAGGTATCGGCTTAGGTGCCATACTGGCAAAACCTTGCGCAACCATTTTTGCAACTTCTTCAAAATCAACATCGCCAACCACCACTACAGTCACACTGCCAGGTACATAATGCAACTGATAAAAAGCACGCACATCTTCAATGGTAAGTCCTTGCAAATCTTGCATCCAACCAATGACAGGGTTGCGATAAGGGTGCAAACGCAGCGCTGCTGCCGACAACTCTTCAAACATGCGACTATTGGGATCATCTTCTGTGCGCATGCGGCGCTCTTCCATAATCACTTTGATCTCTTTGGCAAAATCCTCTTCATTCAAACTCAAGTTGGCAAAGCGCTCTGCTTCCATCGTCAACACATCCGCCACCTTCTCAGCGGGAACGGTGGCAAAATAGGCCGTATAATCATTGGAGGTAAAGGCGTTATCTGACCCACCCATCGCCGCAATTCTTCGAGAAAACTCACCCGCTTTCATCTGTTTAGAGCCTTTAAACATCATGTGTTCAAAGACATGGGCCAAGCCAGTTTTTCCAGGAAGCTCATCACGCCCACCCACTTTTAACCAAACCTGAACCATTGCAACAGGCGCGGAGTGATCTTCATCAACGACCAGCTTCACTCCATTGGCAAAAGTAGTCTGCTGCAAAGGCGATGCGTTTAAAGGCACCGCTGCAATGTGTAAAATAAAAAGTAAAAGAAATGAAAGAATATAGTTCATTGAAAAACCTTAGCCTTTTTTTTTTAACAAATGATGAAATTTACCTAAAAGAAAACCGCGCCTGCGTATTTCATACGCCCTCTATTATTATGCTGAACTGGCATTCATTCCAAGACGCGGATCAATCCTTGCACATTGCTTGTAGAGAAGCCTCACCAACAGCCATTATCGTTTTACTTGCGCGTAGAAGAGCCCACACGCTGCTCCAACTTGTGAATTCTCTGAACAATTTCATCCATGGTACGCGCTTTGATCTCAAAACCATCTGCTGCTTCTGCTGCGCGCTGGCTAATACCAACCACAGCCTCCGCAATTACCCCCAAAGCTTGATTGGCCTGCTTTCCCTGATTCAAAATTTCGTGCACACAATGTTGAATATCTTGGGTCGCTTTTGCACTCTGATCCGCCAAGGTTTTAACTTCACCAGCAACGACAGAAAAACCTCGCCCAGCATCGCCGGCACGGGCGGCTTCAATACTGGCATTGAGCGCAAGTAGATTGGTATGCTTGGCAATGGCTGCGATCACCTCAGAAATCTCATTAATTTTCTCGGTTGCTTCCACCAAACTGCTGACAGAACTTTCACTGTTACGGCTTTCATCAGCTGTCTTTTTAGCCACCACTGAGTTTTGACGAACGATCACCGCCGTTCTACGAATATCTGAGGCCATCTCGGAGACATCCGTCGACAAACGACCAATTTCATATGCCATGTCTTGCGTAGCATGCGAATTATCACGCCCATAACCTTTCTCATTATAATCCATACTTCCCTCTCTATCGACGGTACTCAAACCCCATCACCATCCCGCTCTCTATCAACAAATCTCATCGATAGCAATGAAATTAGCATATGCCGCCCCTAGCCAAAATGAACGCAAAAAAAAGGCGGCCATTGGCCGCCTTCTCAACAATTCACAGGGTGAATTACTTGATTTCTGACTCAAACCAAGCGCGAACTTCTGCTTTCTTCGCATCGTCTAAACCGCGATACTTTTTCAATTGCCCCTTCATTGTGCCTGCTTTGCTTGCAAATGCGGCAACCTTTGGCTCAAGCTCTGCATCTGAATTCAAAAATGCAAAGACGGCATCGGTTGAACCATAAGCTTCGACGACTGACGCTAATGAAGGACCAACTTTATCTTTGTGACCTGCATGGCAGCTTGCACAAAATGGTGCACCAGCCGCTGCTTCAGTTGCTGCAAGTCCTGTTGCCATAAATGCAGCTGCTGCTGCAATCATCAATGTTTTTTTCATGTAGGATCTCCTCCTGTGTTGAATTGAGGATGGATTATCCGTAGCAATGTTTCACACTGTCAACACAATTTGATCACGCCTTACAAAAAAGTGATATTTCATTACACTTTTATGACACCGCAGCCCCCAAATCCTTCCCGAGGGTTGGGAAAAGCCCATAGGGACACAATATTCATCCTTTGAAACAAGCAAAAAAAAGCCGAGACATTGCTGCCCCGGCCCATTCATCAAACACTTTTCAATTAATTCTTTGATTTATCAACAATTTTTTGAATCCATGGCATCATTGCGCGCAACTTTTCACCCGTCTGTTCAATAGGATGCGCTGCGTTCAAACGACGGTTTGCCGTCATTGAAGGGTAGTTGCTCATGCCTTCCAAAATGAACTGTTTCGCATATTCGCCTGTTTGAATGTCATACAAGCATTCACGCATCGCTTGACGCGACTCTTCATTGATCACGCGAGGACCGGTCACATATTCACCATACTCGGCATTGTTTGAAATTGAGTAGTTCATGTTGGCAATGCCACCTTCATACATCAAATCCACAATCAATTTCAATTCATGCAAACATTCAAAATAGGCCATCTCAGGTGCATAGCCCGCTTCAACCAGCGTTTCAAAGCCAGCTTTCACCAACTCAACCGCACCGCCACACAACACAGCTTGCTCACCAAACAGATCGGTCTCAGTTTCATCTTTAAAAGTTGTCTCAATAATGCCCGTACGACCACCACCGATCGCAGAAGCATAAGAGAGTGCCAAATCTTTGGCTGTACCTGTTGCATCTTGATGAATAGCGATCAAATCGGGAATACCGCCACCTTTGACAAATTCAGAACGCACAGTGTGCCCTGGCGCTTTGGGTGCAATCATGATGACATCGAGATCGGCACGGGGAACGATTTGGTTGTAGTGAATGGCAAAACCATGCGCAAAAGCCAATGTTGCGCCCTCTTTCAAGTTAGGAGCCAACTCATTGGCATACAGTGATGACTGAAACTCATCGGGAGTCAAAACCATCACGACATCCGCCTCAGAGACTGCATCGCGAACATTTTTAACGGTCAAACCCGCCCCTTCCGCTTTTGCTGCAGAGGCAGAGCCCGCACGCAGGCCAACCACAACATCAACACCTGAATCCTTCAGATTGTTCGCATGGGCATGCCCTTGTGAACCATAGCCAATGATCGCTACTTTTTTGCCTTTAATGATCGAAAGGTCAGCATCTTTGTCGTAATAAACGTTTAAAGCCATGAATGTCTCCTACCATGTATAAAATGGGCACGCACACTAGCGAAGTTCTAACCACATTTCATCAAGAGATTTCATCATGCCACGCCGAACCACCGTCAAATGAGGCTCGAGGGCTCCACCCGGTTGCGCCCACCCTCTTTGGCTTGGTAGAGATGATTGTCGGCAATCAACAACAGTTCATCGACACTCACCCCATCCAACGGATACACAGCCACGCCAACAGAAAGCGTCATTTGCCACGCATCTTCATTAAAACTCAAGGATAGTTGCTCAACGGCCGCTCGTAACGATTCTGCCAACTTAAACGCCCCTTCCCTTCCCGTCGTCGGCATCACCACCACAAACTCTTCCCCGCCCCAGCGAAAAACAATGTCTGTACGGCGGGTGTAATCCTCAAGCAGATAGGCAATTTGTTGCAGCGCATGGTCTCCCGCCGCGTGGCCAAAACGATCATTGATCGACTTAAAGTGATCAACATCAAGCATCAATAACGACAACGACTCATTACCACGATCGGAACGGACAATTTCACGACTAACCGTTTCATCAAAATAGCGCCGATTATAAAGCCCTGTGAGACTATCGCGAATCGCCTGATCACGCAGATTCTTCTGCAACGACTCAACCTCAACCAACCTTGCCGCCAACTGCTGCGTCCGCTCATCGACCTTGCTCTGTAACACCTCCGCATGACCATGCAGACGCTGCGTCATGTCGACAAACGCCTTAATCACCACGCCCAACTCATCGCGCCCACCCATCACCACAGGTTTCACCATCACCCCACTCTCATCAGTGGAAGCAATGCCATTATAGAGACCACGCAAACGATTCATGAGCAAAGCTTCAACGACCCAGACCAAAATCAAGGCAACCGCCAACATCAATACCAAAATAATTTTCATCACAGGGAAAAATTGCTCATTTCCTATCAAGCTCTGCTGATCCAAGGTGGTCAACACATAGAGTCGCAAGGTTGGCAACAACCCTACCGCGATCCAATGGGATGAACCCTCGACCTCAACCTCAACCGTTTGAATCGAATCAGAATGTTGATCCAATTGATCCATCGCCGCTTTCACACCGCTGAGATCATTCAATGGAATCACTTCTTGCAGGCTAGTGTGTTGATCTTTATTGATACTTTGCAGATCAATATGGGAATGATCACGGTACGCTTGAATCGACAGATTGGCATCCATCAATACATTTTCACCACCAAGTTCGGTCAACTGCAGATAAGTACGCAAGAAGTGCTGCAGCTCTAACCCAGTCCCTGCCACCCCGAGCAGTTGATGATCGACATCATAAATTGGCACATTGATCCAAACAAAGACATTTTGATCGGTTAAGCCATAGTCAACATTCACCGCCGCATCACGCACTTGCTCAACCGTATTGAAATACCATGCATCTGCCGGCTTATTCACATCGAGCGTTTTGGTCAATTCACGGCCAGCGTAGTCATTGGATTGGTTATTAAAATAGTAATGTTTGGATTGATCGATGACATAAAAGAACGAGTTAGAGCTAAATATTTGACGGAACCTCTCAAGTTCCTGCATCGCATCAGCATACAACTTAGGATCTTGCTCACTCTTCGCCCAGCGCCGCAAAATCGCCGAATGGGCAAAATCTCGGGACAACGAAAGTTCGTTATTAAGTGCACCTCGCAACTTATCACGAATGACCTCGGTCTGTTTACTGATCAGTTGTTCACCCAAATTGGTGCGAACTTGATCCACTTGATCCTTCCAAAAAAACCAACCCGCAGCAAGCATCAGCACAACAAGTACGATCGAAACCCCATAAATCCGAAAGCGCAAGCTATTCCAGAAACGCAAATGCATGTAACTATCATTCGAACGGCTCACATTCTCCTCCAACCCAATCACTGCAGAACTATGCCAAGGATAAAATTAAAAATCTATCTTCACTCAGACAGTGGATATCACCACGGCTCAACGACAAAACCATAGCGCCCCATAGCCATGTCTTATTCCTGTCATCGTTGAATGAGTAGCACAACATAATCCGATTGACTATTATTGCCAGTTCGTAATCTTTGAAATTCTCCCCAAGGAGTTCCCATGAGCACAGTTCTTATTATTGGTGCAGGTGGCGTCGGCCGCGTTGTCGCCCACAAATGCGCCCAACAACACGAGACCTTTTCGTCCATCTGTCTCGCCAGCCGCACGCAATCCAAATGCGTTCAGATTGCCAATGAGATCAAAGAAAAAACAGGGCGAACCATTGAAACAGCCCAAGTCGATGCCGACAATGTAGCTGAACTTGTTGCACTGATTCAAAGGGTTAACCCCTTCATGATCATCAATGTCGCGCTGCCTTATCAAGATTTAACCATCATGGATGCCTGCCTTGAGACTGGCACACACTACCTTGATACAGCCAATTATGAGCCCCTCGATGAAGCCAAGTTTGAGTATAGCTGGCAATGGGCCTATCGTGAACGCTTTGAACAAGCGGGACTGATGGCACTACTAGGATCAGGCTTTGACCCTGGGGTGACCAATGTTTTTTGTGCCTACATGCAAAAACATCACTTCGACACCCTCGATTATGTTGATATTCTGGACTGTAATGGCGGCGATCATGGCTACGCCTTTGCCACCAACTTCAATCCTGAAATTAATATTCGCGAAGTCACCAGCAATGGCCGCTATTTTGAAAATGGTCAATGGATTGAAACAGCCCCCATGGCAATCAAAAAGCAGTTCGACTTCGAACAAGTCGGTCCCAAGAACATGTATCTTCTCTACCATGAAGAGATGGAGTCGCTCGCCATCAATCTTAAGGGTGTCAAACGCATGCGTTTTTGGATGACCTTTGGCGATGCCTATTTGAAACATCTCGAAGTATTCCGCAACATCGGTCTCGACTCCATTAAACCGATCATGTTTGAAGGTCGTGAAATTATTCCGATTCAATTCCTCAAAGCGCTGCTGCCTGATCCCGCTTCACTGGGACCACGCACTGTGGGCAAAACAAATATTGGCGTCATCGTCAAAGGCACCAAAGATGGCAAGCCCGTTTCGCGCTACATCTACAACATCTGCGACCATCAAGCATGTTACCAAGAGACCCATGCGCAGGGGGTCTCATACACCACAGGCGTACCAGCGATGATTGGCGCCATGATGATGATTCAAGGCCACTGGATGAAACCTGGCGTACACAACATGGAAGAGTTCAACCCAGATCCCTTCATGGATGCACTGAATGCCTACGGGCTCCCTTGGAGTAATATCGCAACCGATATTGATGTGGATCAATTGCCCGAATGAAATAGAAACAACACTTCTGAGGATGCACAATTTTCGCAGTGATTCATTGAAGAGCCGCATTAAAATTGCGCAACCTCAGGAGTACAAACACCAACACCACGGATACGGCATTCAATGGGAGGCTATAATCGATGATGCATGCGGGGCCTCTCGCCTGGCGCAAAGGGCTATAGACAAGCCTTTCAACGCCCCCTTTACGGGGCACACAAACGGCCCATATTCTGCTGAATAATCGTCAGATCAGCGCCATCCGTAAACCCATCGTGATTAAAATCATACCATGAAGAGAGCCCCCCACCATCCACAATGGACTGCCAGCCGGCCACATCCTTGGCATCAACCACCTTATCCAAATTCCCATCGCCCAGACAACTTGAACTGGGAGTGATTGACATCTTTGCCATCAATTCTGCCGTCAATTGATCGTAATGCGCCACAGCGACCGGATCAAGCCCCGCTCGACCGGCATCGCCTTGGCCTGCCAAAAGATCGGTCTGATCCAACATTGGATTGATCGCACGGGTATCAAATTGATAAAATTCCGTCGATACATTCGTTGAAGCCGTCGTGCAATTCATCACGGTTTGCACAACCAATTTATAAAGATCATCGCGTACAGCCTGTTGACTGATTGGCAGCGGCGCGACACCCGCCATATTTAATGCGGGATCATTGATCACCTCACAACAATCCGCATAACCTGCCGGTTTGGTTGCATTGCCAGGGCCATACCATATACCGCCATTTGCGGCACAAAGCCCCTCGCCTGTAAAAAGCTGTACGCAAGTATTAAACGACTGCAAAACACATGGAGGAATCGGTGTGCCAGCAGGCTTAATATTTTGCCCTGTTTGAGTAAAATCCATCGACCTAATCGCTGGCTGCTGCGGATTGGTTAAATAAGGAAGCAGCGATTGCGAATCCAGCGCATGGGATACGGGCACACTCTGATGAACATCAATCCCTGCGATTTCACCAAACAACTGAAACAGATCAACCCCATTTACCAGATGATTGTCATCCCGACCGGGGGACTGCACCAACGGTCCTGCGACAAGCATCGGAACCCACACGCCCGTTTGATAAACCGTAGCCTTAGCCTTTGTTGGAACAAAAGGAGCCTTAACTGTTGGCGCAAAACTGCCATTGTCGCCAATCAACACGATCATCGTATTACTGGCACCAGGTTGATATTGAAAGTTTCCGTTGGTATCCCATGTTGCTAACCCTACGGCCACCAACAAACGACCTATTTCATGATCAGCCGCTTCAACCATTTGATTCATTAAAACACGCTGATCTGCAACTTGTGCACAATCCAACCCATTGTTTGCAACAGTATTGGTAGGCAAAAGCGCTGCTGGAGGTTGTTGAAAAGGCGAGTGTGCCGCAGAAAAACTCACCGTTGCCATCCACGGTCGTCCCGGCACACGCGAATTAATCCAATCAATCGCCCCGTTGGTCTCAACCGTTGTACGATAAGTCCGCGCACGCATATCATCGGAGGGGACAACCGTTAAAGCGCCGAAAGAATCATTGATGACCAGCGGCGAAACATAGTAGCCATTATATGTCGAAAAATTCAAATTCGCTGGCAACTGTGACTGACACGCCACCCCTGGCACAAAAATTCCACCATTTTCCAGGCATGTCTGACCGTTATTGGCAAAGGTCGTCATATCACTACAGCTTCCGCTCGCCTGATAGCATGCGCCTGTAGATTGCCCTTTAACAAAGCCACAACTTGAACCATTACTCACATCGCCACCACCGGCCGTTACATCCAATGGATAAGGGCCTCCTTGAATGTAACCGTAGAAATAATCCCACCCCAGACCATGTGGTGCCAAATTACCATTGGGATTGTTCTCAGGCCCCCCTAAATGAAATTTACCAAAAAGTCCGCTCTCATAATTTTTTGCTTTAAGAATACGCGGCAAGGTCGTCTCATTCGGTGAAACTTGAGAGTTTGCCAGGTCAAGATTAAGTATCGCAGAATAAATATCTGTACGCTGAGGGTAGCGCCCGACAAAAAATGAAGCACGACTTGGCGAACACTCGGGCGTTGCCCAAACATTGCGAAAACGAACCCCTGACTGAGCAAGTGCATCGATAATGGGGGTGCGTGCCGGCGTGACACCACCGTAACCAAAGGAGGACATTTGATCAATTCCCACATCATCCAGAATGACAAACAGGATATTGGGTGGAGGCGCACTATTACCACCGCATGAAACCATAGAAAGCAACAAGCACGAAATCAAAAAGCGTAACATAGAGAAAGCCTCATTTTTTTTGGAAAAATAGTCTTTTCCATCCTATTCGCAAGCCATTTCCAACACAGCTAAAAACAGACTGTGCAAATGCAAAAAGATCGAATACGCTCGCCCGCATGAATGTATCAACGCCCTTCAATTCACACCTTCAAATCCCCTCCCCGTGCTATCTTCTGGAAGAAGAAAAGCTCATTGCCAACCTTGAACGCCTCAAGCATGTGCAAAATGAGGCTGGCTGCAAAATCATTTTGGCTCTTAAAGGTTTCTCTTTTTGGGCCACTTTCCCTCGGATAAAAAACTATCTCCCCGGCTGTACCGCCAGTTCACTGTATGAGTTGCAACTCTCTGCTGAAAAGTTTGGCGGAGAGAATCATATTTACGCAGCCGCCTTTCGTGATGATGAATTTGATAAGATCTGCACCCTTGCCGACCATCTCGTCTTCAACTCGGTCGGGCAGTGGCAACGGTTGGGGCAACAAGCGATAGCAGCAGGGGTCTCTTGCGGTATTCGTGTCAATCCTGAAATTAATGAGGTTGAAACCGATCTTTACAACCCATGTTTCTCGGGGTCACGCCTTGGCGTCCGCCGCCAACACCTCCCTGCGCCTGAAGCGCTTGCCGGCATCGAAGGGCTGCATGCGCACGCGTTGTGTGAAAACCTTGCGGCTTCATCAATCACGCTCATTGATGCCATTGAAGAGAAATTTGCCGACTACCTCCCCCATCTCAAATGGATCAATTTTGGAGGTGGTCACCTCATGACCCATGCCGACTATGATATTGATGCGCTCATTGCCCGCGTGCAAACATTCAAAGCACGGTGGAATTTAAACATCTATTTTGAACCTGGTGGTGCCATTGGTTGGCGCACGGGTTCGCTACGCACCACGGTGCTGGATATTGTTCCAACCGATCGTTTGCCCGTTGTGATCCTCGACATCTCTGCCACCGCGCACATGCCTGATGTGCTAGAAATGCCCTATCGCCCCATGATCACGGGCAGTGGTTATGCCGATGAAAAAGCGCACACCTACCGTTTGGGAGGCACCTCATGCCTTGCGGGTGATGTCATCGGAGATTACTCTTTTGATGCACCGCTTGAAATTGGAAGCCAACTGCTCTTTGAAGATATGATGCACTATACGATGGTCAAAACCACCATGTTTAATGGCGTGCGCCACCCTGATATTGGCATTTGGAAAACAGATCAATCCTTTGCGCTGGTGCGCCGATTTCACTACGCAGATTTCCGCGATCGATTGTCATAAAAATATAACCCTGGGCAATGTTAAGCCATATCTCGCAAGGAATACCCACCCATCATGCCCGTTGAACACCCACCCCATAGATCCATGACTTCAAAGGCCAACTGGTTTGCACAACGACGCTGGGTAGGGTTTGCCCTACTCTCATCGGCCAGTTTTGCCATTATGGCAACCTGTGTCCGCATCATCAGCGAAGATCTTCCACAATCGGAAGTGGTCTTTTTCCGCAACTTTTTTGCGCTCTTGGTCCTCATTCCATTGATGTTGCGCAGCCAAACCTCGCTCAAAACAGCATGTTTTCACCTTCACCTCTTGCGCGCCATTTCAGGATTATGCGCTATGTATCTCTATTTCTATGCACTAAATCATCTTCATCTTGCCGATGCACTGCTGCTTAACTACACCTCACCCATTTTTATCGCTATTTTTGCGGTAATCTGGCTCAAAGAGTCCATGACCCGACATCGACTTTGGGCACTCATACTTAGTCTCATCGGGCTATCCCTGCTTCTTCACCCCAGTTCGCAACTCTTCTCACTGGCAGGGTTTGCTGGGCTTGCCTCAGGATTGTTGGCTGGGCTCGCGCTCACCACTGTTAAGCAGCTCTCCAGCAGTGAAAGCTCAATCAGCATTGTCATCTGGTTTGCGCTTCTCTCCTCCATTATTTCAGCCATTCCACTCTTTTGGGACTTTATCTGGCCACAAAGTCTCGCATGGTTATGGCTTGTTGCCGTAGGTGTTTTTGGAAGCTTGGGGCAGCTTGGACTGACTTGGGCCTACCAACATGCGCCAGCGACACAAGTCTCTCCTCTTGGCTATACAAGCTTGGTCTTTGCAGGGCTCATCGGCTATCTGCTTTGGCAAGAGAGACCTGACACCTTTGGGGTGATCGGCATGCTACTCATCACCCTTGCCGGCATTACCGTAGCCAAAGAGCGCGCTACACCCGCACTTGCACCACCAAGCGCCGTGCCTATTCTTCCAACAACCAACATTTCACCCAACCACAGGAGTCAATGAACCATGGATATCTCCATTGCAAATATTACCCGAACATGTGCTGAAAAAGAGATTTACGAATCGTTGCTTCCACTTGACCATCACCATATTGTTGAACTTGGCTGTGGGCGTGCAGAGATCACCCGTGCCATCGCCACGAGCGGCACACAACGGAAAATATCGGCACTTGAAGTGGATTCGATTCAACATCACTACCATTTGAGTCTCAATGACCTTCCAAATGTAACCTTCATCCAAGCGGGGGCAGAGTCGATCCCGCTAAATGATGCATCGGCAGATGTGGTGATGATGTTTAAGTCACTGCACCATGTTCCCCTCGGACTTATGAAAACAGCCATGCAAGAGATTCAACGCGTGCTTAAAAATGGTGGCTACCTCTACATCTCCGAGCCCATTTTCGCAGGTGATTTCAATGAAATTTTGCAACTTTTCCACAATGAGAAGCAGGTTCGGGAAGCTGCTTTTCACGCCATTGTCGATGCCATTGATTGCGGACTTTTCCAAATGCAAGAGCAAATATTCTTCAACACCCCCATGCACTTTGACCACTTCACCGACTTTGAACAGAAAGTTCTCAAAGCGACCCATACCGAGCACCAGCTCTCCGAACAACTCTATCACACCGTTCAAGAGGCCTTTGCCAAACACACATCCCCAACAGGAGCCAACTTCAACATGCCTATTCGTGTTGATCTATTACGCAAAGCCTAAGCCGCCGCCCCTTAAACCAGAATGACGCAAGTTAATGCGAAATCGGGAGGTCGGATGAGCTGCGTAACAACCAAAACAGCGCGCTGACACAGCTCAGTGCCAACATGGTCATCGCCATATCAACCAGCCCATGCACCACAAGGGGCACAACCAGTGCCACCACACCCCCCGCCAGACTCATTTGCGCAAAGCTTTGCATCGCTGAAGCAAGCCCCCGATGATGGGGAAAGCAATCCAAGGCCATCACACTGAGGCTTGGCATCGCAATCGACATACCCAACATATAAATAACCAAAGGGCTGACCACGCTAAGCGGTGTAGCTGTTGAAACCCAAACGCTTTGCGCCACATTGAACAGCGATGCACACACCATCAAAACAAAGCCCCAACCAACAATTCGTGCAGACTCCATTCGGCCCGCCAAATGACTTGCCACCATCGCTCCGACCATAATAGCCGACACAAAAGGGACAAAAATGATCCAGAAGTCATGCGCACCCAATGCCAAAACGCGATAAATAATGGTTGGCGCTCCGGCAATATAGATAAAAAAACCACTAAACATCAATGCAAAACAAAGGATCAAACTCAAATATCGACGATGCTTGAATGCGCGCAGATAGGTTTGAAAAATATATTTTGGGTGAACACTCTGACGCTGTTCTGCAAGCAAGGTTTCACTGGTTCCAAGCCATAACATCAAAAAAAGCAATGCCGCGACACTCGCCAAGAAAAGAAACACCGACTGCCAGCCCCACAGATCATGCAGGAATCCACCAATAATTGGTGCAATCGCCGGTGCAACACCAAAAAGCAACATCACCCGCGCCATCACCTTTTGCGCATTGGCCCCCGCATAAACATCACGAACCATCGCCCGCCCAATCACCATTCCTGCACTCGCAGATAACCCCTGCCCCACACGAAAGAGTAACAGATGATCAATGGTCGATGCCATCGCACACCCCAGCGAAGCGATACCATAAATCAACAACGCGCTCATAATCACACGCCGCCGACCAAAGCCATCGGAGAGCGGGCCAAAGATCAAAGTGGAAATCGCTGTTGCCATTAAATAGAAGCTTAAGCTCCACTGCATCTGCGCTTCAGATGCAGACAAATCCGTGGCAATATCTGGAAAAGAGGGCAGGTAGGTATCAATCGAGAAAGGAGCCAATGTCGCCAGCGAGGCGACCACCAAAAAAATCGGCACAGCACCCGTATATTTTACACCTCCCATCAAACAGCGTTAGCCATCAGCGTGGTGTTACAGAAGGGGGCAGGTGATCTTCCAAATAGGTGTACCCTGCCAAGCCCTCTTTATAAAAACGGAGATAAGCGTTGGCTTCTGAGGCGGTAACACGCCCCTCTGTACGGGCTTTGGCAAATTCGCGGCGCACACGATCCAACAGGACTTTTTCATCAAACTGAACATACTCAAGCACTTCAGCAACCGATTCACCTTCAACAATCTGCTCAATTTCAAGAGTATCCCCATCCATACGAATATGAATCGCATGCGTATCACCAAAGAGATTGTGCAAATCGCCCAGAATCTCTTGGTATGCCCCCACCAAAAAAATACCCAGCAGATAATCTTCGTCCTCACGCACAGGATGAAGAGGCAAGCTATTGGTCACCTCGCCAGCACAAGGGAAATGGCTCAACCGCCCATCTGAATCGCACGAGACATCTACCAGATAACCCAAGCGATCGGGCATCTCATCCAGGCGATGAATGGGCGTTACAGGAAATACTTGATTAATCGCCCACGCGTCTGGTAACGATTGGAAAATTGAAAAGTTACAGAAATATTTATCCCGTAGCAGCGCCAAACTCTCCTTCATCTCTTCGGCCAAAGCCTCGTCGGTTTGAGCCCACACTTGCAACTGGCGCATAATGTTTTGATAAATGGAGTCTGCCAATGCACGCTCTTCCAAACGGCAATGGCCCAAAACAAATAGCCGTTGCATATCTTCACGGTACGCCACCGCATCATGGTAAAGCATACGCGCCTCTTTAGGATTAAGTTCCTCCAAAGTCTCCCACAGCTGCCGCAAAGGCAACGGCGCATGTTCATCGGGCATCACAACTGCAGCACCATTGGCGCGCTGATTGGTCCCGAGAACATCGATAATTAACACGGCATGGTGTGCCACCAACGAGCGCCCCGACTCAGAAATAATATGGGGCTGAGGAAGGCTCTCTTCATCACAGATCGCTTTCAACTCCCAGACAATGTTGCTGGCATACTCATCCACCGAATAATCAACGGATGATTCACTGCCAGACAAACTGCCATCATAGTCGACCCCAAGACCACCACCCACATCAATATAATCAATAGGGGCATTAAGACGACGCAGCTCAACATAAAAACGCCCCACCTCCTGCAACGCCTGCTTAATATGCCGAATATGGGGAATTTGACTTCCCAGATGAAAATGCAACAAACTTAAACAGTGCAGCATCGCTTCCTGTTTCAAGGTCTCAACGGCCTGCAAAATCTCTTCCGTACTCAAGCCAAACTTGGAAGCCTCCCCTCCTGAAGCCTTCCACTTTCCTTCGCTTGCCGTTGCCAAACGACAACGCAAACCGATCAGTGGCGTCACTTGTAACTGTCGTGAGAGCTCAATAATAATGGACAGTTCTGACATTTTCTCAACCACGATAAAGACCTGTTTCCCCAGCTTCTGCCCAATCAGCGCCAAATAGATAAACTCGCGATCTTTGTAGCCATTGCAGATAATAGGGCCGTCAATATCCTCCATCATCGCCAAAACAGCATGCAACTCCGGCTTTGAGCCAGCCTCAAGCCCCCATTGAAAGGCTTTGCCAAATTCAACAACCTCCTCAACCACCTGTGACTGTTGATTCACCTTAATTGGATACACACCAAAATAGTTCCCTTGATAATCTGCCTCTTCACGCGCGAGCGCAAAGGCACCATGAATACGGCGCATACGGTCTTGCAAAATATCAGAAAAACGAATCAGTAAGGGTGCCGTGAGACCACGCGCTTCCAAATCATCGCAAACACCTTTTAAAGAGACCTTTTTTCCCGCCAACAGCACTTGTAACTCGCCATGGTCACCGACCTCAAAGAGTCCTTTTCCCCAATTGGAAATACCATAAATATTACTGACTTCATCGCGATTCATACCATTCCCTACCTTATCCATAGCATCATTCTCTACGCTGTTTTCTCTCAACTCTGGCGATGCTTGAATCTGGAACTCCTTTAGTCAATGCCAAGGAGGGTGTTGTCACATTCCACTTGCCGCATCAACAAATCCTCACGATGATGCGCCACCGCTTTAAAAGTGAATAACGAGGAAACCGACATGTTGCAAAAGCAACCTTTTGAACCCACATTTGATGATAAGTTTGCAACCATTGTTCATGATTTATGCACGCAAGGCTTCTCAATTTACGACCATTTCTTATCACCGTTGATTATCCATAATCTCGCACATGAGGCGCGTTCATTGCATGAAAATGGTGCCTTCCGTCATGCACGAATTGGGCATGGACGCAGCTTGCAACTCCGTCCTGAAGTGCGCAATGATCAAATCTTATGGCTCGACACAGAAAACCCAAGTGCCATCCAAGTCCCCTATTTTCAAGACTTAGAAACATTACGGCATGCCATCAATCGTAATCTTTTCATGGGACTCTTTGAATTTGAAGGCCACTTTGCCATTTATCCACCCGGCGCTCGGTATCAAATGCACTATGATCGCTTTGTTGGCACCATGGAACGACTCGTTACAACGATTTTATACCTCAATGATCATTGGCAAGAGTGCGATGGCGGAGCGCTCAGCATTCATGCAGGGAACACTCAAACAGACCTTCGACTTCCAATGGACATTCTTCCTATCGCAGGGAGATTGGTGACATTTATCAGTGGTGATTTCCCTCATGAAGTACAACCGGCAAGCCGAGATCGCATCTCACTCACCGGTTGGTTTCGCGCACGCCCTTAATCCATCACCATTCTATCACAAAATATAGCGTGACAGATCTTCACTATGAGGGATTTCGCCAAGCTGCGCAAGCACATACGCAGAATTCACATCGACCTTCATACTGGGGTTATCCGAAGCCTCAAAGCTAACCTCATCCAAAACATGCTCCAGCAGAGTATGTAAACGCCGTGCTCCAATATTTTCAGTCTTTTGATTCACCAACACCGCCGTGCGTGCTAGCTCTGCAATGCCACAATCAGTAAAATTCAAGCTTACCGATTCCGTTGCAAGCAGTGCTGCATACTGTTTGGTCAATGAAGATTCAGGCTCAACCAAAATTCGGCGGAAGTCCTCTTCTGTTAAGGCATCAAGATTGACACGAATGGGAAAGCGCCCTTGCAATTCTGGAATCAAATCGCTGGGTTTTGACAAATGAAACGCCCCTGATGCAATAAAAAGTATATGATCCGTTTGAACCGTACCATTGCGCGTTTTCACACTGGTTCCCTCAACCAATGGGAGGAGATCGCGTTGCACACCTTGGCGAGAAACATCGCCCTCTTTGCCACCCCGTTGGGTAATTTTATCCACTTCATCCAAAAAGACGATGCCATGATTTTCAGCGCGATCAATCGCCTCTTGCTTGACCCGCTCCATATCGATCAAACGCTCGGCCTCTTGGTTTTTCAATGTCTTTTTCGCATCTTTAATGATCATGCGTTTGGTTTGGGTTTTGTTCCCACCCAAGCCTCCCAGCATATCTTTAAGGTTGAGGTCCATATCACCGCCCATAGGCCCCGAAAATATCTGCATCATTGGCGACTCACCACTCTCATGCACATCAATTTCGACTTGCCGTTTATCAAGCGAACCCTCGCGCAATTTTGCCCGCATTTTTTCGCGCGACTCATAATGTTTATCTTTTGAACCTTCGACCAGTTCGGGCTGTGAAGGAGTGCTTGACGCCACCGGTTTTGGAATCAAAATATCCAACAAACGCTCTTCTGCGGCCTCTTCTGCACGAATCTGCACTTTTTCAATGTGTTCATCACGAACCATCTTGATCGAAACATCGACCAAGTCGCGAATAATCGATTCTACATCACGACCAACATAACCCACTTCCGTATACTTTGTCGCCTCTACTTTTAAGAAAGGGGCGTTCGCAAGCTTTGCCAAACGACGAGCTATCTCTGTTTTTCCCACCCCTGTAGGTCCAATCATCAAAATATTTTTGGGGGTAATCTCTTCACGCATCGGTGAATCAACTTGCTGCCGGCGCCAACGGTTGCGCAAGGCAATGGAAACAGCCCGTTTGGCATCTTTTTGTCCAACAATAAAACGATCCAACTCAACCACCACCTCACGGGGTGTCATAAATTTACGCATGTCCATACTCCAAAACCTCAACCTTCAATGATGTATTGGTATAAATACATATATTTGCGGCAATTGCCATCGCTTCGCGCACAACATTTTCCGCACTTAGCGCACTGTGCCTACTCATTCCCAATGCCGCTGATTTTGCATAAGCGCCACCAGAACCAATCGTTGCCACATTCTCATCGGGTTCCAAGACATCACCATTTCCGGTAATAATCAAAGTATGCGTTTGGTCAGCGACAATCATCATTGCTTCGAGTTTTCTTAAATAACGGTCTGTACGCCAATCTTTAGCGAGCCCAACAGCCGCACGAATCAACACATTGCCATGTTCATCCAGCTTGGACTCAAAGCGTTCAAACAGATTCATTGCATCTGCTGTCGATCCTGCAAATCCAACCAAAATTTTACCATCCCGAATACTTCGAACTTTACGCGCCCCATGCTTGATCACGGTGTCACCCAAAGTAACTTGGCCATCACCGCCAATGGCAACAGCGCCATCTTTACGCACGCAACAGATTGTTGTCCCACGCATATTGATAGTTTGTGACATGCAGCCCCCTTCTTGACTTTTTTGACTTAATAATTTGCAAAAATACTACTTCGCAGCAACCAATAAACCTAGCCATGTAATCTTCTCTTGACTCATCGACACAATTCGCTATTGTGCGCTCCACTTGAGCGATACGCGATTTTATACGGAGTGTAGCGCAGCCTGGTAGCGCATCTGGTTTGGGACCAGAGGGCCGGGGGTTCGAATCCCTCCACTCCGACCACTTTTTAATCATCGAACCAAGACTGAAAAACACTTCATATTTCATTGAAAACGAATCATTCAAATGCAAAACATTCGCATGCAAACACAACGGCGCCCAAAAGAAACAATAAAAAAATGAGGCGAATCATTGCCCTTGGCGCACCCACAATATTATTTTTATCCTATTGAAAAAATATACGGATCCAATCGCAATGTTAAGGTTTTGGCAGAGTATCCTTAATTCTCTGTCTGCATAATCACGCCATACCATCCCAAGCCTGGATAGGTTTCATACCCCGGCGTTAACGCATAGCCCACAATCATTTTTTTATGATCAAGATAATATCCTTGCTCGCCTTGACGAGTATCAAGCGGGAATGTTTCTGTTAAAATGCCTTGTCGATCACTTGAAGCCAAGATGCGATGATTGGAATCAAGCAGCATACATCGACTGCGTGAACGCTCTTCGGGCGTTAATCGAACGCCGTCAACAATGCTTTGCGCCTGCGCACTCCAATCAAAAAATATGCCTAAAACACCTATAATCTCACCCTTTTCATCACCATTGGCGCGAATCGCTGTTGCATAGATTGCGGTAACCGCATGGTTGAGACTTTTGATCGTAGAGATATCAACCACGGCAAAGTCATGGCCACTTTGAGTCTGTAAAGATTTTTGAAACCATTCATGATTGGCGACATTGTCTCCACAAACATGTGGAAATTGATGGGGTCGTCCATTGCTGATGATATTGCCATCAAGATCAGCAATCCATAAGTCAACATAGACTGTATATGATTGTAAAATAACGCCCAGACGATGGCTTGCAAACCGCTGTTTATCAACCGATTTCGGATCGGCAGCGCTTGCGACAATGGCTTGATCCGTCGCCCACCAACGCACATCGCAAGAACGCTCATATAGGTTCCTATCAATCACTTCAACACTATTGTGTGCAAGATCGGCCAGCCGTTCGCCACGAACTTGTTGCAGTTCATTGCCTGCAACCATTGCATGATGATTAAGCGTGCTCAACTCATTTCTCAACTCGCCCTGTAGTGATGAAGCGAGAGTGGTGATCTCATGAGAAATCACCTGCATTTCATTAGCAACAACACCAAAAGTCCGTCCTGCATTGCCTGCGCGTTTCGCTTCGATATTGGCATTCAATGCCAACATATGCGACCGTTTCATAATACCGTGAATCTGCAATATTTTATTGTTAGTAAGGCTGCTTACGCAATTTGCAGATTCCAACAGGTGTTCTACAGATTTCATTTTGAGCTCTCCTTATATGGGCGTGAGCTCTTCTAAGCAAAAATAGCGCCATAACATAAATGTTATTTTTCTAGCTTATTAATCATTATATTGCGAATAAAACACCATCTTTCAGCACTATTTCCATGACATCCCCCCTTCCTCACTGATGATAAAATAAGCAGGAATGATATAAAAAGTGCAGACATCTCTCAGCATCAATGCCGACCCGTTAATAAACCGTCATAATCGTGCCATCGCATGCGCTAAAAGAAACGGCCTCCTCAAGAATCAAGATCTTCATCAGCACGGTCATCAACACCTCGCAATGTTGAAATCCACGCACCCACACAACCTGAAACAAGCCCCAGCAACATCAAAGAAAAACTAATCCACCCAACATCACCACTGAGATGAAAATGGTCGGATATCGTTGAGACCATCCATGAAATAGGCCACAACAACATCCCCCCCAAAAAACCTGCCCCTGCACCGATCAACGCCCCTTCAAGCATAAAAGGCATACGCACAAACCACTCTTTTGCGCCCATTAATCGCATCAAAGCCATCTCCTCTTGGTGTGAAAGTTGCATCATGCGCAATGTGTTCGAAATAATCAGCGCCATCGCCAAAGCAAGCAATATCGTCACAAAGAGAACAATATATTTCACCGAAGCAACATAGCCGTGCATGCGCGCCAGGAGTAATTCATCCTCATTAATAAACCCACCCTGTCGCACCGCTTCATCTCGGATATCGGCAAAAATAAATTCACTGCTCTCATCATGATTCCCAAGGCGTAAGACAAGTACCAGCGGCAATCGTTTGGCAATCTCCTCGGCATCCAAACCTGTGTCTCCCAACCACTCTTGTAGCCAAGCAACGCCCTCCTCAACCGGACGCAACTGAACGGAAGCCACCGATGGCCACTTCTCGAAACGCTCTTGCGCTCGAATCAAAGCCAGCTCTTGATCATGCGGAAAATAGACATGCACGACCACATCATCTTGCCAACTATTGACCCACTGCTGCCCCGCCTGCAAGCCAAGCCACACCGAACCCACCAACCACAAACCAACGCCGACAATGATCAATGCAAGCCATTGATGCAAGCCAAAGGGAGGCAACTGAAAACCGCCTGGCAAATGGAGATGTTTCATATGTTCGGGAAGTAGATCAGAGATCATCAGCCACCATCGCGCCTGCATGCAAGGTAATCACACGACCTGGAAATTCATTAATCAGATGCAAATCATGGGTCGCCATAATCACTGTCGAACCACTGCGATTGACCGCTTTCAACAGATCCATAATTTGCTGCGCAGTCTCCACATCGAGATTACCGGTAGGCTCATCGGCCAACACCACCCTCGATTTGGTCACGATCGCACGGGCAATCGCAACCCGTTGCTGCTCCCCTCCCGAAAGCGCAGCAGGATAGGCCCACATGCGATCACCAAGCCCCACAAAACTGAGCACTTTATGCACACGCGGAAGAATCTTATCGATATGCCAACCTTGCACACGCAACGGTAAGGCAATGTTTTCAAAAACTGTACGGGCAAAAAGCAAACGGTGATCCTGAAAGATAATCCCCGTGCGTTGCCGCAGCATACGGATTTCGCCCTCTTGTGCGGTGCGCATATTCACACATTGAACTGAAAGCTTCCCTGATGAAGGGCGTAATCCACCATAAAACATCTGCAATAAGGTTGACTTTCCAGCGCCACTTTCGCCCGTCAAATAGACAAAACTATTCTCGCTGATATCCATGGTGATTCCCGAAAGGGCCACCTTCCCGGTCTTATAACGCAACATCAACTGCTGCATGCTTAATAGTGCCGTTGCGTCGCTCACAATCCCCTCTTCACTAACAACACAACCGCTTGGGCAGCAATACCCTCGCCTCGCCCCGTAAATCCCAGCTTCTCTGTCGTCGTTGCTTTAATATTCAATTGTGATTCATCAACGCCGATCACGCATGCCAATGAGTGACGCATCGCTGCAATCAATGGCGATAATTTAGGCGCTTGTGCAATCACTGTCATATCGGCATTGCCAAGATTCCAGCCTAAACCATGAAGTTTCATCATCACCAATTCTAAAAATTCACGACTGTCACGCCCTTGATGTACGCTTTCAGTGTCTGGAAAATGTTGGCCAATATCGCCAAGCCCTGCCGCCCCCAGCAGAGCATCACACAAGGCATGAATTAACACATCCGCATCCGAATGGCCCTCGAGCCCCAAATGATAAGGGACCTCGACGCCTCCCAGGATCAACTTACGCCCATCAACCAATCGATGAACATCAAAACCTTGCCCCACACGCATCATTGCTGCCGCTCCGTCAACACTTTCTTCAACCATAGCAAATCCTCTGGTGTGGTAATCTTGCGATTCAGTGAATGACCCTCGCTCACATACACAGGAAAACCAGCATGCTCAAGCAAGGAAACATCATCGGTAAAGCTTGCCAACTGCGCACCGGCATGCCCAATCGCCTGCCGCAGCCAATCTCGTCGTGCCACTTGCGGGGTTTGTACCGCACGCAACTCGGATCGAATCAAGGTTTCCAACACTTTTCCCTTGGCATTAACCCGTTTGATGGTATCAACCACGCTCACCCCAGGAACAGAAGCACCATGTTCCATCGCAACATTCAATACATCCGCAAGCAATTCAGGCGATGGCAATACCCGCGCAGCATCATGCACTGCGATCACATCATACTCTTCTGGAATAACCGCCAGCCCTTGAGCCATCGACTCAGCTCGAGAATCCCCCCCCACCACCGCATCACCATGGATAAAGGGTAACGACAAATGGGAAGTAAGCTGTTGATAAGCGTAAAAATAACCTTCGGCAACCACAGGCTGAACAAAATCAATACGCGGCTCCATCGCCAATGATTGTAGCGTATGTGCCACCAAGGCTTGACCGTTTGCAACACAATACTGCTTTGGAGTATCGCCCCCAAAACGGCGGCTACTTCCAGCACACAACAGTAGCAATGCAACCTTCATTACAATCGGTTCAACGGAAGATGCACAAAAAAAGCAGCCCCCTTCCCCAACGCACTCTCAACCCGAATAGCCCCACCATGGGCTTCAACAATTCGTTTACAAATCGCAAGGCCAAGCCCTGCGCCTCCGCCATGATGATGGCTTTGCCGCGCACGCGCATCATCAACGCGATAAAAACGATCAAACAGACGCTTCTGCTGATCAGGAGAGATTCCTAACCCCTGATCTTTGACCATAATCACCGCTTCATTTTCATAGACATGGGCAGAAAGATAGATCGTAGAATTGCGCGGCGCGAACTTAAATGCATTATTGAGAAGATTAAAAACGATACGCTCAATATGACCAGCATCCGCAAGAATCTCCAAATCATCATCAATATCCATTTCCAATTGAATCTTATGATCATCAAAAAGGATCAGATGATGCTGAGCAATTTCTTGTAGTAACAGCGAAAGATCAACTGGTTTTTGAACCACTTCGAGCAATCCCGCATCGGCACGCGCGAGGGTCAACAAATCATTCACAATACGCTGCATTCGTTCAATAATATCCAAATGCTGACCAAGGAGATGCTTATACTCCTCTTCACTACGCGGATGTCTTAGCGCAACTTCAACCTCACCCTTCAAAATGGTCAACGGGATACGCAATTCATGGGAGGCATCGGCAGTGAATCGTTTTTGCGCATTAAAATTGGATTCTAAATCTTCAAACATCGAGTTCAGCGAAGTAATTAACTCACGAATCTCTTTGTCATGAACATCACTATCAAGCCTACGGGTTAAATCACCAGATGAGACCGCTTTCGCTGTTGCCGTAATTTGCCCAATCGGTTTAAGCGCACGCCGCGCCATCATGTAGCCCACGACGCAACTAATCACAATGGACAGCAATCCTAGAAATCCGCCTAAACTATAGAGAAGTTTAAAAATTTTCTGAATCTCTTGCGTATTACGACCCAAGAGTAGCACCCCAACGATCTCATTATCTTTACGCACTGCTGCCGCAATCACGCGCATATTATCAGCCCGCAGCAGCGTCTCTGTAGAGACAAAAATAATCGAACGACCTGTCATCGCCTGTTTTAAGGCTTTAAGAATTCCCCCTGTATCATCCTGCAACAAGTTTTTTCCAAAGGTGAATTGAATATCGCCATTGGTATCGACCAGCTGCACCGAGCCATTAAAGTGGTTGGTAAACTCACGCACATGAAATGGCCAAAAGGTAAAGTCAGAATGATTCAGCTCATTCACAACGGACTGCGCCTGAGCATAGAGCTCTTCATCAACATCATTATACACTTGCCGTGAGAGCAGCGAATAAATCAATAGCCCTGCAATCAATAAAATGGTCAGTTCGACGACCACATAGAGCATCGCCAAACGACCACGGAATGTATAAAATACATTCGCATGCAGATCTTTAATCCATTGGATCAATGGAAAGGTGCTTCATCCGTCAAAATATAACCTTGTCCACGCAGCGTATGAATCAATTGCATGTCATGCCCCTTATCGACCTTTGAGCGCAAATGGCTCACATAAACATCAATCACATTACTCTCAGGATCAAAATTCATATCCCAAACATGTTCGCCAATCAATGTCCGCGAGAGCAGTTTTTTTGGATTACGCAATAAATATTCAAGCAATGAATACTCTTTGGTCGTTAAACGCACCCCTTTGCCCGCACGCGTCACCTGACGGGTAATCGGATCAAGTTCCAAATCTGCCATCTTTAAGGTAGATGTTTTCACCTCAGATCTACGCCGCAACAGTGCACGAACCCGCGCCAACAACTCTTCAAAGGCAAAGGGTTTTGGCAGATAATCATCGGCGCCTGCATCCAATCCACGCACCTTATCTTCAACACTATCACGGGCCGTCAGCATCAACACTGGCGTAGAGACTCCGCGCTCACGAATCTCTCGACAGACGACAAGTCCATTTTTCTTGGGCAACATCAAATCTAAAATGATCAGGTCATAATCATTGACTTCGGCGTAAAAACCACCCTCTTCACCATCATAATAGACATCAACAGCGTGCCCCTCTTCTTTGAGACCTTTCTGTATAAAATGCGCAACGCGCTCTTCATCTTCTACGACTAATATTTTCATGCGGGTCAGTATAGGGTTGGGGCACTACACATTTCAAGCCTCAGGAGTTGATATGAAATTCACCATCAACAAACAAACACCTCTCTACCGTGGTTTTTTTGCACTGGATGCCTTTGATATCGAGCATGAGTGCTTTGATGGCGGCACACTCAACATTCGCAGAGAGCACCTTGAGCGGGGCGATGCCATTGCCGTTGTCCTCTACGACCCTGCCATTGATGCTGTTCTTTTAATTGAGCAGTTCCGCATTGGTGCAGCTGTTCATAAAGAGAATCCGTGGATGATTGAAATCGTTGCCGGCATGATCGATGCGGGCAGTAATCCAGAACAAACGGTACGGCGTGAGGCCATGGAAGAAGCAGGCTATGAAGTGCAAACCTTAAAACATTTAGGAAGCTATTTCGTCTCACCGGGAGGATGCTCTGAAAAAATTGAACTCTACCTTGGCACGATTGACCACGATGAAAGCATGGAGCTGCTACACGGACTTGATCACGAGGGCGAAGATATTCGAACCTTCTGGCTCCCTCGCGCTGAAGCGATGCAATGGGTTTTACAAGGGAAAATAACATCGGGTGCGCCCATGCTCGGCTTACTGCTCGCATTTGGTTGCGAAGGCGCCATTAAGAGTTCTGATCAACCTTCAGGTATTCAATCACATCCTGCCTATCACGCAAGTTGATCGGCGGAATCGCCATTTTAGTGTTGGGTTTGATGGCACGCGGATTTTCTAACCACGCATCCAGAGCCGCTTCATCCCAGCGCGTGTAGGGAACTCCTGTAATCGAAGGTTCACGGTTAAAGACATCTTTAAGTGTTGGGCCGATAAGCCGATGTGGTATTTCCAAATGGTGGCAGGTTGCACAACGCGTTTGCGCCACAAGCGCCCCGCGCTCCGCATCAGCTGCAATACTATCCACCATAGCTCCTACGACGCCTGCAACGAGTCCAACTGTAACAAAAATCCCTTTCACTGCATCGAATCTGGTGCAAGCGCAAAGGTCAACTCACCCATTTCACCCTTGCGTTCCAACCGAACATAAAGCCGATTCTCTTGCACATTTTCAACCGGAAGTGCGCGCCGGTAAACCCCAAGGGCGCCATCAGGAATCGCCTGTTTCCAATCGGAGACATCTGTACGAATATGGACAATAAGATCCGATGTAAACCCCTTCTGCTGACGGTTAGCCATCACCAAAAATTCATTCATCCCCACTTGCGCAGGAGAGGGGCGTGTTTCAACATGAATGCCTAGGTCTTGCCACGGTTGCTCTGGCGCACGCCAACTTTGAGAATCACTGCATGCCGTCACAAGTGCCAAAAACAGCAGCATACCTAATCTATAACTAAGAAATTTCACATCGCCTCCTGCGCTGCATGTGTGCGTAAATATTGATGGAGCAATTTCATCTCCGATGCAGGAATGGGACCGATTCCCCGCTGCATGCGGTTCGATTGCATCTTAGCAATGACCGCTGGCCACTCCGATGCTGTGTGTGCATCAGGATAGGGAAGTGCATGGCACTCGGCACAGTTCATACTCAGGGCGCGAAATCCCTCACTATTCATATCGGGATAGGGCTTCGCACTGACTTGAGACTCTGAGGGTGAGCATCCTAAAAGCAAAGCGATTGCGCTAAACCCTGTCATCCACAATCCCAATCTCATTTTGGCATATCTACATCATCATGGTCACTCTTTTCGGCATCACTGTCCAAACGCCCAGCCCGATCAGAACCATACAAGTTGACCATGAAATAGATAAAAGTACCCGCAATGATAAAATAGACCACCGCAGCCACATGCCCCCAGGTAAACCATGGACGAGGATTATCGGGGCGATCTCCCCAAAAAGGCATCGTCAAACCAAAGGCGACAATCAAGACCATCACAATCACCGCAATAAACCATTTTGGGACCCGCCGTTGCGACTCTGGGATTTTCTCCACCAACTCCCAATCATCTAAACCTCGTTTATCCAAACGCTCTTTTTCAGAGGCGTAGCCGTAGTGATTTTCTGATGCTTTTCCCCACTCCGTATCAACCCCCTCCACTGTTTTTTTAAATTCATCGGTCATGTTTTCCTCCATTGGCATAATGCGCCACCGCGAAAGATCCTGACCAACCCGACTCCGTGGTCACCAAAACTTGGAAACGATGGATTCCCTTGGGCATCTCCGGGTTTAAATGTAACGCAACATCTTGCCGCCCTGTCGAATCAAAATGAACTTCGCGAGTATCCAGTGTATAATAGTCATCGGCTAGCCCTTGCACCTCGATCGACATTACAACCGGACGATATAATTTATTGGCCAAGTTCACCCGGTATTCCACAATCGAATCACCTTGCCACGCCTCACTACGATAAACGGAGTAGGAGGCAGGCGAATAATTGACAATGCCAATGACAAACAACATTAACCCAAACAAAGTAAAAAGCGTCACTGTTTTTGCCCGACCAAAAAATGTCCCGATCGCCCCTCTGTAACGCTCCTTCTGCGCATCGCCAAGCGCAAAACGCAATAGTCCAGGGCCCGCCATCTTTTTACTTTTGGCATGAAGCTCATCGCATGCAACAATACATTCACCACAATTCACACAGCTATCGAACACTTCCGACTGCTTTGGATCAATATCTAAAAAGCAATGGTCAACACAATAACTACAATTCAAACAGTGGTCCGAGCGACTTGCGTCGTAGGCTATATGCAAGGTATCGCGGGTTTTAAACGAATGCTGCCAGACTCGATAAATACACATATATTTACACATCAAATGGCGAATCACTGCAATATCCAACACCATGATTACCACACAAACAAAATAGATCCAATGCAGAGATCCCGCCAAACGATCATCACTCTGAAACAGAATAAATGAAAGAATTACATCCGGCGGATAAAAATATAGAAGTGGGATCAATGCATACACCATCGACACGGCCAATATCGCCAAACTTAGTACCACATAATTAAGCCAAGAGGCACGGCGAGAGGCAATGCGCATCTGTTTTCCACTCATATCCATCATATTGGCTTGACGACCCAATAGCTTTTTCGTCAACGCATTAGCCCATTCAGAAACCGTATTTTGTGGGCATGCCCACCCGCAAAAAACGGCGCCCACCAAGGAGTACATCAACACCAATAGGCTGGCGAAAAATATCCAAAAGCCCATCACCAAGAAAATATCAGAGAACCAGACCTGATAGCCCAAAATGACAAATGCACCATCGACTGGGTCAATACGAAATAGTCCCGTCATCGGAATAAGGATTAAAATAAGCAGCGTACTATATTGACTCAGGCGCCGCAAAGGGTGCATCACCTGAGAACCCGCAACGCGATCTTCAACAATTGGAATGATATTTTTTTTCGGTTCACGCATCTGGGCACACTACTGCAGACGCAAAGGCATGGCTAGAGGAGTGAGCGCGAATAGTTTTTCACGGATCTCTTGCACTGCCACAGCATCGTTCTGCTGCCCTTTTAGCTTCAACAACGCCAACAACGCCCCTTCATGATCAGGTCGAATCAATAAAATCTCATGCAATGCATCTTCCATGGAAACGCCCGCGGGCGCCCCATGGCTTAAACTCTCAAACATACGATCTGCAAGCGCAAACGCAGGCCAACGATCAAGTCCATTGGCATGCCTTGCCAACCGTGCCCAATAGACAGCGCGGGCATCATCCCCTTTCAGCTCTTCTTGCCACAAACGCACATCCGCCTCCATCGCCATCCATGCGCGTTGAAACAGTATCGCATCGGCAGCAGAGACCGAAAGTTGAAGCAGGGCTTGATCCAATGGCTCTCGCCAATGAAGTAACCACTGCCAGTTAGCCATCACATCGATGCCCGCAGCGTAACGCAATTGAGGCAGGTGATATTCAATGACAGGTGCCCACTCATCTTGCGTTGGCACATCAAAAATGGGAATAACACCCCAATAACGCCCCAACCAAGTCCACACACCTTCTCCACCACTACCCTCAACTTGTTGTGCTGGTGACAAATGGCGCCAATGTTTCAAAACATCTTCGGCCTGAATTGCGCCATCACGCATGCCCACCAATGCGATTCGATAACCATCAACAAAGAGCGACGCATGAGGAAAAACTTGTGCAAAAGTGTGCATCACAACTTGCAAGCCACGCACATCAAATTGATTCAAAGCCAACCACTGCACAAACACTCCACCGCTATTGAGATGGTCATGTACACGCTGAAAATGCTGTCTTGAAAGAAGGTGGCCTCTACCGACCATATCAGGATGAAACAGGTCCCCCACTATCACATCGTAGCGATGGGTGTCAATACGCATAAAGCGCCGCGCATCATCACGAACAACTTGAATATCTCTCATCACGCCGCCGTTTACAGGGCTAAAAAATTGTTGGGCGGCATTAATAGCCCCTTGCGAAAGCTCAACGGCAGTCACCCGCAAACCTGGAAAAGAAAGTGCACCTGAGGCTGTAATTCCCGTACCTATTCCTAAAAAAAGAACATCGTGGGGCTCAGGGTGCAACAATAGCGGCAGACGGGCTTGATTCTTTTGCACCGTGACCGCCGTTGGGTCACTTGATGCATCCATGCGCTGCAAATCCGAAAGCAGCAATCTCTGACCATCTGGGCGCTCAACCACATGGGTCAAGGCAACAGCATCTTCATACAAACTTAACGCTTTGCTCATCGCCAATTGCGGCAAAAGCTGCGACACCTCGGGCAGCCGAGGATAGTTCCATCCAATCAAGGCAATCCATAAAAACAGCAATAAAAATACTTTTCTTTCAACCCAATACATTCCACAAGCCAACAACAATGATGCCGCAGCAATCAAAGCACCCGCACTTCCTAGCCATGGAATGAGCACAAACCCTGCCAGCAATGCCCCTACAGCAGCACCAAAACTATTCACTGCATACCAAAGAGACCCCACCTTATGTTGATCCAGATAGTTACGACTGATAAGGGGTAGCCAGGCACCTAATGCAAAAGTTACAGGCAAAGTACAAAGTGCAATCAAAGCCCCCTGTAAAAGCATCGCATCCATCAACGAGTCAAACTCCTGCTGATGAACCCATTGACTCAGCCAAGGCAAGGAAATGAGCGTACTTAATGCAAGAAAAGGGGTGGTAATTGCAAGCGCAGGTAGCCACCAGGAGGCGCGCATCCATCGCGACAATGCACTTCCAAGCCCGAGACCAAAGAGAAACACAAAAAGAAGTATCGCCAAAACATACTCCGTACGCAAAAGAACCATTCCATAGATTCGGGTCCAGACGATCTCAAACATTAACGATGAAGCGCCAATCCCTGTATAAGCCAACAGCGCAACCCATGAGGGTGAAGCCCTCTCATGCGCTGTTGTAAGCTTATTCTCCATTGCAAACAGATTCTCACTGCGCATCCGTATCGACAATAACAATGCCATCACTGACAGCGTGATGCCAACCATAGCAATCAACCATAAAGATTCTTGCCAACCCAACATTGGCAAAAGCAGCAATGGCATCAGTGCGCCCACAGCCCCACCTACTAAATTGACTGCGTAGAGCATATTTAATTGAATATTTTCCACCGCCGTTGCACGAAGAATTAAAGGGAATGTCGCCCCCATCGCCATGGCTGGAAGCACGAATAAAAGCAATGTTGTCACCACCTGAGTCACTTGCCACCACTGAATTTCAAGCGTGCCAACCATCTGGATGAGCACTTCATCGAACAGTGGCATGATCTCAGGAAGTAAAAGCGCATAAAGTGCGATTACAAATTCCAGCACTGCCAAAAGCTGTAACGCTCGCGTAGGTGACCCTATCAATCTTCGTGCCAGTAAACTTCCCCCTCCCAATCCTAACATAAAGGCGGATACCGTAATCACGACCCCAAAAACCGTCACTCCAAACATCAATGAAAGCATGCGTGTCCAGAGCACTTCATAAGCCAACGAAGTGAACCCCGTTCCCATATAGATCAAGAGGAACAACACGACCAAAGGACGACGATCCATGGTCAACAACGCGTTTCTACGCCTCGATCTTCCCTATTCATGGAATAGAATAACGAACAATCACTGTTTGGATGCAACATCCTCATCCTCTTCAAAGTGTGAAGAATCCGCACGGTGAACGGGTTGACTGTCCCAGCCCAAGTAGCGGCGCATCAACAGCTCACCAATCACCCCGCCACCAGCACAAAACTCCATCTGCA
>PEAA01000014.1 GCA_002753275.1 Zetaproteobacteria bacterium | reverse complement strand
TAGTTCGGGGTTGCCACCGAGCATGATGTCTGTACCACGGCCTGCCATGTTGGTTGCAATGGTCACTGCGCCTTTGCGACCGGCTTGGGCTACAATTTCGGCTTCGCGTTCATGATGCTTGGCATTGAGCACTTCATGTTTCACCTTTTGTTGGGTGAGCATGGAGGAGAGTAGTTCAGATTTTTCAATCGAGGTCGTTCCTACAAGAATAGGTTGCCCTGTGGCATGAACCTTGGCGATCTCTTCAACAATGGCGAGGTATTTATCTTCTTGATCTCGATAGACCAAATCGGCTTTGTCTTGACGAATCATGTCACGATTGGTCGGAATGATGACCACTTCAAGTTTATAAATCTTTTGAAACTCTTCCGCTTCCGTGTCGGCGGTTCCGGTCATGCCGGCCAATTTTTCATACATGCGGAAGTAGTTTTGGAAAGTGACGGAGGCAAGTGTTTGATTTTCCGCTTGAACCGTCACCCCCTCTTTGGCTTCGAGCGCTTGATGTTGACCATCCGAATAACGACGCCCAGGCATCATACGCCCGGTAAATTCATCAATAATGATCACTTCATCATTGCGAACGATGTAATCTTTTTCACGGGTAAAGAGGGTATTGGCACGCAATGACTGGGTTACAGCATGCAGTAGATTGACATTCTCGGGGTCATAGAGGTTGCCTTCAGGGAGCAAGCCTGCTTCACGGCACTTCTCTTCGACATGCTCCATGCCACTTTCTGTGAAGGATACCGCACGGTCTTTTTCATCTTTTTCGTAATCATTCTCATTGAGAAGTTGAAAGATTGCATTGGCCTGGGTGTAAAGTTCGGTCGCTTGTTCTGCGGGACCCGAGATGATCAGCGGCGTGCGCGCCTCATCGATTAAGATGGAGTCAACCTCATCGACGATGGCAAAATGGGGGGGGCGTTGCACCAAATCCTCTTTGGCAAACGCCATGTTGTCGCGAAGGTAATCGAAACCCAGTTCGTTGTTGGTGCAGTAAGTGATATCTGCGGCATACGCTTTTTGCCGTTCACTGGCGGGAATGCCATGCAGAATAATGCCGGTGGTGAGCCCTAAAAAATTATACAAACGCCCCATCCATTCGGCATCGCGTTTGGCAAGGTAGTCATTGACTGTCACCACATGAACCCCTTTGCCCGTTAAGGCATTGAGGTAAACAGGAAGGGTTGCCATCAATGTTTTGCCTTCCCCTGTTTTCATTTCAGCAATACGCCCTTTGTGGAGGGTAATGCCACCAATCACTTGCGAATCGAAGTGGCGCATGCCAAGGACGCGGAAGCCCGCTTCACGGCAGACGGCAAACGCTTCGGGAAGAAGCTCATCGAGTGTCGTTCCTTGGCTATAGCGCGCTTTCATTTCGCTGGTTTTGGCCACCAATTCTTCATCACTGAGCGCCTTGATGCTTGCTTCAAGTGCATTGACCTGGGCGACAATAGGGTAGGCCTCTTTCAATAAACGCTCATTACGACTGCCAAACATTTTGGTTAAAAAATTGAACATGGGGTGAAAACTCCCGATCTTTTCTATAAATTTAAATAGTGCCTGACTCTATCAATTCCTAGCTTGATGTCATCCAAGTGTGTCGCATACGAGAAACGAACATGCTGATTGGCATGAAATGTCCCAAAATCTTCGCCAGGTGTGATCGCAACACCTGCATGTTCCAGCAGATCGTGGCAGAACTGTTTGGCGTTATCGGTGATGGCTGAGACATTTGCATAGATATAAAAAGCCCCTTTGGGCTCGACAACAACATTAAAACCGAGCCTGGGAAGTTCGTTCAGCAGATATTTCCGCCGTTCATCATACGCCAATCGCATCGCTTCGAGTTCATCGGTGAGGGTTAATGCATTAATCGCGGCTTGTTGGGAGAGGGTGGGGGCGGCAATGAAGATATTTTGCATCACGCGGCGGCAAGGATCAATAAGCTCCTCAGGGACAATCACCCAGCCAACCCGCCACCCTGTCATCGCCCAGCGTTTGGAAAATCCATTGACGACAATGGCACGATCATCGAGCGCAAGTGCTGTGGTCGGCTTCTCATCGGCTGTCGCGCCATAATGAAGGCCGTGATAAATCTCATCAGAGATCAAATAGCCTTGGTTTTGATGGCATACATCGATCGCAGCATGCATTTGCGCTTGAGCGCAGAGTGTTCCTGTTGGGTTGCCAGGGTTGATGATGAGCGCCGCGCGGGTTTTGTGCTGCCAGTGGTTGGCAATGCGTTCGGCGTTCAAATGGTAGTGGGTCGTGGCATCCACTGGGATATTGATAGGGCTTCCGCCTGCCAATCGAATGAAGTTGCGTTGACAAGGGTAGCCAGGGTCAGGAAGCAGGACCTGCTCATCGTGTTCGATTAAGACATTGTAGAGAAGGTTAAAGGCGCCTGAAGTGCCCGGTGTGATCAAAATGCGTGCAGGGTTGATGGCAACTTGATACTCCGATTGATACCACGCGGCGAGGGCTTGTTGCAGTTCGGGGGCACCGGTTGAGGGGGTGTAGAATTGATTTTGCGCCTCCAAAGCTTTTTTTGCCGCGGCAATGATCGGTTGTGGCGTATTGAAGTCAGGCTCACCAATCTCCATGTGGATAATCTTTTTACCCATCGATTCAAGAACTTTGGCACGCTCAAGTAGTTGCATGACGCGAAACGGCTCAATGTGATCGATACGACGGGAGGGTGTTGTTTCAGTTGGATTCATGCAACGAAGATTGCCATATTTGATGAAGATAACATAGCGCGGCGAAGAGATGTGCGTTAATGTTCGCACATGGATATTTTCTCATTTGAATGGTTAAAAGCGTTTCACATTATTGCGATGGTCTCATGGTTTGCGGGGCTTTTTTATCTGCCGAGGTTGTTTGTTTACCATGCCGCCACTACAGAACTTGCCGTGCATGAGCAGTTTTGCATCATGGAATCCAAGCTTTATCGTTTTATTATGCAGCCTGCGATGGGTGTGACGGTGGTTTTAGGGCTGATGATGGCGGTGATGAATTGGGCTGTTTTGGCGGATCAAGTATGGTTTTATTTAAAAATTCTCCTGGTGGTCGGGTTGATCTATTACCATTTTCATTGCGGCAAGATTGTTAAAATATTTGCGGACAACGAAAATAAACGCAGCCATAAGTTTTATCGCATGTACAATGAGATCCCGACACTGGGATTGATTGCTGTGGTGATTTTTGTGGTGGTTCGGCCGTTTTAGTCATAAATAACTACAGGGGTGTCGTTATTTAGATCAACCTTAGATATAAAAAATTAGATATAAAAAAAGCACGCGCAAAGGCGTGCTTTTTTATGCTCATGAGGGGAAGCTAACAGTTACACTTCACCATGCCATACAAGGGTTGGTTTTCTTGCCGCAGCCGTCTCATCCAAACGCCGGCGCATGGGTAAGAGTGGTGCGTCATGCAAAAGCTCTGTTTCTCCATTTTTGCACTGCTCTGCAATTTCAACCATGGCATCACAAAAGGCATCCATCATCTCTTTTGATTCTGTTTCGGTCGGTTCAATCAGCATCGCGCCATGAACAATGAGCGGGAAATAGACCGTCATAGGATGGAATCCTAGATCGATTAAACGCTTGGCAATATCGAGGGTTTTAACACCATCGCGATTTTGCCACTCATCGGTCAAGAGACACTCATGTTTGCACAGCCCCGGAAAGGGAACATGGTAGTGCGCTTTAAGGCGTGCCAGCATGTAGTTGGCATTGAGCACGGCATCTTCTGCGATTTTATGCAGATGATCACGGCCAAATGCTGCGATATAAGCAGCTGCACGAATCAATACACCCACTTGACCTATTGAGCCGAGAACGGAACCGATGCTTTGGGGATGCTCTTGAACCAAGTGGTAGCCATGTTTGCAGGCGCGAATGTGGGGTGTAGGCAAGAATGGGGCAAGTGCTTCACATACCGCCACAGGGCCACCACCAGGGCCGCCGCCACCATGCGGTGTTGAGAATGTTTTGTGCACATTGATGTGCAAACAATCGATGCCCATATCTCCGGGGCGCGCTTTGCCAACCAAGGCGTTGAGGTTGGCGCCATCACCATAAACAAAGCCACCCGCTTCGTGAACCAAACGACAAATTTCAACGATATTGGATTCAAAAGCTCCCGCCGTGTTGGGGTTGGTCAGCATCAGGGCTGCGGTGTTGCCATCAAGATGTTGTTTGAGCGCTTCAAGATCAAGTTGACCATTGGGAAGTGAGGGTAATTCAATGGTTTCCATGCCGCAAAGGCTTGCGGATGCAGGGTTGGTTCCATGGGCGGAGTCAGGGACAAGCACCTTATTACGATGCCCCTCGCCTTTGGCTTGCAGGGCTGCACGAATCATCATTAATCCTGTCCACTCACCATGGGCACCGGCTGCAGGCTGTAGGGTAACATGGGGGAAACCCGTGATTTCTCCTAGCCAACCTTGAACTTCGTAGAGGCTTTCAAGAAGCCCTTGAACACTATCCTCAGGTTGATAAGGGTGCACATGGGCAAACCCTGGCAGGCGGGCAATGTTTTCATTGACGCGAGGATTGTATTTCATCGTGCAAGAACCCAGCGGGTAAAAACCAGTCTCAATGGAGTGGTTCCACTGCGATAGCCGGACAAAATGGCGAACCGTTTCAGGTTCAGAGAGCCCCGGGATATTGGCTGCCTTTTTGCGCGAAAAGGCAGCGAGCGATGCGGGCATATCGCCAGTAACGCCCGGTAGATTGATCGATGTTGCTTTTTCATGGGCATGTTCAAAGACCAATGGCTCTTCATGCATCAATCCTGCTTTGGCTGAATATTGATTTGCGTGTGTCATTGGCAAGCCTCCAACAGTTGAACCAACGCTGAAATATCATCGGGCTCGATCATTTCTGTGGTTGCAATGAGCAGACTTGCTTCTGCACGCTCAGCGCTACTATCAATGGTTTCAAGCGCAATCCCTGCAAATATATTTGCAGCATGGGCGCGGGATAAAAATTGGTCGCGGGTATGTTGATCAGAAAAAGTGATCACGGTCTCATTGTAGTGGGGGCCACTTGCAGCCGTAACATGGCTTGGCAATTGATCAATCAATGATTGCAGCGCCGCCGCTGAATGTTTGGCGACAGTTTCCAACCCTGCATCTCCCATCAAGGTGAGATAGGTGGCCGCAGCCGTACACATCAACCCTTGGTTGGAACAGATGTTCGATGTCGCTTTTTCACGGCGAATGTGCTGCTCGCGCGTGGAGAGCGTCAATACGAAGCCACGCTGACCATTGACATCGTGCGTTAAGCCACAAACACGCCCTGGCATTTGACGAAGATATTTCTGTTTGCAAGTGAACAGTCCGAGGTGAGGGCCACCAAAGCCCATCGGAATGCCTAACGCTTGCCCTGAGCCTACCGCAATGTCGGCACCGTAGTGCCCGGGGGGATCAATCAGCGCAAAGGCAGAGACATCGGCAAATGCAACGACCATCAAACATTTATGCGTATCACATGCGATGCGTAGTTGGGCAAGATCATAGACCGTGCCGTAAAAGTCAGGATATTGCACGATGACGCAGGCGGTGTTTTCATCAATGGCTGCAATGGTTTGTGCCAAATCGGTTGCGTAGCCACTTTGGGGGAGTCGAACGCAGCTTCCCTCAAGGTGCGAGAGGTAGTTGGTGGTCACTTCGCAATACTTGGGATGCACACCATTGGCAAGAATGACGCGGTTTTTACGGGTCACGCGCTTGGCCATCAATGCGGCTTCAGCTACGGAGGTGGCCGCGTCATACATCGAAGCATTGGAGACTTCCATGCCAGTCAGCCGTGCAACCATTGTTTGAAATTCAAACAGGGTTTGCAATGTTCCCTGAGAGATTTCGGGTTGATAGGGGGTGTATGCTGTTAAAAACTCACCACGCGAAATGATGTAATCAACCACTGATGGAATGAAGTGATGGTAGGTGCCACCACCCAAAAAACAGCGGGTGTTCAGCGCATGGCGATTGCGCTCGGCGGCTTGGGTAAACTTGCGTACAATGGCGGCTTCTGAAAGCGCACCTGGTAAATCGAGGCTTTGTGGCGAGATGCGCAACTGTTCTGGAATATCTTCAAACAGATCACTCATCTGCGTTGCGCCAATGCGCGTGAGCATCGCTTGGCGATCACTCTCCGTATGCGGTAAAAATCTCATCTCATTCCTTCTCTGTTAAAACAGTAATTTCGCGGGGTGCGGTGTGATCATTTTATGGGTGATGGCAGATTTTATTCTGCCAAAAGCGCGGCGTAAGCTTCGGCATCCATCAGGTGTGAGGTATCGCTGTTGCTCAACTGAACTTTGGCAATCCAGCCATCACCATAGGGATCGCTGTTGACCGATTCAGGGGTCTCTTCGAGCGATTCATTGATGGAAAGCACCGTTCCTGCGACAGGACTATAGACATCAGAGACCGCTTTGACCGATTCAACAACGGCGAAGGCTTCTTCAATGCTAAGTTCGCGATCAAGCTCTGGAAGCTCGACGAAAACAATATCTCCCAAGGCTTCTTGGGCATGGTCAGTTAAGCCAATGGTTGCTTGATCGCCTTCGATACGAACCCATTCATGTTCTTTGGTATATTTAAGATCGGCTGGAATGGTCATGTTTGACTCCTTGATTCAATAAAATAGTAAATATTAATTATTTTTTATTTGCGTACATTGCTGCGAACAAATGGTGTGGTTGTACGCTCTGTGGCAATGGCTTTGCCGCGAATATCGATGGTTAAGGTATCACTTTCAGCAAAGTCAGGTGAAACATAGGCAAGGGCTACACCGCCGCCAGCAAGGGGCGAGTGCATGCCCGATGTGATAAATCCAACCTCTTTCCCATCACAATGGACGAGATAGTGCTCACGGGGAATGCCTCGGCCGGTCACTTTTAGGGCAATAAGTTTGTTGTTTGCCCCCTGCTCTTTCCGCGCGAGTACGGCATCGCGACCGATAAAATCACCTTTGCTAAGTTTGGTAATCCACATTAACTTCGCCTCTACAGGGGTGACTTGATCATTGATTTCATGGCCATAAAGGGCATAGCCCATCTCAGTGCGTAGCATGTCGCGTGCGGCAAGTCCGATAGGCATCGCGCCCGCAGCGGTTAGAGCCTGCCAAACAGATTGTGCGGCTTTGTTGGGGATATAGATCTCAAAACCATCTTCACCAGTATAGCCAGTGCGTGAAACAATGGCGTCGATACCTTCGATTTGCACCTGAGCAAAACGGTAGTAGCCAATCAATTCAAGATCGTGGTTGATGATAGGTTGCAGCAGGGATTGCGCCGTTGCTCCTTGCAGTGCCAATAGCGTGGTCGAATCGGATTCATCCACAACACGAACATCGAAGTTTTTCGCCTCTTGTAGAAGGTGTGCGACATCTTTATGGCGGTTGGCGGCATTGATGCAGAGGTAGTAGTGGTGTGCATCGATACGGTAGGTGGTGATATCATCAATAAAAGTGCCTTGTGTATTGAGCAGGGCCGAGTATTGCACCTGTCCATCTACGAGCGCAGAGACATCGTTGGTAGTCACATATTGTAGGTATTCAAGGGCTTGCTGCCCCTCAACGCGCACTTGAGCCATGTGGGTAATGTCAAAGATGCCTGAGCCACCTTCACGAACCCATTGATACTCTTTTAATGCCCCTTGACGATATTGTACGGGCATCGAAAAACCTGCAAATGGCACCATCTTTCCACCAAGTTCAATATGTTGATCAAAGAGAGGTGTGTGTGCTAACAGTTCATCATTTGTGTGAGTTTCGCTCATTCAGAGTCTCCCATATGTGTGCGAAAGGCTTGCACGGTGTTGTGTAGTAGCATGGTGATGGTCATGGGGCCAACTCCGCCGGGAACGGGGGTGATCCAGGCTGCTTTTTTTGCAGCCTCATCGAAATCGACATCACCGGTTAAAGTGCCATCGTCACGGCGATGAATGCCCACATCAATGATGGTTGCGCCCTCTTTAATCCATTCGCCTTGAATCAAGCCTGGTTTTCCAGCTGCGGCAATGATGATATCAGCACGGGCAATGTGTTGTTGTAAATCCTGGGTGAATCGATGGGCGACGGTGACGGTGGCTCCGGCAAGTAACAGTTCAAGCGCCATGGGGCGACCGACAATGTTTGATGCGCCCACCACCACGGCCTCTTTACCATGCAGATCCATGCCAGTGAGTTCAAGCAGCTTCATACATCCAAAGGGGGTGCATGGCCGCAAAGCAGGAGTTCGGACGGTTAAACGGCCCACATTGTAAGGATGAAATCCATCGACATCTTTGCCTGGATCAATCGTTTCAAGAATCGCCGTAGGGTTAATGTGCGCTGGCAGTGGCAGCTGTACCAAAATACCATCAATGCGTGGATCGTGATTCAGTTCGGTAATTAAGCCCAAAAGATGTTGTTGTGTGGTTTCACTTGGTAATCGGTGGGCAATGGAGTGAATGCCAGTCTGTTTGCAGGCACTCTCCTTGTTACGCACATAGACCGTCGAAGCAGGATCTTCACCGACTAAAATCACAGCCAGTCCTGGCTGGCGCCCATGGCGTAGTGTGAGTGTATCAATTTCTGTTTTGAGTTGTTGGCGTATCTGCGCCGCTAACGCTTTACCATCTAAAATATTTGCAGTCATGGATGCAATGATATGCATAACGCTTTTGACTGCACGATATTTTTTGTGGCTAAAGTAAACAAGTGCCGACCAAGAACCCTTGATAAAGAATTTGGGCTAGGCAGGTGGCGATATTGCTGTTTTTTTACGCAAGAGGTGCACTGGAAATTGAAACTGTATCAATCGATCTTGGGATGCGCGGTGGTATAGATAGAGGGCAAGCAGTAGAAAAAGCGCATTGCTGATCCACATTATGCTCCAGTGCAGCGCTCCTTGGGCGACTTGTTGATGCAGAACAATTTGTGCATTGTATAAAAGTAATAAAATGGCAATGCCTGTTAAGTAGGCTGCTGATTTTCCTGAGCGTTTTCCTGAGAGTGAGAGAGGTAATGCGAAAAGTGCCAGTGTGAAGATGGAGAGCGGAAGCAATAAGCGACGATGAAGTTCGGCGACGGCATCCAGGCGTTGGGGCATATTTTTGATCGTGGAAAGAAGTTCAAGAATCGGCATTTCAAAAACACGGTTTTGCCATTGTGGTAGTTTGATTAGACCCAACCCGCCCATATCAAAGGAGACTTGATAGCGATCAAATTGCAACGCTTGCTGTTTTTCCAAGCTGCCGCTTAGACGGGTGCCTTGATGGAGTGTGAACTCCAGTGTATTGCCGATACGCTGGAGTTCTGCGCGTTTGGCAAGATAGGTGGTCGAAGGGGATTCGCGTGTGTCTTCAAGCATAAAACCATGCAGCGTTCCATCATCGGAGGCGCCTTCAATGTAGATGTTAAACCCTTCCAGATCATTGGAAAAACGCTGTGGATCAAAGGTGGGGGCAACTTTAAGATCTTGCACAGCGATCAGCAGCGATTGAAATGCAAGTTGCCCCTGAGGAACCCATTGCAGGGTTGCATAAGTGAGTAGCATCCAAAGCATCGTGGCACTGATCCAGATGGGGCGAAGTATGCGGGTGTAAGAGAGGCCGGCGGCGCGCATCGCATCCATTTCACTCTCTTTTTGCAGTTTTAATATCAGCGCTTGCACCGAGAGGAAAAAAGCAATGGGAATGGTGAGCACCAAAAAATAGGGAAGAATCGCCTGGATCATGGTCAACATAATGGCCCATTCAATGCCTTTATCTGAAAAAATCGCCAACAGTTTTAGCACGCGCCCAAGCAGCAACACCCCTGTGGCAATCAAGATAATGCCAAGAAAGGTCCCCATCCACTGCTTGAAGATATGGAGGTCAAGGGTCATGAAGCGAGCGTGTTATCCTTGTGAGAAATGCGTAGACTACTGATGAGAAATGCCATCAATAGGATGGTGATGATACCTCCTGATTGATAAAAAAGCGCGGTCATGGTCGCGCAGCCTGCCATAATGACAAGCCCTCCCAGCATGGCCTCGGCAAAGGGGCGAACATGTTGATCACTATGGCGTAAATTTTGTATTGCAAGCATTAGCATCGCCCCCAACCATGCTAAAAATAGCAAGAGTCCAATGATGCCATTCTCAGCATAAATCGATATATAGTGGCTGTGCGGATCGGTAACCAGGTGGTGCGGATGATTCATGTCTGTGAATTGTAATTGCTGTTCGATCTCTTTTTGTGGGTAGTAGTGCGTAAGGGTGCGATTAATATTTTCAAACATCCATATCTTATACGGATTAAGATCAATGGAATTAAAACCTCTGGGTCCGATGCCAAACGGATACGATTCGGTAATGTGGATTAAGGTTTTCCATACATCAACGCGTATCCAGACCGATGGGGCACTTTGAGGCTGTTTGACCTCTTCAAACTGTTTGATTCCACCTGGAACTTGCCACAATGAAAACAGGACAACCCCTGCACATACACTGATAAATACAAATGCTTTGATGATTGGCAGTTTATAAATAAGGAAGAGTGCAATGATTGCGCCGCTGATTAACATGGTTGTGCGGCTACTTAATGGGATTTGCATCAGCGCAAGCGGAATAATGAGTAAAGCAATGAGGATTTTCCACTTGATATGAGAAAAATGGAACCAAGCAACAATGCCAGTAAAAATAATGATGCTGCTAAAAGCAGCTGCATAGTTCATATGTGCAAGTGAACCAAATTCAACATTGAGATTGGCAGGTGTCGCGAGCCCATGAATGAGGCTCCATTGAATCTCTAGCGCATGCCAACCGAGAAAGAGGAAGCCGATGAAAGAAAAGAGCACACTTTTTGCGAGTTGCTCCTGTGTTCGGATCAACGATATTGCTATAATTCCAATAGAGAAAATACGCAAATCATCGATGATGGCTGTGAGTGCCTGATAAGGGGCTATAGCATAACTGATTGAAACAATACGCATCCCAAGATAGGCCATGATCGAATAGGAAAGCCAACGGTATTCAGAGAGTGCGCGGACCCCATGCTTGATCTGCATGAAGGATGTAATGAGTAGAAACGCCCATAATATGTTTAGCAGTGCCTCTCCTTGCATCCATAGTGCCAGGAAGGCGTACCAAAGAAGTTCGCGATAACGATGGATGTTTTGTTGAATGGGTGTAAAAAAGAATACCTTCATCCGTTGTTTCGGCTCAATTTATACAGTTTCACGACTTTTTCCTGGCTTCGTGATACGCAATGATTTAAGTATGCGTCTTAACTGTTGTTTGATGCTGGGAGCTTCTTGTAACTGTTTTGGACCAAATTGTGCGAGTTGATGTTCGCTCCATTTCTCTTGAATCCCCATGTGACGATGGTCACATATGCGCGGTTCAGGGGTGGAGCGAAAGGTAACGCGAGAAAAGTGGTGATGAAGCGCCCATGGAATGATATGAGGAGGACGAATATCACCGCACTCAATGGCCCGTTGTGTGATGCGCATATGCAAATCCCAGTCCGACCCTTCCATTTGAACATCCCAACCTTGCATGCCATCATGTTGGTATAAAATATCCCAAGCGTTTCTTGATGTGAAAACTGCAGAGCCACAGACGCCCATATATACACGGGGATAGTGCTCTTGGTACTGCTTTTCGCACCATTGTTCAAAGGGCATGCCATGCAAGCGGTGTACCATCTTTTCAAGTTGATCGGCATCGCCACTAAGATAACGCTTTCCTTTACGGATCCATTTCCATTTTTGATGAAAGGAACGACGCTGGTGCGGCTCTTCAAGGACTTCCCAACTGCCTAACGATGCGATATCAAGCCCATGAATTTTCATCGCTTCAATGGCGAGTTTATCCCAGTTTGGAGCAACGCAAATATCATTGTTGAGGAAGGCAAAGTAATCATGCTTTGCCAACGCCATTCCCATATTTTGGGAGTCTGGATAGCAATGATTTTCTGGATTACGAATGACGGTTGCTCCATGCGCTTCAAATAGATCGGCTGAGCCATCTGTTGAGTGGTTATCAATAATGATTAGTTCGTAAGGGTGATGGGTATTCTTTTCCAGGAAACGGAGGAATAACTTGTTGATTTCAAGTTGATTGTGGACGGCAGTGATAATGCTGATCATGAGCGTTTATTTTAAATGAAGCATCTGGACGATAGATTTTTCAAATTTTCGCCAAGGCTTTCTCAAATGTTTTCTATACCAACGGCGGCTTGGCGAGTACCACAAAAGCTCTAAATCTTCTTCTGGTAATTGATTAAATGCCGCGATCTCTTCTGAAGAGAAACTATGTTTTCGATCTCCTGTCAAAATGCTAAATAAGTTTAACGGGTTAAGGTCTGTTAATGTGCAATTTGTTTTTCTAGCTTTGATGAATACACCGGGCCCTTCACATATATCTATTCCAATGTATTCGTTGGGTTGAAAAGAGGTGAAAGCGGGTCTGACTGTACCATTGTGATCATATGAACCTACTTCCAATATGTTTGCACCATTAAAGTTTTGATCTTTCATCGCGTTCATTACGAAATCCATGCAAGCTTTATTCATTTAACGATTCCCTGATCATGATGTTGTATTTCAATTGTAAGAATACTTCCTGATTGATTGCTATTCATCCAGATTCTCACTGGCATTAAGATTTTATTGCAAATTTTCCATAATGTTTTTCTTTGCCCCATTCTTTTTGCAAGCCACGGCCAGTACTCCTTCAACCAATAGATGAGACTATCAGATATATCGGAGTAATCATTGCTAATTTGACTGCTCTTAATGGATAAGTTCGCCTTTGTTACCAATTGATGTAAGGTCTTTTGATTAAACCAAAAGAGATGGCGCGGTGTATCTAAATGGTACCAATAGGTACCAAACCATCGCGCAGGCAACCCATCGATATTGGGAACTTGTACACGGATGATGCCCTTCTTTTTGAGCATTCGTGATGCTTCTTGTAATGCACGAAGGGGGTCAGGAACATGTTCTAAGACATGTTCAAAACGAATGAAGTCAAAGGTGTGATCTGGAAGATAGACGCTCTCTAAGGTGCCTTCATGGGCCGTAATGCCTTGAGCAAGGCAAGCCTCAACGCCACTGTGGCTTGGCTCGATGCCTTCGACATGCCAGCCTAATTTGCGCATGGATGCAAGGTAGTTGCCTCCACCGCATCCAACATCGAGAAGTTTTCCACCTTTGATATAATGTGGAAGTTGTGCATATTTTTTCGATTTGCGCTTGGCGAGAAAGCGAACCAGCGGTGTTGCCCTGTGCTGGCGTGGATAGGCACAGAATTGAGACAATGCTTCATGCTCAACGGCTGTGCGTAGATTTAATTCCCACTGTTTGAATCGTGGTCGGTGCAGTGTGGTTTCTTCACCTTGATAGGCATAGTAAGTATTTGGATAGTATTGAGATAGCTCTTCGGGTGTAAATTGATGATTTAAAAAACATAGTGAGCAAGAAAGACAGCGGACGACTGGAAAGGCCCCCGGGTTGCCATACATACGATCAATGCCAGAGAAAAGCAGTTTGAGATCATTTGAGCTGCAAAGAGGGCAATGTGAATATGTTTGAGTCATAGGTGTGGGTTAGATCGTATCAGCGCCACGCGTATCTTCGGCAATTTTTTGATAAATAGTGATGCGACGCCGTTTGAACCATTTTTCGCGTAGCCAATGAATAGCAGGAGGGTCAAGTAGGATTCGTCTTAAATTGGGACGATGTTGATCCAAGTATGGGATGGCGATATTGACACCATAAGCCATTGAATCATCAAGGGCGATAAGCCCGCCAATATTGAGCACGCGGTCTGCCACAATAACATCAGCTAAAGTGTAATCAAGGCAATGGTTACCATCAATAAAGGCAAAGTCGAACCGTTTTCCTGCATCTTCTAGCTGTGTGACAGCATGGATGGAGTAGTGTTCAATCAGCTGTGTATAACGATCAAGATGGAGGCGTTGCAAGAGGTGCTTGCCTGCACCTTGCCAGTCCGTGGATTGAAAAGGATCTATGATCGTATGGTTTCCTGATTCAGGTTGGTATGTTGCCATGGCACTGGCGATATATGCAGAGCTGACACCATTGGCCATGCCAATTTCCAAAACTTTTTGGGGTTTGAATTGTTTGACAAGATGGTAAAGGAAACGACCATATCGTGAATTTACTTGTGCCGTTTGAGGAATTTCTGCGCCGTTGAGAGCGATTGTGGTTGGGTGGGCTGCGATTGTATCAAGTTCGATCGTCTCGTTTTTTTGCTGCCAGTTTTCCAAAAATGCTTTAACAAAGGCTGCATCAATCTGATTCATGAAATTTCTTCCTTAGCATAGTCTGCGAGCCAATCTACAAGGTTTGGAAATTTTGTCATATATTCTATCACGCGTTGGTGGCGAAACGCTTGACTCGGTGGATCCATAGGTTGATTTAATGTGTTGCATATGGCTTCTGTGAGCATTTTGGAGTCCTCTTGTGTTATCGTTACACCATGAAGGGGGTGACAGATCAATTCGTGGGCAGGCACATGCAATGTGGTGACCACTGGAACGCCTGATGCCAACGCTTCAGGAATAACATTGCCCCATGTTTCAAACATGGAGGGGGCGACAAGAATTCGAGATGTTTGATAATAGTACTCTACATTGGGAATGAATTCGCAGAGTTCAATCTTTTCCGCATCGGCTTGTTCGACAAGTTTCCTCACTTTCCATCCTTTGGTAACAATTCTTAATGTTAACGCAGGATGTTGTCGTGATATTTCTGGCCATGCTTGTAGCATGAGAGAAATACCCTTGAGTTTCGGATTGGCACCAATAATGGTGATATAATTGCGCTTTGAAGCATCATTTGGCAGAAAGCGTTGTGTGTCTGTTGGAATCAACAGACGCACAACATGCGATTCAGAAACGCCCGCATCGATTAACGCGAGGCGATCTCGTTCAGAGAATATAACAAGCGTATGGTTGGGATTGCGTTGTACCATTTGATCCATTTTTTTGAGCCAATAGCGATAGGCTGGTTGAGAAAAAGGAGAGAGTCCCATGCGCTTGCGTGCTTGTGTCCATAAGGATTGGGGCGCAGCTCCAATATGAATATCACCAAAAGGAAGCCGTTCCAGGGTGATGGTGAGCAGATTGGGGTATTGCTTTTTGAGTTGAGGCAAGGCTTTCTTGATACCATGGAAGAGCATGATTTGTCCAATGACAGGGGGGCGCTTGACCATGGGGATAGAATGAAATTGAATATTTGGGCATCCTGCTAAAGCTTCGTCGGTTCCCTTTTGTTTGAAACCATACAAAACATGCACAGAATGCCCTGCGAGACTTAATGCACGCATACACTTGATCATGTCCGCTTCAAGTCCACCCATGGGGGCGACACTTTTGGAGATAAAGGCGATGGGTCGTTTCATTTCCATGGTGGTGGTTGGTCCCAGTGATTTTTTTTCCATGCGTGTTTGGCATGGCGATAAAAAGTTCCTTGAAAATTACTAAGGGCAATGACGAAGCCCGCCCAGCCATCCAGAAAAGAGCGTTTCAGGATGTAGATGCGGATAAAGGCCCAGAGACCGCGCAGAAATGCTTTGCCGATTCCATGGCTTCTGTTTTGTCGTATTAACTTATCGGCACCGAGTTCGGAGTAGCTGTCCACCTTTCTTAGCACATCGGAGAGCGAAGCGAAAGAGAAGTGCAGTACATCCGATGTCAGATAGCCGATAGAGCCCTTCACATCCCAGCCCTCATGCACCTCATCTTCATCGCGGTAACGCATCTTATCCGCTTTGAACAGTTTCGGCTGACAGTAGTCAGGGTACCAGTCGCCATGTTTGATCCAGCGCCCCATAAACCAGTTTCGGCGTGGAATCCAGTAGGCATCGGATAGGTTCTCCTGCGCCAGTGCCTGACGAATCTCTGTTGCTAGTTCAGGTGTGCAGCGTTCGTCAGCATCAATACTTAGTATCCATGGGTAGGTACACTGGTCGATGCCGAAGTTGCGAAGTTTCCCAAATCCCTCAAACTTACAGGGCACAATGCGATCGGTATAGCGGCGGGCAATCTCAAGGGTATTATCGGTACAGCCAGTGTTGATGATAATAACCTCATCGGCCCAAGAGACACTTTTTAATGCATCCTCAATCTTATCCTCTTCATTGAGGACTGGAATATAGACAGATACTTTATACATGCGTGAGTGCATCAATGCCTATGCGTGCTTTTTGCCTTTTTTCTTTTAGGCATTCGCTAAGCAGGGCGTCATTATGGTGTAGGGATGAACGATTGGCTTCATAATGCCAGATGTGTAGCAGTGGTATGCCTTTTAGATCTTTACGCAACACGCCACTATGAAATAAACGGGCGGCAATGTCGGAATCTTCACGCCCCCAACCATGATAGATCTCATCAAAGCCATTGGTTTTGATGAGATCATCACGCCAAAATGATAGGTGGCATCCGCGTAGCCCCACCAATTTTTGATTGGGTTTTGTTGTCATGATGGGGAGTAATAGAGGGAACATTCGGTTGATTTCGCCGCGCATACATCGTTTGAGTAGAGTGACGGTTGATTCCTTCGCTAATTCCCAGGGATGAGAGAGTAATTGGTGGGTGAATGGCTCAGAAAGAAGCAGGCGACCACCATTAAGGAAATGGCCTCGAGATGCATGATGGCGATGCGCAGCAATCATGTCAGGAAGAGGGATACAGTCACCATCGGTAATAATAAGATAATCACACGATGTTGCCGCGGCAATGGCAAGATTTCGAATGCGTGAGAGTCGAAAACCATCATCTTTTTGCCAAACATGGTGCAGAGGAAGAGGGTAGTTACTCTTTATGAGTCGCTCAATCATTGCTGCTGTTTCATGGCTTGAACCATCATCGGCAACATAGATGATACAGTTCTTGTCATGTTGGTTTGCCCAGCCTTGCAACACCAGTTCAAGCTCTTTCGGTTTGTTATAGGTGGAGATGATTACGCCGATCTGCATGGGGTGTATCATTGTACTTTATCGTGGTTAACGATATGCCATGCGCTGCGAATCATGCTATCAAGATCGTGAAGCATCGCCGCCTTTTGACTCCATTGTTGCCAGCACCGGGTGTCAGAAAACAATATGGGGGCATCGCCTTGGCGTGCGGGATGGGTCTCTACGACTAGAGGTTTTCCGGTGATTTTTCCTGTGAGGTGGATGACTTGTTGAACCGAAGAGCCTTGACCGCTCCCAAGATTAAAGATCTGCACACCTTGCTCACCGCTGGATAAGGCATTGGCTGCAAGAAGGTGGGCTTCTGTTAAATCAAGAACATGGATGTAGTCACGAATTGCCGTGCCATCTGGGGTTGGGTGGTCATTTCCGTAAAGGAAAAAGGGCGTGTGATAGAGGCTGGCGGTTAACAGATTGGGAATAAGGTGTGTTTCTGGCTCATGGCGTTCACGAAGCCGCCATTTGTTCGCACAACCCGCGACATTAAAGTATCGTAAAATGATAGCATTTAAATGCCATTGGCGATTCGCTTCTTGAATAAGTTTTTCACACACAGCCTTGCTTTCGCCATAGGGTGAGAGGGGGATGATCGGGTGGTCTTCGGGGATGGGAATGGTTTGTGCATTGCCATAGACAGAACAACTTGATGAATAAACAAGTGCATGGCAGTTCGCTTTTTGCATACCTTGCAGAAGATTACGGGTCGAATTTATGTTATGAAGGGTATGGTATTCAGGTTGCAAAAATGATTCACTTACGATTGAGAGTGCTGCAAAATGGAAAACTACATCGGGGCGAATGGATAGGAGTGCGGCCTCAGTTTGCTCAGCATTACACAGATCAATTTCATAAAAAACAGCGCGTGGATCCAGCGTATCTTGATGCCCAGACGATAAATTGTCGATGATAGCAACATGCCATCCTTGTTGGAGTAAAAGATCGACCATGTGCGCACCAATATAGCCCGCACCACCCGTTACGAGCGCACGCTTTATTGTTGCCATGAGATATCCTGTTTGACGAGACGGGCAGGTTGCCCTGCAATGAGTGCATGGGCAGGAAAGGATCCTGTTACGATCGCGTGCGCTCCGACAACACTTTGTTCCGCGAGTTGGGCTCCCTTTAAAATCGTGCTATTACACCCGATCCATACTTGTGAACCTATTTCGATTGCACGAGGTGGATTGATAGATTCGCCGTGTTGTTGGATGTCGTGTCCATCATGATCCATGATTGAAACATTCCAGGAGATAAGCACATCGTGTTTGATATGAATTTTATTTTGGCACATGATGAGAAGGTTACGGGATGCATCAAAGTTGTCACCAATCGTAAGTGTACCATCATGAATAAAGATATTTGCAGCACAACCAATACGCACTTTCCCTTCAAATTGAATGACTCCTTTTTTCATAGAAAAGACTGAATCAACCACGCCACAATGTTGCCCCATACCACCAAAACCGATGCGAATGGTTCCTGTTTTTACACGGTTGATGTGAATCGAGCCACCTAGATTTCGTAGTTTGACGCGATGTGAAATCAATATGGGTAGACGAATTGCATTAAAAAAATTGAGATAGTGAAAGTTAAACCATAGGCTTTTAGGTAGGCTCCGAATGTCGCCAAAGATTTTATCGAGCTCATGAAAAAAGTTGACCATGATTTTGTTACGCGATGTGTGGCAAAAGCGCTTGCCAAACGCGTTCCGGATCAATGTCCTCTAAGCAAGTGCTATTGCTTTCGCTATGGCGGTCACATCCTTCAAGCTGACAGGGAACGCATGCTTGCCTACCTTGAATAAGCGTTACATTGTTGATCGATTGTATTCCTGAATGCGAACTGGGAGTATATGGAGACTTATGGTGATATCCGTAAGGCCAGGGTCCCCAATAGATAGGATTTGTTGGGCCAAAAATGGCGAGTGTAGGCGTACCTGTGCTGGCAGCTAAATGGGTGTTGGCGGTGTCGAGTCCAATATAAGCCCGGGCTTGATGGGTAAGGTAAGCCAATTGAGACCATGTGAGTTCACCCGCGAGAATGCATACCCTATTCGAGTCAATAAGAGGGTCATTCATCAGCGCTTCTGCCAAGTTGCGTTCGTGCGGAGCTGCTGTCAGCACAATGTTAGATCCATGATGTAAAATTTTCCGAGCCAATATTTGCCAATAACGATCCGGCCAATATTTATAACGCCATCGTGCAAATGGGTGTAGGTGAACAAAGGATTTGAGAATAGATGTTGGGACTTGTTGTGCGACCGCGAGTTGATCTTTTTCACTCCATTCGATACCCACTTGATAGCATGGTTGAATGTTAGCGAGGGCTGCAATGTCTATTGCGTAATGAACCATGTGGTCAGTTGCGGTGTTGGTGATGTAGGCCGTAGTGAACCATCGTTTCCAAGCATCTTGTTTTCGAGCAGGGACCAATGCATAGACTTGTTTTGCACAAAACAGTGAAACAAGCATAGGGCGATCGGCGCCATTAATGACAAATGCTTTATCATAGCGGTGGTTGAGTTGTTGTATTGCAGCATATGCTCCTGCAATACTTGGCGTGAGTGTATAAATGTGTTGTGCAAAAGGTTGGTTATGGATGATGCTATCGGTTCCAGGCGCAACCAACCAATCAACGCTATAGCCTGCATGATGTAAGCTTCGCGCAAGTGGCGTCGCTAAAAGAACATCACCCAGATATCGACAAACAACAACAAGTGCGCGCATGCACTCAGATGTTTTGCTGATAGTAGTAGATAGCGACAAATAACAAAATGCCAGCAATCATGGCAAAAGCGTTTTTATGTTCGCGATGTTTCATCACCAGTGACCATGAGTAGTTGCCCTGAGCCGGATAGTTGGTCCATTTTGGCCAGAACAGTGGTACGACTTCCGCCCAGCGATCATACTCTTCTTTGAAAATGTTGCGTACAAATGCCGCCTCATTGCGTACCGCCGGACGATAGATCGTGATAAAGGAAGCCATTGCCAGCGTGCCTGTCCAGGGGTTGGATGCCATGACGCAGAAACCCAGCAGTACCACGATGTTGAACACATAGAGTGGGTTGCGGGTGAAACGGTAGGGACCCGCTGTCGCCAAGCGGGTGTTTTTATCGATGTAACCCGAGGCCCAGATGCGTCCCAGCTCTCCGAGAATCACAATTCCTGCTCCAATACAGAGCAGCGTCTGTTCCGGTTTAGCAAACAGGATCAGCAGGATAATGACCGGTGCCGTTGCCCAAATACGATGGGCAAAGCACCATGTTTCCAGTTTGGTGTACCAACTCATGCCATGGGCTCCTTGCGCAGTTCCGCGATGATTTCACGGATTGGAAAAAATTTAGCAAATGAGCGTTCAAAACGCTCCTGACCCAACAGAGCCTTAAAGATACGGGCAGGAAGTGCGGAAACGCGTAAATCCAGTGAAACCATCGAGTAACGGCATTGGTAATAGACGGTGCTGCCCTCTGTGGTGAAATGGCGCAGTGCATGCGAGCCGAAATGGTGAAAATGGGTGGGGTCGCCCCAACTGGTCCAGTGGGTATAATGGGGCGTTTTCACTTGCAATGTACCGCCTACTTTCAAGACACGCCATGCCTCCTCCATCAAGCGAACCGGAGCGCGCACATGCTCAATGACATGGCTGCAAACAATGCGATCAAAGGATTCATCGGCAAATGGGAAGTACCCATGCTCAAAATCAGCAAGGACATCTGCCGCAGATGCAGGATGGTGGTCGAGGCCAATCGCCCCTACCGTTTTATTGGGGCCGCAGCCGAGGTCAAGGATTCGCATTAAGGTTGTTTGGCGACGCAGAGAAGCGGGCCGCAAATCAGCGCATCCAGGTGGCCAAGTTGAAAGGCGCGTACAGCATCAGCAGCACTGCATACGATAGGCTCTTCATGCATGTTGAAACTGGTGTTAATCAATGCAGGTACCCCTGTTTTTGCATAATAAGCGCGTAATATAGCATAAACTTCAGGGTTGTCCTCTTCGCGTAGCACTTGTGGACGCGCCGTTCCATCGACATGGACAGCAGCAGGGATGTTTTTCCTGGCAATTTCAGAGGCATCATAGGTGATGGTCATGAAACGGGCCATGACATGCTCAGGCTCCCAAGCGGGAAAATATTCGGCGGCATGCTCCTCCATAATGATGGGGGCAAAGGGCATAAACTCAGTGCGTTGCAATTTATCATTGAGCCATTGGTTGATTTTTTCGTCAGAACATGAGGCAAAAAGGGTGCGATTTCCAAGCGCGCGCGGGCCAAACTCCATACGGCCGGCTGCACGGGCGACGACCTTGCCAGAGGCCAATAGCGTTGCGACCGCTTCGGCCATGTCAGTGGGGTGTGAAAAATCAAGAGATTGATGATGTAGGGCTGCCGTCGCTGCTTCAAGGGTGATATCTTGCCCCAGATATGCGGTGGATAAAAATTTAGGTTTTAGCGTCTGCTTTTGTGTTGCGATTTGTGCCAGCGCGGCTCCAACCGCCAAGCCACCATCGCCCATGTTGGGTTGGATGTAGAGATTGTCGACACACTCCAGCTCCAGAATGCGTTGATTGAGTTTTACATTGGAAAAGACACCACCAGCAAGGGCCAGTTTATGGATGTCCGTTTTACGCACCCAGTGTTGAACGAAGTGTGTAATGGTCTTTTCAGTAAAGTGCTGCAGCCCCGCCGCAATATCCTCACGGCTCAGACTTCCGATCAGATCGTTTAAGGTTTCGTGAGCAAAACGGCCATAGGCTACCTTCAATAAGGTTGCATCAAAGGTCGGAAAGTCTCCTTCCAAATGGATATGGGCCATAAGTTTATTGGCAAGCAGTTGCGGATTTCCATACGCTGCCAATCCAAGAACTTTCCCTTCATGTCGATGCGGTTTGAATCCTAGATGTGCGGTAAACATGGAGTAAATCGCGCCAATACTATGCAGTTGCGGGATGTCAATTTGGTGTATGCGTTGACCATCGCGGCCAATTTCAACTCGACCACACAGGCCATCACCTGCACCATCGAGGGTAATAATCAAGACATCCTCATCGGGCCAAGGGCAGCAGTAGTAGGCACTTGCGGCATGGGCATCATGATGATGGAAGCGTTGCATCGGTTGTGTTAAGTGGGCAGGTTTGTTGGGGAGATTTAAGATTGCAGCACCGAGGGTCGCAATATAAAAATTTAAGATGCGATTCAGGAAGTGCTTTTTCTCTGCAGGTGTTGTGGCGTGTTGGCGCCATGTTTGATAGTTGCGGATCGCGGTGGATAAAAAACTGGTTCGCTGCAATCCTGCCAGTGCAATGTGATCAAAGGGGTGTTCGTTCGCCAACTGTTCAATCGCCAATGTTGGATAGACCGCATCATTTTTAATGCGACTAAGACGCTCCTCTTCGATAGCGGAAAGAACAGTACCATCATCCGCGACAAGCGCTGCCCCACCGTTGTGGCGATAACCGCGTTTGGGATTTTTTGGATCGTAACCATAAATGCCTAAGATGTTCATGATGCACTCGCTCTGCATGTGAGATATTGACCGACAATCAATGCATCAATGTTGCCCAATTGGAAGGCCCGTACGGCATCGTAAGCAGAGCAGACAATCGGCTCTTCATGCATGTTGAAACTGGTGTTGATCAACGCAGGAATGCCTGTGCGTTGATGGTAGGCTTTAAGGATTGCGTAGACCTCAGGGTTATCTTCTTCACGCAATACTTGAGGACGAGCGGTTCCGTCAATATGAATCGCGGCAGGTATCTTCTTTTTGGCAAGATCTGAAGCATCATAAGTAACGGTCATAAATCGTGCTGTAAGATGCTCAGGTGACCATTTGGGGAAGTACGCATTGGCATAATCTTCCATAATAATCGGTGCAAAAGGCATGAATTCTGTTCGATTAAGTCGTTCGTTAAGCCATTGATTAATTTTAGAATCAGAACACGAGGCAAAGAGTGTTCTGTTGCCAAGAGCTCTCGGACCGTACTCCATGCGTCCAGCAGCCCGTGCCACGACTTTTCCAGCTGCCAAAAGTTTGGCAGTTTGGTCGGCAATATTTTCGGGGACACTGTAAGGAAGATTATTTTTTTTGAGTTCATCTTCTGCTTCAATGTTGGACACTTCTGGGCCAAGGTAACAGCTGTTCATAAATATTGGTTTAACGCCTTTCTGTTGCTGCGCGTAGGCGACAAGTGCTGCGCCAACGGAAAGACCGCCATCGCCCATGTTTGGATGAATATAGATGTTTTTTACACATGGGAGCTCAAGAATTCGCTGGTTTAGTTTGACATTGGCGAAGACACCGCCCGCAAGGGCTAAGAGATCTGTCTGATGTTGGTTGCAAAGCATTTCGACCAGGGTCGTAACCGCAATTTCACTAAAGTGTTGAATGCCGGCTGCAATATCTTCTCGAGAGCATCCAGCACAGATACGATCCATAATGACTTTTGTTTCAGCGGAAAGAGGACGCATAGTTACGAGCGTTAGTTCGGCATCAAACAGGTGGTGCCAGTCATGTAGGTTGCTCTTACTCAGCAGCTGTTCGGTAATGTGGCTGGGGTCACCATGTGCCGCGAGACCTACAATTTTTCCTTCATGACGATTGGGTGTGAAACCTAAGTGTGCCGTAAAAGCTGCATAAAGATTACCCAAGGAATTGAGTGCATCAAACCGTTCGATCAGGTTGAGATTGCCTTGTTCGCCGATCCAAACAGAGCCTGCTGCAAAGTCACCTTGTCCATCAAGCGTGATGGCAAGAACGCGGTCAGTTTGAGAAAAAGGTGAGCAATAATAGGCGCTTGCTGCATGGCAGTGATGGTGTTCGACTACAGGGGCAATAGGAATATGCGTCAGCTTAGTGGGGAGCTCTCTCCGGTTGACTCGTAGAAGTCGTCCCCAGCGCGAGTGCTGTTGTTTCCAATAAAATGTTCTTAAAATGGGATGGTTGGATGAAATTTGAAAAAGATGCTGAAAGAGTTGATCCAACATTTTTTTTTGTTTGAAGGGGGGGAGCCAGGTTAAAGCAGCCTTGTCGATGGATTGTGAAGGGATCTGTGTGTTGATATAATGAATGGATTCAAAAGGGTATTGTTCATCTTGTTTAATGCGACTAAAACGCTCTTCATTGACAGCGGCAATAATTTTTCCATCTTGCAACAGACATGCTCCCGAGTCATGAGAGCCACGCGTGGGTTTATGGGCTGAGTCTCCATTGATACCTAAAATATTCATTGGCTCGCCTGCTGATAATCAACCAAACGCGCCATGATTCGGCCAATTTTTATGCTTGCGCTCATCTGCACTGGGATATGCCTTGGGTCATTGGTCATCCAAATTTTAATTTTTCCGGTGCTTGAAAAAACACCTTCTGTTTCAAGTCTCGGTTCTACAACTACACACTCAACACGCTCGCCTGATGGCAGTTTCATCATTTGCGTCTTCTCTTCAATGATAATATTCACTTGATAAATTTTTCGAGCATCAAAGACAGGGATCTTGAGCGTCTCTCCCTGTTTAAAATCGAGCGTGCGAAGCATAGTGAAAGCATCCAGCACATTCAAATGACCTTGCGGGACATCGAACAGTTCGTTGTTGCCATTGTGGCTGTAGGCGACTTTGTTCTCTTGCCATAAAAACTGACTGGTCTTGCTTGCGGTATATTTGCGTTCCAGTTGATCCAATTGGAACAAGGTCGATTGCATTTTTTGATCAACACAAGTGCCTTCAGAAATCATTGTGTCGCGTACTTTTTTGAAAATATCAAAGAACTTGTTGGTGCGTGCATCGGTGTGAAGCCGGTAACCATCAGGGCCTTGTTCACTGTAGCGCATCACTGTTGTGCCCGCATCGATGAACTCCCATCCAATGCTAAAGGTGAGTGTTTCCCCCGAGTAAGGCATGCACGAATTGGCATGGAGGCATGAAGGTGACAAAAGAAAAAGTGACAGGATGAGTTTTAAACTAAACTGGCGCATTCAATCCTCTCTCCCACGCATCGATAATTTGTTGTGGCCGCAATGATGGCATACATACAAAAGATTTGCATGTGCGTTTAAAGCAGGGGCCACAACTGGGGTGGCTCTCAATGTGTTGGTGGGTTGCCCCTAGGGGGGCTGAGTTCCATGGGGCAGAGGGACCCCATAGCGTGATTGTCGTGGCGCCGACAGCTGCCGCCAAATGGGATGCGCCGGTATCCCCGCCAACAAAGGCATCGGCTTGAAGTGCGAGTGCGCCCAAAAGCGCGAGGTTCAGTGGATGTTCATGGGTCACGGCTTCGGTTGCTGCGACGAGTCGGAGGGCAAGGTTTTGCTCCTGCAAGTTTCCCCATGTGAGCAAGGCTTGGCACCCTTTTTGTGCAAAAAGTTTCACCAGTTGTTGCCAAAACGCAAGGCTCATCTGCTTGGTTTGCCAGCCACCGCCCAAGTGTAAAATTACAAAGTTCCTTGTGATATTGTATGCTTGAAGTCGCGCCTCTGCATCGTGTTGGGCTGTTTGTGGGAGTGCAAACCTTGGCGCTTGGTAATCAAAATATGGCGGGGGATTGCGTAGCGCCAGTGCTGCAATGTGTCGATACTTCTGCACAACATGACGCTCCTCGATGGCAAAAGGGGTGCCGTGAACAAACCAGTGGTTGGGCCATTCGGGGGTGCTGCTCGCATCAAACCCATAGACTTTCTTGCAAATTGCACGCGCAATAAGTCCCGATTTAATCAACCCTTGCAGATCAATCACGCAATCAAAACGCTCTTGCCGTAACTGTTTGATTGCCTGCCATGCGTGACGCAGACGCTGGCTGCCTTTAAGTGCGACTTGGTGAACGGTGACAGATTTTGGCATGAGTTCGGTGGCGAAGGCGTAGCGTGCATCGACCAACCAGTGAAGCTCCGAAACCTCGGCATGGTTTAACAAATCCTGCATCGCTGGTTGTGCATGGATAATGTCACCAAAGGCGGAGAGTTTGACGATGAGGATTTTCATTTGAATTGTAATGCTTCTTCACAGGCGTTGATGACTTGTGCGGGGGTGATGTTGCTCATGCAGGGGTGCCCCTCGACCTGGCACTCCCGTTGCAGGCATGGGCTGCAATCGGCAGGGTTGTAAATGAGATTGACATGGTTGCCTGATGGATGGGTTCGCTGAGGGTCGGTGGCACCAAAGAGTGCAACGACAGGTTGCCCAAGACCTGCGGCCACATGCATCAAACCCGAATCGTTGCAGAGCAGTAAGCGGCATGTCGCAACAAGCGCCAACGCTTCTGCAAGGGTGGTGGTGCCTGCGCTGTTCCAATAAGGGGTGTTGATACCGTGTAAACATTGCGAACAGATGTCGTGCTCCTCTTGCATACCCAAGGCGATGAAGTGCCACCCTTGCGCGGCCAATGATTGAATGATTCGGTTGTAGAGGGTTGCAGGGTAGCGTTTGGCGTTACCATATTGCGCGCCAGGGGCGATACAGATCACCTTGCTTGGATCAAGATGGTTGGATTTCATGAGGTTGTGGGCTGTTTGTCGTGCCAATTCAGGGGCTTGTAGCGTAACATCACGGTTATCAATAGGGGCACCGATCTGGGCGGCCAGATCGAGAAAGTAGTCACGATGATGTTCTGTACGCATATTATGTTGCGGTTTGCATGGGTGGGATAGCAACAAAGAGCGCCATTGTCCTGAAAAACCGATGCGTTGTTGATAGCCGGCACGGTAGGCACGCCACGCTGAGCCTAAGCTGTTGGGAAACAAAACAATGGTGGTATTGGTCATGGAAGAAGGTTGCATTTGCATAGCAATGGCAACAGAGGAGCCGAGGTTAAGGTAGGGAAGTAGATCTTTTAACCAGCCTCTGCCATCAAGGGATACCGTATGTTGCTGGCTGTGGGCAAATGCTACGATCGCTTTGATAGCCGGTTGCGCCATGATGACATCACCGAGCCAGTTGGGTGGTTGGATCACCCAGTGTTGACCCTGCTTCAAGCTGACAGATTTCATGCGTTTAACTTGCAGGTGAAGAGCCAGGTCGACTTGAACCAGCTGGATGATATTTTTTTGTGTTCGATAATTTCAAAGTGGCGCAATAATGTGTTGATCATACCAAGGTAAGCGTAGCGATAGATGCATTCGCGTGGAAAATTGGGGAACGCGCGAACCATGCCATAATGCAGGCGTGCCAAAAGATCAGGTACAACATCAATGGCGATGATAATGGTGCCATTGGGCTTGATCATCCTGTGCATTTCATGCAATACCAGTTCTGGGTTGAATACATTGTCGAGGGTGTTGATGCAAAGAATGAGGTCATAGCTTTGATTGGCTTGGGTCATGTTTTCAGCCATATTATGAATCAGTTTGCCTTCGGGTAGTTCGCCAGGGAATAGCCGTTTGAAATCATCGATCAGTGGATCAACAAAGGTTTTTTTTCCTTGATCGAAGTGGCGTGCGGTGCAGGCGATGCCACAGCCAATCTCTAAAATTTCGCTATCTTCAGTGAGCTGTTGCGCCAACGGATTTAACTGGGTTGCGAAAAGCTGCTGTGATTGATCAAGCAGTGATTTCCATTGCGATTGTTGGCGTTCAAGCTCTTTTTTTAAGGCTAGGGTCCAACTGGTCTTGGTGACAGGTTTATGATGCGCCATGAATATTCGTATCCTCTGCGTAGTCATCTTTGACGAAACCTTCGTCGAGAATAAGCCAGCGGCGGTGCAACCAGAGCCACTGCTCAGGATGGGCATGAATGATCGGGTCAAAACTGCTGCAAATCGTTTTCATGATTGCGGATTGGTTCTCTTTCTTTTCTGTGCTTGTTGAGGTTGGTGGCGAGATAGGCCAAAGTTTGACGCGAAAGTGAAACCCCCGACCTATACGCTCAATCGCAATGCCAAAAGTCGGGGTGTTTTTCTTGAGAATAAATGGTGCTGGGAGTGCTGTGGTGTTGCTAAGATGGCCCAAAAAAGGAACTTGAACGCCTTGTGACATGTGTTGATCAACAACAACCAACACAGCTTCTCCCTGTTTGAGCACTTGGGGGAGCCAACGGATGCCATCATCAAGACGGGAATGCATCGTTGAACCAAAGCGTTCACGCAAGGTGCGTAAATAGGTCTCAATGCTGCGTTGTTTAATAGGGCGGTAAATCATATGGATCGGGTAGCCGAGCATGGAGATGATTAGCCCAGCAATCTCCCAGTTGCCCAAATGACAGCCTGCAATAAAAACACCCTTGCCCTCTTGCATCGCCAGACGAAAAGATTCACCACCTTCGACTTGAATGCGTGAGAGAAGGAAGTCTTTGGGGCGAAGAAAAACATGTGGCAGTTCAAAAATGGAGCGGCCAAGTTCAGTGAATGAGGCCGTGGCAATTTTCCGCCGTTCTTGCGCACTCTTTTTTGGATAGATGCGCTGTAAATTCTTTAAAGCGATGTTGCGATGACGCTTGGCGAAATAGAATAATATATTACCAAGTAACGCACCCATGGCTCCTGCGAGGCGCACGGGAATCAGGCGGATGAGCCAAAAAAGTGTGCGAATGCCAATGTTGGCGATCGATTCAATCAAGGGAAGCGTTATGCAGCTAAGGATTTTGCCTCATCAATGAGCATGACGGGAATATCATCACGCACAGGGTACTCGAGCTGACACGCATCACAAATTAGCCCGTTTTTGCCATCATTGTAGTGAATTTTTCCTTTGCATTTTGGGCAAGCAAGGATTTCAAGTAGGGCTTGATCAATCATGGGTGGAACCTCGTTGTCTGAGAATTTTCGATATTGTAGGGATCTTGCTCCATTTGACAAATTGCTTGGGGAATTAAGGTGACATTTTCCTTGTGCATAATTTTATGACGATGTTCAAATTGATAGGTATGTGTTTCATGCGGTGTGTTGTCGTTTTGATCCATTTATGCTTAGATTGTGGCTCATTGTGGAGGGGCTATGTCACAGGTTATGAAAAAGTCATCGTGGATGGCGCTGCAGCGTCATTATGCAACGATGCAGAGCGTCCATATGCGAGATCTTTTTGCCGAAGATCGAGATCGTTTTCAGAGGTTTTCGCTCCAAACAAAGGATCTGTTGATCGATTATTCAAAGAATATCATCAATGAAGAGACCATGTCACGGCTCTTTGATCTTGCCCGTGAATCAGATTTGGCCACGCATATTGAGCAAATGTTCTCAGGCGCAAAGGTGAACCATACTGAAAAACGCGCGGTACTTCATACGGCGCTGCGTAATCGTTCGGGGCGCCCCGTTTTTGTCGATGGTCATGATGTGATGCCAGCGATTGGAGAAGTGTTGCAGCAGATGCGGACATTTGTGGACCAAGTTCGCAGTGGTGAATGGGTGGGTAGCACGGGTAAGCGAATTACGGATATTGTCAATATTGGTATTGGCGGTTCTGATTTGGGTCCTGCGATGGTTTGCCATGCGCTCAAGCCTTACGCCCGTGATGATTTGAAGGTTCATTTTGTCTCCAATGTTGATGGTACCCATATTGTCGAGACGCTTAAAGGGCTTCACCGCGAGACAACGCTGTTTGTGGTCGTCTCAAAAACATTTACCACGCAAGAGACCTTAACCAATGCCCGTACTGCGCGGGATTGGTTTTTAACGCGTGGCGGCACCAAAGAGGGCGTGGCTAAGCACTTTGTGGCGGTCTCTACCCATGCAAAAGCGGTGCACGATTTTGGTATTGATACTGCGCAAATGTTTGCGTTCTGGGATTGGGTCGGTGGGCGTTATTCCCTTTGGAGTGCGGTCGGGCTCTCGATTGCACTCTATTTGGGCATGGACCATTTTGAAGCCCTTTTAACGGGAGCTTATAGCATGGACGAGCATTTCAAACATGCTCCGCTGGAAGAGAATGCACCGGTTATTTTGGCGATGCTGGGCGTTTGGTATAACAACTTTTTTGGTGCACAGAGCCAAGCCATTTTACCCTATGATCAATATATGCAGCGTTTCTCCGCCTATCTGCAACAGGGTGATATGGAGAGCAATGGCAAGCGTATTGATGATGATGGCGAAGTGGTTGATTATCAAACAGGTGGTGTCATCTGGGGGGAGCCCGGGACCAATGGCCAACATGCGTTTTATCAATTGATCCATCAGGGAACGAAAATGATCCCTGCCGATTTTATCGCGCCGATGCAGACCCATAACCCTGTCGGGGATCATCATGCGATGCTGATGTCGAACTTCTTTGCGCAAACGGAAGCGTTAATGCGTGGGAAAACGGCGGAAGAGGCGCGGACAGAGTTGCAACAGCAAGGGGTTGATGATATTGAGATTGCCCATCTTGTTGCGCATAAAGTGTTTCCTGGCAATAAGCCGACCAACTCCATCGTGTTTCCTAAACTGACCCCTTCGTTGCTCGGTTCGCTTATTGCGCTCTACGAACATAAAATTTTTGTGCAGAGTGTTATTTGGCGTATCAATGCGTTTGATCAATGGGGCGTAGAGCTGGGGAAACAGTTGGCGAGTAAGATTCTTCCCGAACTTTCAGGTCAGGATGATGTCACCAGTCATGATGGCTCAACCAATGGTTTAATTCACTATTATCGTCATTACCGTTGTGATTGATGCTGTTATGCAGGCACCGCTCAATGGTGGTGCGTTGAATATCTTTGATCAAAAGGAAGTGTGCAGACGACAATGAATGGTTGGTTCGAGACATTAAATGGATATTTGGCCTCGGTGATTTTTTTCGATCTCTTCCCTGGCGAAGGTGCGTTTCCATTTATTGTTGCTTGGTTGGTGCTCGGCTCCACTTATCTCACGCTCCGTTTTGGTTTTATCAATGTGCGTATGATGGGCCATGCGTATGATATTTTGCGCGGGCGTTACAGCTCTCCCAGTGATCAAGGTGAAGTCTCGTCGTTTCAGGCATTAACCACGGCTTTATCAGCCACGGTTGGCTTGGGGAATATCGCCGGTGTCGCCATTGCCATTGGGATTGGTGGCCCTGGTGCAACCTTTTGGATGATTGTCGCGGGTTTCTTGGGCATGACCACCAAGTTTACAGAGGTCACTTTGGCGCAAATGTATCGTGAAGTGCGTTCCGATGGCCGTATAATGGGCGGTGCGATGCAATATCTTTCCAAAGGCTTCGCTGAGCGAGGCATGGCAAAAACAGGGAGGGTTTTGGCAATCTTGTTTGCAATCCTTTGTGTGGGAGGTGCGTTGGGTGGTGGCAATGCCTTTCAAGTTAGCCAGGTTTTAGGCGCGCTTCAAACGGAGGTACCACTCTTGGTTGAGATGCCATGGCTCTTTGGCCTCATGATGGTTGTGGCTGTGGGCGTGGTTATTATTGGTGGAATTCAACGGATTGCCCATGCGGCCGAGGCGATTGTGCCGACGATGGTCTTTATCTATCTCGTTGCATGTTTATGGATTATTATGATGCATATCGAAATGATTCCTGAAACGCTTGCTTTGATTGTTCATGAGGCATTTGCACCCACGGCTGTTGCGGGAGGTGTGGTCGGGGTGATTGTGCAAGGGTTTAAACGGGCTGCCTTTTCGAGTGAAGCAGGGATTGGTTCGGCAGCCATTGTTCACTCTACCGCGGCAGTGAAATATCCGGTGCGGCAAGGGCTGGTGGCACTTTATGAGCCTTTTATTGATACCATCATTATTTGTACAATGACGGCGTTGGTGATTGTGATGACCGGTGTCTATAATGCTCCTGAGTATGCTGGGTTGGTCGCTGAATCGAAGGGTGCCGCACTGACTGCGGCAGCGTTTGGCACGGTTATTTCATGGTTTCCAATGATCTTAACCCTCTCCGTTGTGCTGTTTGCCTATAGCACCATGATCTCATGGTCTTATTATGGTGAGCGTTGCTGGACTTATGTTTTTGGTGAACGCTTTTCGATGCTCTATCGCTTGATTTTTCTCTTGGTCATTTTGTTGAGCTCATTGGTGAGTGCGGCCAATATCTTGAATTTGAGTGATCTGTTGTTTTTATCGATGGCGTTTCCCAATTTGATCGCACTTTACTTGTTACAAGGTAAAGTTGCTTTCGCCTTAAAAGATTATTTGCAAAAGTTACGCAGTGGAGCGTTGGAGAGAGAACGATGTCGTTAATGATAACCGAGGATTGCATCAATTGTGCTGTCTGTGAGCCGGAGTGCCCCAATGAGGCGATTTTTGAGGGGGCTGAAATTTATGAGATTAACCCTGATTTGTGTACCGAGTGTGTCGGTCATTTCGACCTTCCTCAGTGTCAGTTGATCTGCCCTGTAGACTGTATTCCTCAGGATGAAAACCATCGGGAATCCGCCGAACAGTTGCAGCAAAAGTATCAACGCTTAACCCAGGGGATCGCATGAGTCATGGCCGTCTGTTTATTGTTTCTGGCCCTTCTGGAGCTGGGAAATCGAGTTTATGCGCTGCGTTATTAAAAGATTTACCCCATGTTGTCCTGAGTATCTCTTCAACAACCCGGGCACCAAGACCTGGGGAAATGGATGGGCGGGAGTACCATTTTTTAACGCCAGAAGCGTTTGCGTTGGCGCAGCGGCAAGGGGCTTTTCTTGAATGGGCCAATGTGCATGGCAATGCTTATGGAACACGCGCCGCGGATATTCAATCGCAGTTGCAAGCGGGGCATGATGTGTTGCTGGAGATCGATTGGCAGGGTGCCGATCAAGTGGCTTCTCGCATGGGTGATGCCGTGCGTATTTTTATTTTGCCTCCTTCTATTGAGGCCTTGCGTGAGCGTTTAACCAAAAGGGGGCAAGACAGTGACGCAGTGATTATGCGGCGTGTTGAAGCGGCCGAACAAGAGATGGCGCATGCGCACAAAGCGGAATATCAAATTGTAAATGAGGATTTTGCACAATCATTGGCCGAACTGAAGGCCATTTTTACCCAAAAATAGCAAAGGTTAAGGGATGAAATAATGGCATTGATCGAGATAACAGTTCCAAGTTTGGGTGAGTCTGAAAGCGAAGCAACATTGGTGGGTTGGCACAAAGAGGTGGGTGATTCTGTTGAAGTTGATGATGTTTTGGCGGAGATTGAGAGTGATAAAATCACCATGGAAATTACCGCGATTCATGCAGGGGTGTTGACCAATGTGTTGAAAGAGGCGGAAGCCTTGGTAGCTCCCCAAGAGGTGATTGGCCACATTGAGACTGCAGCGGTCCAAGGGTTTGCATCGGTTGCAAAAGCGGTGGCGAGCGTGGATACAACCAGTGCCTTTTCGGTTGAGCCTGCGGCTTCACAGCTTCACGATGATGTGAAAAAAGTTTCCGTAGCAGTGGAAGATAACGATGTGCATACGCAGGTTGAGACGCAGCATTTGGGGGCTCAAGATCAGCGTGTGCCGCTGGCGACATCAGGGCGTATCGAGAAACGGGTGCCGATGACGCGCCTGCGTAAAAAAATCGCCTCCCACCTTAAATCAGCACAAAACAGCGCCGCGATGCTGACCACTTTTAATGAGGTCAATTTAGAGTCGGTGATGCAGTTACGCAGTCGCTACAAAGCGCCCTTTAAAGAGAAACATGATGCCTCGTTGGGATTTATGTCGTTCTTTGTGAAAGCCGTCGTGTATGCTGCGAGCAAGTTCCCCGTGGTCAATGCGCATATTGAGGGTGATGATGTGATTTATCATAACTATATGGATGTGGGCGTGGCGGTTTCGACCGAAAAAGGGTTGGTGGTTCCGGTGCTTCGTGATGTTGGCTTGATGAGTTTGGCGCAAATTGAGCAGGGCGTTGTTGACTTGGCTAGCCGTGCCCGCAGTGGTGATTTAATGCCTGATGATATGCAAGGGGGAACTTTTTCTATCACCAATGGTGGCGTCTTTGGCTCGCTTCTCTCCACGCCGATTCTTAATCCGCCGCAAAGTGCCATTTTAGGGATGCACACCATTCAAAAACGGGTGGTGGTTGAGAATGATGCGATGGTGATTCGGCCGATGATGTATTTGGCACTCACCTATGACCATCGCTTGATCGATGGAAAAGATGCCGTGCAATTTCTGGTTGCAGTCAAGGAGTGGCTGGAAAATCCCGCCATTGATCTGTTAGAGCTATGATAAATTTATATAAAATTGTAAAGGTGGTTGCATGAAAAAATTAACGCAAGAGATGGTTGCTGAAAAATTGAATGAGGCCAAGGCATTGTCGCAACGCGGTGATAAAGGCGAGGCCAAAGCGCGATTGTATGAGATTCTTTTTCAACAACCCGATCACAGGAAGGCGCTGCAAGCGTTGTTGATGATCATTGATTCCAATGCGGTGGAGCAGGGGTTAAGGGAAGTTCAAATGACCTTTTTGCGGGGTGAAAAAGAGCTCGCCTATTTGCAAGCGCAGCAGTTGGCAGAAAAATATCCGCATGGTTATCGCATTCCCTTTACGCAAGGGGGGATCCAATATGAGCAGGGTAATTTTGAGCAAGCGATTGCGCACTATCGCCATGCGATTGATTTGAAGGTTGATTTTATTGATGCCTACAATGCGATGGAGTCAACGGTGGGTTATGACCCAACCTTGTGTTCAATCTATATCAATGCGAAAGAACCGTTGTTGCAGGCTGTGCAATTGCAATCAAATACCGCTGGATTCTATTATCATCTGGGCAATATTTATCGTTTTGAAGAAAATGTTGAAGAGGCATTGAATGCCTATAAACAAGCCCATCTTTTAAATCCAAAGCATCTATTAACGATGCAAAAAATAGATGAACTCAATGCGCTATTGAGATTTGAGGATTAGTTTCTTGCATGGATAGATTTGGGTGGTGATTATAAAAAAGGAGGCCAATGGCCTCCTTTTTTGTCTTGCATGGCAAATTAACGCATGGGCTAATGGGCCAACATTTGATTGATTCGTTGCACAAAGCCCGCAGGATCTTCAGGCAGCGCCCCTTCTGCCAAGATCGCCTGATCAAGCAGCAAGTTTGCCCAATTTTCAAGGGTCGCCTCATCATCGATGTTGGCGATTTTTAAAATCAAGGCATGTTCAGGGTTAAGTTCCAGAATGGGCTTGCTGGTGGGCACCTCTTGTCCGGCTTGCTTGAGAATGCGCTCAAGGTTTCCACCCATGTCAAATTGATCGGAGACCAAACATGCCGGTGAATCGGTCAAACGATGTGTGCTACGCACATCTTTGACTTTATCACCCAAGGCTTTTTTCACCTTTTCAATGACCGGTTCAGCCGCTTTGGCCGCCTCTTCCATTTTGGCTTTGTCCTCTTCATCACCGATATTGGAGAGGTCAAGTTCTCCCTTGGCGATCGATTGCAATTTTTTGCCATCAAAATCATGCAGGTGTTGCGTCAACCACTCGTCAACACGGTCGTGCATGAGTAGCACTTCAATCCCCTTTTTGCGAAACACTTCAAGGTGTGGGCTATGTTTAGCCGCAGCAAGGCTCTCTGCGGTGATGTAATAGATGGTATCTTGCCCCTCTTTCATGCGTGCAACATAATCTTCTAGGGAGGCGGACTGTGTGTCAGTTTCTGTTGAAGCAAAACGGAGCAGTTTGGCAATCGCAGCTTTGTTGCTGAAATCTTCGATGATTCCCTCTTTTAAGCAGTTACCAAATTCATTCCAGAATGTTGTGAAGTCTTCGGCTTTTTCTTTGGCTAAATCGGCAAGTTGCCCCAGAATACGCTTGGTCGCCCCTTTTTTCATCGCATCAATCGCGGGGTTCTTTTGCAGAATTTCGCGTGAGACATTCAGTGGAATATCACTGGAATCCATAATGCCACGAACAAAACGAAGGTAGCGCGGTAAGAGATCGTTGTTGGCCTCCATGATAAATACACGGCGAACATAGAGTTTGACACCATGCTTGGCATCTTGTTGCCAAAGGTCAAAGGGGGCATGTTTGGGGATGTAGAGTAGCAATGTGTACTCATATTTGCCTTCAAGTTTTTGATGCACCCATGAGAGCGGTCCATCATAGTCATGGCCAACATGTTTGTAGAAGTTGATATACTCTTCATCGCTCAGCTCTGATTTTGCGCGTGTCCAGAGCGCAGAAGCTTGGTTGACGGTATCAATGGAAATTTCTGCGGCTTTGGTTTCGTTGCCTTCATCATCGGTTTCCGCTTCGATGATGCTCTGCATACGAATCGGAAAGGGGATATGGTCAGCATACTTATGAATAATCGACTTAATGCGGTAATCTTCCAGATACTCATCGGCATCATCACGAAGATGTAGAATAATCTCGGTGCCCCGTTGTGGGCGGGCAATGGTTTCGATGGTGTATGCACCATCGCCTGCAGAGGCCCAACTTACACCATGCTCTTCAGCCATATCTGCACGGCGGGTGTTGAGTGTGACACGATTAGCCACCAGGAATGAGGAGTAAAATCCAACCCCGAATTGACCAATCAAGTGGGCATCTTTTTTCGAATCACCACTTAAACTTTCCACAAAGGCTTTGGTGCCGGATTTGGCGATGGTGCCGATGTTTTCAATCACTTCATCACGGCTCATGCCAATACCATTGTCGGTGATGGTGATGGTGCGTGCCTCTTTATTGATATCAATCTGCACATGCAGGTCGGAGTCACCCCCGTAAAGCGCATCATCAGTTGCAGCTTCAAAGCGTAATTTGTCAGCGGCATCCGAAGCGTTGGAGACCAGTTCGCGCAAGAAAATTTCTTTGTTGGAGTAGAGCGAATGAATCATCAGGTTCAGCAGTTGCGTCACCTCCGTTTCAAAACGCATCGTCTGTTTTTGGTTGTTTTCAGTCAAGTTACTCTCCTTGTTTTTTGTTCGGTGTACTGTTTAGATAGGGTCCCTTTTGTATGATTTCAAGGGGCTTGTGTGATCAAATTGCGGCCAGCTTGCCATGGCTGGTATGGGTGATGCTGTTTTTAGGGTCAACATAGATCAATGAAGGGGCGAAAACCTCTGCTTGTGCTTGGGGCATTTCAGCATAAGTACAGATAATGAGCAGATCATTGGGGTTTGCTTTATGAGCGGCTGCACCATTGACGCCGATGGTGCCAGAGCCCCGTTCCGCCGAGATGGCGTAGGTGGTGAAACGCTCGCCATTATTGATGTTATAAATATGAATCTGCTCAAAAGCTAAAATGTTTGCAGCATCCAATAGATCTTGGTCAATGGCACATGAGCCTTCATAGTGTAACTCGGCGTGGGTGACGGTGACGCGGTGCAATTTTGATTTTAGCATTGTGATATTCATGGTTGAACTCCAACAGATTGAATGGGGTTGTCAGATTGAATGGGAAGATTGTCGATCAGTCGTGTTTGACCGATTTTGCACGCAATAACGATGCGACATGCCGCATGCGCTTTGTGAGGTGGGCAGAGATCCTCATTTTGAACAATCTCAAGATATTCAGGGGTGATGTTTTGCGAAGTGAGCTGCTTCAATCCGTGTTGAATCAGTGGATTGACGGAAGTTTCACCCGCGCAAAAGAGGCGCTGCATAGAACGAAGCGTGGCAAAAATGGCAGGAGCCAGCGCGCGCTCAGATTCACTTAGGTAACGGTTGCGACTGCTCATCGCCAAGCCATCGTGCTCGCGCAAGGTTGCTACGGGAATAATGGTGACGGGCATGTAGAGATCATCAACCATGCGTTTGATCAAGCGCAGTTGCTGAAAGTCTTTTTCGCCAAACAGGGCATAGTGAGGTTGAATGATATGAAAGAGAATGCTCACGACCGTTAGTACGCCGTCAAAGTGGCCAGTGCGATGAATGCCGCACAGCCGGTTGGCCATCGTTTCGGTATGCAGCATCACTTGCGGTTGTCCATGTGGATAGAGGTTGGCGGGTGCGAATACCATATCAACACCGGCATCTTGGCAAGCGCGCAGATCAGCTTCAAGGGGACGGGGATAACGGTCAAGATCTTCATTGGCGCCAAACTGCAATGGGTTTACATAGATGCTAACCACGACAAGGTCGCCATGTTGATGCGCCTGTTCGATCAATTTGAGGTGCCCTGCATGCAAGCATCCCATGGTGGGGACGAGGGCAATGCGTTGGTGTTGTTGGCGATGGGGCGTGAGCCACTGTTGCACCCCCTTGGGATGGGTGCAAACTTCCATGGTGTTTGGGGGGGGCATGGCCGTCAAACTATTTTCTCACACGGGATTGGCGCACATCTGCTGCCCATTGGCCAATGGCATCGGTGATGGATTGGCGTAAAGGAAGGTAAGTTGGGGCAAATGATGGATTTTTTTCTGAGAGTCCAAGTAGATCATGCCAGACCAACACTTGCGCATCACAGCCATCGCCAGCACCAATGCCTACGGTAGGAATATCAATGGCTTGGGTGATACGGTTGGCGAGAAGGGCGGGGATGCATTCCAATACAATGGCAGCGGCGCCTGCCTCGGCAAGTGCTTGGGCATCAGTCAGGAGTTGCTCTGCTTCTTGTGGGTTAATACCGTGTTGACGGTAGCGTCCTGTTTGGTTGATCGATTGCGGCAATAGCCCCAGATGGCCTACAACCGCGATGCCACGGTCGCTTAAAAAACGCACCGTTTCGACCATGATGGCGCCACCTTCAAGTTTGACCGCATCGCATCCGGTTGATTGAATCACCTTGACGCTATTCTCAAAGGCTTGCTCGGGGGAGTGTTGGTAAGTTCCAAAAGGGAGATCGCACACCACCCAAGCACGGCTTCGCGCGCGCACCACCGCCTGGGTGTGATGAATCATCTGCTCAAGGGTTACAGCAACGGTGGATGGATAACCAAGGCAAACCATGCCAAGGGAGTCCCCAACAAGAATGACATCAACGCCAGCGGCTTCTGCCAGCTGGGTAGAAATGGCATCATAGGCGGTAAGCCATACCGCTTTGTGTGCCGATTGTTTCAGGGCAAGCAAGCTTGCGGAAGTGGTGCGTTTGTTCATATATAAATATCACCTTCTGCTTCAGTCCATCGATTTGGTACCGTCTTCAGGAATGCCCGTATACTAAGAAGCGTTTCTTGCACTGTCCATTTTAGAAAGAGATGGTTATCATTGCCAACTAAACTTGAGTACCTCTCAAGGTTAAAATAGCGAAAACGATTGAATAGGAGTTTAGCAATGAATGTAGATCAGCATTTGAAAGTAGCCCAGTGGCATGTCGAACAAGCGCGTTTGCACGCAACAGTTGAAGGTGGCCATAAATGTGGTTGCCCTCCAACCGAGCACTATGAAAAAATTATTAAAGAAGTTGAATCAGGCTTGATCAAGGAAGAGTCTGAAAGCTGCGCGATTTAATCACCCGTAGCTCTGCTGCCGTTTTGAAAGAGCTGTAAGCCAACGCTTACAGCTCTTTTTTATGGGGCTGTTTTTGCTGGCATCACTGTTTTTTACGGGATGCGGGATCGAGTTCAGCATGACGATATTCTCGCTCCTGTCATTGCGAGCTTGAGCTGCCATCCAGCGCTTCAATGGCTATTTCTACCCATCATGCTCAAGCGTGCCGTGCCACATGAAAAATCGAATGAATATCGTTGTTCCAATCGTTGTGATAACGATCAAGCCAATCTTCAGCAAGCGTTTGTCTCTTTGCAAGCGTCTCAAAGAGCGGTTTTAAAAAGATCGTTTCATCGTCGCCCGCTTCATTCAGATCGGCAATGCGTGCCAGTCCATCGTGGGCAATCGCCAACATCGCTTCGCAAAGTTTCAATACACTTCCCTCTCGAAAAGGGGTGTGTAGTGCTGACTTGGGTACCTCATTTCGCAAAGCCGTCACCTCATGTTCAGACCAATCCACGATCATCTCCCAGGCGGCTTGCAGTGCGGTTTCATCGTAGAGCAATCCTTTCCATAGCGCGGGTAGGGCGCAAATGCGATATTTGGGACCGCTATCCGCACCGCGCATTTCCAGATAACTTTTGAGCCGAACTTCGGGGAATGTGGTGCTGATATGTAGTTCCCAATCCTCCATCGTTGGCAGCTCGCCGGGTAACGATGCCAACTTTCCATCCATAAAATCACGGAAACTTAACCCGCTGCAATCGATATATTGCCCTTCGCGCTGGATGAAATACATCGGTACATCAAGAACCCATGCACTCCAATCATCAAAGCCAAAGCGATCATCGAATACAAAGGAGGGGACGCCGGTTCGCTTGGGATCAGTATCAAGCCAGCATGCTGCGCGGGTCGAGAGTAGTCCGGAAGGCTTGCCATCTTTAAAGGGGGATGCGGCAAAGAGTGCGGTTACCAAGGGTTGTAAGCATGAGGCGATACGCATTTTTCTGGCCATGTCGTGCTCGGATGAAAAATCGAGATTGGCCTGCACCGTGGTTGTGCGCAACATCATGTCGAGCCCCAAGTCGCCGACTTTGGGCATATATTTACGCATAATACCATAGCGTTTTTTTGGCATCCAGTGAATCGCCTCGCGTGCAAGTGTGGGGTGAAAGCCAATGCCTAAAAAGCCGAGTTCGAGGGATTGTGCCGCGCGGTTCAGTGCTGCATGATGGGCAGAGACCTCGGCGCAGGTTTGATGGATGGTGGTGAGCGGAGCTCCTGAAAGTTCAATCTGACCGCCCGGTTCGAGGGTGATCGATGCCTCCCCTTTCTGTAGGGCTATGATCTGGTTTGACTCATAGATCGCTTGCCACCCCTCAAGGCTGAGGTTCTGTAGTAATTGCTCAATTTGAGAATAGCTGATCGCTTGAAAGTTGACTGGATTGAAGCCAAACTTTTCATGTTCAGTGCCAATGCGCCAGTGCGTGCTCGGCTTGCACCCTTTTGAAAAAGCTGTGCTGAGTTGATCGTGGGTCAGCCGAGGCTGGCGGAGGTGAGTCATTGTTTGCATGGGCGCAATATAGATAAGCGTTGATCTGAAAGATATGCCCTTTTCATTGTGGTTATTGAATCGAGTCTTGCGGGCTTGACTCGCAATCCAGTGCAGGGTGTGGCAAAATGTTACACCTGTGGCAAAGAGTTGTTGAAGTCCGAAAACATTACCCCATAGTTCGCCAAGTGCCTCGAGGGGATGTTGCCAGATATTTTAAACGATCTGCATTGTTTCTGGGAGGGGTGATTTTAAATTTTTCTTAAAAGGATAATTAAACATGAAAAAAACTGTTTTTTCTGCTTCTGCATTTGCAGTTGCTGCTGTTTCTGCTGTTGCAGTAATGCCGACTACTTCTGAAGCAATTCCAGCGTTCGCGCGTCAAACTGGTTCTGCTTGCTTGGCTTGCCATTTCCAAAGTTTTCCAGCAATCAATGCTTACGGTCGTGATTTCAAAAAGGCTTCATTCACTTCAGTAGGTGAGCAAGCGTTGATCGAAGATGATCACCTTTCAATCCCAGCTTCATTGAATGCAACGGTTGTATTGCGTCCACAAGTAACTTTGACCAGTACAACGGGCGCAGCTTCTACCCGTACTATCGGTTATGGGGATCAGGTTGTGTTAATCGCAGGTCGTGTGGGTGAGCATATCGGTGGTTTCGTTGAGCTTGGTGGCGGTGCGTTTGGTAACCATCAAATCATGACCAATACAAATGTTGGTGATTTGCAAGTAGGTTGGTCTTACTATAATTCAGGTTTTGGTGAGAATGCTGGTTTGGCCCTGCAAAATACTTGGGGTCAGCACGGTGGTGTGATTGGTGGCTCTGCTGTTTCTGCTAACCAACGCATGCTTGGAACTGCTGGTAAGCAAGTTCAAGGTACTTCTTTGTGGATTTCTAACGATATGTTGACTGTTCAAGCAGGCTTGGTGACTCCAACTACACCTCTCGGTTTGACAGCTCCAACTGCAGCAGCTCCAACTTTGTCTTTGGCTAAGATGGTTCGTGCTGATGCGTTCTTTGATTTGGCAGGTATGGAAGCAGGCGTAGGCTTGATGAATATTTCTGGTACTGTAGGTACAACGGCTTTCGCAGCAAACCGTACTGGTTTGGATCTCCAATTGCAGGGTGACATGGGCGATACACAATTGGGTATCTATGCCGACTACTCAACTGCAAAAGCTGGTTCTGCAACTGTAGCGAATATGTATAATGCCGATACATTGAATGCGCGTAATGCGTACTCTTTGCGTGCAACTGTTAAGCCAACCCATAATGTTATTTTGATGGCAGGTGTTGGTTCAGATAAATCTGGTAACGCAAAAAATGCATTGTCAATCATTGGTCTTGAGTATGAAATTTATCAGAATGCTGTTGTAGCTGTTAGCTATACATCTGATAAAGCAACCAATGGCGGTGCAGGTACTGTCGGTGGTGCAGCTGGTACTGTAACAACCAATACAACTTTGGTAGATATCGAATTCTTGATGTAAGAATCTGATATCAACGCTGTTGATATTGTGAAATAAAAAGGGGGGGGGCTTTGGCTCCCCCCTTTTTTATGGGTTTTGTCGATGAGCCCCGTGTGGGTAAGACTTGGTTCTCTCTTTATCGTTATGCCTTTTCCTCATCGTCATGCTGAATGAACGATGCGTGCCACGATCATTGAATATTGGATAGATTTCATTGGTTATGGTTAAATCCACATCTTATTCGCAGCGCGTAGGGCGCTGTTTTGTGTTGTTTGTTATGAGAGGGAAGCCGTGAAAAGCATTGAATCACAGTTGAAAAAGGCGAAGTTGTATGAAAAAAAAGCCCAAGTCGAAAAAGCGATCGCGACCTATTATGATGTGTTGATTGCGCAGCCTAAAAACAGGCGTGCGAGTGAGGCTCTGAGAAAACTTGAGGAGCCCAGTGTCGTGGTGCAAGGGTTGCGTGAAGTTTCTCGCCTTTTTGTAAGTGGCTTGGCAATGCAGGCATTGCAGATGGCGGTGCAGTTGCAAGCTCATTTCCCGTATGTTGCGCGTGTTTATTATGTGCAGGGTGGGATCTATTTTAATTTGAAGCAACATAACGAGGCAGTGGACTGTTTTAAGCGGGCGATCGAGCTCAAGCCCGATTTTGTTGAGGCGTACAATGCGATGTTTGTTAGCGCACTTTCATTAGATAAAGAGGACTCCTTACGGCTCGATTGTAGCTCTTTTTTGTCGAAAGGGTTAAAGATGAAGTCGCAGAATGCAGCTCTTTTGTTTCATTATGGTTGCTTGTTGAAGTGTAAGGGCGATGTAATCTCTTCTATAGGCTATTTTAAGCGTTCGATAGAAATTGATCCCGTGCATGCGCATGCATGGCAGGGTCTAGGTGATGCATATAAATCTTTGGGTATGAAAAAAGAGTCTTTAGCTGTTTTTGAACAGGCGTTGGCATTAGATAACGAAGACTCTGAGGTGTATTTTTCTTTGAGTGCAGTGAAAAAGTTTACGGATGATGATCGTGGATTGCAGATAGCGAAGATGGAGCAGTTGCTTCAATCCGATCGCTCTCCTCGTTCTCAAGAGATGCTGCATTTTGCGCTGGGCAAAGCCTATGATGATCTACAAGCCTACGAAGAGGCTTTTCCGCATTGGTTGGCGGCTAATCAGGCGCGCCGCGCTGATTGGCCTTATGATGCGGGCATTGATATGCGCCGATTTGAGAAGTTAACGCTTACCTTTGCAGAGCTCGATTTGGAGGCGTTGAAAAACAGCGTAGGTTTGGACAAACGCTCTATTTTTATCGTTGGTATGCCGCGCTCAGGCACGACCTTAACCGAGCAGATTCTTTCGAGCCACTCCGAAGTTTTTGGTGCGGGCGAGCTTTCGGCGGTGACCCAGATTGTTGAGGCGCAGCTTCTGCAAGAGCAGGGGGTGACGCCGCTGCTGCTTGATAATTTACAGCGCGAATACCATGACTATCTACAAAAGATGGAGATTGATGCATCAATTGTGGTTGATAAAGCCCCCTTTAATTTTTGGTGGGTGGGGTTGATGTTGCTGGCGATGCCTGATGCAAAAGTGATCTGCACCCATCGTGATGCGGCCGCGGTCTGTTGGGCCAATTTTCGGCAAGCATTTGTCCGGGGGCCATTCACCCCTTATGCCTATGATTTTCGCGATATTGTTGCTTATTATAAGCTTTTTGAACAGGTGATGGACTTTTGGAAGGGGCTTTTTCCAGGAAGAATCTATGATTTGAACTACGAGCGCTTAACGGAAAATCAAGAGGAAGAGACGCGTAAACTGTTGGAGTATTGTGATTTGACCTGGCAAGATGATTGTCTCAATTTTCATGAAAATAAACGGGTGGTACACACCGCGAGCCTGTTGCAAGTCAATCAGAAAATGTACAAGGGAAGCTCTGAAGCGTGGCGTAATTATGAACCATGGTTGGGTGAAATGCTTGCGCAATTGCATGGTGAATCGACTGTAGAGTTGAAAAATAATTAACACTTCAATCAATCCGCCTTCCCTTTGGTTGAGTTGTTGAGCTGTTTTTTCATCGTCATGCTCCAGTCATCTTCTTTCCCCGAGCGTTATGGTGAACTTGATTTAGCATCCATAAGTCAGGTTGCACA
>PEAA01000044.1 GCA_002753275.1 Zetaproteobacteria bacterium | reverse complement strand
GATTTTCAATGAGAATGAAAGTATGTTTGTGTTTACTTGGAGATTTTTTTCGACTTGTGCATTAGGGTTCGCGCAAGTTGGAAGATTTTTCTTTTGGATTCCACCTGTTAGACAGGTGGGAATCTCTCCCGTCCTTCGGGTCGGGAGCGGATTGAAACCGCCTAAATCAGGTAGTATGTTTTGCTCTGCCTCTTAATCTCTCCCGTCCTTCGGGTCGGGAGCGGATTGAAACACGAATCACGACAAGCGACAATCGAACCTGCGAGCAATCTCTCCCGTCCTTCGGGTCGGGAGCGGATTGAAACCTACTCCTGATCCTACACCTACACCTATTCCTACAATCTCTCCCGTCCTTCGGGTCGGGAGCGGATTGAAACGCAGAATTGCGCTTGCTTGTATGTCAGTTTTTTATCTCTCCCGTCCTTCGGGTCGGGAGCGGATTGAAACTGGTGATGAGCAAGGGCTTACAAATATAGCCTTTAATCTCTCCCGTCCTTCGGGTCGGGAGCGGATTGAAACCAACCGATAGCCGCCATACCATTGCCTACTGGCTCATCTCTCCCGTCCTTCGGGTCGGGAGCGGATTGAAACCAAACAGGTAGGCGCGATGGTGCGTGGATCGCTACATCTCTCCCGTCCTTCGGGTCGGGAGCGGATTGAAACCATCATATGATGATTCGCGTCGCATCTCATAGCGGATCTCTCCCGTCCTTCGGGTCGGGAGCGGATTGAAACCAACCGATAACCGCCATACCATTGCCTACTGGCTCATCTCTCCCGTCCTTCGGGTCGGGAGCGGATTGAAACCCATACAAATCAGCGGCGGCGGCCTTGCTACACTATCTCTCCCGTCCTTCGGGTCGGGAGCGGATTGAAACACTGGAAACGGACCTTTCCCTCGACAGTTGCGAACATCTCTCCCGTCCTTCGGGTCGGGAGCGGATTGAAACATGGCAAGAGCATCGAAGAAAACACATTGCATCTATCTCTCCCGTCCTTCGGGTCGGGAGCGGATTGAAACGCCCGAATTGTCAAAAGCTCACCTGCGCGCCGGCTCATCTCTCCCGTCCTTCGGGTCTGGAGCGGATTGAAACGGCAATCATGGGCAATGGCGTATCATTTGACGAAATATGTCTAGAAAACCATTATCTGCACATGAAGATTTTACAGTGGTTTTTACATGGTTTAAAAGAAAAAGAGCAGGGTGGTGAGCTGCGATGATGGCGTCGCGGACGCCTGTCACAATCAGGCAGCATGATTTTGATGCGATGTATCAATTTGCACAGACGATGGTTGATTTGAAGGGAAATGAGGCGTATCTCGAACGCCTTCAGTCGATATTACCTGAAACGGCGCATATCAAATCGCCAACCTCCAGTATCTTAATGGGGTATGATTTTCACTTAACCGATGATGGCCCCAAATTGATTGAAATTAATAACAATGCCGGTGGCCTCTGCATGGAGGAGGATCAGCATTGGTTGCCACAAGTTGAAATGGCCGCGATGCCAGGGGCGATTGAGGTGCGTTTGTTGTCGATGTTTGCCAAATCTTGGCAGAAAATTGCGATTATGGATGAAGCAATTGAAACACAATTCATGCGCTTTGAGATGGAGGCGTATGCCAATCTTTTGCGTCGAGAGGGGCGCGCGGTGGTGTTGGTGAGCCCTGAAGATATTGAAGCGCGTGACGAGGGGCTTTTTGTTGCCGGAGAACGGCTGGATGCCATTTATAATCGTCATACCGATTTTTATTTGGATAGCCCTGAGATGGCACATATCCGTCATGCATGGTTAAAGGGTACGGTCGCACTTAATCCATATCCTCGAAGTTATGCGCTGATTGGCGATAAAGCGCGCATGGTGGATTGGTGGCGCGCAGGATTGCTCGAATCATGCCATCTTGATGCGGCGACGATTGCACAGATACGCACGATTGTTCCTGAAACCCATCTTCTCTCTGAAATGGATGGGGATGTGGCCTGGAAAACACGCAACCGCTGGGTTTTTAAGCCGACCGCCAAGCATGGTGGCAAGGGGGTTTTAATGGGTCGATCGGTTAGTCGAAGTCGTTTTGATGGTTTTGAGCAGGAAACAACGGTTGCCCAAGCGTTTGTGCCCGCAAGTCTGGTCGAGATTGAAGGGGTTGCATTAAAATTTGATGTACGCCTTTATATGCATGGCAAGCAGTTGATCGGTATGGCTGGGCGCTGTTGGCAGGGGCAGGTGACCAATTTTCGTGCCGCAGGAAGTGGCTGGGTCTCAATCGCGGTTTCTTAAAACAGATGCGAGGGCTCAAAAGTGCGGATCGATGCATTATCGGCGCTTCCCTAAAAGGGAGCGGGGCTTTCAAATACCATGCGCTGATGGGTTAAGGGGTGGTTGAAACAGAGTTGTTGCGCATGCAGCATCATGCGTTCAGCTCCCAGTCCATAAAGTGAATCCCCTACAATTGCCGCATTGAGCCCATCTTGATGGGAGGCATGGACACGCAGTTGATGGGTTCGACCGGTGTGTGGATAGAAATTGACCCGAGTAAACGCCCCTTCATATCCGATGATCTCCCAGTGGGTTTGCGCAGGTTTTCCAGCATCATAGCAGACCATTTGCCGCGGTTTATCATAAAAATCAACGCGCATTGGTAGATCAATTGTCCCTTGGCCGGGCTGTTCGGGAAGTGTTTTGCAAAGCAGAGCTTCGTAGCGTTTTTCTACGGTGCGTTGAATGAACTGGCGTTGCAGAAGCGCATTGATCTGTAAATTTTTGGCAACAAGGAGAAGGCCCGAAGTTCCCATGTCGAGGCGGTGAACCAGGCGTAGTTCGGGGTGTTCGGGATAACGCTTGAGCAGTCGGTGGAATACCGAGTCTTTGATATGTTTTCCGGGGTTGGAGAGCAGTCCCACAGGCTTGTTGATGACCAAAAAAGAGTCATCTTCAAAAATCGTTTTTGGCTCATCATCGGCAATGATTTGTTGGTAGTCGGGCTCGGCTTCAATCTCAAGCCCGCGTAACATAAAGGGAAGAATAGGACGGCACTTTCCACGGCATGCAGGGTAAAAATAACTGTGGTGACGCACGGTGGTTTTGGGCGATTTTCCCCACCAGAATTCTGCCATCGCAAGCGGTTGTAATTGATGGGCAATGGCGTAGTGAATCAATTTGGCCCCCGCACAATCGCCTGCACCTGCAGGAGGCAGTGCATCGATAAAAAAGTCGCTGATTATTTTTCTTTCACCGAGGTTGTTTTGTAAACGATAACTGGCGTAAACACGCTGGTGCAGCGCCCGTAACTTTTTTTGACTGAGTTGTTTGAGTTTTTCAATATGGTGTTCGATGGTTGCGATCTCTTTTTGAACGGCGTGAATTTTTTCTCGCCATGTTTGCGTCGCTTGAAGGGCTTCGCGTTTGTCATGTTGGCTGGCGAGGTTCAGCTTTTTCACCTCTTGTTGATAACTCGCACCAAAAGGGTCATAACGGTCTTCAAGCTCGATGCGTGCAAGGTGGCGCGTTGCTTTGGCGGCTTTGTGGCGCGCTTTGATCAGGGTGAGGGCTTCGGCTTGTTGCTGTAATAGCGTTTCGTGTTGCGTGATCAGTTGTTGGAGGTTTGCGCTGTTTTGTAACGCTTTCAGCTCCTCCTGGAGGGTGGCAACGGCTGTTTTTTCTTGCGCTAAAAAACTGTTTTGTTCCTCTTGGTCAAAGAGGGGCGGGACAAAGCCCGCGTGTTCCCACACGCCATTCATCATTCCTGAAAAGGCACAAAGAAACCCTAACTGTTGTTGCCCATTGCGTACGACCAACACGCCAAACATTTTTCCAGTGATCGAAAAGTCGATGGGTAAACGCTGCTTTTCATCCAGATGTTGTTGTAAAATTTTCGCTGCTTTTTTGGCCAAGGGGTGGGGGGGCGTGGCAAAAGGCGAGGGCATGATGGTTGGAATTTCATCGGCATGTGGAGGGGTTTCAAAGTGAATGAAAAGGGGCGATGTTTGGCTGGGCAATGGAATGTCCTTGGGTTAATAAGTTGCATAGGGGCGTCGAGATTCTTTCATTCGATTGTGGAATCGTCTATAATTAACCGGTCTGTGATGGAACACGGTCGAATTCCACAATCCTTGGGATTGTTTCGGTGAAGGAGATGCTGCCATGGCGATGACAGTGCAAACCAATATGAACACCATGGGTGTTCTTCGTAATATTCAAAACAGTGAAACACAAGCCAACAAACAACTCGAAGCCCTATCTTCCGGTTATAAGATCAACTCGGCGGCAGATGACCCAGCCGGCTTTGCAATATCGTTGCGTTTGGAAGGATCCAAACAGAAGTATGTTGCAGCGCAAGAGAATGTTCTCTCTGCGACGGCGTTGACCAAAACGGCGGATGCCGGCCTCAACCGTATCAATGATATTGTGAAGGATTTACAATCATTGGCAACGCGTGCGGCTTCAGGGCAAAATAGTAGCAGTGAACTCAATAACTTGAATGATTTGGCCAAGAATCTGCTGCAAAATGTCGATCAGATTGCCAATGGAACGCAGTTTAATGGTCAGCCATTATTGAATAGCAATGCAGCGCCAACGATTCAGATCGGTCAATCGGGCGCGGCGACAGATCAACTGGCGATCAATTTGAGTGACAATACCGCCCAAGCGTTGGGCATCAGTGGCATTGATCTTTCAACGCAAGCGGGTGCGCAAGCGGCGTTGAATAGTTTGGATCAAGCGGCGGCTACATTGACCAATAACCAAGCTTCATTGGGCGCGTCAAACAATGAGTTGGTCTATTTGTCAGCAAATCTTTCCACAGCGATTGAACAAAATGCCAATGCTGCATCGGCAATTCGTGATACCAATATGGCAGAAGCGGTGACAGAGCAGACCAAACAAAACATGTTGAATCAGATTGGCTTGGCGGTGCAAGCGCAGGCGAATCAAAACAACCAAGAGGTTTTACAACTGATTCAATAGTGCGTGCCGCAGGGGCGTGGTGCTGATCTCGGTCAGTTGTTGTTTGACCAACGCGGCACTTGTCTCTTTTGTCTATTCGTTTGTTATCGTGAAGGCGGGCTTGATTCGGGATGCAGGGGGTGTTCTCTGGATGCGAATCAAGCGCGCAATGAGGTGTGGATGGCGCAGTGATGGTCAGCCATCTGTTCTATTGCTTGTTGATGGAAGCGGCTCACGCCCAGCCTCTTCAAGCCAACCATGGGAAGCGTTGGGAAAGGCGTCGGCATAAGGAAGGTAGGGTTTAATGTCGAGCACTGGGGTGCCATCAAGCATATCGGGATTTTCGATGGTGAGCGTTCGGTTGTGAATGGATTTTAGTGTCACCACCGAAATGCCAATGCTGTTGGGGCGATGGGGTGCGCGTGTGGCGAATAGTCCACGGCGAATTTTTGGGCCTCGTGGCGGAATGACCGTTGGATTCCATCCCCGATTCAGGTGCATCCAGTAGAGAACCCAGATGTGTGAAAATGTATCGAGGTCTTTTAAGGCTTGCTCAAAATTGAATCCAGGATTGAGGATGATGCTCCCTTCGCATGATTGAGCTTTGTCATGCTCGGTGAGCGCGGGTTGTCTTGGTGTATCAAAGCGCTCCTTGTATGGCGAGTGAACGATGCCAATGACCTGCATATTGATTTCGGCAAAGTCATTTCCTTGTTGTTGAAACGATTCGGTATAGGACTTTGCCGGTTTATCTTTGCTGCCACGGTATTTCATGAAAGCTGAATTTTTTCTTTTTCTTGAATGACCAGATCAATGGTATCTTGATTCAATGTGATCTTGACTTGCCCACCCTTTTGTAAATCTCCAAAAAGAATAGCGTCGGCAAGCGGTGTTTTGATCTTCTCTTGAATGAGGCGTGCCATTGGGCGTGCGCCCATCAGAGCATCGTAACCGTGTTGGCCAAGCCACGCTTTGGCTTCGGGTGAGATCTCAATTTCAACATGCTTATCGCGCAGTTGCACTTCGAGCTCAATGATAAATTTATCAACGACATGACTCATCGTTTCGGGGCTAAGGGGTTGGAATGGAATCATTGCATCAAGGCGGTTGCGAAACTCGGGGGTGAAGAGTCGTTTAACCGCTTCAATGTCATCACCCGCGCGGACTTGGGGATTGAAACCAATGTTGCTCTTTTGCATCTCAAAGGCACCAGCATTGCTGGTCATGATTAAAATAACATGGCGGAAATCAGCATGGCGTCCGTTGTTGTCGGTCAATGTTCCATGGTCCATCACTTGCAGTAAGATATTAAAAATATCGGGGTGTGCTTTTTCCATCTCATCAAGGAGAACGACCGAGTAGGGATGTTTGTTCACCGCATCGGTGAGCAGCCCACCCTGTTCAAAGCCGACATAGCCTGGTGGTGTGCCAATGAGCCGAGAAACCGCATGCGCTTCCATATATTCTGACATATCAAAGCGGGTGAGTTGCATGCCAAGGTTGCGCGCCAACTGTTTGGCAACTTCTGTCTTGCCTACACCGGTGGGGCCTGTGAAGAGGAAGCTTCCGATCGGTTTGGTCGCGGCTGTTAATCCTGCTCTCGAAAGTTTAATGCTGGCAGAAAGTTGAATAATCGCTTGATCTTGACCAAAAATAGAGAGTTTGAGGTTGCGTTCTAAGTTTTCGAGATTCTTTTTGTCAGAGACGGAGACTTGCCGTGAAGGAATGCGTGCCATCAACGCAATGGTCTGCTCAATGTCACGCGTAACCACCTGTTTTTTGCGCTTGCTGTCACTGGAGAGACGGGTGGATGCGCCCGCCTCATCGAGGACATCAATGGCGGAGTCGGGCAGTTTGCGATCATTGATATGGCGTGCAGCGAGTTCGGCCGCAATGCGTAGCGCCGGTTGGCTATAACGAATGTCGTGATGGGCTTCCAACTTGCTTTTTAAGCCGCGTAAAATTTGAATGGTGTCTTCAATGGTCGGCTCATTGACATCAATCTTTTGGAAGCGGCGCGAGAGGGCACTCTCTTTTTCAAAGACACGGCGAAATTCTTGATAAGTGGTGGCACCAATGCAGCGCAGTGAGCCATCCGCAAGAGCGGGTTTGAGTAGATTGGAAGCATCCATGCTGCCGCCACCGACGGCTCCGGCACCAATGATAGAGTGGATTTCATCAATGAAGAGAATGCTCTTTTCAATTTTGCTCAGTGCATTCAGTACCGCTTTAAGACGCTCTTCAAAATCACCTCGGTACTTGGTTCCAGCCAAAAGTGCGCCTAGATCAAGGCTGTAGATGTGGGTATCTTTAAGAATATCGGGGACATCGCCTTGCTGGATACGGAGCGCCAACCCTTCCGCAATGGCCGTTTTTCCGACGCCGGCTTCGCCAACGAGCAGGGGGTTGTTTTTCCGCCGGCGGCAGAGAATGTGCGTGCAGCGCAAAATTTCATCGTCACGACCAATGAGTGGATCAATCCTGTTCTCTTTCGCGCGTTGAATGAGATCAACACAGTAGAGTTCAAGCGGTGAGGCTGCTGGCTGCTGGGGTTGCCCCTGGGGCTGTTGCGAAGAGGCTTGTTGCTCAGTCCCTGTCGTTGGTTGCGGGCTCACATGACCATGTGCCAGGTAGGATGTTAATTTGGCTCGGGTGAGCCCATGGTGCTGTAGGAGTGTGATGGCATAAGCATCTTGTTCGGAAAAGAGCGAAACCATTGCCAATGCGCCTGTAACAATGGCGGTGTTGGAGGATTGCGCTTGAATGATGGCCCGTTGAATCACCCGTTGCAGCCCGACACTGGCGGTTGTTTCACCCATGTGATCGTTCGGTAGAATAGGATGATGTTCTTTGATGTAGCGTTCAAGTTCATCACTTAATGGATGCGTATCAATGTGAAAAGCCTGAAAAACTTCCAGGCACTCACTATTTTTGAGGAGCCCCAAAAGTAGATGCTCAAGGGTCACATACTCACTACGCGAGAGATGTGCATGGCGAAAAATATCATTGAGTGATTGCTCGAGTTGTTCACTTAAAACACCCATGTTAACTCCTTGTTGAAGATGAAAATGATAAAACGAAGATGATTGTATCTTACTCGCGTGCTTGATTCATTACCAGTTGTTGGTCGGGCTTGATGGCATCGGAGATATGTTTGGCCGCAATATGAATGATATGGTGGAGGCCATGGGAGCTCTGCTGTGCATGATCAAGGAGGTGATAGACATTGTGGTAGATAAATTTTTCGGGAATTTTTCCTGAAAGAAGATCAACCCATTGTTTATTGATAATTTGCGTATAGGCCGCTGATTTGGTATCGGCTATGGCGATGTTTTTAGAGAAAAAAATCTTTTTGTTGATGGGAGATACGAGTGAGACCACAAGCATCGCCGCAGGTTGATAAGGGTGATCGTAAGAAGATGACCAGTAGCCCAGATGTTTGATTTGTACGCGGAGCACGGCATCAACACGGCGTTTTGGATTGGCTTGTTCGACCTTGGCTTGGTGGAGGTAGCGCATGGTGTGCCAATAATCCATGTTGCTCTCATGCACCTGATAACCATGGCTGCGTAATTGTTGGCGCAGCAGTTGTCGCAAACGGAGCGCACACTCTTGCCCTAACGCCTCATTTTCTGCCATGTAACTCTGTTTGTTACTCTCCATGGCGACTTGTTTCAGCATCATGCCAGTGCTGCCAAGCATCATAAAAAGGGCATTTTCTTGCCGGATATCAATTTTGTAATCGTAATCGATGTTGGCAATGGCGATATGCGCAATGGGTTGATTGAATTGGGTCGAAAAATGTTTTGGCGCCGTAGATGAACACGAAGTAAGCATAAAAACGGCACAAAGGGCAGAGATCCATCGGTAAAATTGTTGTGACAAAATCTCTCCTGTAATTGAAAATGCAAACAGTAGCGTGAATAGGGTTGTCGATGCAACCATGCATCGAATTGGTCATGATGTAACGCAAGTCGGGAGGTTGACAATCGCAAGGGTTGGCTCATTGTTGGATGAAGATCAATGATCATTTTTTATTAAAAAAATCCTTGGGTGAGATTGCAATGGTGGATATTCAAATGCGCGTGATCGCATCATGACGCAAGGGCAAACAGATCAAATGCTTCCATCATTCATGATGGCGCTGACAGGGCTTGATATATCCGGGTGGAAAGCAGAAAAGCTTCATGAGGCGATTGATGCGCGTCTTTCAACTTTGATGATTGAGAATATCGAAGATTATAAACGGTATCTTCAAT
>PEAA01000013.1 GCA_002753275.1 Zetaproteobacteria bacterium | reverse complement strand
TAATATTTCTATGGATGTAACCTTAATTACACCTGTTGCAATGGATAAAGAACTTCGTTTCGCTATCCGTGAAGGTGGCCGTACTGTTGGTGCGGGTGTTGTATCTGAGATTGTAGAGTAAAAGGGGCTATAAGTGGCAACTCAAAGTATTCGTATTCGCTTAAAAGCTTTTGATCATCGTATTCTTGACAAGTCAGCAGCAGATATTGTTGCAACTGCCAAGCGCACAGGTGCAGAAGTTCGTGGGCCAATCCCAATCCCTACACGCATTCGTAAGTATTGCGTAATCCGTTCACCGCACAAATATAAAGATTCGCGTGAACAATTTGAGATCCGTACGCACAAGCGTTTATTGGATATCCAAAAACCAACGCCGCAAACCGTTGACGCATTGATGAAGCTCGATTTGCCGTCAGGCGTTGATGTAGAAATTAAACTGTAACGGGAGTTTATCATGAGTGGTTTGATTGCCCGTAAAGCGGGAATGACACAAATATTTGCAGAAGATGGTACAGTTGTACCCGTCACTGTATTGAACATTGAAGTGTGTAAAGTGATCTCTAAACGCACGGCTGAACGGGATGGCTATGACGCTGTTCAGGTCGGCTTTGGTAAAGCGAAGCGTAGTGTGACGCGTGCAATGCAGGGGCACTATTCTAAGCAGGGTCAAGAGCCGATGCTTGGATTGCGTGAATTCCGCATGGGTGGGGATGCATCCTTTGAACTTGGTCAAGCGTTGGATTCAAGCATGTTCGCAGTAGGTCAAAAGATCGATGTCAGCGCGACATCTAAGGGTCGTGGTTTTGCGGGTGTAATGAAGCGCTATGACTTTGGTGGTGGTCGTGCAACGCATGGTGCTGAAAAGACGCATCGTCAAATGGGTTCGACAGGTCAATGTCAATGGCCAGGTCGCGTATTTCCTGGTAAGAAAATGCCAGGGCATTATGGTGCTGAGCGCAAGACAGTGCAGAACTTGGAGATCGTTCGTATTGATTCAGAGCAGAATCGTATTTTGGTAAGGGGGGCAGTTCCCGGTGCAAAAAATGGCATCGTTGAAGTGCGTCCTGCTGTAAAGGGAGCTTGAGATGACAGAGATCAATATTGTTGATCAAGCCAATAATGTTGTGGGTAAGCGCGCATTGAATCCAGAGGTTTTCGGCTTAGAGGGGAATCCAGGTTTTGTTCATCGTGTCTATTCAGCACTCAGTGCGGCACAACGGTTTGGTAACCATAGCACGAAAACGCGTGCAGAAGTTTCTGGTGGTGGTAAGAAGCCTTGGAAACAGAAAGGAACAGGCCGTGCCCGTCAAGGTTCTACCCGTTCAACACAGTGGCGCCATGGTGGTATTGCACATGGTCCTAAAACTCATGGTTATGAGACGCGTTTGAATAAAAAAGAGCGTCGTCATGCATTAAAATTGGTTCTTTCAGATGCGCTGCGTTCGGGCAAGTTGATTTTGGTCAATAGCCTTACTTTTGATGTGCCGAAAACAAAAGCATTTGTTACTGTGGCTAATGCATTGAATGTCTCGTCTGGTTTGTATGTTTTGGGTTCTGAAAATAACGCAGTTGCACTCTCTGGACGCAATATTCCCAATACAAAAATTGTGATGGACGGCCAGTTAAATATCCAAGATTTGTTGAAGTTTAAGCAAATTGTTTTGACAACCGAAGCCTTGGATAAAATTGAAGGCAATCTTGGAGGTGAGAAATGAGTGCGCATTACAACCATTTTAACACGCTTCGTAAGCCGGTGATTACTGAGAAGAGTTATACACTTACAGGTGAAGCCAATCAGTATACATTTAAAGTTGCTCCGACTGCGACCAAAAATCAGATTAAGGACGCAATTCAAGCGATCTTTGAGGTTGATGTTCAAGCAGTTCAGGTGATGAATATTCAAGGTAAAGAGAAACGCCGTGGCGCGCATTTAGGTCGTCGTACGGGGTATCGTAAAGCGATTGTTCGTCTTAAAGATGGTCAATCACTCCAAGTATCGGATGAGGTGTAACAGATGGCATTGAAATCTCTTAAACCTGTTACCAATGGTTCGCGTGGTCGCGTAGCTGTTGTAGATAAAGAGCTTTATAAAGGTGCGCCTGAGAAATCATTGGTTGAAGGGTTGACCCACAAGGGTGGCCGTAACAATGCAGGTCGTATTACAACCCGTCATCAGGGTGGTGGTCACAAGCGTTTATATCGTAAGATTGATTTTAAGCGTGACAATCACGGCGTAGAAGGTAAAGTTGCGCGCCTTGAGTATGACCCTAATCGCTCTGCGAACATTGCATTGGTTTATTATGCAAATGGTGACAAGCGTTATATTCTTGCTCCACAAGGCTTGCGTGCAGGTGATACTGTGATGTCAGGTCCTGATGCTGAAATTCGTCCAGGGAATGCCTTGCCGCTTGCAAACATTCGCGTGGGTACGATGCTTCATAATATTGAGATGAAGCCGCAGAAAGGTGGGCAAATGGGCCGTAGTGCCGGTGTGGGTATTCAGCTGATGGGGAAGGAAGGTTCTCAAGCGGTTCTTAAGCTTCCTTCAGGTGAGTTTCGTCGTGTTGATATTCGTTGTATGGCGTGTATTGGTGTGATGGGCAATGCTGATCACTCTAACCGTAAGGTGGGTAAAGCAGGTCGTTCACGCTGGTTAGGCATTCGTCCGACGGTTCGTGGTGTTGTGATGAACCCAATTGACCATCCACATGGTGGTGGTGAAGGGCGTACTTCAGGTGGTCGTCATCCGGTGACGCCTTGGGGTGTTCCAACAAAGGGTCGCAAGACTCGTAAAAAGAATAAGGCGTCGAATCGTGATATTATTCGTCGTCGTAATCAGAAGTGAGGTAGCTTATGGCGCGTTCGCTAAAAAAGGGGCCGTACATTGAGGCTTCGCTTGAAAAGAAAGTCTTGACGGCTAAAGAGAATGAAAGCAAGGGTGTTTTGAAGACTTGGTCTCGTCGCTCTACGATCTCTCCAGATTTTGTTGGGTTGAACTTTGCTGTTCATAACGGACAGAAGTTTGTTCCAGTCCATGTGACTGAAAATATGGTGGGTCATAAATTGGGTGAATTTTCACCTACACGCACATACTACGGTCATGGTGCAGATAAAAAGGCAAGGAAGAAGAGGTAAGTATGTCAGCTGAAGTACGAGCTCTTTTGAGAGATGCGCAAATTAGCGCGCAAAAAGCTAGATTGTTAGCTGATGCAATCCGTGGTCTTTCTGCTGACCGTGCTATTGCGGTTTTAGCTTTGTCGCCGAAAAAAGGCGCAAGACTTTTTGAAAAAGTATTGAAGTCTGCGGTAGCAAATGCAGAGCAAAATAACGGTTATGATGTGGATGAGCTGTATGTGTCATCAGCGCGAGTTGATGAAGGTGCAACATTGAAACGTTTTAGACCAAAGGGAATGGGACGCATGCGTCGCCGTTTTCATCGACGCAGCCACTTGGTAGTTGGCGTGCGCGAGCGGGCTTAAAGGGGTACATGAATGGGACAAAAAGTTAATCCAATTGGTTTCCGTGTCGGCGTAAGTCGTAACTGGGAGTCTGTTTGGTATGCCAATGATAAAAATTTCGGAACATTCCTGCGTGAAGATGTTGCGATGCGTCGATTCGTTAAACAGCGTTTGATGCGTGCAGGTGTTTCAAGAATTATTATTGAGCGTCCAGCCGGACAGGTCAATATTACCGTGCATACTGCTAGACCTGGTGTTGTGATTGGTAAGAAAGGGTCTGAGATTGCTGCATTGCGTGCAGAGTTGAAAGCAAAGTTTGGTCGCGAAGTTCAGGTGTATATTGTTGAAATTCGTCGTCCTGAGGCTGAAGCTCAGTTAGTTGCTGAAAATATTGCATTTCAGTTGGAGCGTCGTATTGCGTTCCGTCGTGCAATGAAGCGTTCGGTTCAAGGTGCGATGCGCATGGGTGCTAAGGGATTGCGTGTAAACTGTTCAGGTCGTTTGGGCGGTGCTGATATTGCGCGTATGGAGTGGTATCGTGAAGGTCGTGTGCCTTTGCATACATTGCGTGCAGATATTGATTATGGTTTTGCAGAAGCAAAAACCACTTATGGAATTATTGGTGTCAAAGTGTGGGTGTTTAACGGTGAAAAGTTAGGCGACGCACTGGACGCGAAAGCTTAAGGCGGGGTTCGTTCTATGTTGCAACCGAAGAAGATTCGTTGGCGTAAGCATCATAAAGAATTGCAACGCATTCGTGGTAAAGCCACGCGTGGTGCAGATCTTAATTTTGGTGATATCGGCCTTAAAGCCATGGAGCCTGGTCGTATAACGGCTCGTCAGATTGAAGCCGCGCGTATTGCCATGACGCGTCATATTAAGCGTCAGGGTCGTATTTGGATTCGTATGTTTCCTGATCTTCCCGTTTCTAAGAAGCCTGCCGAAGTTCGTATGGGTAAAGGTAAAGGCTCGCCTGAGTATTGGGTTGCGGCTGTAAGGGCTGGTCGTGTATTGTATGAAATGGATGGTGTTGATGAGACTTTGGCTCGTGAAGCATTGGCGCGAGCTGCCTCTAAGCTTCCAATTCGTACTAAAGTTGTATTGCGTGGAGTAGGACGATGAAAGTTAAGGCATTGAGAGAGTTATCAGCAGTAGATCTGAAGAGTCGTTTAGATGATCTTGGCTCTGAAGCGATGAAATTGCGTTTTCAGCAAGCAACCATGCAATTGACACATACTGCCCGTATTGGGCAAGTGCGACAAGAAGTTGCTCGCATTAAAACTATATTAGCTGAACGCAGCTGAGAGGATTAACTATGTCCGAAACAGTAAGCAATAAGCGTACACTTGAAGGCGTTGTAGTAAGTAACAAAGGTGATAAAACCATCGTTGTGCAAGTAGAGCGTAAGTTTTTACACCCTCGCTACCGTAAGACAGTTCGTTCGCATAAAAAATATATGGCGCATGATGAGGCTAACACTTGCAATATTGGCGATACCGTTCGCATTATTGAATCTGTACCTATTTCAAAGCGTAAAACTTGGTCGCTTGCATCGATTCTAAATCGTGCAGAGCAGCTGTAATCCAGGAGACTTTCGATGATTCAAACAGAAAGCGTATTACAAGTTGCGGATAACTCGGGTGCACGCCGCGTCTTGTGCATCAAGGTTCTTGGTGGCTCAAAGCGTCGTTATGCCAGTGTTGGTGATGTGATCGTTGTGGCAGTAAAAGATGCCTCCCCAACGGGCAAGGTGAAGAAAGGTGATGTACACAAAGGTGTTGTCGTTCGCGTTGCTAAAGAGTTTCGTCGTGCTGACGGTAGTTCTATCCGTTTTGATGAGAATGCAGTAGTATTGCTCTCAAAGCAAAATGAGCCAATCGGCACGCGTATTTTTGGTCCTGTTACACGTGAACTGCGTTCTAAAGGTTATATGAAAATTATTTCCTTGGCACCAGAAGTATTGTAAGCAAAGGGTAAGGTAAACAGTTTATGAATATTCGATCTAGAATTCGAAAAGATGACGATGTAATCGTGATCGCGGGTCGTGATAAGGGTACCAGAGGGAAAGTTGTTCGTGTAATGGCTTCTGAAGGTCGTATCGTGGTAAGTAAAGTGAATATGATCAAGCGTCATACCAAAGCAAGTGCTTCGGGTTCTGGCGGTATTGTTGAAAAAGAGGCGCCTTTGGCTATCTCCAATGTGCAGTTTTATTGCCCCAATTGCAATACAGGTGTTCGCTTGACTGCCAAAGTCCTTGAAGATGGCCGAAAGGTTCGTGCTTGCCATAAATGTGGCGAAGTGCAAGATCGTTAGGAGTTTAGGTAAATGGTACGTCTTAAAGAAGATTATAAAGCACGGGTAGCACCGGCACTGCGTGAACAGTTTGGTTACGCCAATCCAATGCAAATTCCAACAATTTCTAAAATTGTTTTGAATATGGGTGTGGGTGAAGCTGCATTAAACCGTAAATTGCTAGATGGCGCTCTCGCTGATATGGAAGCGATTGCTGGTCAAAAGCCAGTTGTAACCAAGGCTCGGAAATCAATTGCTAACTTTAAGTTGCGTGATGGAATGTCTGTAGGTTGCAGCGTCACTCTTCGTGGCGACATGATGTGGGAGTTTCTTGATCGCTTGATTAATATCTCATTGCCTCGTATTCGTGACTTTCAGGGCGTAAGTCCCAAATCATTTGACGGTAATGGAAATTATGCTTTAGGCGTTAAAGAGCAGATTATTTTCCCTGAAATTGATTATGATAAGATAGACAAAGTTCGTGGGATGGATATTGCCATTTGTACCACAGCAAAAACCAATGAAGAAGGGCATGCGTTGTTAAAAGCATTCAATATGCCTTTCCGAAAGAAGTAGGAGCAGGTCATGGCAACAAAAGCAATGATTGCTAAATGCAACCGTAAGCCAAAATTTAAAGTTCGTGCTTATACACGCTGTCAATTGTGTGGTCGTCCACACTCAGTGTACCGTAAACTTGGAATGTGCCGCATTTGTTTGCGTAAGCACGCCTTGGCTGGAGAAATTCCAGGCATGATTAAGTCAAGCTGGTAGGAGAATATATCGTATGATGATGGATCGTATTTCTGATATGTTGACGCGAATTCGTAACGCTCAACTTGTAGGTATTGAAAAGGTTGAGATGCCTGCAAGCAAGACTCTTTTGGCTGTTGCTGACATTATGAAAAATGAAGGTTATTTGGCGGGAGCTAAAGCCTATAATTATAAAGGACATCGTTATTTGCGCTTGACTTTGCGTTATGATGATCATGGTAATGCAGCGATTAGAGAGATTAAGCGTGTTTCTAAGCCTGGTCGTCGCGTGTATGGCGGCGCTGATAATTTGCCTAGAGTGTACAATGGCTTTGGTATTGCTATTATCAGTACTTCAAAAGGCGTAATGACAGATAAGAGTGCAAGAGCTGCCAACATTGGTGGTGAAGTTCTTTGCACAGTATTTTAGGATAGGTGCAATATGTCTCGAGTTGGTAAGCAGCCCATTGAAATTCCAGCATCCGTTGCTGTAACAATTTCATCGGATAGTGTGACTGTAAAAGGTCCAAAAGGTGAATTAACCTCACCGCTTTTTGAAGGTATAACTGTTGAGCAAGAGGGTAATGTTGTGTCACTTTCTTGTGCGGATTTGACTAGTAAGTCAATGAAATCATTTTATGGCTTGTCTAAAGCTCTTTTGGCGAGCAATGTTATCGGTGTGAGTACAGGTTTTACAAAAACACTTGAATTGCGTGGTGTCGGTTACCGAGCCCAGGTTAACGGTAATGTTTTGAGCTTGTCATTAGGTTTCTCACATCCAATCGATTATGCAATGCCTGAGGGCGTTGAAGCGAAAGTTGATAAGAGTAATATTATGATCTCAGGTCATGATAAACAGCGAGTTGGACAAGTTGCAGCTGAAATTCGTGCATACAGACCACCAGAGCCTTATAAAGGTAAGGGTGTTCGTTATGTTGATGAGTTCGTCGCGAAGAAAGAAGGTAAGAGAGCGTAGTGGTTTCACTAGTTTTGATCAGGAGTTTAAAGCATGTCTGCTAAACGGTATGAGAATAATGCAGCTATTCGACGGGCTCGTCGAGTTCGTGCAAGGGTTAAAGCATCTGGATTGTTGCGATTGAGCGTATTTCGTTCAGCACGCCATATATATGCACAAATCATTGATGATTCTGAAGGTAAAACATTGGTGGCATTTTCAAGCCTCGATTCAGCAGTTGCAGCGGGTGGAAACATCTCAGGTGCTGAGGTTGTGGGTAAAATGTTAGCTGAAAAAGCTGTTGCATCAGGTATCTCTAAAGTCGCGTTTGATCGTGGTAGTTATCCTTACCATGGTCGTGTAAAGGCATTGGCTGAAGGTGCTCGTGCCGGTGGATTGGAGTTTTAGGGGATATGATGATTAATGCAGATGATTTAGAATTGACAGAAAAATTGGTTGCAGTGAACCGAATTGCAAAGACAACTTCTGGCGGCCGAAATATGCGTTTCTCCGCATTGATGGTTGTTGGTGATGGTAATGGTCATGTGGGTTATGGTCACGCTAAAGCAAAAGAGGTTCCAGAAGCGATTCGCAAGGCAACTGAAATGGCGAAAAAGTCGATGATCTACGTTCCTCGTAAAGGTGATACCATTCACTTTCCAGTTCTGGGTGTTCAGGATGCTTCTAAAGTGATGTTGAAACCAGCATCTGAAGGTACAGGTGTGATCGCTTGTATGGCTGTTCGTGCGCTTCTTGATGCGGTAGGTATTCAAAACATTTTGACCAAGTGTTTAGGCTCGCGTAATGACTTAAATGTGGTTCGTGCTACATTTAATGGTCTGCGTAGTTTGGAAAGTCCAGAGCAAGTTGCTGCCCGTCGCGGCAAAACTGCTTAATCGATAACGGGAGATTACTGTGTCTGATAAAGCAATGATAAAAGTTCGTCAAATTAAGAGCGGTATTGGTTATCCAAAAGATCAGCGTGCAACATTGGTTGGTTTGGGTTTCCGCCGTATGAATAAAGTTGTTTCAGTAGAAGATACGCCTTCTGTACGCGGTATGATTAATAAGATTAATCATCTTGTTCGTATTGAAACTGAGTAATTGGGTAGAGGAAGCTATGAAATTAAATGAAATTCAATCCACAGATGGATCGCGTCGTGAGCGTAAGCGTTTGGGATGCGGCAATGGTTCTGGCCAAGGAAAAACAGGTGGCCGTGGTCATAAAGGTCAGAAGTCCCGCTCTGGTGGAAAAGTGATGCGTGGTTTTGAAGGTGGTCAAATGCCTTTGATTCGTCGTCTACCTAAGCGTGGTTTTACGCCACTTTCACGCAATACTTTTCAAATTGTTAATGTTGCGGATCTTGTAAAGTTCGAAGCGAATGCAACGGTTGATGCTTTGTCTTTGTACGAAGCAGGTTTGATCCGCAATGCTGTTGACTCAGTAAAACTCTTGGGTGATGGAACAATTTCTGTTGCACTTAATGTTCATGTTACTTCTGTAACAGGTGCTGCAAAAGATAAAATTGAGTCTGCTGGCGGTAAGGTGCAGCTTGTAGAGGTTGCTTAATAATATGTCAAAAGCGGGGGGGCAGATAGCGGGATTGGCCAATATGGGTCAAATTCCTGAGTTAAAGAATCGTATTTTATTTACACTTGCTATGTTGGTCGTTTATCGAATTGGAGCACATATTCCTGTTCCAGGTATTGACGCGCAAGTTTTAGCACAATTCTTTTCTCAAGCACAAGGAAGTCTCCTCGGTCTTTTTGATATGTTCTCGGGTGGTGCCCTTTCGCGTTTGACGATTTTTGCATTGGGCATTATGCCTTATATTTCGGCAGCAATTATCATTCAGTTAATGACAGTTGTCTCCCCAAAGCTTGAACAGTTAAAAAAAGAGGGTGAGTCAGGTCGTCGCAAGATTACTCAGTATACCCGTTATGGCACCGTAGTTCTGGCGACTTTCCAAGCGATTGGCATGTCTATTGGCTTGGAGTCTTTTTCAGTGGGTGGTCAATCGGTAGTATTGGATCCTGGAATGGCATTTCGTTTTATGACGGTCGTAACTTTGGTGACAGGAACAATGTTTTTAATGTGGGTAGGTGAGCAGATTACTGAGCGTGGTATTGGTAACGGTATTTCATTGATTATCTTCTCTGGTATTGTTGCGGGGTTGCCTAATGCAATAGGTTCGACACTTGAGCTTGCTCGAACGGGTGAATATTCCCCATTTACCGTACTTGCACTATTTGCAATGGCAATTCTTGTGACTGGTTTGGTGGTTTGGTTTGAGCGAGCGCAACGACGCATTCCAGTTCAGTATGCGAAGCGTCAAATTGGTAATAAAATGTTTGGAGGTAAGGCATCATTTTTGCCTTTGAAAGTGAATACTGCCGGCGTGATTCCTCCAATTTTTGCATCAAGTTTGATTTTGCTTCCAGCCACATTCGCTCAATTTACTAAGGATGCTCCTGGATTTTCATGGCTGGCTGATATTTCGGCAATCCTATCACCTGGTCAGTGGCTTTATATGCTTTTGTTTACCGCGATGGTTGTCTTCTTTTGCTTTTTTTATACTGCAATTGTGTTTAATCCAAAAGATACAGCGGATAATTTGAAGAAGAATGGTGGATTCGTTCCAGGTATTCGTCCAGGGCAAAAAACTGCGGAATATGTCGATAATGTTTTAACGCGTATTACGGTGGTTGGTGCGGTCTATGTCGCGTTGGTTTGCTTGCTTCCTGAATATCTTATTTCAAGCATGTCTGTTCCATTTTACTTTGGTGGTACAAGCTTATTGATCGTTGTCGTGGTGACAATGGATACCATGGGGCAGATTCAATCACATTTGATGTCGCATCAGTATGAAGGTTTGATGAAGCAGGCCAAGTTGAAGACAGGTCGTTAGATGAAAAACTTACTTTTGTTTGGGCCTCCTGGCGTGGGTAAAGGGACGCAAGGTGAGCATTTATGCCGTGATCTTGGTCTTGTTCAGTTAGCCATGGGTGATATTTTAAGAGAAGCTGTTGCCAATGAGACCTCGTTAGGTCTTGAGGCGAAAGCCTTTATGGAACAGGGGAAGTTGGTTCCAGATTCTCTGGTTGTTGGAATGATTCAGTCAAGAATCTTGTCTCTAGAATGTGAGCAGGGCTTTATTCTTGATGGCTTTCCGCGCAATGTCGCGCAAGCTGAAATTTTAGATAAAATGTTGCTTGATAATAGTATCCAGCTTGATTTTATCGTGTTTATGGATGCCGCAGAAGATACCTTGTTGGCTCGTCTAACGGGGCGGATGTTATGTTCTTCTTGCGGTTTTGGATTTCATCGTCATTATTCGCCTCCCTCCGTCGAGGGCGTATGCGATAAGTGTAGCGGTGAACTCTATCAGCGTAAAGATGATCGTGAAGAAGTGATCTCAGAGCGCTTGGAAGTTTACAAACAACAAACAAAGCCGTTGCTAGATTATTATGGTGCTAGAGAAGCATTCATAAAAGTTGACGCTTCTGCGGATACAAAAGAGGTTTATTCAGTTTTGCTAAACTTGGTGAATGCTTAATGGCTAAAGAAGACATTATTGAGATGTCCGGTGAGGTGGTTGAAAAGCTGCCAAATGCGATGTTCAAAGTGAAGTTAGAGAATGGACATGAGCTTCTTTGTACAATTTCTGGGAAAATGCGGAAGTTTTATATTCGTATTTTGCCAGGTGATAAGGTAACGGTGGAAATTTCACCATACGATTTAACCCGTGGTCGTATCAGTTACCGAGCTAAATAAATAAATCAAACAAGCCTGGCTTGGTTGGATGGAGGTTGTACTGATGAAAGTCCGTGCATCTGTAAAAAAAATGTGCAATAAGTGCCAGGTGATCCGGCGCAAGGGTGTGATTCGCATTATTTGTGAGAATCCACGACATAAACAGCGTCAAGGCTAATTTGGCTATGTTCGCAAGTAAGGAGTTTTAAGTGGCACGAATTTCTGGTGTTAATATTCCAACGCATAAGCGTGTAGTGATTTCACTCACCTACATCTTTGGCATTGGTCCATCGTCATCAAAGCGTATTTTGGCTAAGGCCAATGTGTCTGAAGATGCACGAGTAAAAGATCTAACAGAAGAACAAGTTGATGCAATTCGTAATGTGATTGATGCTGAACAGACTGTCGAAGGAGACCTTCGTCGTGAAGTGACTTTGAACATCAAGCGGTTGACTGATTTGGGATGCTATCGTGGTTTGCGTCATCGTAAAGGGTTGCCTGTTCGTGGTCAGCGCTCCAAAACCAACGCAAGAACTCGTAAAGGTCCGCGTCGTACAGTTGCGGGCAAGAAAAAATAAGTTAAGGGGATAGCACATGGCTGCACCAAAATCGGCACGAACAGCTAAAAAGCGTACTCGCAAGAATATTGCTAATGCTGTAGCGCATATTAAAGCGTCGTTCAATAACACGATTATCACATTTACTGATGAGGTCGGTAATACCATTAGTTGGGCTACGAGTGGAGGAGCAGGGTTTAAAGGCTCTAGAAAGAGTACTCCCTTTGCTGCTCAGGTCGCTGCTGAAGACGCTGCGCGTAAAGCCATTGAAGATGGTGTGAAAAATGTTGCTGTCCTTATTCGCGGTCCAGGTTCGGGTCGTGAGTCTGCCTTGCGTGCTATTGCAGCAGTAGGGCTTAATGTAACATCCATTCGTGATGTTACTCCAATTCCACACAATGGTTGTCGTCCTCCAAAACGACGTCGTGTTTAGAGGTTGTAATGGCACGTTATTTAGAAGCAAAATGTCGTCTGTGTCGCCGTGAAGGTGAAAAGTTATTTTTAAAAGGTAGTAAATGCTATTCGGACAAATGTGCGATTGAGCGCCGTCCATTCCCTCCTGGAATGCATGGTCAACGCCGTCGTTCTAAAGTTTCTAACTTTGGTATGCAGTTGCGTGAGAAGCAAAAAGTTAAGCGTATTTATGGTTTGCAGGAGAAGCAGTTTTTCCGTTACTATCAAATTGCTGATACCATGCAAGGCGTAACAGGTGTAAACTTGTTAATGTTGCTAGAGTCTCGTTTGGATAACATGGTTTATCGTATGGGCTTGGCGACTTCTCGTATCGAAGCGCGTCAGATTGTTCGTCACAATCATATTACTGTTGATGGTCAGTTGGTAAATATTCCCTCATACCGTGTGAAGGTTGGGCAGCGCGTGGCTTTGGCTGAGTGTGCTAATGAGCATTTGCGGATTGCTGCTGCTGTTGAGGCAGCAGGTCAGCGTGGTCTTCCAGAGTGGCTTGATATTGATTTGACAACCAAGCAAGGGCTTTTCCGTGAAATGCCTGCGCGTGATCAGTTGGATCCAAATATTCGCGAACAATTGATTGTTGAACTCTATTCTAAGTAAGAGGTAATTATGGATTTAATTAAGCCAAATTCGATTAAAGTCGAAGAACTCGTTCCAGGTCGTTCGGCGAAGATTGTATTTGAACCTCTTGAGCGTGGTTATGGTACGACTCTTGGTAATGGCATTCGCCGTATGCTTTTGTCGTCCCTCCCTGGTGCAGCTATTACTTCAGTGTCATTTGATGGTGTGGCGCATGAGTTTGATACGATCAAGGGCGTGCGTGAAGATGTGATGGACATTATGTTGACGCTGAAAGAACTTGAGTTGCACATGGAAGGTTCTGAGGCTTCGACGGTTACACTTGATGTCAAAGGTCCCGCAGTTGTTACAGCTGCAGATATTATGTCATCCTCATCAATCACCGTTTTAAATCCAGGGCTCGTCATTGCACATTTGAATGATGATGGTCATTTGAAATTTCAAGGCGTGGTTGAGAAAGGTCGTGGTTATGATCCCTCTCATGAACGCATTGAAGATGGTACGCGTCCGGTCGGTTCATTGCTTTTGGATGCCTCTTATTCGCCTGTTTTGCGTGTGGCAACACGCGTTGAAAATGCGCGTGTCAGTCGTAAAACCAACTATGATAAGTTGATTATGGAAGTCGTAACCAATGGTTCAATTTCTCCAGAAGAAGCAATTGGTATGGCTGCAGAGATGATGCGTGATCAGTTGGTGATCTTTACTGACTTTAGTGCACTTGAAGCGATTGTTGCCGATGAACCCGTGGGTGAAACCATTGAAGATCTTTTGGCGCAGCCGATTGATCATTTAGATCTGTCTGTTCGTTCTATGAATTGCTTGAAGAGTGATGATATCTTCTTGGTTGGTGATTTGGTTCAGCGGACTGAGCAAGATATGTTGAAAACACCGAACTTTGGTCGCAAGTCTTTGAATGAAATTAAAGAAGTTCTTGAGTCTATGAATTTGAGTTTGGGTATGACGCTTGAAAACTGGTCTGCGGATCAGGATTAAGCGCATACAATTAAGAATTGAGTGAGAGGTATTCACGATGAGACATCGTAAACATCAGGGTTCTTTAGGATTAGTGTCAGGTCATCGCCGTGCTGTTTTGGCCAACTTGGCGACAGCACTTTTGACACATGGTCGTATTGAAACAACGCAAGCAAAGGCTCGTGCTGTTCGCCCATACATTGAAAAATTGATCACTTTGGGCAAGAAAGGCGATTTGCATTCGCGTCGTCAAGCCTTGGAAAAATTGCGTTATCGTCCGATTGTTGATCGCTTGTTTGTCGATATTGCGCCGCAGTTTTCTGAGCGTCCTGGTGGTTATACGCGGACAATCAAAACCCGTTTTCGTGCGGGGGATGCAGCACCGATGGCGATTATTGAGTTGGTTGAGCAGCTCTCAGATGCGAGTGTTGATATTTAATTATTCAACATCATGTTTGAATATTTTTTTAAGGGTTGTGTGCAAACACGACCCTTTTTTTATGGAGATCTTTTTTGTAGTGTTTTGAAAGTTCAATGGAGGTTGATCGTATATGTCCGATAAAGCCAAAGCATTAGAAACAGCGTTAAGTCAAATTGAGAAACAGTTTGGTAAAGGTACGATCATGCGTATCGGTGACCGAGCAAAGGTTGATGTAGAAGTGATCTCATCGGGGTCATTGGCCTTGGATGCAGCTTTAGGAATTGGTGGCTATCCAAGAGGCCGAGTCATCGAAATTTACGGCCCAGAATCCTCGGGAAAAACGACATTGGCTCTTCATGCTGTCGCAGAAGTGCAGCGCAAGGGAGGGACTGCAGCCTTCGTTGATGCCGAGCACGCACTTGATTTAACTTATGCGGAAAAGTTAGGGGTTGATGTTGAAAACTTATTGGTTTCGCAGCCAGATTCCGGTGAGCAAGCTTTAGAAGTTGTGGATATGCTGACGCGTTCTGGTGCCGTTGATATTATTATTGTCGATTCGGTTGCGGCGCTGACTCCTAAAGCTGAGCTTGAAGGAGATATGGGCGATTCTCATATGGGATTGCAGGCACGTTTGATGTCTCAAGCCTTGCGTAAGTTAACGGGCTCAATTTCACGCTCCAACACAACGATTATTTTTATTAATCAGCTTCGTATGAAAATTGGAGTGATGTTTGGTAGCCCTGAGACAACGACAGGTGGAAACTCTTTGAAGTTTTATGCTTCGATTCGTATCGATGTTCGCCGTATTGGTTCCATTAAAAAAGGCGATGAAATTTTGGGCAATGACACCCGTATTAAGGTTGTTAAAAATAAAATGGCTCCCCCTTTTAAACAGGCCGAATTTTCAATCATGTATGGAGAAGGGGTCTCTTTTGCTGGCGAAGTTGTGGATATGGGCGTGAGCCATGGCTTTGTTAATAAAAGTGGTTCTTGGTATGCCGTTGAAAATGAACGCATTGGTCAAGGTCGTGATAATGCGATTCAATACTTGAAAGATCATCCTGACTTGCTGGCCACTTTGGCGAATAAGGTTCGCCTCGCATTGGGGTTGAAGCCCCGTAGCGGTGATGGGGTTGGAGCGGTTGGCACTGTCGATAAATGATCTAGATGTTCGGCAGGCCTTAGCCTATGCATTACGCCTATTGTCCGTTCGTGAGCACTGCCAGCATGAGATGGTGCGGAAACTTCGTCAACATGAGTACGCCCACGAAGTGATCACGCAGGTGCTCGATTATCTTGTTTCCAATGACTGTTTGAGTGAGGCCCGGTACGCAGAGTCCTTTATGCGTATGCGTCTGCAGCGAGGCGATACACCATGGCTTGCGGCACAAAAAATGCGTGAACGCGGTTGCCAAGAGCAGGTAATTGTTCAAGCATTGCAGGCAGTAGTAGAGTCTTTCGATAGTTTAAGTGCTTGTTGGACCTGTTTGCAAAAACGGGATCCTTCTTCGCAGTATCGATCGAATGAGAAAATTTGGCGGCGTCATGTCCGCTATTTGATGTCCAAAGGTTTTTCATATGCTGTCGTTCAAGAAGCAATGAAACAACGGGAGAAAGAGGGATTATGAAAACATCAGAGATTCGTTCCAAGTTTTTGGCTTACTTTGCTGAAAAATCACACCAAGTGGTTCCATCCAGCTCTTTGATTCCACATGGTGATCCAACACTGCTGTTTACCAATGCAGGGATGGTTCAGTTTAAGAATCTTTTTTTAGGAGTTGAACAACGGGATTATGTCCGTGCAGTTTCGAGTCAGAAGTGTGTTCGAGCCGGTGGAAAACACAATGATTTGGAAAATGTTGGTCATACCGCCCGCCATCACACATTTTTTGAAATGCTTGGTAACTTTTCATTTGGCGACTATTTCAAGCGTGAGGCCATTGAAGATGCATGGTTGTTTTTGACCCAAACGCTTGCTCTTGACCCTTCGCGACTGTTTGTTACTGTTTTTGAAGAGGATCAAGAGGCTGCGGATATTTGGCTCAATGAAATTGGGATTCCTCATGATCGATTGGCTTATATTGGTGCCAAAGATAATTTTTGGTCGATGGGGGATACAGGGCCATGTGGACCATGTTCTGAAATTTTCTTTGATCACGGTGCCAATATTTTTGGTGGCCCTCCTGGATCTCCTGATGAAGATGGTGATCGATTTATTGAAATCTGGAATTTGGTTTTCATGCAATATAACCGTGATGTAGATGGTAACCTTACACCTTTGCCTAAGCCAAGTGTGGATACGGGCATGGGGCTTGAGCGAATCGCTGCTGTGATGCAAGGTGTTCATAATAATTACGATATCGATCTGTTTTTGGCATTGATTGATGCCGCAGCCAAAGAGACAGGTATTGCATTGGGGCAATCGGTTGCAAGTGATGCAAGTTTACGCGTGATTGCAGACCACCTGCGTTCGGTCTCATTTTTGTTGGCTGATGGTGTTTTGCCTTCAAATGAGGGGCGTGGTTTTGTTTTGCGTCGTATTTTACGCAGAGCTTGCCGTCATGGGCGACTTTTGGGGATGGAAGAGGCCTTTATCTATAAATTGGTTTCGTCGTTGGTTGCTGTTATGGGTGATCATTTTGCAGAATTGGTTGCTGCTGAAGAGAATATTCGTCAGGTGATCCGTATTGAAGAGGAACGCTTTATCAAGACCTTGGACAAGGGTCTGAAGTTGGTTGAGCAAGCAAAATCGGATGCGGGAGATGGTGGAACAATACCTGGTGAAGTGCTGTTTACTTTGTATGACACATTTGGTTTTCCCACCGATTTAACGGCAGATATTTTGCGCGGTTCAGGGATTCATTTGGATATGGAAGGATTTGAGCAGTGTATGGACGCCCAGCGTACGCGCGCGCGCGCTGCATGGGGAGGCTCGGGTGAAGAGGCTTTGCCGCAATCGATCTTTGATATTCGTGATCAATCGGGCTCCACCGAGTTCTTGGGTTACACAACCTTGGAAGCAGAAGGCGTTGTCGTAGGTCTGCTTCATAATGGTGAGGCATGTACGGTGCTTTCTGAGGGGCAAAAGGGGTGGGTTATTGTGAATCAGACACCTTTTTATGCTGAGTCGGGTGGTCAAATTGGTGATCAAGGGATCATTCATTTTGACAAGGCTAGTCTCTTTGTCGTCCACGATACGAAAAAGATTTTGCCAGATCTTTTTGTTCATATTGGTGTGGTTCAATCGGGCGAAGTGACTCAAGGGCGTGTTGGAAAACTTGAGGTTGATCCGCTCTACCGTCAACATGTTCGAAATAATCATACAGCGACCCATTTATTGCATGCAATGCTTCGAGAAGTGGTGGGGGATCATGTGAAACAAGCTGGATCGATGGTGAGTGACAAGCGCTTGCGGTTTGATTTTAACCATTTTAGTCCATTGGGTACAGAAGAGCGCTTGACGATAGAGCGGCGTGTGAATGCCTTGATTGGTCAGAATGATGTGGTTGTAACGCAGGTCATGCAGCAAGATGATGCGATTGCTGCTGGTGCGATGGCTCTTTTTGGTGAGAAGTATGGTGATGAAGTGCGCGTTGTCTCCGCAGGTGTTTCAACAGAACTATGCGGTGGTACCCATGCGATGCGTACAGGTGACATCGGTCTGTTTCGTATCGTTTCAGAGACGGGGATTGCAGCAGGCGTGCGACGCATTGAAGCGGTAACGGGATTGATGGCCTATGATGCTTTTTCTCAGGATAGTATTGAAGTTTCTGATCTTGCCGGATTGCTTAAAGTGCGTACCCATGAAGTTGTTGAGAGCGTTAAGCAATTGCAGGAACGAGTCAAGCAGCAAGAGCTCGCATTGCTCTCGCTTCGTGCCAAATCTTCAATGGGTGTGTTAGATGATTTGATTGCGCAGGCGGTTTCCGTTGCAGGTGTACCATTGTTGGTACATGAGTTAACGATTGATGTTCCTGATTTGCGTGACTTTATGGATAAGGCTAAACAGAAAATGAAATCTGGCGTGATTGTTTTTGCCGTGCGTGGTGAGGAGAAAGTACAGCTTGTTGTGGGGGTTACGGATGATCTTTTGCCATCATTTCATGCGGGGAACCTCATTAAAGTGATTGCCGGTTGGGTTGATGGTAAAGGCGGCGGAAAGGCCGATATGGCGATGGCCGGAGGCACTTCACCTGCAGCCTTGAGCATGGCGTTGGAGCGTGTCGCTGGACTGATTAAGGATCTTGTCGGGTAATTTGAATGAGGAGTTGGCAGTCACTTATTTTGGTGATTGCCGAATGGCTTTTGTTTGCTAACATCTGTTCATGTTTAAAGGTCGTTATTTAAACGCAGTTGTCAGATCGATGCTTTGGGTGTTGATGTTCTCCTTTTTTTTCGTCTCATTGATCACACTTTCATTGAAGGTTATGGCATTTGATGGCGAAGTTGATCATCTCTCTTTGGCGCAACAGAGGCAACTATTTGAGAGCTATTGGAAAAAATCTTCTATCTTAACGGATCAAGAGATCGATGATGCCAATCATCTTCTTGCAGCATATCCATTGTTGCCCTATCTGCATCTGAAGCAGGCGCGGCTTACATTGAAAGCATCTCAAATGATGCGCCAGAACGAACATCTCATTGCTCAGCGCATTAAAGAATATAGTGACATTCCAGATGTGCGCAGGCTACAAACAGATTGGCTGCATTATTTAGTAAGTCATGGCGACTATTCTCAACTGTCACATTACCTTTCTGCGGAAAGCTTGGCTGATTCGACCTCTGTCATTGTGCTGCAGATGCTTTGGCATGAGGGAAAGAGAGATATCGTCTTTCAACGATTAAGTGAAATGTGGTTGAAGGGGCAGGAATTTGATAGCGCATTGCAACCGATGGTTTCAAAGTGGAAACAGAAGAAACACCCCACCTTGGATGAGAGTTGGTTAAGAGCTAAGCATTTCATGTTGAAGGGAGATTGGCGCAGGGCCAAAAAAACACTACCGTATTTAAGTGATCGCGCTCAGAAATCATTACGGCTTTGGATCGCCTTGTATAAGCATCCGCAAGATCTTCCTCAGCGTTGGCGTGAGCTCAATCATTTGTCGGTTGCCCAAGCGTTGATTATCGATCAATTGGTTCTTCGTTTTATTTCAAAATCATTTGAGCAAGCATTGGCTTTTTTGCAAGTGAATCATGAAGGAGTGAGTGCTGAGAAGCAGTTAGAGTGGCAGCAATATCTTGCCATTCGGGCTGCGAAAGATTCCAATAGTCAAGCTATTGATTTACTTGAATCGATCGCGGATGACGATCGTCAAAATGAGGCGTGGTCTTGGCTTGCCCGTGGTTACATAGAGAGACAGCAGTGGAGTAAGCTTTCCCATTGTATTACTTCGATGCCGGCAACGATGTGGCAAGAATCGCGTTGGCAATATTGGTTGGCGCGTAGTTATCGAGCACAGGGCTTGGATGATTCGGCCAATGATATATTTTCAGCCTTGGCTTTGGAGCGAGGTTATTATTCGTTTTTAAGTGCTGAGGCTTTGCATAAATCGATTGAATTGGGTGTGAAATATAGTGAAGTTGATGCTGTAGTAGAGGCTCAGCTTGCGCAAAACATTCATGCTCAGCGAGCCCATGAATGGTTCTTGTTAAATGATCCTTTGCGTGCCAAGCGGGAGTGGTCGCTGTTGCTTGCCGGTGTGGATTTGTCAGGCCGTTTGGCTGCGGCGCATTTGGCCGCGGACTGGGGTTGGCATTATCAGAGTATTCGTGCAGCTTGGGATAGTGGTGCGCGTGATGATTTGTCATTGCGATTTCCTGTGGTCCATTTGAATACGATTGAACTTGCGGCCAAGAAAAAAAATATTCCCGAGAGTTGGGTATTGGCAGTGATTCGGCAGGAGTCATCGTTTGATGATTTTGCGCACTCACGGGTCGGTGCACGAGGGCTTATGCAATTGATGCCCGCAACGGGAAAGCATGTTGCGAAAAAAATGGACGAACCGTTGCACTCATCCAATGAACTGTTTGACCCACAGCGAAATATTCGTTTAGGAACCAGTTATTTGGGGGATTTAACCCATCGTTTTGAGGGGCAGCTTGCCTTGGCGGCGGCGGCTTATAATGCAGGTCCTTCTCGGGTGAGCCGTTGGCTTAAGGAGCGTCCTGTCGTTGATGACTTGACGATTTGGATTGAATCGATTCCCTATGAAGAAACACGACGCTATGTTCAAAATGTTTTGGCTTATGAAAAGATCTATCAACATCAATTAGAACTTCAGCGTACACAGAAGGCCGCGTTTAAACAGGGAGAGATTGCCCGTTTAAGTGATGAATAATGTGAATAGAAATATTGTGCTCGGGGCATTGATTTTTTTATCGTGCTGTAAAGGTGAGAGGTTTATTGCAATTGCTCCGTGACTTTTTCATTAAAGCAAGCATCATGCGCGCATAACTTGATTGTTTTTTACAAAAATTTACGGAGGGGTCATGGGGTTTGAAGATATTGGTTTACTCTTCTTTACCGTTTTGATTTTCTCGCTTTTTTTAACGCCTGCATCGATTCATTTTGCTGAATATTTGGGTGCCTTGGATCAACCTGAGGGGCGCAGTGTTCATGTTAAGACGATGCCGCGTTTGGGTGGAATTGGTATGGCACTGGCGCTTTTTATAGGGCTTGTACTTTTTTTACCCTTTGAACCTTTTGTTCTTGCGTACAGCTTAGGCCTTTTTGTTATCTTATCTATTGGCATCGCTGATGATATTTATCGTGTTTCTCCTATGATTAAAATGGCTGCGCAACTTGTTGCGGCGATTGTCTTTATTGAAGTCAGTGGGTTAATGATTGTTGATTTGGGTGATCTTTTGAGCATAGGGAACATTCTGTTGCCTCTGCCCGTCGCTTATGGGTTTACCATTCTATGTATTGTTGGTGTGATTAATGCACTCAACCTTTCTGATGGTCTTGATGGCTTAGCGGCTGGTATCGCGTTGACGGTCTGCTTCTTTTTAGCTTTATTGGCGCTACTTTCGCAAGAGTGGTTAGGTTTGAGTGTGATTGCGGCGTTGTCAGGTGCAATTTTTGGATTCCTTAAATTTAACAGTTATCCTGCAAAATTATTCATGGGTGATACGGGTAGTTTGATGCTTGGCTATTCAATGGCAACCATCAGTCTGCTTTTGGTGTCGACACATCGATCGAGTGTTGCGCCGATTAGCATTGTATTGATTTTATCTATGCCCGTTGTGGATACGCTTTGGGTGATGTTACGCCGCATTGCGCAAGGGAAAAGTCCGGTCCGTCCTGATAAAACCCATTTGCATCACCGTCTATTGTTGGCAGGGCTGTCTCATCCTGTCGTGGTGACCATACTCTATGGCTGGATGGTTGTCATGGGGGTGCTTGCGATGGTAATACAAGAAGAGCATGAGAGTATTCAACTCGTTACAGGTGCGGTGGTGACGATGCTGTTTTACGGTGTTCTTCATTGGTATGAAAAACAGAGGGCGTTGATTGGCGATGTTGGCGATGTTGGCGATGTTGGCGATGTTGGCGATGTTGGCGATGTTGGCGATGTTGGCGATGTGCGTAAAAAGTGGGTGCATTGGCTTGGCTTGAGTATGCGTTTTTTTCCGTATGTTGTTGTCATTGGTTTGGTGATTCCGCTGCTGGTTGCGGATTCTATCCCTTCAAATTTAGGCAATCTGAATATTGCACTGGCTGTGCTTATGCTGGCTGCATATCCATGGAAAGATCACCATGAGCGAACCAGTATTGTCAGTGGTCTTTTCTTCTTATGTGGTTTCTCGATTTTATATACTTGGAATATTTCAGATTACCCAGATGAAATACACTTGAATCGTTACGGCCTCATTTTTGGTGTTGTGCTGTTTTTATGGGCATTTTTGAAAATTAAATTCAAAGGGTACCGAGAAGTTTTCTTAACCTCAAGTTTTGAGTTTTTAATGATTTTTATTGCTTGGTTTATTCCTTATATGGTCTTGCCCATTATTTCAGCCCCTGCATTCGTAATGACAGGTGCTAAATTAGCCTGCCTGGAGTCGATTCCTCTTTTTATGGCACTTAAAATTCTTATTAAGCGCCAAGCTCATCGCAATCAGTCAATGGCGATTGCCTTTGTATTCATTCTTCTTATGATCAGTGTTAAGAGTATGCTGGGTTAACAATATGGATAGGAGAAGTGGTTGATAATCTTTGCGTGAGATGTCTTGACGGCGAACCATTACATTCATTTCTTGTGTGTGGAACGCTGTGTGCGTATGCTTCGCCCTCTTGTTAAACTTGGAACTCTGGAGAGATGTCTGAGTGGTTGAAGGAGCACGCCTGGAAAGCGTGTGTACTCGAAAGGGTACCGAGGGTTCGAATCCCTCTTTCTCCGCCAGTTTTTCATAACGCATTCGTCGTTATGATCCCGAGTGCTACTCGGGTCGGGCCCCGTACGGTTGAGCCCTGTGAACCCCGTCAGGTCCGGAAGGAAGCAGCGGCAGCAGGGGTAGGCGCGTTACGGATATGTTCGGCTCGGGTAGCCGTTTTTTTAACTGTTAAAAAGATTGTGGGGTGAATCATTGAATTATAAATATCTAATGTTGTCTCTATTGGCGATGGTGTGGTTGTCTTCATGTTCGGGTGATAAACCATGGATTCAGATGTGGGAAACAGAGCCCGCAAAGCAAAGTGTTCAGTCTCGTGCGGAAGAATCGGCTGCACCTTCTCGTCCAGCATTGGATGTTCCCCCAGAATTGCGTGGTCAAGTTGAAGTACCTATGGCGAATGAGATTTCTACGAAACCTGTCTCAACGCCTGCAAGTGTCATTCATTCAGATGATAAAAATGCTGTTGCCGGCACAGCCGTTTCTCTTGATGCTAGGGTTTATGATCAGTCGGTTGCAGTGGTTTTCTCCAGCGTTGTTGATGCGATGACAGCATTGAATTTGCCCGTGCAAAGTGTGGATTCTCCTAGCGGTACGATCACTACCGACTGGATTCGTGATAATGCCAATAATCCTAACGCCGGTATCGGTGCGGCGATGAGTGGATTGTTTGGTGATGGTGTGCGTGGAACCCGCTACCGTTTTGTCGTTCGTGTCCTTCGTTTGACCACTCAGGCTGGAGAAACAAAAACCCAACTTGAAATTCGCACCATTGGACAAGCATTTATCAGCAGCCATTGGGTTAACCGCCCCATTAAGCGTAAAGTGAGCAATGAGATGTTTCAGGCAACAGAAGAGCAGCTAGCCGCTGCTCATGCTTCTTAAATCGAGTTGATTTTAACCTATTAGTTTTTTGAGCGCATCTCCAGGATGCGCTTGCCTCATTAGCGATTCTCCCACTAAAAATCCATATACTCCTGCATTATTCATTGTTTTTATATCCTCGTATATTGCAATTCCTGACTCTGTAATCACGGTTCGATCACCTGGCACATGAGGAAGAAGATCGGTCGTGCAGCTTAAATGGGTGCTAAAGGTATGCAGGTCGCGGTTATTGATGCCAATGAGTTCTGTGTTGAGATATTCTAATGTGCGATCAAGTTCATAGCGGTTGTGCACTTCGGGAAGAATGGTCAGCTCTAAACTGTTTGCCGTTTCTGCGAGATCTTGCAGTTGATGGTTATCGAGCATGGCAAGAATCAATAAAATCGCATCGGCGCCCATGGCGCGCGCTTCAAGAATTTGATAAGGATCAATGATGAACTCTTTCCTTAAAATTGGGATGGAAACATGCTTGCGTACATCGCGAACAAATTGATCGGCACCTTGAAAGTACTGTACATCTGTTAAAATCGACAGGCAGCATGCTCCCGCCTCTTGGTATTGTTGTCCGATTGTTACGGGGGAAAAATCTTCTCGAATGATCCCTTTGGAAGGGGATGCCTTTTTGATCTCAGCAATGACAGCATTTTGTTTGGCTTGAATACGCTGACTTAGCGCTGCTGAAAACCCAAGGGGTTGATAATATTTTCCAGCATCAATCAGGCTCTGCTCATTGACTTGTTGTTTACAACTGCGCACCCAAGACTTTTTATAGTGACCAATTTCATCGAGAATTGAACTCATAGATGCTCCGTAAATTGAATAAGTGCTTGTAACTTGCGTTGCACTGCACCTTGATCAATGGCATTTGCCGCCATGACAATGCCGGCTGAAATATTTTCAACGGTTTGTGTAAGCCACAGGGCGGCGCCTGCATTCAATAAAATAATATCACGGGCGGCGCCTTGCTGCCCCGCAAAAATGTGACGAAGAATCGCGGCATTGAACGGAGCGTCACCGCCCATTAAGGCATGGGGCGTAGCATAGGGGATACCAAAGGCTGCAGGATCAATTTCAAATTTTTGTAAAGGGTGATCACCCTCGACCAGGATGGCATCGGTGATATCGGTAGTGGTAATCTCATCTAGCCCATCGCGTCCATGGACAATCAGCGCACGCTGGGTGCCCAGTTTTTGCAGGGCTTTGGCGACAAGTTCGAGTCGATCCTGCGCATAGACACCTAAAATTTGATATTGTGCATGGGCAGGGTTGGTGAGGGGGCCCAGTAGGTTGAAAACGGAGCGAATACCCAGTTCGCGTCTCGGCGCTGCGGCATGTTTCATGGCGGGGTGATGGCCTGGCGCAAATAAAAAACCGATGCCTACTTGATCGATACAGTCAGATACCTGTTCAGGTGTTAATGTAAGGCGCACGCCCAAGGCTTCGAGGATATCTGCGCTTCCAGATTTGGAAGATATCGCACGGTTGCCATGTTTGGCGACTTTTTGACCACATGCGGCCACCACAAGGGCAACGGCAGTGGAGATGTTGAAGGTGTTTGCACCATCACCACCTGTTCCACAAGTATCCAATAAGGATGAGCTTTGTGGACGAATGACCATAGCAGCCGATCGCATAGCGCGGGCTGCGCCGGCGACCACTTCGGGCGTCTCACCGCGAATGGATAGTCCCATAAGTAAGGCACCAATCTGTGCTTGTGTTGCGCGACCTTCCATGATGGTGGTAAACACTTGTTCAGCTTCTGCTTCGTTAGGGAGCGTTCCCCTTTGAATCATTTTAATGGCGTGTTGGATGATGGAAGAGTTCATGCACGCATGTCCAGAAAGTTTTGTAACATTTGATGCCCATGTTCTGTCAGTATTGATTCGGGGTGAAATTGCACACCGTGCGTGGGGTGCTCTCTGTGGCACAAGCCCATCAGTTCACCCTCAGCAGTCCATGCTGTTGCCTTTAAGCATTGAGGGAGATCTTCAACAATAAGGGAGTGGTAACGGGTTGCGGTAAAAGGGGAGGGGAGCGATTTGAAAATGCTTTCGCCTTCATGGTTGATTAGGCTTGTTTTTCCATGCATCAGTTTGGGTGCACGCACCACTTTCGCGCCAAAAACCTCCCCAATAGCTTGATGACCTAGGCAGACGCCAAGAATGGGGATTTCTCCAGAAAAATGTTCGATGACGGCTTTTGAGATCCCTGCTTCATGGGGGGTGCAAGGGCCTGGTGAAATTAAAATATGCGATGGATTCATGGTGGAAATTTCATCCAGTGTGATGGCATCATTGCGGAACACCCGTGGGTGGTCACCGAGTTCGCCTAAGTATTGCACCAGGTTAAAGGTGAACGAATCGTAGTTATCAATCACTAAAGTGGTCATCTGTTTCTATCCTGTTGGGTTGTGGCTAAACATACAGCACGCACAATAGCGGAGGCTTTGTTTACACACTCTTGCTGTTCATTTTCAGCAATGGAGTCGGCAACAATGCCCGCACCCGCCTGCGCGAAAATGGTATTGTCACGAATGATGGCTGTGCGGATGGTAATCGCTGTGTCCATAAATTCACCCCCAAATGAGATATAGCCGATGCAGCCGGCATACGCTCCGCGTGGACGATCGGTTTCTAATTCGTCAATGATTTGCATTGCACGGACTTTTGGGGCCCCCGATACGGTGCCTGCGGGGAATGTGGCTGCAAGCAGATCAAGGGCATCAACATCATCGCGCAATTGTCCCTCGACCTGTGAAACAATGTGCATGACATGCGAATAACGCTCGATGGTCATACTCTCCTTGAGATGGACGGAGCCATAGTTACAAACGCGCCCCAAATCATTGCGGCCCAGATCAACCAACATCACATGCTCTGCACGCTCTTTCTCATCAGCAAGGAGCTCTTTTTCTAGGGCTAGGTCTTCATGGAGGCTCTTGCCTCGTGGCCTTGTGCCGGCAATGGGCCGAACGATGGCGCGGTTTTTCTCTTTACGAACCAAAATTTCAGGGGAGGAACCAATTAAAATTGTATCGCCAATATGCATGTAAAAGAGGTATGGGGATGGGTTGATATGACGGACAGCGCGATAAATGAGCAGCGGGTCGCACTGCAACGGCGTTGAAAATTGTTGTGAAAGCACCACTTGGAAAATATCTCCAGCCAAGATGTACTCTTTGGCTTTTGCAACCATTGCATGAAATTTTTCTGGCGAAGTATGGGCAGTGAGATCGGTCTCTGCGAGATCGTGCACCTTTAAATCCAATCGCATCGGTTCAGGGTGTTGCTTGGCATTGTTAAGTTTGCTTTCAATGGCATCTAAGCGTTCTGTGACGCGATGCTCATCGTGGCTTACAACACAGATGTGAATGACACCGCGCAAGTTGTCCATGACAATGAAGGTGTCGATAAGCATGAAGGCTGCAATGGGCGCATCGGTTTGTTGTATGGGGAGGCACGGCTCAAAACGGTGGATAATGTTGTAGGTGAAATATCCAACTGCACCCCCAGTGAAGGGGAGGTCATCATGATTTTCAACGGGGCTGCTTTCTATGGCTTGGCTGCGAATCCACTCTAAAATATTGCCACCTGCCTGCTCCAAACGGCGTCCATCTTCTCGTTCTGTGATGAGCATTTGTTGTTGCTCTGTGACGGTTTCTGACGGTGAAAATCCGATGATGCTGTATCGTCCCCAGTGTTCCCCCCCTTCTGCTGATTCAAAGAGAAAGCATTGCCCATCTTTGTCACGCAGGTTTGAAAAGATCGAGACAGGAGTTTCACAATCGGCAGAGAGGGTTCGCTTAAAAAGACGCATGTTTGGAGAGGCATTGGCTTGCTTATTTGATGGCATAAATTCTCGCAGTGTGTGCTTGATATTGACAGAATGGTAAAGGCATGGCTAAATCCGCCCCGTTTTGGTCGTGGGGCCATAGCTCAGCTGGGAGAGCGCTACAATGGCATTGTAGAGGTCAGCGGTTCGATCCCGCTTGGCTCCACCAAGAAAACTCATTGGATTTCTATGCGTTTGTTGACGCGTTTCTTCTATATCTAACCCAGAATATTTTTTAATTTTAACCGATGCTCTTGTGGGTGTGTTTTTTTGCAATGGCTTATGGAACTCTTTTTGGACGATTGCTTTTTTCATAATGGCGTACCCTACATGGCGTATGAATGGCATGCTATACTCGATTGTATGCGGCTTTTGATAATTTCTGCATTGGAAAGTTCAGCGAAGCTTCTGAAGGGTTATTTGTTGTGGTATTGTTTGTAGGTTTTCTTGACACATTGAAGTGATAAGTTTTGAGTTGGCGATGTGATCAAATCATCTGTGTGGATGAATTACTTGTAGTTTTAGGAATATTGTATGAAAAGGGAAAGTGGCTTTACTTTAATTGAGTTGGTTGTGGTGATGGTGTTGATCGGGCTTTTGGCAGCCACGGCACTACCGAAGTATGTGGATTTAAAGAATGAGGCGAATCAGGCCAGTGTTGAAGGGATCGCTGGTGCATTGAGTGCTGCCAGCGCATTGAACTTTGCTGGATGTTTGGCTGTGGGTGGTGTCACGACCGCGGGTAAATGTACGGCATTATCCGCAGCAACGGCAAAATGTTCAGGTATTGGAGCTTTGCTCTCTCCTGCGATTACCATTACAGCTGGAGCTTTGCCTGCAACGACTGTTCAAGGTGCCTATTATATTGTTACAGATTCTGCATTAACGACGGCGGGTGTAAGCTGTACCTTGGTTCAAGGTGATGGAACAGCAACTGGTGTTAGCGCAACATACACCGCATTTGCAACAGGTGCTTAATTCGCACTTGTATTGATTCAGTGAATAGATGTATGGAAAAACCGGTGCTTTCAAAGTGCCGGTTTTTTTCTTTGTGTGGTATGGGTGAGGGTGAGCAAGGGTATACAATCATTGAAATAGTGCTGGTGTTGATCCTGGTGGGCGTGTTGTCATCGTATGTTGCTCCGCGCATGTTTGATCAAGCCAGTTATCAAGGGTTAGGGTTTCACAATGAGGTACAGGCATCACTTCGCTATGCGCAGAAGGTTGCTTTGGCACAGCGGCGGTTTGTTTGTGTCACTTTCTCAATCAATACCCTATCGCTTACGATGGGGAGTACTGCCTCTTGTGGCACGCCATTGAAGCACCCTCAAGATGGTTCTAACTATGTTGTGACGGGTGCCACAGGAATTCAGTTCAATCTTTTGCCGAGTAATTTTTATTTTACTCCGCAAGGTGAGCCATCGATGGGACAAAGTTTGCAGGTGGTCGATTCATCGAGAACGATCACGATCGAGGCGAACAGTGGTTATGTTCATTAAGAAAATGTGTTTGAACGCATGGGTGCGTTGCACGCCTCAATCTATTTTATCCAGATTTGATCTGGCTTTGTGGGAACAGCGTCGGCAATGTGGAGCAACACTGTTAGAACTGGTTGTTGCTATTGTGATCGTGAGCGGTTGTTTGATGGCGATTTTAAATGTGTTAAGTTGGAGTAGTTCGAAATCAACGACGGCACTTCTTGCTCAACAGTCTGCCAATTTGGCTGAATCGATGTTGCATGAGGTTCAGCGGCATCCATTTTTGCCAACAGGGTTTGTTGGTGCAGCAACCGCCGCCAATCGCGCATCATTCGATGATATTTTTGATTACCATGGGTTGAATGAGAATGGTGCTGCCTTGACGGGAATCGCTGCATTCTCGAGCTATCAAGTCTCCATTTCAGTCATAGGGGCACCTTTGTCTGGTATTGTCTCGACCAATGCAGCATGGATCCAGGTGGATGTCACAGACCCTTTGGGCCAGGTTGTTTCGGCAACGGGTTATCGGGTGATCGATTGATGCCGCAGATGCGTGGATTTACGCTGATTGAAATGGTCGTGGTGATGCTCATCACGGCGATTCTTTTCTCAATGGGGGCAGGATTTGTCCGTATTCCTATTCAGAGCTATATCAAGGGTGTGGAGCAGGCGGGCTTGATCGATGTGAGTGCGCGGGCTTTGAACAAAATGAACGAGGATTTGCAGAAAATTGTTCCCAATAGTATTCGGATGTTTTCAGACGCTGGAGGCAGCTACCTTGAATTTTTACCGCTGCGCTTTCAGACCATTTATCCAAGTAATAATGATACGCCTCCGAAAACATCCGATGATTTCTGTAAGGTGAGTCCTGGGGACAGTAAAAAAGGGGCTTTGGATTTTAAAAAAAGTGATGATTGTTTTGTAACCATTGATGCACCACATATTTTTTTGCGGGGGGCGACAGATGATTTGAGTGATCAAATGATTGTGGAGGCGTTGGCGGTACCGACCGATCTCCTCTATGATGCAACCCTTGCAGGGGTGCGGCGCCCTTACAATGGTGCCGTCGATGTGCTACCTGATCGATCCGTTGTCATGGTCGCCACACAACTTGCAGTGCTTGATAATAATGCCTTGGCCAACCTTACACAGTCGGTGTATGTGGTGCCTGGAGATCAGCAGGCAGTCACTTATGCGTGTGAAAATATCGGTGTTGATGCGAATGGGAATGGTACGGGAACTTTGAAACGCTATTGGCGCTACGGCTTTAATGTGCCGCAAGTGCTACCATCGGCGGGAGCATTGTCGTCGTTGCTGTTGGATCATTTAAGTACATGCAGTTTTTTATACAGCGCGAGCGTGAATGGTGCGCCTCTTGCCAGCGTCGCTCAGATTGGTGTGGTGTTAGAAATGAGCTTACATGGGGAGACAATTTCGCTTGCTGATGCGATTCCTGTTGATAATCGCCCATGAAGTTGACCTTTCATAATATGAATTTCTCTATAAAAGAGATGGGGTTTAGCTTGCTATCGGCCATCTTTTTATTGCTTGTTCTTTCAGGGGTTACGGCAGTGATGGTGACTTTTACAGTGTTGCAAAACAGTGGCGACGCCGTTGAGCATATTTCCATTTACGCCGATGATGCAGCGTATGCGGGGTTAGAGTGGGGGCGTTTTCAAGTGATGCAACAAGCGGCGGGAGTGATGTGGCCGGCATGCTCTGTGGCACCAGCTACGGCCGCATGGGTGACGACGATCGCACCCCATACACTTGCAGGTGTGCTCGATCCGTTTAGTGTGCAGGTGGAATGTGTTGCAGATTCATTTGAAGTGACAAAAAACAGTTGGGTTTGGCACTACACCATCACATCCACTGCGACGGGCGTTGCAGGAGCAGTGCCGGGGGATTTGAATTATGTTGAGCGGGTTCAAGAGCTTGAGCTGATGCGATAGCGCGCATCTTGATGTCGATCATTTCTATATAAGAGGCGAAAAGGGAGAGGGTTGTTTATGGAGGCGTGTTGCTAATCCCATGGAATCAATGGTTCCGTGCATTGTGGCCACAGAAGCATGCCATTGCGGTGGTGCTATTGGCGCGTGGTTTATACATCGTCGAAGTTGCGTTGGCGAATGGGCTCCCCAAAGTTGTTCATTTTATCTTTGAACCTGCGCCTATCAATGCGGATGTTTTGAAGCAAAAGCTACATTCACTTTCTCTCTATTATGTTCGCTATATGAGTCTTGTTCCTTTTGATAGTTATCAAATTCCATGGGTTGATGCTCCAGATGTTCCTGATGATGAGTTGGCGGATGCTGTGCGTTGGAAGGTGAAAGATGATATCAAGTTTCCTGTTGAGAATGCTGTCGTTGAAGTGCTCCGCATACCTTCGTCTGGTCACGATACCTTTCAACGGGTGGATTCACTTTATGCGGTCGTGAGCAATCAGGAAACCTTACACAAGCAGTTGCGCTATTTTGAAGAGGCTGGTGTTCAGCTCGAAGTACTCGATATTCCCGATTTGGCGCAGCGAAATCTTGCGACGCTCTTTGAATCGCCTGAGTTGGGGTTGGCGATGTTGTGGGTTGGTGATGACAATACTTTGTTGACCATCAATTATCAGGGGGAATTGCTTTTCCGCCGGCATATGTTGATTGGATTGAAGCAGTTGATGGATGTGCAAGAGGCTGTTGGTTCCTTGAATTTGGAACGGCTGTTGCAAGAGACTTTACGCACATTGAATATCTTTGGTCGACAATTTGATCGGGTGGTATTGAGTCGATTGATGGTTTCTGCTCCACAGCAGTTGCACATTGATCGGCAATTACAACAACGGCTTTCGTTGCGTGTTGAGTGGTTGGATCTCGCCAGTGTTATCGATCTATCCAGTGTGCCGATGTTGCATGATGGTGAGCAGGTAAGTCACGCACTTCCTGCGCTTGGCTTGGCATTGCGTGCGTTGCTTGAGGTGAAATCATGACCCAGCAAATTAACCTCTTGAATCGACTCTCTTATGTTAAGACGGTGTTGTTTTCGACCCAATCACTGTCGTATGCGTTGCTGCTGTTGGTTGCCTTTCTGGGGAGTATGTATGGATATTTAAGTTATAAAACATCGATGGTTCGTGCGCAGTGGTCTCAAGTTGAGCGCCTTTATGGGGTTGAGCAGCAGCGGATGGCTTTGATGTTGAATCAAACACGCTTTGTCACTCCTGAGAAGCAAGCGGAACTGCAAGAGATTGAGCGTATGAAACAAGCGTTGGTATTGCAAAAACAGTTACAAGTGGAATTGCAAAAGGTCGGTGTTGAAGGATTGTTACTTTTTTCACCGTATATGGAGGCTTTGTCTCGCCAGGTGGTTGCAGGGTTGAGTTTAACAGGCTTTGAGGTTCATAAACGGACGGCAAGTGCTGGAGTTCATGCGCTGTCGATTTCTGGGGATGCGTTAAATGGATCATTAGTCACCCATTTTATTCAGCAACTTCGGCAAGAGCCAGTGATGAAAGGGAGTGTTTTTTCTTTACTCAATATTGAGGATAAACAAGCGGATGACCATCATTATGTCCATTTTCAAATTGAGTCGTCAGTTGAGTCGAGACCATGAAGATGGATCTCAATTTTAATTCAACGGCATTGATCATTGATCAGCTTTCATTGCGTGAACGGATGTTGATTTTTGTCACGGTCTTGGTTGTTGTTGGCGTCGGAATTAACTATCTCCTTTTTGAGCCGCTTTTTGTGGAACAGAAAGGGTTGCAGGCGGCGATGTCTCAGTTTAAAAAAACGACAACACTTTTGGATGCGCAACGCAATTTATTGCTGCAGCGCCCTGAGCTTGTACAGCATGATGTTGATCATCATGGCATGTTACAGCTGCAATTGCAGGAAGAAGAGACAAAGCTTGCAAGCCTCCCTCATGGGGTTGTCGGTTCAGCATCAACGATTGCCGTGCTTGAAACTATTTTACAACGCCATGAGAAGGTGCAGTTGATTTCGTTGCGCACGGTGACTCCTTCCACAGCCGAAGGGATACTGGCAAGAGCGCATGAGGATAATCAACCTTTACTGCATAAACATACCTTGGAGATTGTCTTGCGTGGTCAGTATGGTGATATTCTCCAATATTTGCAAGATCTTGAGCAGCGTGCGCGCGCGGTTTTTTATCAATCAGCGAGCTTGAGTGTGGTCTCCTACCCAACTTCAGAGGTCAAGCTCATCTTGTATACACTAAGCCTTGATGCGAATTGGATTCAGTTATGAAAATATGGAGAACCCGTTTACTGCTCATGGTCATGTTTTTTTTGGAAAGTTCGATGGCATGGGCGATGGACAATGATCCGATGGTACCACTCTTTTTTCAACCTGTTCCCCATGAAAAGCCTCTTGAAAGAATGCGTCCGATGGTCAAAAAAAAGGTAGCGAAGTTGCAAGGGGTGTTGTTGATAAAACCAAGTCAAGAGGGGGGGGGGCATAGTCTCGCTTGGATTGATGATCAACGGTACTTGTTGGGGGATCGCTTGGGGCAAGAGTGGATTGCACGGATCTGTCTCGATAGGGTGGAGCTGCGCGGGGCCAAGGGTGTTCGAATATTGTGGTTGATGCCAGAGATGCAACGGGAGGTGAAAAAAATGTCAGTAGATGCTTTGTCAAATTGCCAGTCGCGTGATGGTTTGGGTCAACCGGTGGTGCATCCATGATTCGAAATTGTATGCTTCTCTTGTTTTGTATGGGATTGCTTCTTTCATGTGCGACGGTGTTGCCGAAAAACAAAACTGCACTCAAAATTGATCAAGAAATGAATGCACAAGTGGAAAAAAGTGCAGCGCAACCAGAGATTATAGTTGCACCTGACGCGGTAAAAAGTCAAGTGGTTGAAACTGTGATCGCACCGTTGCCAAGGTTTGATCTGGTGGTCAACAATATTTCGGCAAAAGAGTTGTTGATGAGTCTCGCGGAAGGGACATCATACAATGTGTTGGTGCATCCTGATGTTTCGGGAGAGATCTCGCTGCATTTAAAACAGGTCAACCTTTTTGAAGCGCTCTATGCGATTCGAGAGATATATGGTTATGCATATCATACCGAGGGGGCGCAGATTTATGTGCAACCGCTTACGCTGCAGACGCAAGTTTTTCATGTGAACTATTTAACCGGTCAGCGCGATGGTAAATCATCATTGCGGGTTATTTCGGGATCAGTTTCTGATAATTCGCCCTCTTCTTCGACTTCGACAACAATGTCCCCGACGGATACTATTACCAATAGTCCGCAACAATCGCAAGGGTTGGATAGCAGTAAAGTCAGTATGACTTCGCATACCGATTATTGGGATGAGTTAACCCTTGCGCTGCATGCGATGGTGGGCGATGCGGATGGGCGCAGGGTGATTGTGAGCCCCATGTCGGGGATGGTGGTGGTGCGGGCGATGCCCAAGGAGTTGAATCAAATCGCAAAATATTTGCGTCAATCGCAAGAAGCGATTGAACGGCAGGTGATCTTGGAAGCCAAGATCATTGAGGTGAAGTTGAGCGATGCTTCTCAATCGGGGGTCAATTGGGGTGTCTTTAATGGCAGCTTGAAGGGAAACCTTTCGGCAGGCCAAATCTCAGCGGGCTCCAATTTGGCGAACAGCAATGGCGCCGCGGTGACGGCGATGGGCAATGGCACACTTACTGCGACGCCGGGGATTGATTTAACCTCCATTGCCGGAGCACCAGGGACGCTGATTGGTTTGGCATTCCAAACCAGTAACTTTGCGGCGCTTATTAACTTTTTAGAGTCGCAAGGGAGTGTGCATGTGCTTTCAAGCCCACGAATTGCGACGATTAACAATCAAAAAGCGGTGCTGAAAGTAGGCACGGATGATTTTTTTGTGACCAATGTTTCGACCACAACGACAACGGGAACAGCAACAACCTCAACGCCAAGCGTGACCTTGCAACCCTTCTTTTCAGGCATTGCACTTGATGTGACCCCGCGTATTGATGATGCACAGGGAATTATTCTGCATGTCCACCCTTCGGTCAGTCAGGTAACAACCGTGAATAAAAGCGTCAGTTTTGGTACGGTCGGCGGGACACTTAATTTACCGCTGGCATCGAGTTCGACCTCCGAAACCGATAGTATTGTGCGTGCGATGGATGGGCAGGTGATCGCTATTGGTGGCTTGATGCGCCAAGCCAGTACCGATGATGAGAGTGGCTTGCCGGGATTGTCCAAGGCGATTTTTGGCCAGACCAGCAAGAGTACTGTGAAGAGTGAATTGGTGATTTTGATTAAGCCAACGATTGTGAAAAACAATCATCAGTGGCGTGATGAGATGATGCAGAGTCGAGACTATATGCGTGAGATTTCGCGTTAATAAGGGTTGATATAGCGTGACAAACTTACAATATCGTCTAGGTGACTTTTTATTGAGCGAAGGGTATCTCACCCAAGAGCAGCTTGATTTGGTGTTGTCGGAACGAAAAAATAGCAAATTGAAGCTGGGCGATCTTCTCTTGAAGCATAAAATGGTTTCTGAAAGTCAAATTGCTGAAGCGATCTCCAAGCAGATGAATATTGCATTTATTCATTTGCGAGATGTTGAATTGGATCTTCATTTGGCCCAGAGACTTCCTGAACAAAATGCGAGAGCCTACGAAGCAATATTACTCAAAGGGGATGGCAAGAGTATCCGTATCGCAATGGTTGACCCGACAGACCTTTTTGCTTTCGACGAAATTTGTCGTTTGATTGGTGAGCGAGATGATTTTGAACTGGTGATTATTACTCCATCTGATTTGAATCATGCGATCAATGAGATCTATTTACACACCAGTGATATTTTGGATTTGGCGGGTGCGGTCGCAAAAAATATCAAACAGTTGGATGACGGCGCTGTTACTGGTAGTGCAGATTCAATCAATGATCAGTTTATGGGTGAGCAATCACCGGTGGTTAAACTGTTGCAGAGTATGTTTGAAGATGCTGTCCGAGCCAAAGCTTCGGATATTCATATTGAGTCACAACATGATGGATTGCATGTTCGTTTTCGTATTGATGGGGAATTACTCTTGCATACGCAGATGGATGCACGGGTTGCAGATGCGTTGGCCGTACGGTTGAAATTGATCTCAGGGCTAAGTATTTCAGAAAAACGGGTGCCTCAAGATGGCCGTTTTAATATTCGGGTGCAGGACGATGTCATTGATGTACGGCTATCGACGATGCCAACGCAGTATGGTGAATCGATTGTGATGCGACTGCTCAATCAGAGCAATCGTTTTTTAACCTTGGCTCATTTGGGGATGAGCGCAGAAATGGAGCATGATTTGCGTGAAGTGATTCATGGTGGCTCGGGGATGATCTTGGTTACGGGGCCAACAGGGTCAGGGAAAACGACAACACTTTATGCTGTTTTAGCAGAAGCTAATTCTGAAGAGCGTAAAATCATTACGGTAGAAGATCCTGTTGAGTACCGCTTGCCAGGAATTAATCAGGTTCAAGTGAATGATAAAATTGATCTCTCATTTTCGCGGGTGTTGCGCGCTGTATTGCGCCAAGATCCTGACATGATTTTGGTGGGTGAAATGCGTGATGTTGAGACGGCGCAAATTGGCTTACAGGCTGCGATGACTGGGCATATGGTTTTTTCAACGCTTCACACCAATGATGCGGCGAGCACGCTGTTTCGTTTGATTGATATGGGGGTTAAGCCTTATGTTGCAGCGTGTTCGGTCAGGGTGGTGATTGCGCAGCGATTGCTTCGTTGCATCTGTAAGCAATGTTCTGTGCCTTATGCGCCGACAGAGCAAGATAAGGTGTGGTTGTATGGGGTGGGTGTTGAAGAGGATGCATGGGGGAATTTGCGCATCGGGCGTGGTTGTTCTGTGTGTAACCATACGGGATTCCGAGGGCGTAAAGGGATTTATGAGATGTTGATGATGACGCCGCTCTTAGCCTCTGCTGCTTCAGAAGCTGACAGTAGCCGTTTCATGCAACTTTCGCGCTCTTCTTTGCGTGGGCGAAGTTTAAAAGATGCTGCTCTGAAGGCGATGGGGGTGGGAGAGACTTCGCTCAAAGAAGCAATGCGATTTTATCATCAAGAGTCGCTATAAATGTCAATTTATACATACCGTGGTCGAGATGGTCATCGGCAATTACACAAAGGTGTTTTAGAGGCAGACGGCATCGCCGATGTTGTTGAACAATTGCAAATGCGAGGCATCACCCCTATTCAAATTTACCGAGATAAGTACCGTGCCAAAAACACGCCCATTTATTTTAAAGATCCGGTTCCAGTGATGGAACTGATTCTGTTTTGCCGGCAATTGCACACCATGTTGAAGGCTGGTGTGCCTATTATCAGTGCGCTTGAGGCGTTGCAGAAGTCGATTGAACATGCGGCCTTTATCGATGTGTTACAATCATTGCGTAAAAGTTTGGATAGTGGACAAGAGCTCTCCATGGCGATGCGAGAGCATCCGCGCGTCTTTTCTTCTATTTTTATTCACATGGTGAAAATGGGTGAGATGACAGGGAACTTAGATGCTATCTTTTTGGCGCTCTATGACCATTTGATTTTTGAGAAAGATATGAAAACACGCATATCTTCTGCATTGCGCTATCCCATGTTTGTGATGATTGCGATTGCGATGGCGTTGTTGGTGGTGAATATGTTTGTCATCCCCGCTTTTGCCAATGTTTTTGCAGGGTTTAATGCGGAATTGCCTTTAATGACGCAAATTTTGGTGTCCACTTCAGATTGGACACTCGCTTATTGGCCATGGATGTTTGCGGTAATTGGACTTGCTATTGTTGCTGTGCGCTACTGGATTTCAACCGAGGCCGGACGATATCAGTGGGATTCGATGAAGCTGAAAATCCCCGTCATTGGGAAAATTATTTTTAAAGCGTCATTGGCTCGATTTGCCCGGGGCATGGCCATGTCATACAACAGTGGTATTCCAATGGTGCAAGGTTTGAGCATGATTGGAATGGTGGTGGATAATAGCTTTATGTTGGTGCGAATTGAGTCGATGCGGGTGGGGATTGAGCGGGGGGAACATCTTTCCACAGCAGCAAAAAGTGCCAATGTTTTTACGCCGGCGGTTTTACAAATGATCGCAATAGGGGAACAGACAGGGGATATTAGTGGGTTGATGACAGATATTGCCGAGCTTTACGAACGCGATGTTGATTATGAAATTAAGAGCCTTGCCGAGCAGATTGAACCTATTTTGATCGCAGTGATGGGTGTTTTAGTTACGATGCTTGCTTTTGGGATCTTTTTGCCTATTTGGGATCTGGGTGCCACGATGATGCACCATAAGTGAGCAGGGAAAACGGAATGGATGTTCGCATTGATAAATGGTTGTGGGCTGCGCGTTTTTTTAAACAGCGCAATTTGGCGGCTGAAGCCGTCAAGTCCGGCCATGTTGATGTGAATGGGGTTCGTTGTAAGCCGGCCAAATTACTGCATGTTGGAGACCGTGTTGTGGTGCGTAAAGGCCAGATGGTTTGGGATGTAGCCGTATTGAATTTGTCAGATCAGCGCGGTTCGGCAGCGTTGGCACAGGCATTGTATGACGAGAGTACAACCAGTATTGAACAGCGTGCAATCGTAGAAGAGCAGCGTAAATTCCGTGCCTTAACAGCACCCGCCCCGTTGAAAAGACCCGATAAATTTAATCGTAGAAAAATTATTCGTTTTAAAAATATTCATGATTTGGGATAGTTCTTATACTTTCTAATGAGGTGCCGATTTTTATCTGAGAGATAGGGTGTGAATATGAATGGAGTTTTGCGTTTATGGCAGGGTGTATGGTGGTTATTTAAGCATGCGCCATTGCGTTCAATTGTTGTGCGCATGTTTTTGATTTTATTTCTTCTTATGGGTTTTGTGGTCGTTGGAAGCTTTCAGTTCTTTGATTATTTATTGATGCAATGGTTGCCAAATGGTGAGGGTTGGTTTTGGCAGATGTTCTCTTGGTTGGTTACGGGATTGGCGATGATGGTTGCGCTGTTGGTGGGAGGATTGAGTTTTACAACATTGGGTTCAATTGTTACGGCGCCTTGGCTTGACCAATTGTGTGACGAAACGGCAACGATTGCAGGTATTGTGTTACCTCCGTCATCATCAACAACATTTTCATTGGTTGTCAATTCTGCAATCAATACTGTTCGACCCTTGGCGATGCTGATAGTTTGGGGCGTAATCGGAATGTTCTGTTTGCTCCTGCCTATTTTAGGTCCATTGATTGCTACAGCATGTTGGCTCTATGGGGGCATTCGTTATCTAAACTTTGAATTGATGGACACCTTGGCAACGCGGAGAAATTGGTCTTTTCAGCAGCGAGAACAAGCAATGAAAAGGGCGCCATTTTTTTGGCTTGGATTTGGAGGATTAGCAATGTTGATGCTACTGCTACCTGTTTTGAATATCATGGTGCTACCTGCAGCTGTGGTCGGGTTGACATTGCAAGAGAAAGAACAATGAAGCCGATCCATGTTGTCAAAGGGATCCTCCCTAAAGAAGCCTCTTCGCTAGGGACAAAAGGGCGTATTTATGCCGTAGGCGATATTCAGGGGTGTTATAACGAATTGCGTCGTGCGCTGGATCAAGTGAAATTTGATGATCGTGTTGATAAGTTATGGGTGGTCGGTGATTTGGTCAACCGTGGCCCCAAATCGGCGCAAGTGCTGCGCTTTTTAATGTCGATTGAGCATGCATCGATTGTGGTTCTTGGTAATCATGATTTACATCTGCTGCAATTGGCGCAACCGGGTTCACACCTTCATCATAAGGATAATTGCCAAGAGGTATTAAAAGAACCCGATGCTGATCAGTTGATTCATTGGTTGAGACATCGCCCATTGATGCATTTTGATGCGATAAGTGGATGGTGTATGGTTCATGCGGGGCTTCACCCTCGATGGAATTTGCAAACATCATTGGCGCGGGCTGCTGAAGTGGAAGCTGTCTTACGCTCAGATGATTGGGGTGCTTTTTGTATGGCAATTCAAGGGAAAGCCTTTCCTAATAAAGATGGCTCTAAAGTACGATTGGATCATCTGCTTTTTACAACGGCGGTGATGACGCGGGCACGCAGTTGTAACCAGGATGCTATCTTTGATTGGGGAAATCGCTCGGGTAGTGGTCGGCGAGGGGATAAACCGTGGTTTTCACTTTCGCTTAAGCCGGTATGGAGGCAGGAGTGCCGTGTTGTTTATGGCCATTGGGCGGCTCGAGGTTTGGTGGATAATCAGCCGCATGTGTTAGGCTTGGACTCGGGCTGTGTTTGGGGCGGCGCGTTGACCATTGCACGACTGAGACGAACAAAAGTTGCGCTTGAGTCGATCGCATCTGCAGGCTATCAAGAGATAGAGTATCAATAATTAAAATGACAATAGTGTCAAATGGTTCAGAGGGAATCATTTTGGAGAATCGATGTTTACGCTTTACTACCAGCATGCTGCGCATGCTAAGGATGATCTACTTTCAGGCTTAACTGTCGCATTGGCTTTGGTGCCGGAAGCGGTTGCTTTTGCCTTTGTGGCGGGGGTTCATCCATTGGTGGGTCTTTATGCTGCCTGTATGGTGGGTTTAATTACTTCGTTGATTGGTGGAAGACCCGGGATGATTTCGGGTGCAACAGGCGCCTTAGCGGTGGTGATGGTGGCATTGGTTGCCGAACATGGCGTGGAGTATCTTTTTGCGACAGTTGTGCTGATGGGTGTGCTGCAAGTGTTGGCAGGGCTTTTAAAATTAGGAAAATTTATTCGTATGGTGCCGCATCCGGTGATGCTTGGCTTTGTCAATGGATTGGCGATGGTGATTTTTTTGGCGCAACTTCCCCATTTTCAAGTTGAATCGATCGACGGTTCTGTGAACTGGCTGCCGATGAATCAACTTTTATTGATGCTTGGTTTGGTGGCTGCCACGATGTTTATTATGTATTTTTGGCCAAAATTGACGCGTGCTATTCCATCAGGGCTGGTCGCCATTGTTACGGTATCCGCGGTGGTTATTTTTGTAGGTCTTGATACCAAAACTGTTGGAGATGTAGCGCAGATTGGTGGTGGATTGCCTCCTTTTCATTTGCCAGAGGTTCCTTTGAATCTGGAGACTCTGGAGATCATTTTTCCGTATGCGGTGATTTTGGCCTTGATTGGATTGATTGAGTCGTTGTTAACCATGCGTGTGATTGATGAGATGACGCAAACACGCGGGCGTGGCAATCGGATCTGTATTGGGCAAGGGGCATCCAATGTTGTGACAGGTTTTTTTGGTGGCATGGGTGGTTGTGCTATGATTGGGCAAAGTATGATCAATATCAGCTCAGGTGGTTTGCGAAATTTGTCGGGGATTGCAGCGGCCCTATTTTTGTTAAGTTTTATTCTTTTTGCATCTCCCCTCATTGAGATGATCCCTATTGCAGCATTGGTTGGTGTGATGTTTATGGTGGTGCTGGGAACCTTTGAGTGGGGAAGTTTTCAACTTTTGAATAAAATTCCTCCAACTGACTCTTTTGTCGGGATTTTGGTGGCGGTGGTTACGGTCTTTACAGATTTGGCCATTGCTGTTGTGGTGGGCGTTATCGCCTCTGCGTTGGTTTTTGCTTGGAATCATGCCAAACATATTTCAGCGACAACCGAAATGTTCGATGCGACCAAGGTCTACCGCGTGCGTGGCCCGCTCTTTTTTGCCTCTGTTGATGGTTTTCATGCTCTGTTTGATGTGACTGGTGATCCAGAGAATGTGATGATTGATTTTGCTGAATCACGGGTTGCCGATCACTCGGCGATTGAAGCGATTGATAGTTTGGCGGAACGATATACGCAGTTAGGGAAACGGTTGCACTTGCGTCATTTAACCCCGGAGTGTCGTGAACTTTTGGACAAGGCGGGTGACTTGGTTGAAGTTAATATTCAAGAGGATCCACATTATCATGTGGCGGATGATCGTTTGGCATAATGAATAGAACGAAGGAGATCAATATGCGCGCAGTGCAAATATACGAGTGTGGTTCCAATGATGTGTTGCAATTTGTGGAGGTAGCAAAGCCCGTTGTGGTTGGGGAGCATCAAGTGTTGGTGCGTGTTATGGCGGCAGGCGTGAATCCCATTGATACAAAATTACGCAGTCGAGGGCTCTGTTTCGATGCCGCATTCCCCGCTGTGCTTGGGTGTGATGGCGCTGGAATTATTGAATCTGTTGGATCCTTGGTGGATGGATTCCAGGTAGGGGATGAAGTCTATTATTGTTTTGGCGGTCTTGGGCAGGAAAATAGCGGTAATTATGCTGAATACACCTTGGTTGATGTCGACTATTTGGCTGAAAAACCAAAATGCCTAAGCTTTGTTGAGGCTGCGGCGAGTCCGTTGGTTTTAATTACTGCGTGGGAGTCGCTTTTTGATCGTGGGCAACTTCGCGAGGGTCAACGGGTTCTTATCTTGGGTGGTGCTGGTGGTGTTGGCCATGTGGCGATTCAATTGGCAAAAATTGCAGGTGCGCAAGTTGCAACGACGGTAAGTTGTGATGAAAAGTCAGCATTTGCAACAGAGTTAGGCGCAGATTGCGTGATTAACTATAAGAATGATCAAGTTGTTGATGTGGTAATGGCGTGGAGTCAAGGTGAAGGTGTTGATCTTATTTTTGATACGGTAGGTGGTGATGCGCTTCATGAATCCCTTGCTGCGATTCGTTTTTATGGCCATGTGGTGACGATCTTACAGGCACCGGAATCGCTCGATTGGAAAAGCTTGCGTCTTAAAAATGTTACATTCACCCAAGAGTTAATGCTGACACCGATGGTGTATGGATTGACCGATGCGGCGCTGCATCAGGGGGATATTTTAGATCAATGCGCGCAGTTTTTTGAAGCAGGTCAATTGAGTATTTTTGTCGATGAGGTATTACCTTTGCAAGAGGCTGCCAAGGCGCATCAAAAAATTGAAGCTGGTGGTATGGTAGGTAAAATTGTTTTGGAGATCGTGGCAGATCTTTCAGATGAAAATTAAATCACTGCGTACGATGCAGATTTGAGTTACGCTTGGCGTATGCTCCCGTAGTTGAATGGATACAACAAGGTCCTCCTAAGACTTAGGTGCAGGTTCGATTCCTGCCGGGAGCACCATTAGCAAATGTGCAAGGGCTTAATATTTATTGCTTTTTAGATTCATTGAAAGGTGTGAGGATTTCATCCATGTGTTCGGATAACAGTAGCTGTAAAGCCTCAAATGTTGCTTGAGAGACCAGTTGCGACCGTTCATTTGAACTGTTTTCAAGCGTATCGCTGATCGCCTCTGACAGAGGGTCTGTTAGAAATAGTTTATGCTCTTTCCCTTCGTATTCATCGATGCGATAGGCCTTGGTGAAGTGAAGCCCTTCATTGGTTTTGAGTTGAATGGTGAGGGTGAAGCTTACGACCGCATTAGATGTTAAGCTAAGCGCAGGCCATTTATAAGAGAAATCCGTAATTTCAGTTAATATCTGTGATTGATTACCTTTGTCGATGATGTGCGGAAATTGTTGTTTGAGTATTGTGTGAAGGGCCTTTTTTTGAATCTTTGCCAAATTGATGTCGGTGCTGTAGAAGAAGTAGATCGGAGTGCTCGGTCGCCCTGTAAAGGCATGTTCACCAATGACAGCAAGAGAGATCGTGTCATTTTTTTTCATGCTGGGCGGGCGTTTGGCAGCCTTGGTATGATTAGGCTTGGCATGCTTGGGCTTTTCAATGGAAGCTTGTGTGTGCGTTACACTTTGCAAGCCACAGCCTGAGAAAAACAGCATTATCGTGGCAATCGTGATAAAAATTATACTCGGGTATTTCATGATTCCTCGCTATACATTCTACTGGATGAAATGTTTACGCTTAGGTACTCTAGGGTGGTTTGGTGGAAATTTCTAGATGATTTAATTGAGGGTTTTTTAAAGTGACGGGAGCGTTTATGCATAAAAGAAGGTATGCACTCTATGGCGGGTTGGTTGGTTTTATCTTTGGTACCGGGATAGGCGTTGCAGTTTATGGTGGAATTTTTGGTTTACTTTTTGGTGCGGCGGTTGGAGCGATGATTGGATTTACTGTGATGCATTGGGTTTCCGCATCAGATAAAAATCCGCTGTCAAAATATAGCAAGGAGCAGGGAGAGATTTTTATCGCTTTGGTTACAACAATGTTGGGCAAAGTCGTGCGCATGCATGGTGAAGGTGGTTTGGCGAAGGAGTCGTTGGCAAAGCAGTATGTTCGAGATTCGATTGCAATGCATTTGGGCGGAGAAGAGCTGGTCGTCTTTGATGATGCCATTGCGCATTTTTTTAATGCGAGCGATGAATCCGATATTTATGAGGATGCGAAGGCCTTTCGAACGGCTTTTGTTGATAAAACATTGCGTAAAAAAATCTATAAACAGCTGTTTGAAGTGGCCGTTGCGGAGGGGTATCTTACCCAAACATCGGAAATTGTTTTGCTGGAGTTGGCGCGATCTTTGGGGATTTTCTCTATGGAGTATGAAGCGTTGAAAAACGACTTTTTATTAAATCAACACCCTTCTCAAAAATAATAGTTGCCACGGCAGAATTTGCGGTTAGAGTTCGCCGCCCTGTGACAGGGGAGTTGGTGATTTTGGTTGCTGATGATAATGTCACAGAGGTGTAACAAAGTAGTTGACAAGGTTTTGTGAGTCGCTAATGTTCGCCGCCCTGCAGCGAGGTAGTTGCAGGTTGTTCTTTATAAGTTAATGATTTTTATTTGAACTGTGA
>PEAA01000012.1 GCA_002753275.1 Zetaproteobacteria bacterium | reverse complement strand
CAAATTTCCAACACGCCAAGCAACCTTGAGTCGATCATCTGGGATGGCGCACTCCCCCCACCTGGAGGCGGCCCCACCCAATATGTTGCCGTTGGCGCAGCAGGCACCATCGTCACCAGTTTTGATGCGCTCACCTGGACGCCTCAAGCCCCTGTATCCGTACAAAACCTCCATGATATCGCTTGGAGCGGCTCCACTTACCTTGCCGTTGGAGATGCCGGAACCTTTATCACCAGCAGCGATGCAATAACATGGACCCCGATCGTTATCATTGGAGCAAACACATCGTTACAAGGGGCGATGTGGAATGGCTTACAATTTACGGTAATCGGCTTTGATACGCTGACCGACCCCGTCACCAATAATATCAACCACGAAAATGTTGCCTTCACCAACAGCTCTCCTCTGGGTGATTTTGCCAATTGGAAACAGTGGGTGCCAAGCGTCACGCCCACCCAGTGGTTGGACATCACTTGGAACGGAACAGATTTTATTGCCGTGGGTCGCTCAGGATCGATTTGGAGCAGCCCATCAGGTCAAGTCTGGACCGAACACTCCCCCGGATTACTGCCCCAATGGCACGATATCGCATGGGCGCAAAATCAATATATTGCTGTGGGTCAACAAACCATCAACGATGCTGCGCTTGGCATTACCACCTTTGCCCACATCGCCATATCACCCGATGCCATCACTTGGACTGAGCAAACCGCAGGTCAGGCGCGCACAACCAGCAATGGCCAAATTGCCGTACCAACGCTTCGTGGCCGTCTGAATTCTATCGCATCAAACAATGCAAAATTTGTCACCGTTGGTTTTGACACCGATATGAACACCGCCGCCGTCCTCACATCACCCGATGGCATCACATGGACGCAGCAACCTTCGGCTTCGCTGGAGGAGTGGTTTGGTATCACTTGGGATGGCGCACAGTACATTGCCGTTGGCAGCATGGGAGTCACCATTACCAGCAGTGATGGCATCACATGGTGGGAGACGCCGCAAGCCAATCGCATCACGACAAACACACTGCGCTCGGTCGCGTATGGAGCATTGACTGGCGGTGCGAAAGCATATGTTGCGATCGGCGATGCGGGCACAGTTTTAACAAGTAGCGATGCGATTACATGGAGTGCCCAGACCATTGTGGGTGTCACCAATTTAATCGACCTACTGTGGGATGGAAATAACTTTTGGGCAATTGATTCTGCAGGATCTCTCATCTCCAGCGCTGATGGCTTGATTTGGATTTCACAAAACCCGGGGTTAATCAACCCCAAAGCCATTGCCTTTAGCGGTGTTCAACTTCTGGTTGAAAGTGATAGATTTTCAGGCATTGATAGCCAAGATAAGGGTATCACTTGGAACACACATGCCGCCATTGCACCATTCATCAATGCCATCACCAGCAATGGTTCTGAATTCGTTGCGGTAGGGAATGATGGTGCCATCATCCGAGCCGTCGCCGATGCCGATGGCGATACCGTGCCCGATGCCGCAGATGCCTTCCCGCTTGACCCTGCGGCATCTATCGATAGCGATGGCGATGGTTTCCCCGATTCGTGGAATGTTGGCTCGAGCGCTGCAAATTCAACAACCATTCCAGCATTGGCGCTCGACCTCTATCCAACCAATGCCGCCATGTGGTTTGACACCACAGCACCCATTATCACCCCTCCCGCCAACATCACGGTTGCAGCCATTGATTTCACAGGAACCCCTGCAAGCGATGCAACCATTGGCGCATTTCTCACAGGAGCAACCGCTATCGATGACATCGATGGCAACATCGCACAGTTCGCCCACAATGCCCCCGTGCAATTCCCCTTGGGGACAACCACTGTAACCTTCACAGCGACCGATAACGCTGGAAACACCGGATCGGCAACAGCCAATATTACCGTCACCACGCCAACGATCACTGCGCCTTTAGCAGTGACTGCCAACACCAATACCACCATTGAAATCAGTGCACCAGGTGCGACACTATCATCGGTCTCTGTAGCTACAGGCACACCGCCGGTTGCGTACTTAACACCCTACGGTGTCATTTCTTACAGTGTCACAATCCCAACACCAGGTGGCTCGCAAACGATGCGACTGACATTCTCCACCCCACTTCCAACGGGCTTCACCCTGCATAAAGTCGATAGCACAGGAAAGATTTACACGCCGATTGCACAAGGCTCTGGAGCCAACCAGTGGCAACTTGTTGCAGGATCAAATAATAGTATTGATTTAACATTAACCGATGGTGGCCCCTTTGACTTAGATAAAACAGCCAATGGCACCATTGTCGACCCTATTGCCATCACCACGCCTTCTGGAAAATCGGCATCTCTCGTCCCTCCATCATCGGGAGGAGGTGGCGGCTGTGCAATCAATCAACAGGGTAAATTTGATCCAACATTCATGTTTCTGCTCATAGGAGCACTCTACTACTTATCAACAAAACGCCGGCGCCATACACGATAACAGTCGTATCGCCAAAAGACCTCCTCGCATCACTTATGCGAGGAGGTTCAAGCTCTTTTATGCTGACAAATATGTTTTACACGCCTTAATACAATCCAGACACGCATCGGCACACGCTTTGCACTCCGCATGCTTTTCATGTTTACGGCACTGCTTTTCACAGGCCTCACATACCTGCAACCCCAGCTCACTCATCGCTTTTAAAAATGGTGAATTGTAAGCTGCCAATTTGGCATGAGCTGTACAAAACGCCATCGTCTCTTGCACACTTATCGCACAATCTGCCAATGAAACATCGCCTGATTTAAACATCTCCAAACAGTGATCAATGCATGACTCCGATGCCGCAACGCACTGATGCAGCGCCAATTGCAACGCTTTTAATTGCGGCTGTGCTGCAGCAGCATGGTGGTGATGCATTTCACCTGCCATCATCATGGAATCCGCAGCAAATGCCTGCGTTGTGGCCAAAGCCGTCGTCGCCAGGGCTCCAATCCCCACCGCACCTGCGCCAATCAACACATCTCGCCGCTCTTGTGAAAAAAGATCTTTTGAATCATCTCGCATTGCAAATCTCCTATTTTTAAATTGAAGGCAAAGCATGCCGAAAGCCAACCCACTTTGCCTCTACACTTTGTTCATCTATATTCTCTACTTCAAAAAAACATCCATTTGGATCAAACAATCATTGAACATACTCGATTATTTTCATGACCTCTTGAGGATTTAACCATGGAAATTCTCCCAAAACACGCCCCCGTTCTACGCCATCAACATCAATCAGTATCGTGACCGGCAATCCTCGAATGCCCAAGCGCTGTGCTTCACCCATCGAAGCCAAGCACAAAGGTATTTCTAACTTCATCTTTTTAATAAAAAAATCTGCTTGTGCCATTTGCTGATCAAGCGAGATAAATAAAACATCCACATCATCTTGACTCTTTTGCCATTGCGACATCGTGGGAAGTTCATGCACACACGATGTACACCAGGCAGCCCAAAAGTGAAGCAAAACAGGTCTCTTCTGCCGCTGCACATAATCTTGCAAAGAGTCCTGCCCCCCATTCTCAAGCTGCCAAACAAGCTCTGGAATCTCTTTTGAAACAGGGGCAACAATCTCCACTGCCAGCACACTATTTGCCAACATCATGACCCAAGTAAAAACGATGAACTTCATTGCATTAATTGCGACAAATAGGCGACCAAAGCCGCGCGTTCATCATCTGTTAAAGGTTCCATCTGACGCGACTGCATGCGCTTATTCATAGTATCAATAACAATCTGCCACTGTTGCTTAGACAAGGCTCGAACAGGTGGCGACTGGTGACAAATGCCCGCACAACGCCCCTCATAAATTTCCTGACCATCCATTGTCAAACTTGCAGCACACCCCAATTGAGCATACCCAAAAAAAGTTAACCCGATAAAAAAAACAACCCGCTTCATGGCAACACCGCATTGAGAATTGTACGCAAATTTTGCCCTGTACGATAATCTTCATTCATCAAAACAAGGCCATTTTGATTGATTACAACCGTTGTCCCCATTGATGCGTGCATTTGATTCATCACCGTTTGGTTTGTATCCACAACTGTTCGGAATGCTGAGCCTGCATAACCATTTGACACTTCCGCGGTTCTCGCCATAGCAACCGTTCCCGAAACATAATCCACGGCAACATACACCACCGTACCTCTCAAACTAAATAGAGGCACCGTGTTAAACAAAATATCATCCATATGAGAAGTACAAATAGGACACCACATCGTAAAATACAACACGACGGCCTGAGCCGGTGTCGCACCTCCAACAAGATGGTCAGATAAATTGAAACTATTTCCTACGCTATCCAACCATGTAATATTGGGAGCTTGCTGCCCAGGCTGGAATCCAATACTGCCACTGCTAACAACGGCTCTTTGATCTGAGCCTGATGGCGCCAAATCACTATTACATCCATTAAGCCCTAAAAAAATGATACTCAATAATACCATGTAAGATTTAACGAAATACATGGCTCACCCCCATTGTAAACACATTGGTTGTTGGAAAGTTTCGGCCCCATTGGTTGTAACGAAGTGCATGATTAACGGTTCCTTTAATAATCCAGTCACGATCATCGCTCGCCCAGGCAACAGTTCCTGAAAGAGAGCGCTTTTTTAACCCCGATGTCGCATCCGTCACGCCGGAAATCACAGCTTTCTGTTCATCAAGTTGCGCATAGGCCAATGTATATGTAATCGACTGCATCAACTGCGTAAAATGAGTGTAACCCATGCTAATCGTGGCTGTAGATCGATCCCCCATTTTTTTTCGATATGGCTGAACATAGTTGCCATATTCACGATTCACAGGGCGTTCAAGATGGACACCATAGGTATATCCAAGCGTCGCATTCCAAGGGTAGACTGTCTTATCAAGCAATACACTGCCATCCAATCGATAAAAACCACGCCCGGTAATATCAAAATTATTATTCACAGCATCATAGGGTGAAATACCTGTCGGAATCGTAAGTGTTGCCCCCCAATAGATGGCAGGTTTCAAATCTTGCCAACTTTGAACATCCCAGACACACATAATATTATCAAAGGCTTCATACCAAACAGAGACTGCAGCATCGCCAAGGCCGTTGGTATTACTTGATATTCCAGTATATTTATTTTGATTAAAGACATAGGGAATCATCGCTGAAATCTGCCAACGATCAGCCAAACGATATGCTCCGCCCACATTCAACCGGTACTGATTCAATGAAGAGTTTGGTGGATCGGCTCGCCAAACACCTTTGCTATCCCAATAACCGTGGTACTGCTCGACATCCATCGAAACATCCAGCATCGCTTTGCCAAACTTCGGCAATACCAAAGAAGCCGCCGAACCACCACCGCAGCATGATGCTGCATGCAGGGATACGGGAAGCAGAAAAGCAGCCCCCACAATGAGGGCTGCTCCTTTAATTTTATTCACTATTGAAAACATCATGGTGCCGTGAATTGCAACTGCAGATTACCAGAGGCAGGCGACATTGGATTAGCGCCCGCACCCAGATCCACATCCAGTTTCACATCAATCGTCGCAAGCTGCCCTAAAGTCAGACCCGCCAAGCCAGTGATACTGTAGATACCATTACCCATGGCTGTCAGCGGTTGCCAGCTGAGCCCACCATCCGTGGAGGCCTGTAGCACGACAGCTCCAACGGTGACCGCCGCATTGGTTTCATCATGCAAAACCAGCCCCGCATCCACCGCAGGAAATGCCATCTTCATCATCACCATATCCTGTGTCGCCACAAAAATCGAAAGATCATGACCACCCTGAGGGTTTGTCGTCACACTCTGCAACCAAGTTTTGTAAGCTCGCGGCGCAGCTACACCCATCTTTGACCACTGATCATTGAGGTTACTTCCCGTTGCCACGAGCAGATCACCATTCATCACCATCATCACATTGGGATAGAAGTAGGCATCCACCACTGCCGGAGCACCCATGGAAGTGGTATCGGTCAACTGCACATCCAGCTGCCACTGACCCATCGGCACACCATTCATGCCCGATGCCATGCGATAAAAAACATCGATGGAATAAACACCGTTAACCGCTTTTGTTGTATCCAGACTTCCTATCTCCGTCGGATGCCCCATGCCATTGTTCATATACATCCACGGTACAATCGTAATTGCACTCACTCGTGCTCCCTGAGCTGTAATATCAATTGGCTGGTTATTGGCATCCGTCAAAGTAATCTGATGCGTGGTTTTTGCCACGGAAAAACCACTATTCATCATAATTTTTACAGGAAATGGCGCCTTATTGATGGAATCAATTTTTACATTCACCGTAGAAGCATCACTCAATGTCACAGTGCGCTCGGTGCCAGAAGCATCCGCCACGATCGGTGGCAAAGCCCCAGAACCCGACGGTGCAGCCACAGCCGCCACATTGGCGACAGCATTACCCGAAAAATTACCAATGGCCATAACTGCACGGTTGGCTAAAGGCTTCTGCGCCAACAATAGAGATAAATCGGCACCGCCAGTAAATGTCACACTGTTTGCAGCTGACACTTTTCCATCCGCCGTTCCATCTGCCAAATCAAGAGCCAACTTCGCTGGCAGATCCGCAATATCCGTTGCCGTAGTCAACCCAAGATCCGCAGCCAACTGACTGAACATGCCCACACGGAATGATGCATCCTGCTGCGCAGTCGTCACCCCTGCAGGCATCGCTTTCGTCACATCAAATGGCAACACCGTTGCATCCGGCGCATAACCAAATGTATTTTGAAATGCCGTCGTGGCCGCCGCCAGAGTCATTCCACCCTCAACCAGTCGTGCCACAACGGTATGATCCGGCGTAATAGCAGCCGTTGCCGTTGATCCAGCAGTAAATTGGTTGCTCTGCGTACGCAGCAAAAGTGCATTCGCAGCATCTAAAGTGACAGATTGACTTGACACTTCATCGGTATATGTCCCTGTCACTTCAAAAAGTAATTCGCCAGAGAGATTAACATTGGGAAGCGACACATTAAAAGCCCCCGCGGAAACATTTCCATTTGCGACCACTTTGCCATTAGACTTCACGACCACGCTGCCTGTTACTGGTGCTGCAACAGCCATACCGACCACTGTCGTCGTCGTTGATGCTGCCGTGGTTGAACCACCACTATTACATGCACCAAGCAATGCTGCTGTGACTAAATATAGCCCAGCCTTTATAAAATTGTTAAAACGCATACAAGTTACTCCAAAATATTTTTTAATTTAATTGAACAACAAGCATATTTAGGGTTGATCAAAACCACTCACTTGCAGCTTATGGTTTTGGCAGGTCATCCATGACCTGCACGGATACTCTGACTAATTCAGAGCATCCTTAGATGGTTTCATCAACAATAAGCACGCTCAGACACTGAATGCAGTGCCTTAGAAAAAAGAAAAAATTAAATATATTTTGGAGGGGGAGATTCGATCGATGGTGCATCAAGCAGCGTAACAGCATAGTGAGCTGCGACGACCCGCTGCACCAACATTTGTTGATCCATATTCACAGAGACAGGAATATGGGGGGCTAAAAACTGAGGGAAACCATCTACTGTTCGATTGCAACCACAACCACATTCAATACGGCATTCACGCTCACCCTCTGAAAGCGTCTGCTTTTCATGCCCATGAATAGATGCCTCCATTTGAACAGTCGCCACTGCATCATCGGTCGAATCAAATGCGGATTCATTCAATGACATCCCCGACATCTCCAAATCATCATCATGATGCAAAGGCGCAGAAGCATGCATACCATGACACGCCCCGCCCATGGAACGGCCATGCTCAGGATCATCAAGCAACGCTTGCAATGAAACAGACGCAGCCATTGCCGCACTATGACAAGCGGGTTTAGCTTGAATGATGGGGATTGAACTGAAAAGAACAATCACCACACTTAACAGAGAGGCAAGAATGCGTCGCATAAGTGGCCAATCTATAAAATGATCCATGCGTTGCAATCACCAATTGACTTCGCCCAACTCCAATGGTCAACTGAGGCCATGGCCGCACTCTCAAAAACATTCTATTTGCCGATCATTGTCCTCATTCTAACCCTGGCACCCTCCATCACCCATGCCATTGACTTAACTTGGCAAAAGAACCACCAAGAGGTGAAAAGCAACGCACTGCTTGGCCAACCCGCTCTCATCCATTTTTGGGCCAGTTGGTGCCCTCCTTGCCGCCAAGAGATGCCCGCTATGCATGCATGGATGACGCAACATCCAACCCTTCAATCCGCCATCATATCCCTGGATCAAGACAGCATCGATGCTGAGTCCTTTTTGGCAGATGCCGCCATTTCACAACCTTTATTATTCACAGAGCCGCAACAAGTCGCTAAACTGGGGCTTCGTGGATTGCCAAGCACCATCATCATCGATGCCAAGGGCGAGGTGATCTTTAAAAAAACAGGCACCATTGATTGGCAAGACAACGAAACATCACAACACATCCTTCAACTTCTAGGAATCAACTAATCCCATGAAAAAAACACTCTTACTATGTGCAACCTTTTTAACCGCACCGTTCATCGCCTGCGCAGGCGATGCTGCTCAAGCCGATCTTGCCTCCATCAAAAAGAACATCCCGGAACTGCCCATCACCACGACCCACCCCACCCCCATTGACGGGCTATTTGAACTCCCCATCAAGATTCAAAACCAGACACAAATTTTTTATACCAACAGCGATGGCACCATTTTGATTGCGCAGGGGCACATGTTTGATACCCAAAGCAAAAAAGATCTCACCAAAGATCGTCTCGCGATTCTTAACCCTGTTCTTCCTGTCGATTGGAACACCCTTCCCCTTGATGCGGCCATTGTTTCAGGAGACCCCAAAGGGATGGAAGTCGCCATCTTTACCGATCCCGACTGCCCATTTTGCCGCCGTCTTGAGATGGAACTGGCCAAAACCAAAGGGGTAAAAGTTTATACATTCCTGCTACCTCTTACCTCTCTCCATCCGCATGCAGCAGAAAAATCTCAAACCATCTGGTGCTCTTCCAATCAGCATCAAGCCTTGACTGAAATTATGATTGAAGACAAAGAGCTTACAAACAAGACATGTGACAACCCTCTCGCAAAAATTGCCGCCATTGCACAATCGCTCGACATTCATGGCACCCCCACACTGATCGCCAAAGATGGCCGTAAAACTTCTGGCGCATTACCTGCAAATGACCTCGAAGCGTGGCTCAAACAAGGCGCAACGAAGTAAAAAACTGCGTCCCACTTCATCCATCAACCCTAGGACTTTTCATGCGAACGAACCGTAACAACAACGAACTGCGCCCGATCACCATCGACACCCAGTTTAACGCCTATGCCGAAGGCTCAGCGCTGATCTCTTTTGGCAACACCCGCGTGCTCTGTACCGCCTCCGTTTTAGAATCACAACCTCCCTTTTTACGCGGTAGCAACAAAGGCTGGGTGACTGCCGAATATGGCATGCTGCCACGCGCCACACACACCCGTGGCAACCGTGAAGCTGTCAAAGGGTCGCAATCGGGGCGCACCGTTGAAATTCAGCGTTTGATTGGTCGCTCACTCCGCGCCGTTGTGCATCTTGAAAAACTTGGCCCACGCTCCATTCACCTCGATTGCGATGTCCTGCAAGCCGATGGAGGCACCCGCACCGCCGCCATTACCGGCTGTTGGGTCGCATTGCGTATCGCGGTCAACAAACTGCTTGCATCAGGAAAATTATTAGAAGATCCCGTCCATGATCAAGTGGCAGCGGTGAGCTGTGGTTTTGTCGAAGATCATGCCCTGCTTGATTTGGAATACACCGAAGATTCTCAAGCGCAAATGGATGCCAATTTCATCATGACTGCTGGAGGTGGCATCATTGAGGTACAAGCTACATCAGAAGACAAACCGCTACCATGGGAGAGTGTTATCGCCCTTAAAAATCTTGCTGATCAAGGTATTGCACAACTGGCGGAGCATCAAAAGCAAGCGGTACAAGGTTCCATCGCATGAACACAAAATGGGTCATCGCCAGCAACAATCTAAAGAAGCGTGCTGAAATTGCCGCCATTCTCAACGATCTCGCTATTGATATTGTTCCGCTTGAAGAAACGATTTTTGTGGATGTCAATGAAAATGGTGCCACCTTTGCGGAAAATGCTGCCAAAAAGGCGCGCGCTTTTGCCCATGCCAATCAATGTGCAGCGCTTGCGGATGACTCAGGGCTTTGTGTCCAAGCTCTTGATGGTGCACCTGGCGTCTATTCAGCCCGTTTTTCAGGCGAAGACGCAACCGATGCGGAAAACAACACCAAGCTCTTACAAGCGATGCATAACCATGAAAACCGCGATGCCTTCTTCACATGCAGCATGCACCTTGAATTTATCGGCAATCATCCCCCCATCACAGCTGATGGCACGGTTGATGGACAAATTCTTAGCCCATCCGCCATCATCAAGAACAGCGATGCGCAAGGCTTTGGCTACGACCCTCTCTTCTTCTGCCCCGAACTTGGTCAAAGTTTCGCACAAGCCACACCAGAAGAGAAAGCCTCTGTCTCGCACCGTGGCCGCGCTTTACGAGCATTGGTGTCACAACTACAATGTTAATCTCATTTCTGAATGGCACAATCATTTAACCCTGAGTGCCGGGCATGTCCGCGGCTGGCTACTTTCCTCGATGAGATCAAAGAGACGCATCCAAGCTATTTTTGTGCACCGGTGCCAGCCTTTGGCGATGATCACCCCGATCTTCTTATTGTTGGACTGGCCCCTGGCATGCATGGCGCCAACCGAACAGGCCGCCCCTTCACCGGGGATGCCGCAGGAATTTTACTCTACGAAACACTGTTTGCCTTGGGCTTAAGCAATCAGGCCACATCCATTGCCGCAGATGATCCATTACAACTCAAAGGGGTGCGCATTAGTAATGCGGTCAAATGTTTGCCGCCGCAAAACAAACCAACCACGCAAGAGGTTCTACAATGCAACACCTTCTTACAGCAAGAGATTGATCAACTTCCTGAGCGCTGTAATCTCTTGGCACTCGGCAGCATTGCCCATCAAGCCGTATTGCGTTGCTACAAGCTCAAGCAGAGTGATATGAAATTTTCCCATGGCGCACAACACACGCTACCCGATGGCCGAACGCTGACCGATAGCTACCACTGCTCGCGCTACAATACCCAAACCCGACGGCTCACGCCCGAAATGTTTAGCGATGTGATGCGCCTCGCCATTCAAACAACAGAAGAGTCGCCATTTGCACGAATTCTTTGGCATAGAACAGCACATGGCTAAACATTGGTGATATTTTTCTGGAATTTCTGCATGGCCTTATAAACTTTGTTGGGATAGCGACTTCGCCCCAACGAACCATTGTAGGCAGATAGCGCCCTGCTGAGAGTTCCATAGCGGTTGATATAGTGGCGCAATACCGCGCATCCATAACGAATATTGGTCTCAATATCGAACAAATTATCATCCACTGAGCCCAACTCTTTTTTCCAAAATGGCATCACCTGCATCAATCCACGCGCCCCCACACGACTCTTGGCTTGATAATCAAAGTGCGATTCAACCGTGATGACACTCAAAACCAATGCCGGCTCCAATTCAAAGTGATGACTATAATAATAGACCCAATGGGCAATCTCTTTGGCCCGCTCTTCATCACGCACATAGTGTTCAATAATTGGCCGATTCTCTTCCATCCAGACAATGGTTTGCAGATCTTTTAATGTCTGGTGCATATCAGGTTTATCAAGCATCGCGGCAAGCCGCGCGCGCTCAGTAGGCGTCATCGAAAGTTTACCCGTACTTTGTTGAATAATTTGCGAAGAGGAGGTTGCAAAGGTTAAACGCTGCTGCGCCTCTGGGGTGCTTTCTACCCAAATGGGAATCGTAAAGAAAAAACCAAGCATCATTGCCGCAACCAGCGGCGCTTTATTGGAAGTGTTAAACACCAAACGCAGCCAACGAAACAACACAGAAGGTCGTTTCAACTGCGCATTTTCATCATTATTTGAAAAAAATATGCGTTTCCAACTCAAGCGCTACGCCTCCTTGCATCGTTAAAAAACAGGATGGGTTAAACTCTCCTGCACGGCTTCAACACATGCTGAAATCGTCACATCTTTTTGTTCTCCACTGGCGCGCACCCGCACCTCAATCGTACCCTTCTCAAGCCCACGATCACCGACCACAATCGATACCGGAAGCCCCATCAGTTCAGCATCTTTAAACTTCACACCCGGCCGTTCATTGCGCTCATCCCATAGCACTTGGTAACCGGCTGCTTGCAACTGCCCATAAAGCGCCGCAGCTGCCTCTTCAACTTCTGTCGATTTACCTACAGAAATCACCACCACATCAAAAGGTGACAAATGCGCGGGCCATACAATTCCCTTCTCATCATTACACTGCTCAACAATCGCAGCCATCAAGCGTGAAACACCAATGCCATAACAGCCCATGGTTGCGGTTGCCCGTTTGCCATCTTGATTTTGGAACATCACACCCATCGGCTCAGCATAAACCTGCCCCAACGCAAAAACATGCCCCACTTCAATTCCGCGTGAAATTTCAATAACACCATGATCACACGCAAAGCATTGATCGCCTGCACGCGCTTCACGCACATCGGTATAAACAGCGGCAGCAATATCCCGCGCCATGTTCAAGCCCTGTACATGGCGATCACGCACATTGGCACCTGCGACCAAGCCAACGGCCTCATGCAACGACTCATCGATCACAATTTGAACGCCCTGCAACCCTTGCGGCCCCACATAACCTTTGACACCACCTATTTTTTCAATATCGCCATCATCGGCAAGGCGAACATCATCCGCCCCAAGAAACCTCGTCAACTTCATCTCTTGCACACAATCATCACCACGCACACAAACCACAACCACCGCACCATCATGCTCACCGCCCTGAACACGATAAACCATGGTTTTCACCATCTGTGCCGCATCAACCCCCAACAATGCCGCCACATCAACAACCGCCGTCGTTTGCACCGTTTCAACTTCCTGCAAAGGGGTATCAACCGATGCGATCATGTGCCGTTTTGAAACAGCCAACTCCACATTGGCGGCATAATCACATGCCGAACAGTGGGCAATGGCATCTTCGCCCGAATCGGCAAGCACATGAAACTCATGCGATGCCGTGCCACCAATCGATCCATTATCAGCCTGCACGGCACGAAACTTCAAGCCAAGACGGGTAAAGATACGCTGATAAGTGGCAAACATATTGTCATATTCGCGTTTTAGACATGCCTCATCAGCATGGAATGAATAAGCATCCTTCATAATAAATTCACGCCCACGCATCAAGCCAAAACGGGGGCGGACCTCATCACGAAACTTGGACTGAATTTGATAAAGGTTAATTGGCAACTGTTTATATGAGCGAAGTTCGCGCGCCATCAAATCACACACCACCTCTTCATGGGTTGGGCCAAGGCATGATTCATGGCCGTGACGATCATTGAAACGCAACAGCTCTTTACCATATTTTTCCCAACGCCCGGAGCGTTGCCACAACTCCGCAGGTTGCACCGTTGGCATCAGCAACTCTTGTGCTCCAGCATGGTCCATCTCTTCACGCACCACTTGTTCGATCTTTCGCAGCACTTTCAGACCCAGCGGCAGAAAATCGTACACACCCGAGGTGACGCGGCGAATATAACCAGCGCGTAATAATAATTTATGGGAGATCACCTCTGCATCGGCAGGGTCATCACGCAAAGTAGGGGCAAAAAATTGTGAATATCTCATGAGGCTAAATCTAACCATTTCCCTGCAAGGCATCTACTAATCGTTGGTGAATTCCCTCAAAACCGCCATTAGAAAGAATCAAAACCGCATCGCCTTCACGAGACTTTGTACAAATATCATCAATAATCGCCGCAGCATCCGCAAGCACCTCCGCATCGGCATCAATCACTCTGCAAACCCATTCCGCATCCAGCACTTCATCTTCGGACAAGTTCCGCTGCGAAGGCGGCACAAAACGCACAAAATCAGCCCCTAAAAAACAACCCGGCAAACGCTGCTCATGGATTTTCGTCCGCATGGTATTGGAGCGCGGCTCCACAACCACCCACAGCCGTCCTGCTTCAAGCAGGCGTGCTTTCAGCGATGCAACCACCCCCGCAATTGCGGTTGGATGGTGGGCAAAATCGTCATAAACGGCAACACCCTTTGCTGTTCCCACCAAGGTCATGCGTCGCCGCACACCCAGAAATGTTTCAAAGCCCTGCTTTACCTGTACCGCACTCAATCCATGCGCATGGGCAACCGCAGCGACCGCACAACCATTGGCGACATGATGCCGACCAATCATCGACCAGCGGGTCTCAAGCCAAGTCTCACCCTGATACCACAAACGCATCTGCGAGCCATCTTCTGCCAACGCTTGCCACTGCCAATCCGCATCAACACCACGCTGATATTCGGAAAAACGCACCACCTTCGACCAACATCCGCGCCCGATCACATCAGCCAAGGCCTCATCCTCTCCATTGACCACCACCAGGCCTTTGGAAGGAACGGTACGAAGAAGGTATTGAAACTGCTTCTTAATCGATTCTAAATCGGGAAAAATATCGGCATGATCATATTCCAAATTGTTGAGAATCAGCGTTTCGGCACGGTAGTGTAAAAACTTAGAGCGCTTATCAAAAAAGGCGGTGTCATACTCATCCCCCTCCAGCACAAAAGGGGCACCCGTTCCTAACTTGGCACCGCCAGAAAAATTCTCAGGAACACCACCGATCATAAAGCCAGGCTGCAACCCTGCTTGCTCAAGCACATGGGCCATCAAACTACTGGTTGAAGTTTTCCCATGCGTCCCCGCAACCACAATGCTATGCCTATTAGGCAAAAGATAGCGCCCGACAAATTCAGGGCCCGAGATATAAGGAATACCGTCATCAAGTAATGCTTCCACTTCAACATTGCCACGAGACATCGCATTGCCGACCAGAACCAAATCTGGCCGTGGCTGCAAGTGGTTTGCATCATAGCCCTCAAACGCATCAATTTGTTGTTCTTGTAAAAATGTAGACATTGGTGGATAGACACCACTATCGGAGCCCGTCACATACCAACCACAGCTTTTTGCAAGCGAAGCAATCGCTGCCATCGCCGTGCCACAAATGCCAAGCACATGCAGATGGCCTCGAGGTAAACTATTATCAGGAGAGATTATGGTATCAGTCATGGGGCTTATTGAACCATATCGACAGTCGAAAGAGAATATTTCTCACACCTTTACAATACGCAAATGCGAGACAATTTCATTTTTGCAGTTAAAATCAGCCCATGACGACCTCCATGCACTGCCTCCCCTCTGTCACCATCGAAACGGCTACCAACCCCAAACATGCAATCATTTGGCTGCATGGACTGGGCGCGGATGGCCATGACTTTGAACCGATCATCCCACAACTCAACCTCAACAGCGAGACGCCAGTCCGTTTTATTTTCCCCCATGCGCCGGCCATGCCCGTCACCATCAACGGAGGCTATATCATGCCAGCATGGTATGACATTGTGCACGACAGCATTGGTATCAAACAAGATGAAGCGGGTATTCGTACATCGATGGAGCGTATCCAACTGCTGATTGATCGAGAGATCATCCATGGGATCCCTACCCACAACATCATTTTAGCAGGCTTCTCGCAAGGTGGAGCGATGGCGCTCCACTGTGCATTACGGCAATCGCAACCTTTGGCAGGCATCATTGCCCTCTCGTGTTATGGACTACTCCCTGAAAAAACTGCCGATGAGCGCAGTAAGAGTTCAAGTCAAACACCGGTATTCATAGGTCACGGTGTCCATGATGATATTGTTCCCTTTGCATTGGGCAAATCCCTTTTGCAACAACTCACGGCATGGGGGCATGAGATCTGCTGGAATAGTTACCCCATGGCTCACTCGGTCTCTCCACTTGAGATCAAACATATTGGCGCTTGGATCAACCAACAATTCACACACCAGAAAAACAATTAAAACCACCGCTTTCGATAAAAATAGAAGAGCTGCAAGCCAAACAGCAGCAACATCCCTACGACAAAAATCGTAAAGCCCCAACTATTCTCAGCCATGGGAATACCGCCAACATTGACGCCAAAAAGCCCAGTTAAAAAGCCAAGCGGTAAAAAAACAGCCGCAACAATGGTCAAGGTATACATGCGCATATTCATCTGTTCACTCAATCGACTTTGCAACTCTTCATGGGTCACCATGGCACGATCACGTACCGTATCCAAAGCCTCGACATAACGCACAAGATGGTTGGCAATTTCACGAATATGCATGCGATTCCCTTCCATTAACCATCCATGAGGCTCCATCGTTAGTCGCTCAAGCGCATCCCTTTCGGGCGCCAAATATCGCCGCGTGGTAATCACCCTTCGGCGCAACTCCGCGAGATGCAAACGCACCTCCGCATCGACATCATGCGCCAGTACACGGTCTTCCAACACATCGAGCTCATCTTCAAAAGCATCGACCAAATTGGCCATACGATCAATCAATCGATCAAGCAAATGCGCCAACAAGGTACTCGTATCATGTGGCCCTTCGCCTTGATCCAGTGTCCTTGCAATATCTGCAACCGAACGCAAAGCTCGCTTGGATGTTGAGATCACCCGCCCAGCATCAATCCATAATCGAATCGCCACCATATCTTCAGGATCAGCACCCTCGTTAAGATTAACACCGCGCAAAACAATCAACATGCCGGTGCCAATGGTCGTCACACGCGGGCGAGTATCTTCCATAATCAGCGCATCAACGACCAGGGGATCAAGACCTACCTCCTCCTGCAACCATCGCTGCATTTCCCCATTTGAATAATCAATATGAACCCAAACTGCTTCCCCTGTTTGAGCCCATTGCAGCCGATCCACCCAATTTAAGGCTCGCTGATCAACAAGAGAGTAGGCATAAAAACTGGCCATATATGGCATAAAAACCTCACGCATCACTAATGTTTTAGAGTCAAAGACCGATAGAGTCTATAGGAGATTAACGAAACGCACAGAAGAAAAGATAAAAGGAGAAGATGCCAACATCTGCAAAGATGCCCATTGTCATCTACAATTCAATCATGGACATCCAACTGATTCAGCCCATTTTAAATAGCTCCCAAATTGCGCCACCTGCGGTTGCAGTTACTCCTTTTGTGCGCAAAACACCCCGGAAAACCAATATTGGCAAGAGCAATATTTCCGAACTGGATCGCAGTACAGCCGTTCGAGAAACCTTTACCGACAGTCAATCAAGCACCTATGCCCCTGAAAAAAACAGCATTCATCATGGCGATGAACCACTTGAGCACATTGATACCTTTGCATAAAACAAAGGTCATACTGAACTCGATTCATCATCCAGAAGCCGAATGGCACAGCCTCCTTGGATTGCGGATCAAGCCCGCAATGACGAAGGGTTGGTGCGTCATGGCAAGAATCTCTCGTCATGCTGAGCTTGATTCAGCATCCAGAGCAGGGAAATCGTGTGTTTCTAAATTTATAACAGCGTCAACCACACGGGCAAACTCAGCAGCGAAATTGCTGTTGTCACCGTCACCGCCTCGGCATATAAACTGGCATCAAGATGAAAACGATCGCACAATACAATCCCAAGCACCATGCATGGCATCGCCGCTTCAATCACAGCAGGAGCCAGCCAGGATGATGGAAGCGCAATCAGCTCACCCGTTGTCCACACAACCCAAGGCATCCAAAGCAACTGAATCAGCGCCATCGGCAACAACATCGGCAAACGCTTCAACCACCCCGCTCGCCATGCCAATGCCATCCCCACCGCAAGCAGCATTAATGGCACCACAGCAGCAGCAAGAAGGGATAAACTTTTAGCGAGCCACGACGGCATCGCCACACCCATCACGCTTAAAGCCACGCCAATTACAGCAGCCCAAATGGCAGGAACACGCACCACCTCTTGCACCATGTTCACACGCTGTTCACTAAAACCAAAAGTCAACGCAACGATCACCCCCACGGTAAAAAGCAGCGGCGTTGCAGCAAAAAAATCAAAATAGATTGCGACAAACTGAAATTCCGCACCAAAAGTCTGCGTAATCACGGGAAGCCCAAGATAAGTAAAATTGCCAAACGAAGAGGCAAGAAGAAGCGCTCCGATCATTTGCCGATCTTTACGATCCACAAACCACGGCATCACCACATAACAAAGCCATGCCAAAGCAAGAGCAAAAATAACGCCTGTCACAGCCACCATCGGAAGCTTCAAAGCATTGACATCGACCGTCGCTTGCCACATCACATTGAGGACCAAAGCAGGCAGAAAAATATCATACACCGCCTTAACCAGATGTGTGCGCACGACTTGCGCTTTTTCAGCGCCCAACCAGCTGCGCCACACAACACCCAGCACAATAATCATGGCCATACTGATCAACACGGAAAACATCGAATAAATCGCTAAAATCGTTATATTATAATAAGGGTGAATAAACTACGATCGACTGTTACGATCATAATTATAGAAACAATTTTTACCATTCCGCTTAGCCATATACATCGCCACATCCCCCTCTTGCAAGAGGTCAATGGGCTCCATCTCTTGATCGGTATAGTAAGTCACGCCAATACTCACCCCAAGATAGCAGTCATGACCCGACAAGTTCCAAGGCTGCGAAATCACGCTGATAATCTTTGCAGCCACAAAACTGGCCACATTCTCCTCGGTAATATCACGCAACAACACCACAAATTCATCGCCACCAATACGAGCAAGGGTATCCGAACTTCGCATCAAGGCTTTCACCCGTCGCGCAAATTCAATCAGCGCCTCATCGCCGATATTATGACCATAGGTATCGTTGATCGCCTTAAAACCATCCAAGTCCATGTATAATAACGCGATCATGCTTCGATTGCGTTTGGCATACCCCATTTTATGTTCCAAACGGTCGAGCAATAACGCACGATTCACCAACCCTGTTAACTGATCATAAAATGCCATACGCATCACTTTACTGTCGGTAATATCTTTGCCAATGGAAGCATACCCAATAATATTGTTAGCTGAATCGAAGAGTGGCGAGATTGTTTTCTCTTCATAGTAAAGACTATCATCGGAGCGAACATTGATAAACATCTCTCTAAATGTGTGACCTTCAGAAATCTCGCGCCACATATTTTGATAAAAATCATCGCTATGGCGCCCCGACTTAAAAATCCCCGGTTTTTTTAACAAAACTTGATCCCGCGTAAAGCCAGTCACATCTGTAAACGCCGCATTCACATACTCAATTCGCCCCTGAAGGTCAGTCAAGAATACGATATCCGAAGTCTGTTCAATCACCTGCGCCAATTTTTGCGACTGCTCACGCGCCGCATCGGAAGCGATTTTTAAACGATGCCAACGGTAAAGCACGCGGATCAACAGCCCTCCAACCAACAGGCAGAAAAGCAACATCATATTCAAGCGCTCGGTCACTTCGGCATACATCTCATCTTCACTCACGCGATCCATGATGATCCATGTACGCTCAGCGCTGGCCACTTGCAATGGCACATGATCATAACCAAGCAATTGTTTGACAAAATCACGCGGATCAAGCACATCAACCACAAAATGATTTTCATCAAACTCAAAGGCTCGTCGATTGAGCAAAAGATTTTGATTCAACTCAAGCCATGTTTTGGGCTCAAGGGTGGACATGGTATCATTATGACCCAAAAGATGTCCCCAACGCGTTGCAGGATCACCGCCTGCCAACAAAAAACCCTGTTCATTCAATAAATAGAGATGGCCAGCCTTAGTATTGCTACTACGATCAAACTCATCAAGAACATCGCCCATAGGATAGTTGATGACCAACAGCCCCAAACGCTCCCCCTGAGCATTAAAAACCGGCGCTGAAAAACGCAACATCGGACGCAACGGCTGCTCAACAACGCCATTCTCAATATTCAAATCAATCGCTGAAATCCAGAGACTTCCATCCTTCAACCTGTTGGTGTAATAGACATAATCATGGACTGACTTGTTTTGCAGCGCAGCGTCTTGAACCACTTTCGCTTCACGCCCATCCATCTCAACGCGGACACGCTCCATCCCCGCCATGTCGATAAAACAAATTTGCGCATAAACCATTTTGGTGTGCAGTAACGCCTTAAAACGATCTATGACAGGCTGATAATTGTGCTGATCGATCTGAGCGCGAAAGGAATCATCAGAAACGATCGCAATCACATCTGAAGATATCTCATGAAAAAACTGTGTGATGCGAACCTTTTTATCAACAACCGTCGCATGCATATCTTGCGACCAATGGGCATGCACAGCTCTTTTATCCAAGTAATAGAGTACAGAAACCACAACCGTCATTGACAAAATCAAGGAGAGCACCTGCAGACCAAGTTTTGATTTCAACAATGAACCTGCCCCCTTTTTATCAATCATCCGTACCAATCCTATGATCATATTTGTAAAACTGTGCCAAAAATGCCTGCCAGAGAATAGGTGAGCATCGTAAAAAAACAACGATTATTGACAGCAAATTATAGAATCCATATTGTCCAGAAGCTGTAAAACACAAATGGACAGGGGGAGGAAAAACATTCCATTGCCAACGATGAATGATGACTCCCATGTAAACAACCACGTCTCTATCCTGCCACTTTTATCACATAACTCCATAACACAAAAGTTGATGTTTATGGGCATTGGTGTTGCCCTGCTGGTGATTGGCATTTCAAGCTTATGGCAAATGTATCGTGAAACGGAGCAGATCAAAACGGAAATTATCGAACAACTCAACCACCGTTTTGAGGCGATTCGAACTCAATGGCAACAAAGTAACCATCAAAAGCTCTATGTCATGCTCTCTCAACAAGCCGATTCACCGCACCTTCAACATTACCTTCATGCCACAACCGATGCGGAGAAGCGTCATTTCGCCGAGGCGATTGACGCCGCCTTCACCTTTTTACATCAATACAACCATGCCATTGACTCCCTACACTTTTTTAATTCGCAAGGAGATGAAGCTGCGACATACTATGACCATCAGCGCAATCCCGCCCACCATGCACTGTTGCGCGCCGATCAGCCCTACGCTTCCGAAGATCTCAAGCGCCATTATGCCAATATGCACGATATGTTTCAGGCGCTCCAGGCTCTACCACCCTATCAGATGCAAGTGATGGTTTTTTACCACAACCTTGCCAACGAAGAGCCTATCATGTTGGTCGGCTTCTCCGTCCGTGACGACATGACAGGTCAATTTGGCGGCGTCCTCTTTGCACAAATAAAATTCAACACCTATCTCACCCCCTTGCAGCAGAGCATCGAGCCAGAACAAACCCTCTTAATCAAAACACATAACAATGAAGTTTTACTGGGAAAAGAGCCTGAAACAGAGAATGACAGCATACTCACCGCATGGATTTTCAACAATCAGGAACTGAGCAAACATACCTGGCTATCCATTGCCGACACCCCCATTGTCACACTAAGCATTCAACTTAATTTCCCCGTGATTAACCAACGCCTAATGCATGTCATCTGGGCATCTCTCTTTGCTTTTTTATTGGCATTGATCCCCGCTCTAATCTTCATCTTAATCCAGTCACGCAAAATCTCCGGTCCCATTCGTCAGCTTACCGAGGGGGCCGAAGCACTGGCCCATGGACAACTCAAACATCGAATTCCCTACCTCGGCGATGATGAGATCGGCTTTCTTGGCGAGAATATCAACCACGCCATTGAGTCGATCCAAAACTCACAAAAAGCATTAATCAACAACTTTCAATACATCGAAAACATCACCAACACCATGACCGAACCTCTTTTCGTCATTGATAACCAGGGGCTCATCACCAAATGCAATCCGGCGCTATGTTCGCTGATCAGCATGCCGTCGCGAAAAATGGTTGGAAAATCATTTCTAACACTTTTTCCCACAACCCTTGCTCAAAATAATCCCTCCCACATCCAATCCATGACACCCGAAACAATCGCCCATATTCAACGCTATATTGAGGCCCACCCTCATGCACTTGCACACTTTTTTTTAAACACGCCTGTCCCCATCATTCTTATCGATGCATTAGGACACATTATTGACAGCAACAACGCCATGAGCGCCCAAACAGGTTGGTCACCCAACGAACATCGCAAGAAAAACATCTCCTCCCTCATACCACAAAAGCTTGCGATTGAACAGATTCGCTTCATGCTACAATTTCATAAAGAGCCTCACCTGACAGAACAGTTCTCCAATCGCATATTTCCTGTCTTACGCCACAACCAGCAACCGATCGACATGATTGGCCTTAGCATTCCTCTGGTCATTGATGAAAAAAAACAGATGCTCATCATCTTGCAACCCAACAAACACCCCCATCACTGGGATCTGTTTAATTTAACACAACTCGGGCGTCTGCTCTACCAATGCCCACTAGAAAACCAACATGCGCTCTACTGTCAAAGTAAGATCACCCCGGTGAATGGACACGCAATTCCACTAGAGATTTTTGGTGCGCTGCTACAAGATCAACAGCAAGTGATTGAAGGCGCAGTATTGGTCGTTCGCGACCTCCGCATGCAATTGGAGCTTGAAAACAGTCGTCAAATTGAGATTGAGATGCGTGCCAAAGAGTCCGCAATGATCGCAAAAGATGAGTTTATGGCAACGATGAGCCATGAGCTTCGCACTCCACTGACCACCCTTCTAGGCCATAGCGATCTCCTCTCCGATACCGCATTGACTTACGAACAGAGTCATATTTTAAATACCATGCGCAACTCAGGGAAAACCCTGCTCTATCTGATCAACGATATTTTGGACATCTCTAAAATCGAGGCAGGCAAGTTTGAAATCGAACATATCCCCTTTGCTTTCAATAGTATGATTCATGACATTGTCGCGATGTTTAGCCAACGCGCCGAACAAAAAGGGCTACAATTAATTGTCAACTCTGAACCCAAGTTTGATCACTACCTTCTTGGCGATGAGATGCGTATTCGCCAAATTTTAATGAATCTACTAAGCAATGCGATTAAATTCACCCAACATGGCAATGTGCGTTTGACCATATCCCATGACCATCAAAATAATCTGCTGCACTTTAAGGTGAAAGATCAAGGCATTGGCATGTCTGAAGAGACGCTTGAGAACCTCTTCCAACCCTTTAAGCAAGCCGATCAATCAATCTCGAGAAAGTTTGGTGGCACAGGACTTGGGCTCTATATCTCACAGAAACTGGCTAACCTCATGCATGGCGATATTCAAGTGATCAGCGAAGAGGGGCGCGGCAGCACATTTTCACTGATCATCCCCGTCCATCTAAGCGATAAACCTTTTATCACGCAAACCGTCACTCCAACGAAAGCATCACCCACGCAAATTCCACTTAACGCTGCCGTGCATTCAATGACAGGGCATATTCTTCTTGCTGAAGATACCGAAGATATTCAAACACTTATGCAGATATTTTTGAAAAAGCTAGGAATCACTTCAAGCATTGCAGGCAATGGTCGAATTGCGTTTGAAATGGCTTCAAACGAAAACTTCGATCTCATCCTCATGGATATGCAGATGCCAGAAATGGATGGTATCGAAGCCACCAGGAAACTTCGAGCAAGTGGCTGCAACACCCCCATTATTGCCATGACGGCCAATGTCATGCAAAAACATAAAGATCTCTTTTCACAAGCGGGTTGCAATGACTTCTTGGCCAAACCCATTGATCGAAAGCAATTAAACGAGATTTTGCAGACCTACCTTCCCGCAAGTGATGCCGCGCCATCATCGACATGACATATTAACCCAATAGAGTAGCATCAAAAAAACATCAAATTGAACAGGTGTTGATTCGGCTCTATTTTTGTAGCCTATACGCGCATTCAAAAAAAATTCTAACACCAACTGACACGAGGCTTTCAACATGGCAACAATGGCTCCACACTATCTCAACCACTTCTTCAACCCTCAAAGTGTCGCCATTATTGGCGCCACCGAACGCGAAGGAAGCGTCGGTCACCGTCTGATGATCAACATGATCGAAGCAGGATTTACAGGGAAACTCTATCCGATCAATCCAAAGCGTGAACAGCTCATGGGCATCCCATGCTTTGCCAGCATGGCCGCCATCCCCGATGGCGTGGAGCTGGCTGTCATTGCAACCCCTGCGAGAACGGTTCCTGAACTGGTCCGCCAATGTGGTGAAAAAGGGGTGCAGTCCATTGTTATTATTTCCGCTGGATTTGCTGAACTGGGTGAACCGGGGCTGCGTTTGCAAAGCGAAGTGCTTGACCATGCCCGGCGTTACAACATCCGTATTATTGGCCCCAACTGTTTGGGAATTATTCGCCCCAATGGCAATCTCAATGCCACCTTTGGCTATGGAAAAGTCGCCGATGGTCATTTGGCATTGGTGTCACAATCAGGTGCTGTCTGTACAGCCATTTTAGATTGGGCACAATCACAAGATATTGGCTTCTCAACCGTCGTCTCCATGGGTGGTGCAGCTGATATCGACTTTGGTGAAGTGCTCGATTATCTCGCGACCGACCCACACACCCACAGTATTTTACTCTATGTTGAAGGCATTCATGATGCACGCCGATTCTTGAGTGGCCTCAAAGCTGCCGCACGCCTCAAGCCGGTGATTCTTATCAAATCAGGTCGCTATGAAGCGGGCAGTAAAGCCGCCGTGTCACATACCGGCTCGATGGTGGGCGGCGATGATGTCTTTGATGCTGCCATTGAACGGGCTGGTGTTGTGCGCGCCTACAGCATTGCGCAACTCTTCTCTGCGGCGCGCATTCTCACCAATCGCTACAGCCTTAAACAAGACCGTCTCGCCATCATCACCAATGCTGGCGGCCCTGGCGTGATGAGTACCGATCGTGCAGAAGATGTTGGTGTACCGTTAGCACAACTCAGCGAATCAACGATTGCGCGTCTAAATAAGGTGTTGCCAGAGCACTGGTCGCATGCCAATCCGATCGATATTTTGGGTGATGCCACCCCCGAGCGTTACCGTCTCGCATTGGATATCTGCCTTGAAGATGAGCAGATTGATGGCGCACTGGTTATTCTCACCCCGCAAGCGATGACCAATCCCACCGAAGTAGCCCAATGTATGATTGATGTCTGCGCCCAGACCCACAAACCTGTCTTGGCCTCATGGACCGGTGGTGCGCGTGTGCAAGAGGGAAGGGATCTGCTCAACAATGCCCACATTGCCCAATTTAGCACCCCTGAAGTGGGCGTAGATGCCTTTTCATTTCTCGCCAAATACAACCGCAATCAGAAACTGGTCAAACAGATTCCGCTACCGCGTGAGGAGATGAAACCTGCCGATATTGACGGGGCACGCATGATCATTGAGCGAGTCCTGGCTGAAGATCGTGAAATGCTGACCACGCAAGAGTCCAAAGCGATTCTCTCTGCCTTTCGCATCCCGGTCACCCAAACCATCAAAGTTCTTGATGCCAAAGATGCCATCATTGCCGCAGAAACGGTCGGCTTCCCTGTTGTTCTCAAGATCAATATGGCGGAGTTTAGTCATAAATCGGATATTGGTGGCGTCAAGCTCAATCTGACCTCCGCCCAACAAGTTGCCGATGCTTTTCAAGATATGGCCAATGATATTCGCCGTGTCCAACCCGATATTGCCTCGATCGTCATGTCCATTGAACCGATGTATCAATCACCCAACAAACGCGAATTAATGATCGGAGTGGTGCGTGACCCCGTTTTTGGCCCCGCCATCAGCTTTGGACTTGGCGGCACCATGGTTGAAATTATTCGCGACAAAGCGATTGCTCTGCCACCGCTCAATGACTACATGGTCGAACACATGATTAGCAAAACCAAAGCGGCACGCTATCTTGAGCCCTTTCGCCAGATGCAGGGCTCCAACAAAGATGCCTTGATTGACACGCTGCTTCGCGTATCTGAAATGATCTCGGAGCTTCCTGAAATCATCGAACTCGACATTAACCCGCTGATCGTCGACGACCGTGGTGCTATTGCTGTCGATGCGCGCATTCGCGCACAGAGTTGCATGCAACTGGTTCCTTACTCTCACATGGCGATTCACCCCTATCCTCATGATCTGGCGCACCGATTTACACTCCCATCCAATGAACAGATCCTCATTCGTCCCATCAAACCTGAAGATGCCAAATTAGAAAAAGAGTTTTTCGGCAGCCTTTCCGATCGCAGTCGCTACTTCCGCTTCAAACAAGGTTTACATGAATTAACCCCTGAAATGGTGGTGCGGTTCACGCAAATCGATTACGACCGTGAAATGGCTTTTGTCGCCGTGAGTTGTGATGATTCCAAACCACTGCTTGAGATGGGCGTAGGGCGTTATGTATTAAACCCAGATGGCAAATCAGCAGACTTTGCCATTGTGATTGCCGATCAATACCAAGGCATGGGCATCGGCGCACATTTAATGAAAACATTGATGCAAACAGCCAAGTCCAAAGGCGTTGTTCGCTTTGAAGGAGAGGTCTTGGCTGAAAACCAGGCGATGCTCTCCATGGTGAAAAAACTGGGATTTTCCATCAGCGAAAATCTACAAAATTCAACCATCGTGCATGTATCCAAATCATTTCAATAGCATCAAGTCACCTTACCACCACCGTGTCATGCTGAATTCAATTCAGCATCCAGAAGCCAAATGGCACAGCCTCCCTGGATTGCGGGTCAAGCCCGCAATGACAGTGGTCGGTGGCATCATGCTGCACCTGACTCAGCATCCATAAAAAAACAAGGAATCAATGCAAAAGCAGCTCTACACGCCCCACCGCTTTAGCATCGTCTTCAATTTCCGGCGTACAATCAAACAACCGGCTTGCAGAAACCCCTTGATCAACCAGCTGATTCACCACCGTTTTTGAACGCAATGAGGCGAGTTTTCTTAATATTTCCTCAGGCTTTTCGAGCTCAACATCCTTAACTTCAACGCCTGCTATCTCATCACGCTTGAGCACCGCGGCATCATCAATGGCGGTAAGCGCATCTGCGCGCGTGCCATCGTTAACAAGCATCGATTGTTGTTGGTCTTGAGATGCCTCCCCTGACATCAACGGCGTCACTTCTGCCTCAACAGGTGCAGGAATCGACTTCAGCTCTGCGCGTGTAGCAAACCCGCAAATTTGCAAATTCAATTGCGGCTTCTGCGTTAACAGTTGGGCAATCTTGCTCATATAACCCACGCCATCACCGTGCACTTCGGTCTGCATGGGAGAAAAAATCACCGGGGTTAAGCGTGGCTTTGAAAGATAACCCACGATTCCTTTGGCCAAATTCCATGCTGGCAAAATGGAGCCGTATGGCTGCAAAAGTAACGATGCTGAACTCAGAGCCGCAGTTTTTGTCGCCGAGAGCATCGCCTGTTTGATCGCATCATTGATATTGATGGTAGGGTCATCGATCAACCCTTTGACAGGCACTTTGATTGAAATATTGTCATGATCATCACGCAACATACCCAGCGCCATACTCACCGGCATGCCAAGATTGCTGTTGCTGTTCTCTGTACCACTTCCTGCAATCGCCTCATCACCCATCGCAGCAATGCCACCACCATTCGCCGATGATGTATGAGTCGAATGGCGCAACTGAAATTGCCGCAGGCCGATTACATTGTCCGCAGTAATCGCGCCATCACGCAGATGAATGGTACTGGCAATATCCATCTGCCCAGTCTTCACAGGTGCCCCGAGATAACGCTCAACATAAGCTGAAAGCGGTGGCAATGGCATATCCTTGAGCTGCCAAGTTGCATCCAATGCAAGTGGCGTATGGTCCAGCATCACCGTTCCCTGGCTCGTTAACATTCCATGTTCGGCAAGTTGCAACGACAAACGCCAATCACTCCACTGCCCATAACCTATCGACAACGGTTTCAACACAAACTGCTTCACCTCAACAGGCAATACCACATGGGGAACCACTGTCTCATCATGCAGATGAACGATTGAACCCGCTTGAATCTCTAATGCGTTCACCTGCCAATCCCATACCACAGCGACTTTTTCTTTTGCATCGGCATGATCCGGCATGTTCGTAGCATGTGCGGTTTTCGCACGCACAAGCGTGGGTGGCAGCGGGTAAAACCACCCTGTGTCACGATAAAACGCTTCAAGAGCCGCCTGCTCAACAACCACCTTTTGCACTTGAATCTGAGGGTGTGTTTGCGAACCATTGCCCATCCGCAACGTCAAACCCTCGACATTCAACGAACCCATCGTGCCCAATTGATCATTACCCTGTGCGGGCAGTACGCCACCCTGCATCTGCCATTGATGCAACTGCACATCACCATTGGCACTGCGCATCAACCCTTGGCCATGCAAACGCTTCCACGATCCCGGCTTAAAAGAGCCCGCGCCACTCATCGTTAAATGCTTAATCATCACATCATCCATCGCGATGGCGCCATCCTTCAAAGCAATCGATGCGCTCTGTAACGCAATTGATTCACTGGCAATTTCTCCAAAGTCTGCAAATGGGGAGGTTTTAAACTGCTGCAGCTGCAAATCAACAAACTGCAATTGACCCGATTTCCAGTCAACTTGATGAAGGTTCAATTCCCCAAGATAGCCCGATTCCAATCGGGTCGGCTGCCCCACAGGAATCCCCTGAAGCGTGAGATCTTGCAACGCAAGTGCATTCAAGCGAACACGCTCTTCATCGACATGACACTGCATCAATACCAAGCCACCAAGATCAATCGACTCAACGCCAGAAACTTGCTCTCCCTTCACCTCCGTGAGCGCGATCTTCTCAACGGATGCTCCCCCCTCAACATGGCGCACAAGTTGTTCGAGGCGCACCTTCTTCACTTGTAAATGCGACACCTGAGGAACATGACCAAGCTCACTTTGATAAAGCGTCGCCGCTTGCAAAGAAATCGTGGATGGATTGAGCATCAAATCGTTCAATTCAACCTGATCGATCATCAATGAGGGTAATTGCTCACCGCCATCGATCTGCAACACCGCCCCCTGCAATGCACCAAGGTGGAAATAAAAACCTTCGCCCTCTTGGCTAAATGCGTGATCGCTCAACAGTAACGCATCTGCCTTCAGCCCCTCATGTTTGGAACTGTTCGCCATAACATGTTGCAGTTTCAATGTTGCCTTTTGCCATGAAAAGCGTGACCAATCTTGCCAATCTAAAGGAAAAGTCAGCTCGCCGTTCAGTGCTGCATGCTCCCACGCCATCTTCATCATGCCAAGATTGGTTGTCGCTGAATCTGTGGCATCACGCTCCGCCAATGCCATTGTACTTGCGCCTATTTCACTCTCAATCGTAAAATGTTGATCCCCACCCTCACGCGCCATCAAACGCAATTGGGCCGATGCAACAGGCAGGAGCACCCCATCATGCCCGTTCCAATGCAGATCCAAGTTCACCTGCTGCAGTAAAATCTTTTCAATGGACCACTGAAATGAGGGTGTTGCGTCAATCTGAGCGCTCTCCTCAGCACCCAAATCAACAACCATGCTGCCAAATTGCCACTGCCGATCATCAACGGGTCTAATCAATAGATCCGTATCTGCAAGCGCCAGCGAAGTCACACGAAAAAGCTCGCCATTCAAAACGGGCAACCAACCATCAACCGTCAATTCAAGCCGGCCGATGCGCAGTCCATCGCCCGCATCGAAACCGCGCAGCACTAGCTTGCCCTGCCAGAACTTCACATCGAGCTGCTCAAGCTTGATATCCTTCACACCATGCGCCAAACCGTACTGCTGCAACTGCTGCAACACGACCGTATGAATGAGTGGGGAAAAACTCCAAGGGAGCGTACATAAAAGCAGTAAAATGATCGCCGCAAAAAAGAGCGCTATTCGTTTCAACATCAATTTCATCATCGATGTATGATGATGCCATCCACCACTTTTACGCAAGCATTAAAAATTAGCGTATCAAGTTTAACATTGCCCCGTAACGCACCACGGCCGTCATTGCGGGCTTGACCCGCAATCCAGAGAGGCTGTGCAATTTGGCTGCTGGATGCTGAATCGAGTTCAGCATGACGATTGGGAAAAGGCATGGTAGCTAAGGAACAACGATGCCGCTACAAAATTACCACGACTCAGCTTCCATCTCATCACCAAGATCCTCATCAAAATCACCCTCAAAGGCAGTCGCTCTCTTTGCAACAGATTTCAGCTTCTCCGCCTTATCCGTTTGACCAAGCATCTCATAAAGTTGGATCAAGTCTGTACGCCAATTGCTGTTCCAAGGACATTTTTCAAACCCTTTTTCCATCAACAAAAGTCCTTCCTCGGGGTGCTGCTTACGCACATAAATCAATCCCACCATAAAATTCGCTGCGGCATGATCAGGATAATGGTAGAGAACTTTTTTAAAGTTCATCTCAGCATCATCCAACTTGCCCTCATGATAAAGGGCAATACCATCGACAAACATTCCTGGCACTGGGAAACGCAAACCATCTTCAGCAGGATCTATTTCAATCCGCGCATTGGTCCCTTCAATAAGTTGCGCAAGATGATTTTGATAATTCATCCACTTTGCTTTTGAACTCTTATAAATCGGCTGACGAACTTGCCAGAGACTCGCCGTCTTCACCGGACGATCAAGCTCATTAAATGCAAGAACCTGTGGCTCCCAATCAACCCCAATATAATCGAGCATCTTACGCGACACCCCTTCAGGATCTTCCAGCAAATCCTCATAATTCACATCAAGAATCTCGCCAGGGAAAACCTGATGCCAGTGGTGCATCAGCAGCGCGTGATCAGCAAGTTGTTCACCGATCTCTTGCAAATCATAGGCAAAGCCCATGCCGCCATGTTTGGCTTGATAATCAGTAAAATAGTTGGATACCGCAATATCTCGGGCATCACGGCATACCGAAATAATTTTTGCATTGGGGAATAAAAACTTAATCAGCCCGATGTTCTCAAAGTTATGTGGCAATTTATCCACGACATGCTTTGCCCCTTCATCAAAAGCGCGCAACTCTTTCAAAACATTCTCAGCCACCGCTGCCGAAACCTCAGGCTTCATATCATCGACACACTCAGGGTAGTGACGCCCAGAACCGGTATGGCGTTCCCATCGCTCCATTCCTTGCACCACTTGCGGAATCAACCCCAGCTCGCCCGCACCAAAAATTTCACTGTGACCAGCCAAAATTTGCTCAACCAGCGTTGTGCCCGAACGCGGCATTCCCACCACAAACACCGGCAACCCACTATCAACACCATGCTCTTTGCGATTGTCGAACAGAACTTGGCTAAACACATCACGCACTCTTCCGCAACGGTTACGGTGTGTTTTACGATTATAATTCAGATTGCGTTTACTGATCGCATTTGCCTCATTGACCAACGCAAACGCTTTATCATATTCACCGCGTTTTTCCCATGCACTCGCCAATTGAAAAAGAAGCCCCACACTGGCAGATCCTCCCATGCTTGGTTGACGCGCAACCCGCTCAATCTTATCAAGCGTTGCGCTATCTTCAGGGAATTGCCGGGCATTGATCAATGCAGCATAGCCCTTCGCTGGAACAATCTCTTTCATCCGTTCAAACAGGGTGACAGCCTCATCAATATGACCTAACTGCATCTGCTGTTGACCTAGCCCCTGCAGTGCAGGAACAAAATTAGGATCCTCTTCTAGCAATTCGCGGAACATCGCATCGGCTTTTTCAAATTGATGCGATTGACTCTCGACCTGCGCCAGTGCTTGCTTCGACCGCATCCGCAATGTGCGGATCATCGACTCAGAATAGGCTTCATCCACTTCCATCGCGTCCGCAATTTCAACCGCTTTCTCTGCGGCTTGGCGCGCGTTCTCTTCATCTCTGTGCAGCAACCCTTCAGAGAGCTTACACCACAACAACACGGTAGGTTTACCTTGTTCATCAGCCAAACGAATCGCCCGGCGAATTAAATTCGCCCCCTGTACCACATGCCCCTGCAGCAGAGCCAACTGCGCCAACTGATCATAAAGCTCAATATGTTTAGGGTAATGTTTCAAACCCTCTTTTAACATATCAAAGGCTTGCTCATGAAGATCAGCGCCTGCAAGAATCGCCACGCACTGAAGCAATGTCTGACACCACTGCGCCTCATTCATTTTCCCACGCTGTGTTTCGAGCCATGCTTCCATTCTTGAAAATTGTTGTGATGCGACCCAAAGAGAGAGTTGCATATCTCGCAATTTTTTAATGTGCGCAAAAATAGTGTTGGCACCCATTTCACTGCTCATCTCATTTAAGCGTGCAACGGCTATGTCAATCCATCGTTGCGCAGCGAGAAAATCCTCTTGCTTCAAACAGATACGGATCAAATCACGGTAAACTTCGAGACCACTCGGCTCAATCGCAAGCGACTGTTCATAAAGTCGCCGCGCTTCATCCTTCTGCGATGAGCGACTACGACAAAAACCTAAATGCGCCAATGCCAATGGATGTTCGGGCGCTTCTTTCAACGCCTCTTCCAACAAGGCCACGGCGGGGTCTAACTTTTTCATCACCATATAAACGGCGGCCAAATCAACACGCGCATCAAGATCAAGCGCTGTTTCCAATGCCTCAATCTGTTCCAGAAGCTGTTGCAATTCATCGTTCTTACCCAGATAAGCGCATGCAAGTGCCATCAGCGGAAGGGTTGAGCTATCGCCACTTTGATTCCAATAATCCTCTGCGGCACCTTTAAGCGCCTCAAATTGTTTAAAGACAACCAGCCGACGCAATACTTTCAGATATTTCATAAAGCTCCCTTAAATTAAACCGTAAAAAAAACAGAACCTATTAAACCATGGTTCATTGCCTTCATCAACCTTATTTTCGGCTACTGGATGCTGAATCAAGTTCAGCATGACGGTGTTTTCCGCAGGTCATTACAGGCTAACATATTGCTGTCATTGCGGGCTTGACCCGCAATCCAGAGAGGCTGTGCAACACGACTTCTGGATGCTGAATCAAGTTCAGCATGACGATAGAGCGAAAACAGCATGAATCCATCAACCATTCTTTTTCTATAAATAGCCGGCCTTATTAAGAATTTCTCCATTTATTTCCATAAATTTTCTTAAATTTTCACCGTTAAGTTCAGCTCGCCAGTCTGTTTCTTTTTTGACCCATTTACCATCCGCAGCAGCAATAATATCCCTATCAGGTATAACTGTTGATACAACTTCGATTTTAAGAAATTGGCTGAGCATCTCCAAGCACATGGGCAAATCATCTCTTAAATCTTCATATTTCAACAACAAGGTGTTAGGGCGCGCCCATGGCCCCCATGATTTCACATGGTTTCCCCAAGTACCAAACCGGTAGAAACCCTCCACAACAGATTCCATTGACTTAGTACAATCATAAAACTTCCACAAACTTACACATGCGGCTCGACCATCTCGAATAATGTAAATGGCAGGCCTATTATCCCGCGCATACTCATGTGTTTTGATTAACAAAGGCTCATTGTGTATCCGTTTTTGCATCATTGAATTGTATTCGACATGCCCCACATACGCTTCCAAAGCTTTATTTCCCGCAAGATCATTTGGATAAATACTTGCCGATCGAAGTCCAAACACATGCCTTAAAATCGTCCTTAGATAGGTATTGCCACTTCTTGGATAGGATGCAATCCATATAAAGTCTTCCACATCCACGCCCACTACGATTGACTTTCCACATCAAAATGATCGGGCGTTTTACCATCCACATAGCGTTCATACATTGTTTCATAGGCTGCCTCAATATGATGCGCGAACAACTGACTATTAAACAAAGGAGATATTTGACGGTTATGCGTAAGCTTATCTTTTATCTTGCAAAGAATCTCTGGGTGCATCGCCAGATCAACAGCCTTGGCTTCGTACTCCGCTTGCGTTTGTGTCACAAGTTCAGAAATGCCGATGGCATTGAGAAGACTTGCGGCAACACGACTGGCAAATGCGTTTCCCACGCAAGTCAACACCGGCAATCCTGCCCACAACGCATCGCAAGCCGTCATGTGCGCATTATAAGGCAAAGTGTCGATAAACAGATCTGCATAACGGTACCTCGCCAAATGCTCATCCAACGCAGCAATCTTCTTGGCAAAGACCAATCGATTGCTATCCACCCCTCTCAACTCGGCTTCTTTGCGTAGATTTGTTGTCGCTATCGCTCCCGCATCGCTCAACCACAGTACACTTCCATCCACCGCTTTTAAAATACGCATCCAACCCGCAAATGTTGCGGGCAAAATTTTGTAACTACTATTGAAGCAACAGAATACAAACTTATCGTCAGGCAACCCCAACTCCTGCCTGGTGAATCGACGCTCCGAAATCGGGCGTTGGCAATCATTGACAAAAAAACTATGGGGTAAATAAACCACTTTTTCTGTAAAACCGGCGCGCCATTGTGGTGGAATCGTAATTTTATCCGCAATAATGTAATCCATATAATCCGCGCCCATCGTGCCGGGATAGCCAAGATAGTTCACTTGAATGGGAGCTGCACGCTCGCAAAAAATACCTGTCCGTGCCCCTATCGTATGGCCCCCAAGATCAATCGCAATATCGATACCCAATTCACGCGAGAGCTTCGCAACATCTCGATCACTCACGCGGCTTGTATCAATATAGTGGTCAAAAGCGGTCACAATCCGCCGGTGCATTTCATCGTCCGCATTGGGCACTAATGAGAAACCATACACTTCAAACCTTGAACGATCATGCCGTTCAAATAGTCCTGCAATGGCAACGGCAACCGCATGATCTTGAAAATCAGCCGAATAATACCCAATACGGATCTTTTCATGTGGCCTATGCCGCTCAATGAGGCCAAGGCCAGCCCCGTCCTGCATCGGGTGCTTTTCATCAATATATATTTTCGAGCTCTTGCATTGCAAATAGCGATCGTCCTGTAATCCTAACAACTGAAATGGCAGAATGACTTTCATCCCTTGTACAATGGCGAGTTCAATCTTACTCAAAGTCTCGTTCAGCCCACGCCAATCGCATAAATGCATTTGGACATGCAATTTTGTACCAAGTAGAAATTCGTGATTGGGATTACAAATCAAAGCTTGCTCATAACTGGCGAGCGCCTCTTCCAATCGTTTGAGCTCTTTAAGTGCATGCCCCCGATTACTGTACGCCTCATCATAATCAGGCTTAAAGGTCACGGCTTGATCATAACGGGCGATCGCCTCATCCAGTTTACCCTGATCGCTGAGCGCATTGCCAAGATTGAATAGCACGCGTGGATAGTCCGGCTTAAAGGAGAGTGCCTGCTCATAACGGGTAATAGCCTCATCCAACTTGCCCTGCGCCTTGAGCACAACTCCCAGATTCGATAACACTTCTGCGAAGTCGGGTTTAAGCATCAGGGCCTGCTCATAACAGATCTGCGCCGCATCCAACTTGCCCTGCTCCTTAAACACATTGCCCAAATTAGAGTGGAAAATCCCATTCGATGGATTTAACGCAATCGCCCGATCAATCCATTCAACCGCAAGTTCATACTCTCCACACTGATAGTTTACAACGCCCAACAGATGAAGCGCATCAACATGATGCTCATCCTTCGATAAAATCTGACGGTAAATATCCTCAGCCTCTGCAAGCTGGCCACCCCGATGATGGGCAAGGGCTTGCGCAAATAGCTGCGGGACTTCCCGTAAGGAGCCTTGCGGCGGTGATTCGAACCCTTTTCTCAACATCTCTTGCAAGGGTTGTAAATGAACTTCAAATTTACGCCATGCTTGTGAACTGCCTTGATACATTTTATCACGCACCTGCACGGCACTCGCCGTCCTAACCGCCCGCTCTGTTTTTTCAAATTCCAAACAGTGATCTTGCCACGCCAACCCGCAATAATCCAAAAGCTTCCGCGTCTCATCTTCCTGATGCTCGGTAAGCTGTTCGTAGCTCAAATCATAAATACGACCAGGAAAACGCACATGCCAGAACTGCATCAAACCTTCATACATCCGATAGTATTCAGCAAGATCATCCAAATCATAGACAAACCCCAGCCCATCTGCCGGAAATAACTTCCTGAAATTTGACCAACAAACAGCCATCGGGTCACGCTTCATGTGCACAATCCTTAGCTCTGGCAGCGCCAACATAAGAAAACCCAGCAAACGAAAATTCAAAGGCATCTTGTCAGTCACAAATTGATAGCTTCCTGCCACCTTATTCAACACCTCCAGATAGGAGGCAGTAATCTTTTGACTCGACACCAAAATATCAAAATCAGCGGCCGCCACATCGGGAAAACAGGCCAAGGTTATCGCGTTCATCGCCTCTAGCTCACCCGCACCAAAGACCTCACTGTGTGATGCTAAAATTTGTTCGACCAAACTGGTCCCCGAGCGGGGCATGCCTACAATGAGAATAGGATTTACCCCCTGCCGAGGAAGGTCCTTTGCCGGAGGAATCACAGCAAAGGCAAGTTTAATCTGCTCAAAAAGTTTTTGATCATCATCGATCTTATAAGAAAGACTCTTTTTTTGCAGTTGATTGCCCTCGACATACAATGAAAAAGATTCATCAAACGCTTTGAGGTCTTCATTCACTTTCGCCAAGGCGAAGCAGACATGCACCCGCTCCGATGCGTTGACGACCTCAGCATGAAGGCGATGCAACATCGGGATCTGCGGATCATCCGGCGCATAAGTTTTCAATTGGCTCAAGAGATGGTGGCATTCTGCAAATCGTGGATGAATCGTCAGCGCCTGCTCAAAACAGCAGATCGCTTCGTTCAGTTTGCCCTGCGCCCGGAGTGTGTTACCAAAATTTAACAGCGCGCCTGGATGGTTTGGCTTGAGCATCAAAACCTGTTCATAACGGGCAGTCGCTTCATCCAACCGTCCCTGCATATGAAGTACGGCACCAAGATTGGATAACGCATCTGGATAATCAGGTTTAAGCCCTAAGGCTTGCTCATAATAGGTAATCGCCTCATCCAACTTGCCTTGCGCCTTCAACACATTGGCAAGGTTAGAATAAAAATCAGCAATATTGGGTTTTAGTGCAATTGCACGCTGAATCAACTCAACGGAAAGTTCGTGATGGCCCATCTGACTTGCAGCAACGCCAAGCAAGTGCAGCGCATCAACATGGCGCTCATCTTGCGATAAAATCTGCCGGTAAAGCGCCTCAGCCTCGACCAATCGACCCGCTTGGTGATAGGCAAGGGCTTGCGTAAATAATGGCTGCAACTTCCGCTGTAGTTTGGCATGTGAAACAGCAGACTTGCGTGGATTATGTGCATGTTTTCGCTTCATAAAGTAAAACTCCTTTGTTTAACGCCATCGCCCACCCGTCACATCATTGCAGGCTAACATATTGCCGTCATTGCAGGCTTGACCCGTAATCCAGAGAGGCTGTGCAACACGACTTCTGGATGCTGAATCAAGTTCAGCATGACGGTGTTTTCCGCAGGTCATTGCAGGCTAACATATTGCTGTCATTGCGGGCTTGACCCGTAATCCAGAATGAAAAAAATCCAAACTCAGAGGATACTTTCATACAAGTCTATCCAACTTGAATTTCCTTTCTCTATTAACTCGATCTTCCACGCTCTTTTCCAATTCTTCAGCTGTTTCTCCCTCTCAATGGCAGAGAGCATCTCTTCATGCAATTCAAACCAAACCAATAGATGAACAGCGTGTCTATGGGTAAAACCTTCAACGACATTGTTCTTATGTTCCCAAATGCGCTTGCGCAAATCACGGGTCACTCCAATATACAATGTCCCATTACGCTGACTGGCAAGCATATAAACAGCAGGTTGCTTTTGGCAGGTCACTTTAGCCCTCTCACTTTACCCACCCGTCATTGCGGGCTTGACCCGTAATCCAGAGAAGCTCTGCAACGCGGCTACTTGATTCAGCATGACGACGGCGGAATCGCAATAGAGGAATAACCACAATATGGCATCTGCATAACGAATCGAATTGCACACCCATCATTATATTTTTTAATCACTGACAACAACATCACTTTTCAAAAACACGCTTAAGAGGTTGCAAGTGTCGTTCAAACTTACGCCACGCATCTGAACTCCCTTGATACATTTTATGACGCACTTGCGAAGCGCTCGCCGTCCTTACGGCCCGATCACTCGTCTCAAACGCCAAACATCGTTCATCCCAACTCAGCCCACAATACTGCAACAGCTTCCGCGTCTCATCTTCCTGATGCTCGGTAAGCTGTTCGTAGTTCAAATCATAAATCCGCCCCGGGAAACGCTCACGCCAAAACTGCATCAACCCCTCATACATCTGATAATATTGCGCAAGATCATCGAGATCGTAGGCAAATCCTAATCCATTCGTTGGGAAGTACTGTTTAAAGTTGGACCAACACACCGCCATCGGATCACGCCTGACATGGACAATCTTCAAATCAGGTTGAGCCAGCAGAAGAAACCCTAACCAGCGAAAATTAAGTGGCATCTTATCCGTAATAAACGGGCGACTCCCAGCCAAATGATTCAACGCCTCAAGATAGCGTGATGCCATCTGGCGACTAGCCACGACAAGATCAAAACTTGTGCCATTCGCATCCACAAAGCATTCCGCAGCGAGCGTATTCAACACGCCCAACTCACCTGCGCCAAACACTTGCGGGTGCGATGCCAAAATTTGCTCCGCAAGGCTAGAGCCTGAGCGCGTCATGCCGACGATAAGAATAGGGTTCGCGCCATGCCGAGGAATAGCGACCGCTTGCGGCAAGGTTTCAAAGTGCCGCTTAATGCGCTCAAAAAGCGCAATATCCTGCGCAAGCGTATAATCTAGTTGCTGTTTTCTCAGCCGGTTTCCCTCTGCATACAGTGCAAAAGATTGATCAAATGCCTTAATATCTTCGTTCGCTTTTGCCAGCGCAAAACAGACATGCGTTTTATCTGCCGCATTCGCCGCCGTTTTATAAAGATCACCAAGAATAGCAATCTGCGGGTCATCGGGGGTGTAGTGTTTCAAGGTGCTCAAATTTCTATGGCATGCTGCATAATCGGGCTTCAACGCCAAAAGCCGCTCGCAACAGTCGATCGCTTCGTTGACCTGACCTTGCTCTTGGTACGCGCCAGCAAGATTGGATAGACCTTCCAAATAATCGGGCTTGATCGATAGCGCAAGCTTATAATGCGCAATGGCCTCATCAAGCTGCCCCTGCATCTGCAGTACAACCGCAAGATTAAACACCGCCCCGAGGTGGTTAGGATGCAAAAGCAGCGTTTGTTCAAAGCGTTGAATAGCCTTTTCCAACTTCCCTTGCGCATGTAATGCATTGCCAAAGTTAAACAATGCTTCGGGATAATCCGGCTTAAAAGCGAGCGCTTGTTGATAACGGACAATCGCCTCATCCAATCGGCCCTTTTTCTGGAGCGCGACACCGAGATTCGAGATCAATTCAGGGTTCCTAGAATGAAGGGTCAACGCCTTTTCATAACTGGCAATCGCCTCATCCAACATCCCCTGCACATGCAATGCATTCGCAAGATTCGCATGGAAATTGGCAACATCGGGGCTCAAGGCGATCGCCCGACGGATAAGGTCAACAGCGCGTTCAAAATGCCCCGTTTGATAAGCTGCAAACCCAAGCAAGTGCAGCGCGTCAACATGGCGCTCATCTTGCGATAAAATCTGACGGTAAAGCGCCTCAGCCTCGGACAATCGACCCGCTTGGTGATGGGCAAGGGCTTGTGCGAACAGCTTCTGCAATTTGGACTTCAAAAGCCCACCCTTGCGCGAATGATTGCCCTGTTTTTGTTTCATAGAAAAAATTCCTGTTTCATTGTTTAACGCAAATGGCCATGAAGCATCACGCTCAACCAACCATCTCTAGGTCGCTCTCTTTGTCAATGCAATTGTAGAATTCAAATCTATCGTTAAAGTTTCACTATCGAAGATTCACGCCATCTCAATGCCCCCGTTATACTGTCGTTGACCGAGTAACGCGCATACCTCTAACGCATAGAAACTTGTGCGTGTACAGATTGAACTTGAAGCATGCAAATCAACATAGGGCAAATAAACAGAGGAAGTACACGCTATGAAACAAAACAAAAAAGAGCGCGCGAACACTTCCGCTGTCTCCTCTACCCATTTACAGAAAAAATTCTCCCAAGCCCTTGCCCATCATCAAGCGGGTCGATTGTCCGAGGCTGAGAAACTCTACCAACAGATCCTATCAAAAAATCCGCGACATGCTGATGCTCTTCATCTATTGGGCGTCATTGCATGCCAAACAGGTGTGCGTGAACACGGCATCGCTCTGATTCAACAAGCCCTTGCTTTGAGCCCGAACAATGCCGATTTTCATGCCAACCTTGCCCATGCATTCAACGCGCATGGAGAGCCCCATCACGCAATTTTCCATTATGAACAGGCTCTGATCACCCAACCGGACTACGCAGGTGCCGCCGCCAACATCCAAGCCCTACTGCAAACGCAATGGCGGCGAGCCTTTACTTATTACCAGTCCAAGCGTTGGAACGAATCAGAATCCCTCTGTAATTATATCTTGTCGAAGGATGCGAACCATACTGAAACGCTTCACCTACTGGGCGTCATAACTTGGCAAGCAGGGCGACTTGCGCGGGGCATTAATTTAATTCAACAAGCCCTTGCGCACGATCCGAACAATGCCGACTTTCACTCCAACCTTGCCAGAGCACTCCACGACCAAGGCAACCTCGCAAAAGCAATCACCCACTTTGAGCAAGCGCTCGCCATTCGCCCCAACTTCCCCGAAGCACTCTGCAACTTTGCCAAGACACTCCAAGACCTGGAAAAACCCCATGAAGCCATCGCCCGCTATGAGCAGGCGCTCGCCATTCGCCCCAACTTCCCCGAAGCACTCTGCAATCTTGGTTCAGCGCTACAGGAGCAGGGCAAGCTAAGCGAAGCCATCGCCCGTTATGAACAGGCGCTCGCCATCAATCCTGAATATGCTGAGGTTCAACGAAACCTCAGCATGTTAAAAACCTATCAACCCGACGATCCACAAATCGCGGTTATGCAACAAGTTTATGCGCATGCCACGCAAGATTCATCGCGCATGCAGATCTGTTTCGCGTTGGCAAAAGCAAACGAAGATATCCAACAGATCGAAAAATCTTTTGCGTTATACACCGAGGCAAATCAAATCCGAAAGAGAGAGCTTGGCTACAATATCGAACAAGACAAACAGCTCTTTCAACGGATCAAACACACCTTTTCCCAGCCATTATCCACGCCCCCCATCCCTCTGGGAGAGGAAAAACCTATCCTGATCGTCGGCATGCCTCGATCAGGAACCAGCTTGGTCGAACAGATTTTAGCCTCGCACAGCGCCCTGTTTGGTGCAGGGGAACTGGATACGCTAAATGACTTGGTTGCTCGCTATTTTTTAAAGGTCAAGGCTTCTGACTTCGATCTTGCGACTGCCAGTCACCAAATCACCTCCACATACCTCAAAACCCTCAACGCGATCAACAACGGCGATCGCTTCATCACAGATAAAATGCCGCTCAACTTCCGTTGGCTCGGTTTTCTCATGCTGGCGCAACCTGACATTCGCATCATCCACATCAACCGTGACCCTATGGCCGTCTGTTGGTCAAATTTCAAACGCTATTTCCCGGCAAAAGGTATCGGCTTCGCTTACGATCAAGCAGACCTCGCCGAATACTACCGCATGCATGAGGAGCTCATGCAGTTCTGGCACAGCTGTTTCCCTGACCGCATCTATGAATTAAGCTATGAGAAACTGACCGAGAACCAGGAGGAGGAGACCCGCAAACTTCTCGACTATTGCGGCCTAACATGGGAACCCAGCTGCTTGGAATTCGAGAAAAACAGACGAATCGTCAAAACCGCAAGTGCCGCACAGGTCCGCAATAAAATGTATCAACGCAGCTCGGAGGTGTGGCAAAAGTTTGAGCCACACTTAGAAGCGATGAAACAGATCTTGGCGCGTATGCCAACAAAACAACCATGACGCCACCACTTCCGTCATTGCGGGCTTGACCCGCAATCCAGAGAGGCTCTGCAACACGGCTTCTGGATGCTGAATCAAGTTCAGCATGACGGATATTTCCTCGTACCCACGCCAGGGCGTGGGTACGAAGCATGGTTTAAACCGTCACGAGTAACAGTCCCGTGCCGCTCCCCCCCGGGCGCTGCGCGAACAACGCCGCCCCCGTCCATAAACCTGCAGTAGACGACGATAATGAGCCGTAAAAGCGCTTCATCGCCCCGGAAGATGCTTGCAAGGACACCATATAGAAGAAAGCCCCGGTACCAGAGATTACCGCACTACCCGCAAGCGCCAAACTGCCCGCTCCCTGAAATCTGTACATACTTGTAGGGGGACCGCCAGCGTATTTAATGTCCGCCGTCGTACCATTCGTACCCACAAAAGAAATCGTATCCCCCGCCCCCAGATTGGCGCCACCCGTCCACGCCGTGATGTTCGCCATACTCAGGGTTGCGTTTGTACTATTCACCTTAATGGTAATCGTATAATCGGTATTGGTATTAAATGCCCCCGCTCCTGTGACAGCCACACCATTCAAAGTATCAATACCCGTAGTCAAATCAAATAGAACCGTAGCTTGAACAGGTGGAGCAATCGTCACCGTTTGATCTGTACCCATGCTTAAATTGCCCGCCGCATCGGTGGTGTAAACCACATAATTCCCGCTCGCAAGCCCTGTCGTATCGAGTGCTGTTGGCGTATTTGCTGCGGTGATATCCACCGTGTTCCAAGCCGAATCAGCCGCACCCGTAATATCCGCCAGCGAAGTCACTGTGATCGTTCTATCCACCAGATATGCAACGCCCACTTCCGTTGACTGCACATTGGTCAAAGCCCCTACCGCAAGCGTTTCAGTGGTGCCAGTCGCTGTCGGCGCCAATGTATCCAGTGTTAAGCTCACAGGATTACTTCCCGCATTGCCCGCTGTATCGACCGTGGCAATGACCAAGGTTAAAGCACCATCAGCCAGCCCTGTCGCATCGAATTGCCAGGTTCCCCCAACCAGTGCTGCCGAAACAGATAGGAAGTTGGCATCAAAGATGGTCACTCCCGTCACGGTTGAGCCAACTTCAGGGGTCAGCGTCAGCGCTGTTGTGGTGGTTGCCTCAACAGCATTGACATACGCATCCGCGCCCACAAGTGCCGTCGCATTGCCAGGCTTCGTTGTATCGAGCGTAATAGTCACATCGTTCGATCCTGTATTGCCGGCAAGGTCAATGGTTGCCACGGCCACCGTCAAAGCCCCATCAGCAAACGGGGTTGCATCAAACTCATACTTGCCGGTAATGCCATTCAATGTCGCAGTAACGGTTGAAGAGCCACCCGCGTTGAGTGTTCCCGTTACGGTCACACCCGTCACGCTCTCGCCTGCTGTTCCCGAAGTCACCGTAAGCGCAGCCGCCACCGTCGCTTCAACCTTGTTAAGATATGCATCAATACCTGCCAAGGCTGTGCCACTACCCGGCACAACCGTATCAAGCACGAAGCTCACCGGTGTTGCACCTGCAGAAATATTGCCCGCTGCATCGCTCACGGTTGCCTGCACCAAAATCGTGCCATCGGTCAAGGTCGCCAAATTGCCGCTTGAGAGAGTGATCGTATCTGCCCCCCCTGTTGCCGTATGGGTCAATGTCACCACATTGGAGCCATTGCTAAAGGTAAGATTGACCGTTGAGCCCGCAACTGCCGTGACTGTAATCGCTCCCGCTTGTGCTTCCGCACTGGTGGCATAGTTGGCACCCGAAACGATCGCCAGCGTTGGTGCTGTTGGCGCGACGGTATCAAGGACGAACGACACCGTATTGCTGACCGTTGAGGTATTGCCTGCCACATCGGTACTGGTGGCGTTGACCGAAATCGAACCATTGCCAAGCACCGCCAGATCTGCGGATGAGAGAGAAATCGCATCGGTACCTGTTGCCGTATAAGTTTTGGTCACATTGCCATTCACACCTGTAAAGGTTGCGACCACCGTTGCATTCGCTTCCGTAGTTAATTCAACTGCACCGGCAATGGCTTCGGCCGCCGTTGCCTGATCAGCTCCGGCAACCACCGCCATCACGGGCGCTGTTGGCGCAACATTATCAAGGGCAAATGAACCCTGCGTAGCAGCCAGTGACTGGTTACCTGCAAGATCCACCGTATAAGCATCCACGGTGATCGTGGTCACACCCAGCCTGGTCAGATCATTCGCAGTCAAGGTGATCAAATCAGGGCCACCCGTTGCCGTAACGGTCTTGGTCACCGTACTATTACCCGTAAAGGTGATGGTCATGGTTGAGCCAACCTCGCCTGTCACCGTCACAGCTCCCCCTTGCGCTGCTGCCGAATTGGCCGAAGCGGCAAGCACAGAGACGGTCGGTGCAATCGGTTTGACCGTATCAAGGGTGAGGTAAACCGTATTCACCAAGGTGTTACCCGCCGCATCCGTTGAAGTGACATCCACCGAAATAGGCCCATCCACATAGAGCGAAGCATCAAAGGTCCAGATACCAGACCCTGCATTGACACCTGCCACAGGAGCCCATGTCGCGCCACCAGCCTTCGGCTGGCCACCGACCTGAACCGATTGAATCGTTTCACCACCGGTGCCATTGGCCGTAATCAACAAGCCAGTGGTTCCAGATGTTGCCGTCACTTCTGTGATGTTGATGTATGCGGTCTGAGCCGAAGCTGAAACCACTGAAGCTGCAGTTGGCGCCACCGTATCAAACACGATGTTGTTGGTGAATTGCGTTGCGCTATTGCCAGCCGCATCACTCACATCACCCGTCACGGCCAGTGATATGGAGTCCGCAACGCCTGTCAAGTTGACACTGCCTGAGAAGGCATTTCCGCTCACCTGTACCTGCGCCTGCACGCCGCCAATAACCACGGTGATCGTTTGACCATTTTCAATACCTGTAGTGGTCCCCGAGAAGGCAACTGCCGTAATGGTATCGCTCGCATTGATCACATCGTCACTTGACACGACCAGTGTTGCAATCGTTGGGCTATTGGCATCAATGGATGAACCGGCCAGCAGATTCGCGCTGGTGGTTGCCGTGCTCGCATTACCCGCCGCATCGGTGAAGATCAGGTTGGTCACGATGCTGCCTGCACTGGCAATATCGCTATCCCCCTCAACCACGGTATAAGTGGCTGAATAGGTACCATCATTATTATCGGTGATGCTGCTCAAAGTCTGACCATTGAATGTGGCTGTCGAGAGCGTGAGCCCTGTCTCATTGCCACCTGCCGTGATCGTCACCGTAATCGCATCACCCACTTTGTAGCTGCCTGCAGCAATGCTGACACTGCTGACTGTTGGCGCCACCGTATCCAGAACAATGTTGTTGGTGAATTGCGTTGCGCTATTGCCAGCCGCATCGGTCACATCTCCCGTCACTGCCAGTGATGTGGAGTCCACAACGCCTGTCAAGTTGACCGTGCCCGAGAAGGCATTGCCGCTCACCAGTACCTGCGCCTGCACGCCGCCAATGACCACGGTGATCGTTTGACCATCTTCAATACCTGTCGTGGTACCCGCAAAGGCAACCGCCGTAATGGTATCAGTCGTATTCACCACATCATCCGTTGAGACCACCAGCGTCGCAATCGTTGGGCTATTGGCATCGATCGACGAGCCTGAAAGCAGGGACGCACTGGTGGTCGCGCTGCTTGCATTGCCGGCTGCATCCGTGAAGACCAAATTGGTGATCACACTGCCCGCACTGGCAATATCGGCATCCCCTTCAACCACGGTATAGGTTGCGGAATAGGTGCCATCATTGTTATCGGTGATGCTGCTCAAAGTCTGACCATTGAATGTGGCTGTCGAGAGCGTAAGCCCTGTCTCATTGCCACCCGCCGTGATCGTCACCGCAATCGCATCACCCACTTTGTAGCTGCCTGCTGCAACAGCCACTGATGCGATGGTGGGTGCCGTCGTATCAACCATGTAACTACCATTGTCCGCGACCAACGCATGGGTAATCGTCGCATTATTGCCCGCAGCATCGGTAATGGTGGCACTATTTAACGCCAAGCTATTGGCATCAACACTGATGCCGTTGGCATCGGTTTGTGCCGCCAAAATGGTGTAGCTAAAGGTGAGGCTACTGGTGCCACTACCACTTACATAAGTGGCACTCACCGTTGTGCCTCCAATATTCAATGCCAAGGTAGGAGATCCACCTGTGGTGTTGACCGTCACCGTATCATCAAAGGTCACGGTCGCTGTCACCGTATCACCCGCATTCAAGGTGCTGTTTTGCGCACCTGTTGCGCTGGTAATCGCTACGGTGGAGATCGCAGGGCCATTGGCATCAATCGAAGTACCGGAAAGCGTCGTACTGGTCGTTGATGAGCCCACATTGCCAGCCACATCGGTAAAGACCAGATCGGTCACGACACTGCCCAAGTCTGCAATATTGCTGTCACCGGCAACCACGGTATAGGTCGCCGAGTAGGTGCCATCGTTGTTATCAGTGATACCCGACAAGGTTTGACCGTTGAAAGTCGCTGTTGAGAGCGTCAAGCCCGTCTCATTGCCACCCGCCGTGATCGTCACCGCAATCGTATCACCCACTTTGTATGTTCCCGCCGCAACGCTAACACTGCTAATCGTCGCTACTGCTGTATCCAGCACATACGCCGTAGATCCTGTGCTCGAACTATCATTGCCCGCAACATCGGTGATCTTAAAGACGATATTGCTGCTGCCGCTCAGTGTTGCGCCCGTCCAGCTGATCGCTGTGCCATTCACCATATTGGTGATATCGGTCCAGTTCGCACCGTTATCGACTGAGCCATAAAGAATATCGCCCGTTGCAAGTGCACCGGAAAGTGTGCCTGTGATCGTCTGAGATGCAGTCTTCGTAATCCAATCGCTACTGCTGCTGCCCGTATCATTGCTAAGCCCAACACTACCCACGGTCAGCGTTGATGCCGTTGTATCCAGCGTCACTTGAACCACGCTATTGCCGGTATTGCCAGCAACATCCTGCGTGCCAATCACCAATCGCAAGGCGCCATCAACCAAACCTGTCGCATCAAACTCATAATTGCCGGTCAAGCTATTCAAAGTCGCAATCGCAGAGTTAAACGCACTATCAAGCACCGTGACACTGGTCACCGTATCGGTTCCCTGCGGTGTAATGCTCACGGCAGTCGTTGAAGTTGCTTCGGCTGCATTGACATAAAGATCTGCACCCACACTCACCGTAGGCGAGCCTGCAACCGCTGTATCCAGCGTAACCGTTGCCGTGTTGCTGTTGGTATTACCTGCCAAATCAACGGTATTGATCGTCACCGTCAAATCACCATCGGTAAACAGGGTCGCATCAAATTCATACTTGCCCGTGCCACCATTCAGCGTCGCATTCACAGGGCCAACACCACCACCTGAAACCGTCACAGAGCTAACGCTTTCACCAACAGCCGCCGCAGTAATGGTCAAGGCTGCCGTGGTCGTTGCTTCCAATGCATTGACATAGATATCGCCGCCTGCAAGCACGGTTGCAGAACCTGGGTTCACCGTATCAAGGATGAAACTCACCGGTGTTGCCGCAGCCGAAACATTGCCAGCGAGGTCAACCGTAGTTGACGAAACGGCAATACTGCCATCACCCAAAGTGGTCAAATCACCCGCAGTCAATGTCACCGCTTGCGCCGTACCATCCGCTGTGACTGTTTTGCTCACACTGTTGGCACCATTGGTGAAGGTCACCGTAATGGTTGTGCCATTCTCTGCCGTCACGGTCACAGCACCGCTCGTGGTCGCTTCTGCCGCTGTGGCATAATTGGCCCCAGCAACAATCGCCAAGGCAGGTGCATTGGGCACACCTGTATCCAATACAAACGATGTTTGTGTGGCTGCCAATGAGCTGTTGCCTGCCGCATCAACAGCTGTTGCATCAACGCTAATCGTACCATCACCAAGCGTTGTCAGATTGGCACTGGTGAGTGCAATCGTCTGCGCTGCACCCGTTGCCGTAACAGTCTTCGTGACGGTGCCATTCGTACCCGTAAAGGTCACGGTGAGAGTGGTTCCCGCATCGCCCGTCACCGTAATCGCGCCATCTTGTGCCTCAATCGCGGTCGCATAATCTGCGCCGGTAACCACGCCCAACACCGGCGTATTTGGAATGACCGTATCAAGGGTAAACGCACCTTGCGTTGCACTTGGCGAGGTATTTCCTGCCGCATCCACCGCAGTTGCATCCACCGTAATGGCGCCATCACCCAGCGTAAGCAGATCTTGCGCTGTCAACGCCACCGCATCTGGCCCACCTGTTGCCGTGACCGTTTTGGTCACGGTTGCACTGTTGGCACCAGTAAAAATCACCGTCACCGTTGCGTTCAACTCCGCCGTTACCGTGACCGCACCCGCTTGCGCTTCTGCCGAAGTCGCATTGGTTGCACCTGTCACATTGGTAATGGTTGGAGCCACTGGCGCAGCCGTATCCAGCGTCAGATAAACGGTATTGGTAAAGGTATTGCCTGCTGCATCACTGGTGGTCACCTCAACCGCCAACGGTCCATCCACATAAGGGGTAGAGTCAAAGCTCCAAACACCTGTCTGTGCATTGTACGATGTTGGCGTCATGCCCCAGGTAATGCCGCCGCCCGTCTTAGGTTGGGCGCCAATCACTACGCTGTCGATCGTTCCACCATTGGGTGTAATCAACAAGCCAGTCACACCCGCCGTACCAATCACTTCAGCACTGTTAATATAGGCCGTTTGCGCCACCGCTGAAATCACACTGGCTGCCGTTGGAGCGACAACATCTTTCGCAATCGAGCTACTAAACTGCGTTGCCGCATTGCCCGCAGCATCGTTCACATCAGCCGTCACCGCTATCGATGATGAATCGGCAACATTTGTCAAATCTACCGTTCCTGAGAAAGCCCCTGCGCTCACGGTTGCCGTAGCAGAGACGCCACCAATCACCACCGTGATTGTTTGACCATTTTCAACACCTGTGGTGGTGCCGGAGAAGCCAACCGCGCTAATCGTATCGTTGGTATTGACAGTATCATCGCTAGAAACCGAGAGCGTATCGATCGTTGGAACCGTGGTATCGAGTGTGAAGTTTGTAACTGCCGTTGCAGAACTCACATTGCCCGCAACATCGGTGATTGTCGCACGCAATGTTTTCGTACCATCAGCGCCAAGTTCACTGCCTGTAATGGTGAAATCAATATAACCATTATTGATATCCGACTGCGTCAATGTCACCGTTTTAGGGGTAGAAAATGATAAATTATTCAATGTCAGCTCGACGGAATCACCTGCCGATGCAAGCGACCCTGTCGTAGGTAAATATACTCGGAAAGGCACACTTGAAGCCGCTTCAGAAGCATTCATCAAACGATCGTTCAGCACATCCCATGCAGTCACAGCAGAAGGCAACCCAGTAAAAGCTTGAGAGGCCGTTGCAAAACGATGGTCAACTGCACTCCTCCAAGCTGCAATCCCCACCTGTCCAGTCCAAAGAGAGAGATAATTCTTTGATGACATGGGGATATTAGCCAACACCCCTAGTGAGGAAACAGCTTCTTGCAACAGCCCCTGCATACCAAGATAAATCGCCTTGCCAGCATTTGTATTAGCATTTGCAGTAAGATAATAGCTACCAGTCTTACCATAGTAGTAGTTACCAGTAGTAACAACACCCGCCACTCCTGCCGCAGCATTACCATTGGCTGCGATCAATCCCGCTGATGTATTGGTGGTTCCATCAATCACAAGAATCGAATCATTCAGCCCTAGATTTGTTGCACCTGTAAATGGCGTAAAATTAGCGGCATTACTCAAAATGGTATTGGAACCTTCCACCTTAACGACAATATTGTAATCCACATAGGCATTAAAAGACTTGCTGTTAGCGGTAAAGTTTCCATCGGAACTGGTCACTGCACCTTGACCTGCCGCAGTGAAGTCAAAGATCACCGTCACAGGGTCTGGCGCTGCAATTCTAATCGGTGCTGCAACCGCCGTCGTATCAAGGACATACGCCGTAGAACCCGTGGTTGAACTACCATTACCTGCCACATCAGCAATCTTGAAGACGATATTGCTGCTACCACTCAGTGTTGCACCTGTCCAGCTGATCGCTGTGCCATTCACCATATTGGTGATGTCAATCCAGTTCGCACCGTTATCGACTGAGCCATAAAGAATATCGCCCGTTGCAAGTGCGCCGGAAAGCGTGCCTGTGATCGTCTGAGATGCTGTTTTGGTAATCAAATCACTACTGCTGCTGCCCGTATCATTGCTGAGCCCAACACTGCTCACCGTCAAGGTTGGCGCGGTGGTATCCAGCGTGAAGGTCACCGCTGTAGAAGCTGTGCCCACATTGCCCGCAACATCGGTGATCTGAACGCTCAATGATTTAGAACCATCAGCGCCAAGATTAGCTGCAAGCACCGTCATATCGACAAAACCATTGATAATGTCCGTGCTGCTCAAGGTCGCTGTAATTGGTGTAGCAAACGCACTGCCACCCAGGAGCAATTCAACTGAATCATCCGCAGATGCAAGCGCTCCTGCTGTTGGCAAGGTCACACGGAAGGTCGTCGTCACCGACTCGGCACTGTTCATCAAGTTATCGGCAAGATCGTAGGTCGCAGCACTTGCGGCTGGAAACGCTTGCGATACTGTGGATACGAAGGTGAAGCCAACACCGGAAGAAGCAGAGAAAGTCGCTGCGCCTGTCCAAAGATCAATGA
>PEAA01000043.1 GCA_002753275.1 Zetaproteobacteria bacterium | reverse complement strand
GGCAGTATGAGTTTGATGCTACCGTGTTTGCCGATGGTGCCTTGACGGTCACGGTGAATGGAACCGATGCCTTGGCTACGGCGTGGGCAGCGCCCGTGGTGAATGTTTTGACACTGGATACGCAAGTGGTTTCCAATAGCCTCATCGCATACACCACGGATGTGGTTTCAGTGCAGAGCAGTGTCGTTGGAACGGCGTATCTGGTTGACAGTACACTCGCTGTTACGGTGGTTGCAGATATCACCGGAGCGGTGGATTCCGCTTGGAATTCGGTAGCGATTAGCAGTGCCAATACGCCAACCTCGATGGCAACGACAGGTCTGGCCAATGGTGTTTATGATCTCTATGTTGCCGATGCTGCAGGAAATTTAAGCCCTGTTGGGGCGCAGCAATATACGGTGGCATCAACGGTGAATGTCACCTTTGATCTCACGACGGGAGTTGTAACATCCAGCAATGGCAGTACGGGTTTTGCTGCCAATGTGGATTACAACATTACTGTGGTTGTTGATTCGGCGACCAATACCCAAGTGGCTCCGATAACACCCTGGGCTGGCGGTGCGAACCTTGGTGCTGGCGATACGATCGCTATTGTTGGCAATATCGGTGGTACTTCGGCAGAGATTGGTTGGCGTGTAAATACAGCGGCAACAGGCACGATACCTGCCGCATTGTTGGCGACACCCGCTGTTTTAGGTATGGGATTGTTCAATGTGAATGCGGGGCCGACATCGATTTCATCGTTTTCATCGATGCGTTCCGTTGCAGCATTGAGCGTCGCAACACCGTTGTCGATGAATCAAACACCTATCATGGGTGTGATGCAATCGGGACTGTTCCAACGCGGTTCGTATAATCCAATGGGAACATTCACGACGATGGTCGTTACGCCAACGATATCGGGAGGTTCTATCTCGACGCTCGCAACGAAGAATGGCCCAACCACCAGGATGGCAACGCCGGTTCAGCTCTGGACGGGCAATGCCAACCTTGCCGCCATGCAAACGAGTGGATTGATCTTTATCTAAGATAGATGCGTTCACAATGGATGGGGCTGTTTTCGAATGGCCCCATTTTATTTTTTAAGTTTTAATGTTTAGGAGGAGATATGAAAGCCAATGTAGATGCGCCACTGTTGTTTATGCACCAGCCCAAGACGGGCGGGATGTCGATGTTTATTACATTTTGCAAGCTATGGAAAAATCAGATTGCTGATATGTATAACATGACGCATGCAAATCCTGCACCCGCGGCAGCTGCATTGAAAAACCATCAAATGGCGATGTATTGTGGGCACTACTCCTTTGGGTTGCATGCGTGGCTTGACCGTCCAAGTTACTATGTTTCGATGGTGCGCGAGCCGGTGAAACGGGTGGAGTCTCTCTATTACTACATGGCGGATTATCGTGAGATGATGCGTAAAAATTTGATCGGTGTGGGTGCTCAGCCCAATACGCCCTTTGAGCTACGCACGCCTGATTTTTACCATGCCTACAAGGCGTGGATTATGGAGAAAGAGAGTGTGGATCGCTTTTTATCCTCCAATAGTCCTGAGCTTGATAATGGTATGGTACGCCGATTCAGCGGGCTAGGGATGTCGGAAGATCGCTGTACGGAAGCGACGCTTGCCCTTGCAAAATCTAACATTGAGCAATATTTCAGCGCAGTGGGTGTGACCGAGCGTTATGATCAATCATTGGATCTGATTCGGTCGGTGCTCGACTTTCCTGAGTTGGAGAAGCACCAGATCAATGAGGGCAAGAAAACGCGCGATGCGGAGCTTCCTGCGGCGATTCGCGCTCAAATTTCGGCGATGAATGGTTTGGACATTGAACTCTATCAGTGGGTCTCTGAACGCATGGATCAGCAACTTCGTCAACGGCCCGAAGCGATTTTGGTTGAAGGCGAGGGGCGCACAGATATGCCCACACATGCGTTGTGGCGTGCGGTCGGTAACTCCCCGATGCGTGATGCTGCACGGCAGATGGGCGGCATCCCGGAGCATCCTGGTGCAACGGTTGCTCCGCAACAGGCTCAAGGGCAGCCACAATCCGCACGCCGGATTATTCGTGTCGGTAATGCGCCTCTGCAACAACAAGGGGATGGCCGTGAGCAAAACCCTCAAAACCAACCAAGGCAGGTGATTCGCGGTCAGATTAAGTTTGATCGTTAAGGAAGTACGGATGGATGCGGCTGACTCTTCTGATCAGTATGGGGGGATGGCATCTCCCCAAACATTTGATGTTTGTTCCGATAGCCACAACCTTTTAGGGTTAGGGCTATGAAAATTATTGATGCCTCTTCCCATGGGAAACAACCGCTGAAAAGCCTTGATACCCTCTATATCAAAACCTTTGGCTGCCAAATGAATGAATATGACTCTTCACGCATGATTGATCTGATGAAGTCATCCTATGGCTTGCGATTGGTGGCAACGCCTGAAGAGGCCGATATTATTTTAATGAACACCTGTTCGGTGCGTGAAAAGGCAGAAGAAAAAGTATTCTCCGATCTTGGTCGCTACCGATTGATCAAGGAGAAACGGCCGGATTTGATTATTGGTGTGGGTGGTTGCGTGGCGCAACAAGAGGGGGCGCGCATACAAGCGCGTGCACCGTATGTTGATGTGGTTTTTGGCCCGCAGACCTACCATCGGTTACCTGAAATGATCCATGAGATTCGCCGCGACAGGGTGCGCAAAATGGAAATTGAGATGTTGGAAATTGAGAAATTCGACCATCTTCCTCAAGCGACGCAAGCGGGTGTTTCGGGATTGGTTACGGTGATGGAGGGGTGTGATAAGTTTTGCACCTTTTGTGTGGTTCCTTTTACCCGTGGTGCGGAGATTTCACGGCCTGTGGTGGATGTGTTGCACGAGTGTCAATCGCTGCTGGCCGCTGGAAAGATCGAGATCAATTTGTTGGGGCAGACGGTCAATGCCTATCGCGCAGAAGGGCCTGATGGAGAGATGTGGGATTTTGCGGCACTGCTTTATGCAGTGGCCGATTTGCCAGGGTTGGTGCGCTTGCGTTTTACCACATCCCATCCGATGGATATGAGCCCTGGTATTTTACAAGCCTTTGAAGATCTCCCCGTTTTGATGCCCTATTTGCATCTGCCTGTGCAGAGCGGCTCCAATCAGGTGCTCAAGTTGATGCACCGCAACCATACGCGTGAGCACTATTTGGAGATTATCGAAACGCTTCGGGGACATGCACCTGATATTGCGCTCTCCTCCGATTTTATTGTCGGCTACCCGGGTGAGAGTGATCAGGATTTTGAAGATACCTTGGATTTGGTGCGCCAAGTCGGTTTTGATACCGCTTTCTGTTTTAAGTATTCACCACGGCCCGGCACGGCTGCCAATCAAGTGGAAGACTCGGTGCCAGAAGCGGTCAAAGATCGTCGATTGCAGGCGTTGTTGGCACTCACGCGCGAATTGACCCGCGATTCGATGCAGCGACAAATAGGGAAAACGGTCGCGGTATTGGTTGAGCGGGCGAGTAAGGCGGAAGGTGAGATGCAGGGGCGAACGCCAGATTTGCGTATTGTCCATTTTGTAGGGCAGCCGCGGTTGATCGGTCATATTGTCGAAGTGACGGTCACAGAGGCGTATGGTCAATCGTTGCGGGGTGATTTGGTGATCATCGACGCATGATTGTGCATGTTGATTTAGATCTGTGCGCAGAAGCCTTGCTGCAACTTTGCGGTGTTCATAATCGCCATTTACAACGCATTGAGAAACGCTTCGGCGTGCAATTCCATGGGCAAGTCGGCCATTGGGATATTGAAGGGGTTCACTTGGATGGGGCGATTGCGGTGCTGCATAAGTTGGCCCATTTGGCAGAGAAAGGGGCGATTGCTGCGATTGATTTGGAAGCTGTTTTACAAGATTCAACCGATAACGACCATCCACAGGATGGATCGCGGGATAAGCCAAAGGGACAAGATATGAGTGAAAAACAGCGGGCAATGGACGCAGACAAAGTGGTGACACTTGCCTCGGGTTATCGACAGGTACAGGGGAAAACCGCCAATCAGCGCCGATATTTGCAGTTGATGCAGGGGCACGACTTAACGATTGCCGTTGGGCCGGCGGGTTCGGGAAAAACCTACTTGGCGGTGGCGATGGCGGTGGCTGCCTTTCAAGCCCAGCAGGTGGAGAAAATTATTTTAACGCGTCCTGCTGTGGAGGCGGGCGAGAAGCTTGGTTTTTTACCCGGAGATTTGCAGCAGAAGGTTGACCCTTACTTGCGCCCACTCTTTGATGCTTTAACAGATATGTTGGGATTGGATAGGATGCAAGCGATGATGGAGGCGGGGCGAATTGAAGTGGCACCGCTTGCCTATATGCGCGGGCGAACGCTCAATGATGCCTATATTATTTTGGATGAGGCGCAAAACACAACGCGAGCGCAGATGAAAATGTTTCTGACGCGTTTGGGGTTTGCTTCGAAAATGGTGGTGACCGGTGATATTACCCAAGTGGATTTACCGCATGCACAGATGAGTGGCTTGTTGCATGCATTAAAGGTCTTGGAAGATGTTGACGATATCGCCATTTGTCGTCTCTCTGAGAAAGATGTTGTGCGCCATCAACTGGTTGAAAAAATTGTTAAGGCGTACGATCTCCATGATTGATGTGTTGTGTGATGAAGATGTAACCCAAGTGGTTGCAGATGCTGAGATTCAGCATCTGCTCTGGGCGATGAGCCGTGAACTTCTTGAGGATGAACGCGAGCCGGAACTCTGTATTCGCTTTGCCAGTGATGCGGTGGTTGCCGCGTTAAATCTGGATTGGCGTCAAAAAGCAAATGTGACCGATGTGCTCTCCTTTCCGATGCAAGATGATCATTTTACCCTCGATGAGCCGTTGGGAGATATTGTGCTGGCGGCGCCTTTTGTTGCATGTGAAGCGCAGCGGTTGGGTGTTGATCATGCCGCCCATGTGCAGCATTTGATTATTCATGGCATGTTGCACCTGCTTGGGTTTGATCATATTGATGATAATGAGGCGTTGTTGATGCAGGCGCATGAACGCCATTGGATGGCCTATTTACAGTTACACAACCCCTACCCAGATGAGGATAATCATGTCGATTAAAGAGCGTTTACGGGCGTGGCTATTGCGTAAACTACAACCGGGTAAAACCGAGAATGAGTTGATTGATCTCTTGGCCAAGTCCCAATCAGTTCATTCCGATGAGCAGCGGCGGATGTTGACCAAGGTGATCGATTTTCATGATACGCGGGTGCGTGAATTGATGGTCTCTCGCTCCAGTGTCAAATATATTGATATTCATCTTTCACTGGCCGAGGCTGAAACAGAGATGCGCAAGCATGGGGTTTCACGCTTGTTGGTGGTGGATGGCAGCCTGGATCAGGTGCAAGGGGTGATTCGTGTCTGGGATCTTTTTGAAGCCCGTTCGCAAACGCCAGAACCAAAATTGGCGGATTTGATCCATCCGTGTTTGCAGGTTTCGGAGTTGCAGCAGGTTTCGGGAATTTTATCTGAGATGCGCGAAGCAAGTCACATGGCGGTGGTGCTGGATGAGTATGGCGGGGTTGCGGGGATTGTGACGCTTTCAGATCTTCTGGAAGAGATTGTCGGTCGGCTTGATGAGACGGGATCAGAGGGTGACGGCATGATTCAACGCACGGTTTCGGGGGTTGAGGTGCAGGCGCGTATTCATGTTGAAGATCTTGCCGAAGCGCTGGGTGTGCCGATTCCTAAAGGTGATTTTGAGACGCTGGGTGGATTAATTATTTCCGATCTTGGGCGGATTCCTCTGCGTGGTGAGCGTATGATGGTGGCAGGGATGGATATGCATATTCAAGAAGCCGATCCACGGCGGATTATTCGGGTGTTGATTCGCAATGTTCCCAATTTGACCTTGCGCCGATGATGCCGATGAACCACGGCGAAGCGCCCCCCATGGTGCAGTTGCAACTCTATCGACCGTTGCCGTTGCACTTGCGCATGATGTTGGCTTTTATCTTGGGTGCATGTATGCCGATGGCTTTTTCACCGACGGATATGGCCTGGCTGGGAGTGGCGGCGCTTGCCGGGTGGTTTTTATTGCTATGGACGCAGCAACATACTTTTTGGATGGGTTGGATTTTTGGGCTCGGTTGGTTTGGTGTCGGTGCCTTTTGGCTTGCGGATACTTTCCATCTTTATGGTGGATTGCCCTATGGCGTTGCGGTGCCGATTGTGATGTTGGTGGGGTTGATCTTGGGGCTCTTTCCAGCACTGTGGGGATGGCTCAGTGAGAAGATCGGTGGAAAAAGCATCTGGTTTTTACTGAGCTTTATTTTATTGGCTCCACTGATTGAGTGGTTGCGCGGCCATCTTTTTACCGGTTTGCCATGGACGGTATTGGGTAACCTCACCGTTGATACTGTTGCGGTCGGCTGGGTTTCGGTCGTGGGCGCTTATGGGGCTTCCATACTCCCTACGGCGATGGCGGCATGTATGGCAGCACTGTTTATACAACGATTGCAACGGGCGGCGCTTGCAGGGCTGCTTCTCTTGGGCGTGTTGGTGGCATGCGCTCCCTCCATTGTGGTGCCTGAAGCCGATCAACGGGTCGCGCTCATTCAGGGTAATGTTCCGCAAGATCAAAAATGGGATGCAGCCTTTTTGCAAGAGACCTTGAACCGCTACAATGATCTAACGACCGCTGTTGCCGCCGATGTCGATCTGATTGTTTGGCCCGAGGCGACGCTACCCTTTTTTTTAGAAGATCTTCCCCGTTATGATCGATGGGTGATGGACAAGATGGAGGAGTGGCAGCGGCCGCTGCTTTTTGGTGGTTTGAAGTTACTGCAAGCGGGGGAGAGTGGTCGCATGGGGCAAAATGGCCTTTACCTCTTTGATCCCGATAAATCTGCACGCACCTTTGTGGGGAAACATCATCTGGTCCCTTTTGGTGAATATGTGCCCAGTTGGTTGCCATGGATTCATCAGTTGGTTGCGGGGATTGCCGATTTTATGCCCGCAGAAGATCGTGGTGTATTAGTTTATGGTGATCAACGCTTGGGTAGTTTAATCTGTTATGAGTCGATCTTTCCTGAAGAGGCGCGTAGCCGTGTGATTGCGGGGGCGAATGTGTTGGTATTGGTGACCAATGATGCGTGGTATGGGCAAAGCCCTGCGGGGTGGCAACATCTGCAAGCCGCGCGTATGCGGGCCGTTGAGACGGGGCGGTATCTATTGCGCGCCGCCAATACTGGTGTGTCTGCCATCATTGCTCCCAATGGCGCAATTACGGCAGAGATCCCTTGGTGGCAGACGATGGCTTTAAAAGGGCGTTATGCACTCGCTTCAGAGCAGACGCTTTATGTGCGTTGGGGCGATCTGCCACTGTTGGGATTGTTGTTGATGCTTGGAATAATTGTATGGCAGAGAAGGAGAAAACAGTCATGAAAGCACTTCCTGTGTGTGTCATTGGAGCAGGATCGTGGGGAACGGCCTTGGCGATGGTTTTGGCAGCCCAGGGACGAGCGGTACGATTGCTGGCTCGCAGTGAGGATCAGGCGCAAGCGATGCAGCATGCACGATGCAATACGCGTTATTTGCCTGAATCATCGTTTCCCGACTCTTTAACAGTGATGCACGATTTTACGCAGGCAACGGCTGGGGTTGCGGCGGTGGTATTGGCGGTTCCTTCGCATGCGGCTACGCCCTTTTTGCTACAGTTGGCACCGTTAAACATGCCTGTTATTGCTGCGTTTAAGGGCTTTCAGCATGAGGGTGGTGATTCTGCGGAGGCGCTGCTTCGACGACATTTGGGCGATGGCCGTTCATTGATTCTCTCTGGCCCATCGTTTGCGAAAGAGGTGGCGCAAGGATTACCTACGGCGATGACACTTGCGGCTACCGACCTTTCGTTGGCGAAGGCGATTGCGGAGCTCTTTCATCATGGTCACTTTCGTATCTATGTGAGCAATGACATGGTGGGTGTGGCGATGGGTGGGTCACTGAAAAATATCATTGCGATTGCGGCGGGTGTCGCGGAAGGACTTCATTTGGGACATAACGCCATGGCCGCCTTGGTGACGCGTGGTATGGTGGAGATTTCCCGTTTGGCTTACTGCTTTGGTGCCCGCAGTGAGACGCTCAATGGGCTTTCGGGGTTGGGTGACTTGGTGCTCACTTGTACGGGGTCATTGTCGCGAAATCGGAAGATGGGGATGGCCTTGGCCCACGGCATGTCGGTCGATGCGGCGCGGCAACATGTTGGGCAGGTGGTTGAGGGTGAAATGGCGGCACATATTGCATTGAGTCTTGCGCGCGCCCACCAGATTGAGATGCCGATTACGGAAGCGGTCTGCCGACTTCTGATCGGAGAGCTTACAGCGAAAGAGGCGGTCGGAATATTGCTTGAGCGGCCATCAGCGACAGAACTTGTGGATTGATCGGCCATGGATGACGATGAGGCATTTATTGAAGCGATGGATGCGGTTGCGCGTCTCAATTTTAGGCCCAAGGTGGTGCGGAAAAAAAACGCTGAGGGTGATGCCAGTGCCCATTCCGCTTCGCAGCTTCGCCGAGGATGGGTCAAATCAGCGATGGTTTATCAGCCAAAATCGGCATTGGTTGCCGATGGTGATTGCTGGACGCTGCGGGTGAGTGGTGTCTCTGCCGCACGCATGAAACAGTTGGCTCAAGTGCGTGAAAGTGTGTTGTGGGAGCTTGATCTGCATGGGAAATCTGAGGATGAGGCATTGGATGCTTTGGCTGGTTTCCTGCACAAAGCGCTGCAACAGGGCGTGCGTGAGGTTTGCGTTGTGCATGGTCGAGGTTTACATTCAAGCGGCAAGGCAGTGTTGAAACGCACGGTGTATCAAGGGTTGCAGTTTGGCACATGGGCTGAGCAGGTGTTGGCGGTGCGCCCCAAGCCGGGTAGCCATGGCGGAGCATGTTTGATTTTGCTGCGAAAAATGAAGGGAGGAGATGAGAATGGTTGATCAAAAGAGGTTGAAAAAGGTTCCAGCGACGATGATGTGGCCGTTGATCCCCTGCATGATGGTTGTCGGCGCATGGGTTATGCCGATCGGTGCAGAGGCAGGGGCTTTACCTCCCCCTGAACAGTTGGGGGCGAATGAACCTGTGCAAAACTTGCCCGAAGCAAGTCAGTCCGATGATATTGATTTGAGTCAACCGTTTGAGCCTTCGAGTGCCGATCCTGTCGAAGTGCGTTCAGATACGCGTGAGGATGGTTCCAAGATCACAGAGTATAGCGTGAATGGACATACCTACATGATTCGTGTTGAGCCTATGGATGGTTTGCCCGCTTACTACCTTTACGATTCCAATGGTGATGGTGTGTTTGAACAACGCTTGCCTGGTGGCTACAAGCGGACATCTCCGCCGATGTGGGTGATTAAAAAGTTTTGATCTTGGCGCAATCCCCCCACATTGCACAGCTGGTTTTTATCGTAACCGCTCAAGCAGGGAAGCCGCTGACTGCGCAGGAGTGGTTAACAAAGGTTCGATCGGCACTGCAAGGTGGGGTGGATGCGATATTGCTACGGTTGCCAGATTTTGGTGGAGAGCAGGGGCGAGGGCGCTTATTGGCTTTGGCGGCGGAGTTGAGAGTATTAACCGCACAATTTGATGCGAAGCTCTGGATTCATAGTGATGCAGAGATTGCCTTTGCGGTGGGTGCGGATGGTGTTCATGTGCGTTTTGCGGATGTGTCTGAAATCTCCCCGATGCGGGCATGGTTGCGTGATGAGAAAATGACGATTTCAGCTTCATGTCACAGCCTCGCGGAGCTTGAAATCGCGGCTGCGTATGGGGCGGACTTTGCCTTTTTATCGCCCGTTTTTGCGACAGAATCACACCCTGGCGCACCATGTTTGGGTGTTGAAGCATTTAAGACCATTGCAGATGCTGCATCACTTCCCATCATCGCCTTGGGCGGTGTGACGGAAACGAATGTTGATCAGCTTAACTTTTTTTCAGGTGGTGTTGCCGTGGTGAGCTGTTTGCGTGACGCAGATGATCCGGAGAAGATTGCACAATGTTTGACATAATAATAAAGATTTAG
>PEAA01000042.1 GCA_002753275.1 Zetaproteobacteria bacterium | reverse complement strand
CTTGTTCGCCACGTTTCCATTCTTTGAATATTCAAAACAGACTAAATCAAAAGGCACAGGATGGGCACAATTTGGGCACATCTGCTTTGGGCACAAAGCTTCCAAGCAACAAAAAAGGCCCTGAAAACTCAATGTTTTCAGGGCCTTATGTTTGGTTGCGGGGGCCAGACTTGAACTGACGACCTTCGGGTTATGAGCCCGACGAGCTACCACTGCTCCACCCCGCGTTAAAGTGGAACGAAATCTATCGAACCAATTTATTATGTCAAATGTTAATTACTCGACAGACAATCCTTCTTTAATGGTTTCCAATTTTTTCTCGCCAATTCCTTTAACGCCCGTTAGATCATCAACAGATTTAAAATCGCCATGCTCCGTACGGTATGCCACGATTGCTGCCGCTGTGGCAGCACCAATACCGTGGACTTGTTCTAACTCTATTGCTGTCGCTGTATTAATGTTCACTGCAGCAGCCAAAGCCGCTCCACTCCATAACCCAAATACAACACCCATTGCCAATATTATTTTTTTCATTGCATCCTCCCTAAGACCCTTACTAATGTGAGTTTTTACACTCCGACTGAGGATAATAGAGCAACATTGATAAACACCAATGAAAACTATAAGATCAGTGTTACATTTTGTTACACATTTACAATACCTTAGTCTATAAATCGGTTATTTTCTTGTAAAACAGACTCTGGTACCAACTGCTGCAATGCACGATATATTCCCCTGTAATCACTCAAGTCACAGCACTTCTGTAACAGCTTTAATTCATTCTGAACCTGATACAATGGAATAATGCGACTGGGAGAGAGTAAAATTTTTGGATGATCGGTAGATGACAATAACTCTGAATCATGGAATAGCTCTTCATACAGTTTTTCACCAGGGCGCAACCCTGTCACCTCAATCGCAATGTCACGCTCAGGCTCTAGCCCCATCAAACGAATCATCTGCCTTGCCAGATCAATAATCTTTACTGGCTCTCCCATATCCAAAACAAAAATTTCCCCCCCCCGTCCCATCGAAGCAGCCTGTAGAATCAGCGTAACAGCTTCGGGAATGGTCATAAAATATCGGGTAATATCAGGATGGGTTAAAGTGACTGGCCCACCCGCTTCAATCTGTTTTCTAAAAAGCGGAACCACCGATCCCGCGGATCCAAGCACATTGCCAAAACGGGTGGTGATAAATTGGGTCACCTCACCTTCTCGATTCAAGTTTTGACAATAGATCTCCGCAATCCTTTTGGTTGTTCCCATCACATTGGTAGGGTTAACCGCCTTATCGGTGGAGACCTGAATAAATTTCTGCACCCCATGGGAAACGGCCAAATCAGCCAAGGCACAGGTACCAAACACATTGGTACGAATACCTTCAACAGGATTCTCTTCGACCAGTGGTACATGCTTGTAGGCGGCCGCATTAAAAATCACTACGGGTTTAAACTGATCGATAATAATTGACATACGCAGCTGATCTCGAATGTCACCCAATTGGGCATAGACATCGCTATCACTTTGATTCTGTTTTAAGAGCTCCATCTCAATCTGATAGAGATTATATTCACCATGATCAACCATCACCAATGCCGATGGGTGATAGAGAAGCAGTTGTCGGCACAGTTCAGAACCAATTGATCCCCCCGCCCCCGTCACCATGACCACCTGCCCTTGGATTAAACCATTCACCCCCTGCCGATCAATCATGATCGCATCGCGACCCAACAAATCTTCAATTTCAACTTGCCGCAAGCGGGAGACTTCAACGCGCCCATCCGCAAGTTCGGAGACCGATGGCAGCGTTCGACACACCACAGATAGCCCCTGACACTGTTGGACCACACCCTGAATCACCGCATGCGCAGCAGAAGGCATCGCCAGAAGAACCACCTCCACCCCTCTATGTTGAATCACCCGCACCAGATCGTCCAAACGCCCCAAAACACGCACACCATGAATCTCTTGACCTTGACGACGCGCAGCATCATCTAAAAAACCAATCGGCTCATACGGCCCCGTTTTAAGCAGATCTCGAACCAAAAGCTCACCCGCCTGCCCCGCACCGACAATCAATGCCCGTTTACGCTCCACCCTTGAAAAATTTAAGTGCCTATCTTTGATCCAACGGTAGAGCATGCGCGGCACAGCAAGCCCCAAGATTAAAATCAACGGATACAGAAAAAAAACCGAGCGCGGTAAACCCTCAACCCGTGACCACAAAAACAGTAAGGCAAAACTGACCAAACAGCCGACAGCCACAGCACGAACAATACGCATCAAGTCGGGAAGAGAGGCGAAACGCCAAATGCCACGGTAAAGACCAAAGGCATAAAAACTGAGGAATTGCACCGGCAGTGCCAAAGTGATCAGCGCATAGCATGCGGGGAGTTGTGCATCGGGAATGGTCTCAAGATTAAAACGCAACCAAAATGCACCACCAATGGCCAGTGGAATCCACAGTAAATCATGCAACATCGCCACGATATTGCTACGCCAAAGGGTGAAGGTATCCATCATACTTACTCGGCTCTCCGCACCCGTAGAAACCGAGGAAAGCGTGGTTTTCCTTTGGCTGTGATACCGGTAAATCGATAGGTGATCACGCTGCCAATGACTGGTGGATGCAAGCGTACCTCATCTGAAAATCCACTCCCCACACGAAACTGCACCCCGGCAGGCGTTTCGACCTCCAGTGAGCCAAGCATCCCCTCAAACTTTCCATGCCCCGCAACATGGGCAATCACCACAGCCTCAGCATCTTCAAAGGGTTTCAACTTGAGTAAATCATCAGATCGCCCTGTTGCATAGGGAGCATTGGCGCGATGCAACATCAAACCTTCGCCACCACCCTCCACCACTTCACGAAAGTGCTTTTCCAAGGCATGTGCATTTTTAACACGAAATTGTGGCACTGCATGGAGCCATGCAATAGCGGCATTCGCCACAATAGATTGAATTAACTGCGCACGCTGCGTGAAATCACCGGCGCCCTCTGGAAGTTCGAAAATATGATAACCCACTTGCTGCCAATTGGCATCGTTAGGGCGCTGATCGAGCACCGTTGCCGCCACCTGTTCAAACTTCTCTCGCCCAATCCACAGCTCACCATCCAGCGCCACCTTGGGAAAACCTTCAGTAAACCACTTGGGCGCATGAATAGGATTGCCACTCTTGCTATATAATGCATGGCCATCCCACACAGCGCGCACACCATCGAGCTTCTCACTCACCCAATAATTGGCAGGGTTGAGATCCGTGGACCACTTTTTGGCTAACAGAACCTCCTGGGCATTGACCGTCATTGAACACCCAAATAAAATCAAAAAGACAACAGGCGCGATATTTTTCATATATTTTATTAATGATATTACTAAGGGGCTTTGCATTCGAGCTTTCTCACCACAACATCCACCCAGAAATAAAAAATCCCCCATAAACTAAATACCACGATCATTAACATATCTGAATCTAACATCAATAAAACAAGTGAAGAGATTCCTGCAGCAAACATCACTGCATACTCTATTAAAACCGTTTTTTTATGTCCCCAACCCAATTTAACCAATCGCTGATAATAATGTGTACAATGCGCCTCCCATATTCGTTCACGATTCACTGTGCGACGAAGAAGTGTCACCGTAGCATCCATAATAAACGGAGAAAAAGTCAAAATAGGAAACCATATTGGAAAAATCTGATCATGGATGCCCCATAAAGAGAACGCTGCGACCAACACACCCAATGATGTTGACCCTACATCACCCATAAATATTTTAGCGGGAGGAAGATTAAACAATAAAAAACCTGTCACTGACGCAACAATGATCAATGCGTATAATGCGTAGTACTCATGACCAGAAAGCCAACCAGCCAATGCAACAAACAGAAAGCCAACAAAAGCCATCCCTCCTGCAAACCCATCCATTCCATCCATAAAATTATACAGATTAATCATCCATACCGATGAAAAAATGAAAAAAAATATTAAAAAACTTTCTTGTGGCATTAGCCCCAGAACCAATATTATCGCGGCAACAATATGAAAAAAAATGCGCAGTAACGGGGATACCTCCCTTAAATCATCTAAAACAGATATCAACATGACCACCGCTATTGCAGATATCACCCAAATAAGTTCAACATAAAACACTTCACATAAGCTCCAACCTACAGCAATGCCAGAAACTATCGCCAAACCTCCAATCGTTGGAACGACGGCTTGATGCAACGAACGACCATTAGGCTCATCACGAAAACAGGTTGCGAGTCCTGAGGACTTCAACCAGTAACAGAGTAACATGCTAATAACAAAAGCAACGATGATGGAAATCATTGAGATGCGTGTGAGAATACTTTACGAACAGCCGCAATGGTTGTCTGTAGTTCGTTTTCATTCAATGTAGGATGTACAACGAACATTAAACTCTGCTCTCCCAAAGCCCTGGCAACAGGCAATCGAACCATTGGAAAAATGCCAGCATTCGAAAAACTCTTTTCAAGATATATTTCACTACAGCTACCGCCAAAGCATGGAACGCCCTCCTCGTTAATTGCCAAAATCACACGATCACGATCCCAACCATTTTTCAAAGAATCTGAGCGAATAAAGACATAATACTTATAATAGGCATGGTTTATAAATTCGGGAACATCAGGAAGCCTCAATGCGCTAATATCTGAAAATCCACGATGTAAAGTGGCTGCATTCCCTCTTCGTATATGAAGCGATTGATCCAACGCTTGTAATTGAATCCGACCCATCGCGGCTTGCATCTCTGTCATACGCCAATTGGAACCAAAATGATGATGTAACCACCGAAAGCCCACGGGGTGTTCTTGATGATAGACAGCATCATAACTTTTGCCATGGTCTTTGTAAGACCATATATACGACCATATCTCTTCACTATTGGTCGTCAACATACCACCCTCTCCACCTGTGGTTATGATTTTATCCTGACAAAATGAGAAAGCGGCAACATCTCCAATGCTACCCACTTTTCGCCCTTTATAGGTTGCACCATGGGCCTGTGCACAATCTTCAATCACCTTTAACCCAGATTCAGCGGCCAGATCCATAATTGGATCCATATCGCATGGCCACCCAGCAAGATGCACAGTAAGAATTGCACGCGTCTTCGGTGTTATAACTTTTCTAATCGAATTCGCTGTAATATTCTGACTTTCAGGATCAACATCGGCAAAGATGGGCGTTGCACCACAAAGGATGATCGAACTTACTGATGCGACAAACGATCGCGATGTAACAACAACCTCATCCCCGTCACCAATTCCTAACGCTTTGATTGCACCTTCCAGTGCCACACTACCATTCATTAAAGTAATCGCATAATTAACGCCAATATAGGCGGCGAACTCTTTTTCAAAATTTCGGCACTCTTCACCCGTCCAATAATTAACCCGACCACTTTCCAGCACCTTCATGACAGCATGTTGCTCTTCTTGTGAGTAAACCGGCCATCTTGAAAATGGAATATCATTGAGGGGAGTCCCACCATTGATCGCAAGTTCACACTTCATGTGTGAATCCTTTTTTTACTTTAGCGGGAACCCCTACTACCAACACCCAGTTTTCAATATGTTGGGTCACAGCTGCGCCGGCTCCAACCACACTCCAACAGCCCACCTTCAACTGAGGAATAATCGAACTACCAATTCCAATCATCGTCCCTTCACCAATTTCCACATCTCCTGCAAGTGAAACGCCAGGTGCCAAGTGTGCGTAATCACCTATTTTACAATCATGATCAATACTCGATCGCGTATTAAGAATAGCATGTTTCCCAACAATACAACCAGGTTGAATGACGACACCAGCAAAAATAACGGTACCTTCTCCAATAGATACTGAATCATCAACTACAGAATAGGGATGTATAATACTCACCCAATGATTTCCACATAGTCGTTCAGCTATTTTTTGACGAATGTGATTATTACCAATCGCTAGAATGCATGGACGATCATCTCCCACCATGGCATCAATGGATCCTATAATTGGAACACCAACAAGATCCGTTCCATGTAATATAGAATTGTCATCATAAAGTGCGACAACTTCAAAACCCGCAGCGCGTGCAGTAGCAATGACAACTTTTGCATGCCCCCCAGCGCCAATCACCACCATCTCATGACCCATCGGCAATATTCCTCGCAGTATGATTCCCTGTAAATTTTGGCATCGTGACATGGTCCTGCGCCGAAATTCCACGCCTTGAAACAACCCGTAACAAGGTCAACCATAAAATTTTCAAATCCAAAAGTGTATCGCGATGATCCACATACCAAATATCAAGAGTAAATCGCTGCTCCCAATCAATCGCATTACGACCATTCACCTGGGCCCAACCTGTAATGCCCGGACGCACATCGTGTCGCCGTAACTGCTCATCAGAATAGAGTGGCAAATATTCCATCAACAAAGGACGCGGACCCACCAGACTCATTTCACATTTGCAAACATTCCAAAGCTCCGGTAATTCATCCAAACTGCTTTTCCGCAAAAAATTACCCAATGGGGTCATACGTTTCTCATCAGGAAGTGGTTCCCCATTTTTATCAAACAGATCTTTCATCGTTCTAAATTTAATCATAACAAATGGTTCACCATGCATCCCGGGGCGTTTTTGTCGAAACAGAACCGGTGAACCGAGATTCATCCTGACCAAAAAAGCAATCAAAAGGAGCAATGGAAAAATAACAACAAGCACTGACATGGAAATCAAAAGATCAAAGACTCTTTTCACCCTATTTACTCCTTGAAATGTTCAAGCAGACCATCATTCAATTGATCTGCAGATTCAAAAACATGTGCATACTTTTCCTGCTCTTCTTCAGTCATATCCCACCAAGCCAAATATTCGATTTTTTTTATGACCGACTCGGAATAACGGGAACGAATGACCCGAGCTGGATTTCCCGCAACGATTTTAAAAGGTTCAACAGAATGTGTGACAACGGCACCGGCTCCTATAATCGCACCATTACCGACTTCAATTCCGGGCAAAAGAGTCGCTCCATCTCCAATCCAAACATCATGACCGATATTCACATCCTTTTTGTCTGATGTCAGCCGTTTACCTAGAATGCGATCCTGAACAAGGTAATTTAAACTGAGGCCTTTCATATCATGATTACTGGTAATGATCCGTACAGATTCACCAATCGCACAATAGCGACCAATATTCAACGAACCAGCCCCCCGTACAGTAAAATGGCTGCCTATGGCACTTCCTCGATCAATTGTAGTTGTACTTTTTATCCAACTTCCCCATCCAATCCGTATGCTTCGCCAACTCAAACGCCCACACCTCAGAAACCCATTGACAATGAGAAAACCAAACATTGAGTTAATTTGAAACACGAACTTCTCCTCCACTCAACTTAAGTGCCCTTCTACCGAAAAGAAATTGACATAACACAATAGTCACTTGAGATAAAATAATAACCCAAACAATACCATAGATATCATAACTCCATAGAAATGGCATACAAGAGAGTACAATGAACACGCCCCCTAGCGAGCCCATGCATTCAACCACTGGCAATTTGATAATTCGATAATACAAACCAAACAATCGACCAACAAAATAGATGCCATTTCCAATCCAAAGAAGTAATAGAACTTGCCAAAAAGAAGCATAGCTTGGCCCGATAAAATAATTCAATGCATTTTCAGCAAAAAATACAATCAACAAGGTAATCATGCTCCAACCCAAACCACCTATCAGAAGAACTTTAAATAACCCTTGGTGCAACCCCACCTCTCTTTCACCACGCCTAGAGAGCAACCATACTGGAATATAAGTTTCCATGAGTTCGAAAAAAATATTCGCAACTGTACTAATACTTCTCAGGGTTGCTAAAATTGCTGCAGCGCTTCCCCCAATGAATAGACCCGCTAAAAGAATAGGAAAATGTAAAGCAACCCACTGAAAAGGTGCGTTAAACACATTCCATTTAGCAAGCAAAATATGCTCAGAAAAAAGCGAATGACCCTGCTCTTGTCGTGTGACGATATAGCTCCTGATAGTTGCAGCCACTCCAGGGAGTGCAGAGAGTGCTAAAATGATAAAAAAGGATAACGCATCCGTTGGTTGGACGATCAACAGAGAACCGATACGAATGATGAACATTATAAGACTCAATAAAGCCCCTGATTTAACTGCGCCAAAAATATAATCAGCACGCCGATTGAAATCAGATAATTGTTGAAAAACCAAAAAGAGAGTGGTCCAAAGCAACTCTTCATTTGTAGGAAGCCACTCCAAAAAAGGCCCAATCAAATAGAAAAAAGCAACAAATAATAAAGCACCTACTGGAACAACCAATACCTGCATTCGAAGCAATTGCTTTAAATATGAGCGTTTTTGTACACACTCATGATAAAGTATTGGAGCAGCTGAAAATATCAATGCCGCATTCAAGAGAACCAATCCAATATACCCTGTATATAAATAGACGAGCTTTGTCTGCTCAGAAAGGGTCAAAAGGTATGCACCCATGGCGATGGTTAAAAAATTCATGCCTGATACAGCACCCTGGTCGACAATAGCCCACCAAGCTTGTTTCTTCACTGTTGTTGCTCTCCTGAATCGCACATAAAACATCGGGGGTGATAGTCTAAATCACGAACAGCATCCGAATAATCAAAAACAAGATCGGCCATCATACGCTCGAACATTGCAGGGGTAACATGGCCAAAACCAGGAACAACAGCAACCAACTTCGCGATCAAACGCGCGCATGGAAGAGAAAGAGATAAAATACGAGCAGGCTTTCCAAGGCGAGTAAAAATTTTCTCAACAAATTGACGATATGCAAGAATTTCTCCGCCACCTAAATTATAACTCCGGTTTTTAGCAGCTTCTCTCTGCATTGCTGCAAATGCGGCCCATGCGAGATCATCAGCATGCACAGGCATGCGCTTCCCTAGACCTCCACCCACAAGTGGGAAAACACCAAAGCGACGAATCATCGTTTCCACGAAAGCGACATTCTGATCACGCCCTGCGCCATAAATCATCGTAGGGCGAAGAATCGTCCAAGCAATTTCAACTGCTTCACAGCCCTCCATCACGCCTCTTTCAGCATCGATAAGTTCGGCAATGATCTGCCTCTCCTTACCGCTTGATGAATCACTTTTGGTAAAAATACTGGTAGAACTAAACGAGACAAACCGCGTCACGCCTGCGGCTTGGGCTGATTTAAACCAAGAGGTCGTAAGTGACAAAAAACCAAGATGCACCCAAACATCAAACGAACCATTATGTTCAAAGGGATCATGACAACGAAGATCACCAACAATCCATTGTTCGCCAAAATCGGCGTCATGCGGATTACGACTGTGGGCAACCACCTCGATGCCGGCATCCCGCAATCTTGGTAGCATAAAACCACCGATCTGGCCTGTTGCACCAGTGAGCAACACCCTCATCGCAACAATCCACGCACAGTCAAGACGATCGAAAGCAGAAAAAAACGAACCCAAACGGCGGTGATCACAAACCACATCAACAGTGCCGGATACTGGTGGCGGAAAAACTTGCGGTAAAAGCGCACCATACCCTTATGTTTGTGCCACTCTACGCGCACTGCCCGGCCCTTACTGCACTCGCCTTTGGCATGCATAACCGCCACATCCGGAACAAAGAGAATTTTCCATCCATGGCTTCTGAATCGCATGCACCAGTCAAGGTCTTCACAATGGAGGAAATAGCCTTCATCCAGCGGCCCGACATCCTCCAGCGCCTTGCGACTCACCAGCATAAAGGCGCCGGAAATCGCCTCCATCTCAACAGGAAACTCTGGAAGAGGCTGCTCAGTCAGTGACACCCCTTTCTCACGCAGAAAAGGAAACGGTTTATCAAGGTGCAACATGCGAATCAGGGATCTGGCGGGGGTCGGGACTCGCCGCCTGCATCCGGCCTGCTCGCTCCCATCAGAATTCAAAATCAGACAGCCGGACATGCCAGCATCAGGATGCTCCTGCATTGTGAATATCATTTTTTCAATCGTATCTGGCTGGATAATACAATCAGGATTAAGGAACAACAGGTAATCCCCA
>PEAA01000041.1 GCA_002753275.1 Zetaproteobacteria bacterium | reverse complement strand
CCAATGCCTTAGAAGGGTATTAAAGTCATAGATGTGAATTAAGCCAGTGTAGTTCAGCACATTGCACCTCTCAACATCGTTACTCATTGGGTTGGCACCAAAGTGTCAAGACACCTTCTTCTAAATTCTTATTCTCTTTTTTCACGCTGTTTTTTTCACTTCGTTTTGACTCAACATGCTCTCCCGATAGACATCCATCGGTTTCTTATATTGCAATGTCTTATGGAAGCGGTGAAGGAAATAAGCCAATCGTCTCACGCGCATCAACATAGAGCCACGCCCCAATACCTGATACAAAATGTTCACTCCAAATGCGTGCGTAGGCATCGACTTCATAATGGTCTGCCTGCGCCAACTCTGCCGTGCTGATTTCAAACACCATACCGTCAACTTGATCAGAATCATTGCCACTGTACTGTAAAATGGGGTGGAATCGTTCGCCACTGACGGCAAGCACCGCTTCATCAACGATTTCAATTTCACCGACCACATAACCGACAAGGGTATCGGCACGCCCCTGCAGTTCACGGCCAAAACTTTCGATCTGCACCGAAGTTAACTGCAAAGTTCCATACGAAAAGAGCCGCTCCCTCATGGTTGCTGAAAGTCCTGAATATCGGAACCGTAGAGACTTTGAATAATCGAAATGCTCTCTGGCGCAGCCCAAGGCACCCCTCCGATCACTTTGTTGGTCACCTGCCCCTTATCATTGAGCAGAAAGGTTTCTGGATAGGCACGAACCTGCAAAAGTTCAGCAGCCATGGCACCACCTTTGTCCCAAAAAATCGGAAAACTCACACCATTCTCACTGACATAGCGCTGCACATCAGCCAGCACACTGTCCGCAGCCAAGCCAATGACAATAAACTTATCGCTGGGAAGCGCCTTTGAAAGTGCAACCAAATCAGGCATCTCTTGACGACAAGGCGGGCACCAAGTCGCCCACACATTGAACACCACCACTTTTCCGGCAAAAAGATCGCGAGTATTGACCAGCGTGCCATCCAATCGGGTCAATGTCATCTCTGGAAAAGTACCTTTTTCCAATGAGAGAACACCTTTCGATGGCTGAGCAGTTTCTGCCGTTGATGCGCTATTGTCTGCGCTACAACCGCTCAACAACCACAAAATCCCAACACAACACGCGAACATTCGATTCATGATTCATCCTTTAGGATTTGATATTTCCACAGGCGCAAACGGTTGGCGTTAAGCACGACCGTAATCGATGACATCGCCATCGCCGCGCCCGCAACCATCGGGTTTAGTAGCACACCCCAAGAGGGATAAAACACACCCATTGCCACAGGAATCGCGAAACTATTGTATGCAAATGCCCCTAGCAAATTTTGCTTAATATTATGAAGTACCGCTTTCGATAATGCCATCATCATCAACAACAGTTGTAGATCCGCATGCATCAACACCACATCAGCACTGGTAAGGGCGATTTCTGTGCCGCTCCCCATCGCAAAGCCGAGGTCCGCCTGTGCCAACGCTGCGGCATCATTCATGCCATCACCCACCATACCCACCACACACCCCTTGGATTGGAGCTTGGAAATATAGCGCTGCTTATCCTGTGGCAATTGTCGTGCCACGCAGTGATCAATGCCAATCTGTTGCGCGATTGCTTGGGCACTCTCGCTGGCATCGCCCGTTAAAATATGTAGGCGAACACCTCGCTGTTTCAATGCACGCACGGTGTTATCAACCCCCGCCCGCAAGGGATCCGCCAAGGCAATGGCGCCCAAAATCTGCTCACCCTTGGCCAAAAACATCACCGTCTTCCCCGCTGCGGCTAACGGGTGCCATTGCGCTGAAAAGTGTGGGGGAAAATGGACATGGTGGCTCTCCATCCATGCGCGATTGCCCAAGACATACGCCTGCCCCTCCACTTCTCCCGCGACACCGCGCCCGATCTCCATCACAAAAGCATCACACGCTGCAATGAAAATCTCGCGCACTTTCGCCTCATCGACGATTGCACGCCCAAGAGGGTGCTCCGAATGCATCTCTAACGCCGCCGCGATCTGCATCACCCGTTGAGGATCATCACCGATCACATCAACAACTTTCGGTTTACCCTCCGTCAATGTTCCTGTTTTATCAAAAACAATATCCGTCATCTGATTCGCCCGCTCCAACGCTTCGCCATTGCGAATCAACAACCCTATTTCCGCCGCTTTACCAACCCCAACCACGATCGAAATCGGTGTCGCCAACCCCAACGCACACGGGCAAGCGATCACCAACACCGTCACCGCACTGATCCAAGCCAAATCGACCCGATCAAGCCATAACCACCAGACGAACGCCGTCAAACAAGCAATACCCATCACAAAAGGAACAAACCATCCTGCCACCGTATCAACAAGGCGTGCAATGTCTGGCTTAAAGCTTTGCGCCCGCCGAACTGCTTCAATAATCTGTGCCAATGCCGTATCTTCCCCGACACGGGTCACGCGAAACAGCAATGAACCCTCGCCATTCTGCGTTCCCCCAATCACGGAATCGCCAACCGTTTTCACCACCGGAATAGGCTCACCCGTCAGCATCGACTCATCCACATAGGTACGCCCATCGACAACCTCACCATCTACGGGAATTGATTCACCAGGACGAACGCGCAACATATCTCCGACCTCAACACGCACACGCAAAACATCATCTTCAACACCCTCACGAACCCTGTGTGCCCACTGCACTTGCATCCCCATCAAGGATCGAATCGCACCATTGGCCCGCCCCCTTGCTTTTGCTTCCAGAAAACGGCCAAGATTGACCAAAGCAATCACAATCATGGCCGCATCAAAATAGAGATGACGCCCCATTACCGGCACGATTGAAGGCAGCGTGACCATGACCATTGAGTATAGCCATGCCGAAGCGGTGCCCATGGCAACCAAGGTATCCATTGTGAATGATCCATGTCGAAATCCTTGCCATGCACCCACAAAGAAATGACGCCCCGAGAACCCCATCACTGCAAGAACCATCAAGCCAACAACGATCCAAAAAGGTTGCACCGACAAATCGGGAAGCCAGTGCATCAAATGGGCGATGAGATAACCGCCTCCGGCAAACAGCGCCAACCCTGTCTGCTGCATGCGCACGCTCAGCATCTCATGATCATCATCCAAATCCTCTTCGCCATCAACCCTCGCCACCGCATGGTATGCGCCTGCCTCTTCAACCACCGCAACAAGTTGTGCGACCGTAAGCGCATCACTACCTTCAATGTAGGCGGTGCGCGCAACCAAATTGACCTCTGCCAACGCCACCCCGGGCACCGCTCTTAATTTCGATTCGATTTTACCCACACATGCCGCGCACCCCATGCCTGAAATCGACAGCGTGATTTGATGCATGGCCACCAATTAATGCGCTGCTGGTTTGGAGTCAGGATAGTAAACCCCACCAAAATGTTTTTGACCATCCGCACTTTTAAAGAGCACCATCAACTGATATTCGCCTACCAAATTGAGATCATACCCTGTCATATACCAATCCCCCATTTTCATCAGCATCTTCGAAGCGCTTTGACCATCGGGCCCGATCACTTTGGAATTGACGGGCATCTTGCTCAAGTTTTCACCCTCTTTTTCAATCTTAACCATCACATTATGGCTACCACCATGCTGCATCTCGCTGCTGGCCGCCATGACATGAAAGGTAACCGCGTAGCCATCGATCATTTTTTTAACGAGAAACTTCGTTGTCGTTTCATTCATGTTCCCCATCTCACCATGCATGGCTGCATGATCCATCGTTGCGCCATGCATGGGGTGGGTATCTCCCGCAGCAAACAGCGGTTGTGTCATCACCATTGCCATCATAGCGGTTGTCATCATCATAAATTTTTTCATATTTTTTCTCCTGTTAAATTTGATCTTTCTTTCCATTGCAAGAGAAGCCCGTAGATCACCGGCAGAACAATCAGGCAAAGCACGGTGGTCGTCACCATGCCTCCAATCATCGGAGCTGCAATTCGTTGCATCACATCCGAGCCCGAACCTTCCCCCCACATAATCGGGAGCAATCCCGCAATGATCGCTGTCGCTGTCATCACAATCGGGCGCACACGCTCGGCCACACCACGCTCGACCGCCTCCCAAATCAATAGCGAAGAGAGTCGCTGCGCCGATCCGGTTCGTTTTTCAGCCACTGCTTGATCAATAAAAGTCAAGACCAACACCCCTATTTCCGCAGCAACACCCGCCAGTGCAATAAAACCAACAGCCACGGCAACGGAAAAATTATACCCCAATAACCAAATCAGCCAAAAACCACCCATCATGGCAAAAGGTATCGAAAACATCACAATCAGTGGGGCGATGACATTACGAAAATTCAACCAAAGCAGCATAAAAATCATCAATAATGTTGCCGGGATGACCAGCTTCAAGGTACCACTCGCGCGCTCCATATATTCAAATTGCCCTGACCAGCCCAGCGTATATCCTGAAGGTATCTTGACCTGTTGCTCCACCATTTTCTTAGCTTCGCGCACAAACCCACCGATATCACTACTTTTAATATCAACATAAACCCAGGCATTAGGACGACCATTTTCAGTCTTTATCGAGGGCGGACCGCGTCTTAGCTGAAGATCCGCAACCAACGAAAGCGGCACCTGCGCCCCGGTGGGGGTCGGCACCAGAACCCGTTTCAACGCCTCAATGTTATCACGCAACTCCCGCGGATAACGAACATTAACAGGATATCGCTCTAACCCCTCAATGGTATGGGTCACATTCATACCGCCGATGGCGCTGGTAATGACATCCTGAACATCACCAACCGTTAACCCATAGCGTGCAGCCTCTTCGCGTTGAATATCAAAATCGAGGTAATAACCACCCACCGCCTTATCGGCAAAAGCCGACAATGTGTCAGGATGACTTTTCAGCACCTTTTCAATCTCCCCTGCGATCCTCTCCAGCGTATTCAAATCCGCCCCGGACACTTTGATACCAACAGGTGTTTTGATTCCGGTGGAAAGCATATCGATGCGTGTTTTAATCGGATAGGTCCATGCATTGGCCAGGCCGGGAAATTGAATGGCGGCATCCATCTCATCCATTAATTGCCGTGTCGTTTTTTCTGGATTGGGCCAAATCGCTTTGGGTTTAAGGCGAATGGTCGTTTCCAGCATTGCCAACGGTGCCGAATCCGTCGCCGTTTCAGCCCGTCCAGCCTTACCAAATACAGACTCAACCTCAGGAAAAGTTTTCAAAATTTTATCTGTCTGCTGCAACAATTCACGCGCTTTGGTAATAGAGATTCCGGGATATGTTGTCGGCATATAAAGAATATCACCCTCATCCAAAGGTGGCATAAACTCTGAACCCGTTTGCATCACAGGATAAACCGTGCCCGCAAGCAGTGCAGCGGCCAGCACAAGGGTCAAAAGGCGTGCTTTGACCGCCATCTGCAACAGAGGGGCATGTATTTTTCGCAGCATACGGTTCAGTGGATTGCCTTTTTCCGCAGGGATTTTCCCCCGTATCAACCATCCCATAAGAACAGGAACCAATGTCACCGCCAAAAATGCGGCAGCAGCCATGGCATAGGTTTTGGTAAAAGCCAAGGGGGAAAAAAGCCGTCCCTCCTGTGCTTCTAAAGTCAATATCGGTAAAAATGACACCGTAATCATCAACAAGCTGAAAAACAGTGCAGGGCCAACCTCTTGTGTCGCCGCGAGCACCGCATGCCAGCGTGCTTGCGAAGAGATATGTTCACCCGCCCGTTCAAGATGTTTATGCGTATTTTCAATCATGACGATAGCACCATCAACCATCGCGCCAATCGCAATGGCAATGCCTCCAAGACTCATGATATTGGCGGAGATACCTTGCCACTGCATCAATAGAAATGCCATCAAGACAGCAATAGGCAACGAAATAATGGCGACCCATGCACTTCGGGCATGAAGCAAAAAAAGCAGGCAAATGAAGGCGACGATCATCGATTCTTCCATCAATTTTACCACCAAATTGTCCACCGCCCGTTCAATAAGCCCTCCACGATCATAAACGGGTAGAATCTCTACCCCTGGAGGTAATCCTTTGGCCAGTTCTGAGAGCTTTTCACGCACTTTCTGAATCGTCGCGTGGGCATTCTCACCATAGCGCATCACCACAATGCCTCCAGCAACCTCCCCTTCACCATTAAGATCCGCTGCACCACGCCTGAGTTCAGGGCCGAGGTGAACATCTGCGACCTGTTTGAGAAAAATGGCTGTACCATGCGCATCCACACCTACGGGGATAATTTCAAGGTCGTGAATGGATTGAATATAACCACGGCCGCGCACCATATATTCCGTTTCACCCATCTCAATCAATCGTCCACCCACATCGTTATTGCTACGCGAAATTGCCTGTTTCACTTTGGAGAGAGGGATATTCAATGCCGCCAGCGCATCGGGATCGACTTCAACCTGATACTGTTTGACAAAACCGCCGATAGAAGCCACTTCCGCGACCCCATCCACCGTCTGCAATGGATAGCGCATGTACCAATCCTGCACGCTTCGTAATTGCGCAAGATCAAGGCGCCCTGTTTGATCAACCAGCGTATATTCATAAATCCAACCCGCACCCGTTGCATCCGGACCCAACCGTGGCGAAACATTGGCGGGCAAACGATCCCGAGCATAATTCAACGATTCAAGCACACGGGTTCGTGCCCAGTAGATATCGGTATTATCTTCAAAAATCACATAAACCATCGAGAAGCCGAAAAACGAATAGCCACGCACCACCTTGGTTTTTGGCAGCGAAAGCATCGCCGTCGTCAATGGATAAGTAACCTGGTCTTCAATCACTTGTGGCGACTGACCTGCATCATCAGTGAAGACAATCACCTGCACATCTGAGAGATCAGGCATCGCATCCAGCGGCACCACACGCATCGCCTGAATACCCGTGACAACCAAAACGACCGTCACAACCACGACCCAAAAACGATAATGAATCGAAAAAGAAATCAGTTGGCGAATCATACTCGTCCGCCTTGCCATCCCAACAACACATCACGGCTAATCATGCTCAACTCCAGACGGCACCGGCATCGTCCCCATATCGAGGGCATTCATATCCATGTCCTCCATCCCCATCGCTGTATCGGGCTGCGGTGGCGGCTGATTTATCTTGCGCATCTTGGTCATGGCCTCCTGAAGCTTTGATTCGGAATCGATCAAAAATTGACCACTGGTCACAACTCGCTCTCCCGCCGAAATACCAGATATAACTTGCACCTCACGCCCAGATGAGATGCCTAACCGTACTTCACGCGGTTCAAACAACCCCGCGTCGCTCTGCACAAAGAGCTGTTCCCTCGCCCCCGTTCGCACAATGGCTTCAACAGGCACCGCAATGGCATTCACTGTGCGTGATGGTTTCAGAACAATATTGGCAAACATCTCTGGCTTCAGCGTCAAGTCTGGATTGGCGAATTCAATACGCACCTTGTTGGTGCGTGTTTTTGCATCCAGATAGGGGTAGATATAACTTAACCGCCCCTTGAACACCCTTCCGGGCACAGCTGGCAGACGCATATCCGCCTCATCCCCCTGCTGCACCCATGGCAGTTGATCTTCATAGAGATCGACCTGCACCCAGACACGCGACAGATCAGCAATCATATATAACTCGGTCTCCGGCGTAATGCGTTGCCCTTCGCGCGCACCGATATTCATCACGATGCCATCAAAGGGCGAATGAATATGCAGTGCTTTGGGCACCTGCCCCGTGGCACGAATCTGTTGCAGTTGATGTTCAGGCACATCCAATAGTTTTAACCGATCCAATGAAGAGGACCACAACCGTTTCGCACCCTCACGAACATCAGGAAACGGGCTATTTTTTAGCGATTGCCAATTTTTCAGGGCCAATAGATACTCTTCACCACTGGCAACCAGTTGCGGCGAATAGATCGCCAGCAACATTGTCTCTTTGCCAACCTTCTCACCGGTACGATCCACAAACAGCTTCTCGACCCAACCCTCTACCTTGGGATGTAAGCGTGCGACCCGCTGCTCATCCAAGGTCACCCGCCCTACCGTTCGGATATCACGCGCAAGGGTTTTCTGCTCTGCAACCACAGTCCGCACACCAATATTCTGTACTACGGCAGGATCGATGATCACCGTCCCCCCCCCTACGGTTCTTGGGTGATCTGCGCAGATAGGTAAATAGTCCATCCCCATCTCATCTCGGGTAAAAACCGATGAGGTCACCTGTGGATTCATCGGATTACGCCAGCCCAAAGGTTGTGATCCATCAGGGCATGGCCCCGCTGCTCCCTCGGCTGTAACAACTTCTTCCCCCTTGGCAAAGATCAAATATCCCGCGGCCAAGCCCACAAGCATGGCAATCAATACCCATATCAACATCCGCATATTCATCGCATCTCTCCATTACCGATGATCAACGCATTGCCTGCAGCGGCCTCCAGCCGAGCCTCACTTTGATGCGCCAATGTATAAATTTTCCAATACTGTATTTCCATGTTCAATTCATTGAGCTGAGCACGAACAAGATTAAGAAAATCAACTTTATTGACCTGATAACCCACCAACATGGAAGCAGTGGTTTGCCGGGCTTGAGGGAGAATACCCTGATCAAACATTGCCAGTTGATCACGGCTGATACGCAAATCGGATGCTGCTGCATCGATTTCAGCATAGACTTCATTGACACCTTCTTGCCAAATAAATGCGGCCTCTGCCTGTTCCGCATTGCGTTGATCAACTGCATGATCCTGTTTCTCACGGTGATAAATAGGCAGCGTCATCGACAATGAGATCGAAGTCAAATCACTACGCCGCTGACCCGAAACTGCATTCATACCCTGACGAACACCGTATGCGGCCGCCAATTTAAAATCGGGAAACTGCTCCCTTTCGCTTAGTGCAACCATGTAATCTGCCGCCTCGATGTTCCGTTTTAATGCAATGAGGCGTGGACGATGATCTTTTGCCCAATCTTTCAATGAATCAATCTCAATGGTGGGTGCTACGAAGGCAGGTAAAGGCTGTGTCAAAAGGATAGGCGTTACAGAATCACGCCCCAACAGTACATTCAAGCTGGCTGCCTGCGTCGCACGCTCCCTTGTTAACGACATTTCTTGTTCAAGCAGGCGTGACAACTCCAACTGCGCCAGCAATACATCCTGCTGCAATCCACCACCTGTCTTATATTTCGCTTCTGAAACCTGCACCAGATGACGCAACAATCGCTGATTGTTTTGTATCAAGCCCAAGGCCTTATCCAAATAAATGAGATTCCACCAATGAATGCGTACATTCCGCTGCAACAATAAGCGTAACTCATCCCGATCACATTCCGCAGCCTTGGCAAACCGTTCTGCAACCTCAGCTTGCAAGCGCAACTTCCCGGGGAATGGCAAACGCTGAGAGATCCCCATCTGCATTTGGGTCATATCAACCTGTGTTGTAGAAAATGAGTTCACAGGAAGATTTAATGCGTTCAATGAAAGGGTTGGATCAGGCAAACTCCCCACTTGCGCAGGAATGGCTGCCATTGCCAAAGCATGACTATTCGCGGCATGCAGCGAAGGGTTATTCTCTAAGGCCAACTGCTCAGCCTCTTTTAATGTTAAAGATTCAGCCGTAACCGTATTTGCAATGGATAAAACGAGGGACAACAACCATGTTGTTTTCATCAGGGACATAAGCATCCCTCCTGCACAAGATACGCATATTCATCAAAAGAGAAGAAGATGCACCGCGATGCATACGCACCGTGGTCTCAGCAGCTGAGAGATCTCAAATACGAAGGCGTTGGGTCGTAGTATAAAGAAGCGAAGAACTTCGCGGCGGGCCTGTGTTAATTCGCGTATGGATCCGTTGCGCCATCACCGGCACTAACGACACTGACAGCAGAGATAAACTACCGACCAAGTGATGCAAACCATCGAGATCATCGGCTTGCAAAGTGCTTAAAAGTAGCTGATCGGGTTGATCACAATGGGCACATGGAGCCTTGGGCATCCTCTTTTCCGGCGCATTTTCTGAGACAGAATGGATCGAAAAGGAGGGATGACAATGGGCAGAATCACGATGCCCCATACTGCTCTCACTCGAATCAGTCATCGCCTGTTCCATCGATAACACGGGCATTGTTGCACTCGGGGCCATCAAGCAAAAACCAGCAGCGATACTCTGCACCACAAGCAGTGCAACCATTAAATGGCTCCACAACTGCATTTGCGATACAATTTTACCCATTGGAATATCCCATAAAATCGCAAACTAATTTTCTGAGATGAAAAAACAATGAAACTTGACGAAATTTCAGCATTGCCTACGATGCCAAGCCGTGAACGATAGTAAATTATCCCTTAAACATGCGCTTAAGCTCTGTCATCAAGATATGCAGGCCGTCAATGCGTGTATCCATGAAAATTTACAGTCGGACATCATGATGATTCCCGCCATTGGTCACTACATCATCAACAATGGTGGCAAACGCCTGCGTCCACTGCTCACATTACTCATCGCCAAACTGTTTCATTATCAAGGGAATCGCCACATCCCCCTCGCCGTTGTCGTTGAATTTATTCACACAGCATCGTTACTCCATGATGATGTCGTTGATGCTGCGGATCAACGCCGTGGCGCCCCTTCTGCCAATGGAATTTGGGGCAACCAGGCCAGCGTCCTGGTAGGCGATTATCTCTTTTCACGCGCATTCCAAATGATGGTCAAAGATGGTGATGTCGCAATGTTGGGCTTAATGTCCGATGTCACCAATGCCTTGGCGGAGGGCGAAGTGTTGCAACTCTCGCGCACCTTCCATGTGGAGATGAGTGAAGCGGAATGTTTAGAAGTCATTGAGCGTAAAACAGCCATTCTCTTCTCTGCTGCCACCAAAGTGGGCGCTCATATCGCCGACCAACCACAAGAGATCATTGAGGCAATGTCTGAATATGGCATGTGCCTGGGTGTTGCCTTTCAATTGATGGATGATGCACTGGATTATATTGCCGATGAAAAAACAGCAGGAAAACCTGTATGTCATGATCTTGAAGAGGGTAAAATCACCTTGCCTCTCATCATCGCCATGGAGAGAGACCCTGAACTTCGCGCGCAAGTTGAAATCATTGCGGAGAGCGAAGAACATATTTCATTTGATCGGAATTGGATTCGCGAGCGTGTTCTTCACCATGGCGGCGATCAATTCACCATGCAACGGGCCAAAGATTATGCCAACCGTGCCATCGCACTTCTTCCCACCCATGGCGATCGTGAAATCATTTCACTTCTTAAAGCCTTAGCGATTTTTTCAGCAGAACGGCCTTACTAG
>PEAA01000011.1 GCA_002753275.1 Zetaproteobacteria bacterium | reverse complement strand
GCTGATGCCTCGTTCGGGAAGATGCGAATCACCCGTTCACGGCGGCGGATCTCCTCGTTAAGCCGTTCCTGCATGTTGGTCGTCGCCAAACGCCTGCGATACTTGCCGGGCAACACCATGCAGGCAGAGGGTAATCCCCCCCTTTTTTTACGATTATGTAGGGAGAACTTTCTTGTTTTATACCACGCGTTGACGCAATAACTCCCAATGCTGCTGCAGCCGTTTTACTGAGACGGGTTGTGCTGTTTTGAGCTCTTGGGCAAAAAGGGAGACGCGCAACTCTTCAATTAACCAGCGGAATGCCATCAGCTCATCTTGCATTAAACCCCGTTGTTGCAAATCGGCAGATCGTTGTTGATAGAGCTGGTAAAACTTATCCACTTCGGCCTGCAGGGCTGCATCGTGTCGATTCCTTCCCGCTTTTTGCAAACGCAATCGGGCCGCTTCAATAAAGCGAGGAAAATGTTGCAGCATCATTGACGGTGTTTGCGCAACAAAGCCAGGGTAAATGAGCGCTTGCACCTGAGATTGAATCGATTGAATCACCGGTTTCAACTGTTCGGCTTTGATCATGGCAATATCGCGTTGCAGCGTATGGTTCGCCTCAAGAGCAGTGACAACACCTTGGGCGATGCGCTGGGCCATGGTCATCAATCCTCCCCTCCCCGCTTCCAGACATGCCTCAAATACGAGGGCTGTGCGTGGGACCCCGTCTTGTAAAAACTGCGCATGAAAGGCGGTGTGGATGATATCACGGCATAAATCCTGGGCATTGCCGAATGCTGCATAGTGCAACATCATCGATTTCAACCCTGGCATGTTCTTTTGCAACATGGCGACTTGTTGATGCATCTGTAGCATCAATAGCCGCAATACACCCTGTCGATGGTGTTGCATGGCCAAGGATTCTGTCTCAAACAAGCGCAGCGCAACACTCTCCCCCTCATCGACCAGTGCCGGGTAGCGGCGCAACAGTAACCCACCTTGGCGATGCTCAATATGTTCGGGAATATCGCCCAAGGCAGTATCGCTTCCCCACTGTTTCAGGCCACTTTTTTCAAAGGCTGTGATCAGGTCATCACGGGCAATGGTTTGTGTCAGCACCTTGGAAAAGCGCTGTTGCAAGCGTGGCAGATCGGTGGATTCTGCAAGCACACGCCCTTTTTCGGCGAGAATACGAAAGTTGATGCGTAGATGGTTGGGAAGCTGATCGGGTTGCCATTGCAACAGCGGCACATCAACCCCCGTAATGATTTTTAGCTGTTGCGAAAGCCCCATCAACAGGTGCCCCTGTGCAAAAGTAAGCCGCTCAACCACCGCTTCGGCATATTGAGGAACCGGCACAAAGTGTTTACGCATCCCCTTGGGCAACGCCTTGATCAATGCAGCCACCTTTTCGGTCAACATTCCTGGAACCAACCAATCAAAATCGTTCACCATCAATTGCCCAAGTGCCGCCAGCGGGACAAGCAGCGTGACCCCATCGGCATGGTGGGAAGGATCAAATTGGTACTCAAATTTTAATCGCAACCCCTCTTTTTCCCACATGTCTGGGAAGTCATGGTGGTTATGATCGAGCGCTTGTTTGAGCAGCTGCGCTTGCGTTAAAAAGAGGATTTTTGGATGCTTTTGTTCCGCTGTTTTTCGCCACTTTTCAAACATCTTCCCGCTGACAATACCATCGGGGATGATGGCATCAAAAAAGTCAAACAACGCCTCTTCATCGGCGAGAAGGTCCCGTCGGCGCGATTTGGCCTCAAGCATTTCAACTTCGGCAATCAACCGCTTGTTGTGTTCAAAAAACTTGCCGTGCGTTCGGTATTCGCCCAGCACCAACGCATGGCGAATAAAGAGTGCGCGTGAGACGGCTGCATCGATAGGACCATAGTGAATGCGGCGGTTGCCAATGATGATGCCAAACAGTGAAAGCCGCTCAGGAGCCAATACCTGCGCCCGTTTGGCTGACCAGTAGGCTTCGCCATAATCGCGATGAATCAAATGGGCGCCGACCCGCTCCAACCATTCAGGATCAATGGCCGCCGCGGTGCGGGCATACAAACGCTGCGTCTCAACCAGTTCGGCCGCCATGATCCATTTGGGTGGTTTTTTAAAAAGGCTTGAGCCGGGAAATAGCGCAAACTTCAGCCCGCGTGCGCCCAGGAACTGGCGATCATCACCTTGCACGGCAACATGGCTTAATAATCCGGCAAGCAGTGCTTGATGGATCTCATCGGGGGAGGCGGCAACGGAGCTGGCTTTCATACCCAATTCATGGCTGATGGTGAGCAGCTGGCTATGGAGGTCATGCCATTCGCGCATACGCACAAACGACAAAAAGCGATCGTGACACAGCTTCCTCATTTTGGCACGGGAGAGATGTCTGTTTTGCTCTTGGTACCATTGCCAAAGGTTGAGCCATGCCAAAAAGTCGGAATGTTCATGGGCGAATTTTCGATGCTGTTCATCGGCCGCCTGCTGCGCTTCACTCGGGCGCATGCGTGGATCTTGCACCGAAAGCGCCGAAACGATGATCAATACCTCTTGCAAACAGAGGCGTTGCTCAGCTGCAATCAACATGCGTGCCATGCGTGGATCGAGCGGCATACGCGCCAATTTCTTTCCAAGAGGGGTCAACTGTTTATCTTCATTAACCGCCTCGATCTCCATCAGCAGGCGGTAGCCATCATGGATCGCACGGCTATCGGGCGCATCCATAAAAGGGAACTTGGCAACATCGCCAAGCCCCAGACTGGCCATCTGTAAAATGACGCTGGCAAGGTTGGTGCGCAGCACTTCAGGGTCGGTCTGCTCAGGGCGATTGTTGAAGTGCGATTCGGCATAGAGACGGATACAAGTACCATGTGAAACACGGCCACAGCGCCCTGCCCGTTGATTGGCACTGGCTTGCGCGATGGGCTCAATCGGTAAACGCTGAATCTTCATCCGTGGGCTATAACGGCTGATGCGTGCGAGCCCTGAATCGATGACAAAGCGAATACCGGGAACGGTGAGTGAGGTTTCTGCCACATTGGTTGAGAGGACAATGCGCCGACCACTGTGCGTTTGAAAGACGCGATCTTGCTCTGCCGGCGAGAGCCTTGAATAGAGTGGAACAATCTCGGTATGTTTTAAGCTGTGTTGATGCAGCGCCTCAGCCGTTTCACGAATCTCGCGTTCACCGGGGAGAAAAACCAAAACATCTCCCCTCGCATCGATGCGCCCTACCGTTTCAACCGCATCAACAATCGCCAAGGGTAGATCTTGATCTTGGCTATCTTCATCCCCATGCAGTGGATGGTAAAGAATATCGACAGGAAAACTACGCCCGGAGACTTCGATGATGGGTGCCTTGTGGAAGAATGTTGAAAATTTCTCGGTGTTGATGGTCGCCGAGGTGATGATGATGCGTAGATCATTTCGTTTGGGCAGCAGTTGTTTTAAATATCCCATGAGAAAATCGATGTTTAAACTGCGCTCGTGTGCCTCATCAATAATAATGGTGTCGTATTGTAACAGTTTGGGATCCGATTGAATTTCCGCGAGCAAAATGCCATCGGTCATCAGTTTTACGCGACTTTGCAGACTGGTTTTATCATGAAAACGAACCTTGAAACCAACAATATCACCGCATGGGGTTAGCAGTTCACTGGCGATGCGTATCGCTACGCTACGCGCCGCAATGCGTCGTGGTTGGGTATGCGCAATGACGCCCCGACTCCCACGCCCCAATTCAAGACATATTTTGGGAATCTGGGTGGTTTTTCCCGAGCCTGTTTCACCGGCAATGATCACCACTTGATGGTTGGCAATCGCCGTCGCAATCTCATCGCGTTTTGCTGAAACAGGCAGTGTTTCGGGATATTCAATCGTCAGCGTTTGCGCCAAGCGTTGATCAACCGTTGCTTTTGAGCGTGAAATTTCTGTCGCAATCTGAGATAGAGATTGCCGAATCGATGCTTCGGCTTCTGTCGATGATCGTTTGAAGCGTTTGTCTAACTGAATCAATCGATTGCGGAACCGCTGATGATCTTTGATTAAACAGCGATTCAGTTGTTTTTGCAGATTTTTGATTTCTGTTACGAATGGACTCATTTCGAGATCGGTTGAATGGTGGCAACAATCAATAACTGTGCGCATAGCGTGGCCAATGCTGATGCTGTTAATCGATCCTCTTCGCTGCCTTGAACAAAAAACACATCCACAACGCGTTCGCCAAAACTGGAGATCGATGCACTGCGAAGATTGCAGCCTGACTCTGCAATGATCTGCGCTAAATCGGCCAATAGTCCAGGGCGGTTGGCTGCACTCACCTCAATGGCGGTATAACGGCTTGATGCAAGGGGAAGCTCGCAAACATAAGGCTTCACCTGTGCCTGCAATACATTGGGTTTGAACGGTTTTAAGATCACCTTTTCATCATTAAAATCTTCTTGTGCGATGGTGATTTCAAGGCGTTGTTTCAGCCGTTTAAGATCATCTTCAAGGGTGAGTGGTTGATCATTTTGACCATGAACATGAAAAATGTCCAAGACGCGACCATCGTCCAGACCATACGCTTCTGCTGCGACAACATTGATATATCCCGAAGCGATGGAAGCGGTGAGCGCCGCAAAAAGACCACGCCGTTCATGGGTAAGAATCATTAACAAGGTTTCACTGCGCCGTTGATCAATGTGCCAACCGACTCCTTCGCCATCCTCGGTTTGTGACATCCATGCACCCAACATGCGTAATTGGCGCGGTGGAAAGTGTAAAATGCAGCGCTGCGGTAGCAGCAGCAACTCGCTGCGCAATGCTTCGGGAGCCACATGACTTGCTTCGATTTTGAGCCGTTCAATGGCACTGTCAATTCGGCGCTGAATGCGTTTATTGATGGTTTCACTGGTTAAATTATCTCCAAGGAGTACCAATTCGGTGCTTTGATAGAGATCTTTGAGCAGCGTCCCTTTCCAGTCATTCCAAACATTGGGGCCAACAGCGGCAATGTCGGCAACCGTTAAACAGAGCAGGTAATCCAAATGTTCTTGATCACCAACCAAATTGGCAAAGGTACGAATGACTTCAGGGTCAGAGAGATCCGAGCGCTGCGATATCATCGCCATGCTTAAATGTTCACGCACCAACCAACCCACCAGTGCTGAGGCATCTTCGCTCAAGCCAAGCCTCTCGCAAAAAGCGTGCGCCATGCCCGCCCCTACAATGGAGTGATCACCTGGCAATCCTTTGGCAATATCATGGAAAATGAGGGCGATATAGAGCAGCTCAGGCCGTTTCAATTTGCGAATGACATCGTGGGTCAAGGTGAGGCGCGTTTGCCGATCTTCATGCAGCATATTGCGCGCTTCACCGACGGCACGAATGGTATGCTCATCAACGGTGTAGACATGATAACGGTTGAACTGCCCAAGCCCCACGACATCGCGAAATTCAGGAATAAAGCGTCCCAATACACCGGTGTCATTCATTCGTTTGAGGGTCCAAAATACATTGCGGGGATTTTGTAAAATTTCAATGAAGATCGACTTTGCTTCATCGGAGTCGCGTATTTGATCATCCAAAAGAAGCACATCGGCACGAATTTGGCGCAATGTATCAGAGGAGAGCCGGCGATGACCGATTTGGGCCAAATGAAAGACTTGCAATAATCGCAAAGGATTCTCTTTGAAAACATCGGGATGTTTTAAGCCAATCAGGTTGCCACGCACCACAAACCCATCGCCAATATTCTTCTTTAATGCAAAGCGTTTGGGGTAGAGTCGCTCTTCAAAATGCATCAATAACATGCTTAAAATGCGGGCAATTCGCCCCGCATAACGGAAATAATCTTTCATGAAATGGTCCACAGGATGACGCGAGTCACACCCTTGATAGCCCATCATTTGTGCCAGTGCGACCTGCTTTTCATAACTTAATCGGTCATCCAGACGGTGGCTCTGCAAATGCAGGCCAACGCGCACCCGCCATAAAAAGTTTTGTGCCATCACCAGGTCTTCATACTCTTTTTTCGAAAGGGTTGCATGGCTCCACAGCGACTCAGAGGCAAAGTGCCCACTCCACGCTTTACACATCCAGAACATACTCTGCACATCACGCAAGCCACCTTGCCCCTCCTTGACATCGGGCTCCATCATAAAGGCGGTGTTGCCGGTGCGTTGATGGCGTGCTTCGAGCTCATCAATTTTTGCTAAGATAAACATTTTGCGTCGTTTTTTAAGAAAGCTACGAATATGTTGATTGAGATTTTGAAACAGCCCGCCCGAACCCGCAAGCAGGCGCATCTCCATACATGCGGTCACCGCTTCCCAATCCTCGTCAAGGTGTTCATACGCCTCTTTTAGGGTGCGCACGGCATAACCAATCTTTACATTTAAGTCCCAGAGAAAGTAAAGAAAGGTTTGGATTTCAGCTTTGGTCTCTTCATCTGATTTTTTAGGCAATACGAACCAGATATCCCAATCCGAAAAGGGGGCAAGCTCACCACGGCCATAGCCACCTACGGCGATTAAATCGACCTCGGTAGCTGCCTTGGGTGCCAAGGTTTTCCATAATTGTACCAATTGGTTATCGACCTGATTGCTCATCCATCGAGAGAGTTCGGCTCCACTTTGACCTTCACGGAACATCTGTTGCATCGTTTCTGTTCGTTTGGCAATGTCCACTTTGGCGTTTTGGATCATTTCTTGGTTATACTTTTTCATGAAGCTACCATTTTTTTCAAAAGATCGAGTGCATTGAGGGCATCCAGTGGGCGCATATCATCAATATTCATCTCTCGGATGGTTTGATGTAAATTGCGCAATACTTTTATCTCCTGCTCTTGTTTACGCTTTTCAGCTTCAGCAAAGAGCCCCAGTTGCGCCTTGCCCGACTCTGCTTTTAACTCCGAATCATGCTCCAGTCGAAAGAGGTGTTCGCGTGCGCGGGCAATGACTGATGGGGGAAGACCCGCAAGCTGCGCAACGGCGACGCCGTAGGAACGATCGGCAGCATTTTCAACAACTTTGTGCATAAATACGACTTTTCCATTCCATTCGCGTACAGTGACGGATGCATTAAAGGCTTCGGGAAATTGATCAGACAGTTCGGTGAGTTCATGGTAATGCGTTGCAAACAGGGTGGTCACATCTGCGGTCGCAATCAATTTTTCGGCAACAGCCCAGGCGATAGCCAATCCGTCCCAAGTGCTGGTACCGCGACCAATTTCATCGACAATGACCAAACTGCGAGGTCCCAATTGATTCAAGATGGTTGCGGTTTCCATCATTTCAACCATGAAGGTGGAACGGCCACTCGCCAACTCATCTCCTGCCCCTACGCGGGTGAAAATTTGCTGAGTCAATGGAATTCTTGCGCGATCAGCGGGTACAAAACAGCCCGTATGGGCAAGCCAGGTAAGCCATGCAACTTGACGCATATAGGTTGACTTACCGCCCATGTTGGGGCCGGTGAGCAGCATGAAACGGCGCTGTTTCATATCCATGTGGGTATCGTTGGCAACGAAATTTTCTCCTGCCTTTAAGCAGCGTTCCACAACGGGGTGCCGGCCCCCTTCAATCTCTAATAAGCGCCCTTGATGCACTTCGGGGCGAACATAATGAAATTGAAAAGCGAGTGTGGCGAAGGCGTATAAGAGATCGACTTTGCCCACCGCCTGGGCTGCATGTTGAATGCTCGCAGCCTGTGCTGACACCTGTTGATGAAGTTGCTCAATTAAGGTCAACTCCTGGGTTAATGCGGCATCCCATGCACCCAAGATTTCCGATTGAAAATTGTGCAACTCATCGGTGATAAAACGCTCGGCATTGACCAAGGTCTGCTTGCGAACATAGTGCATGGGCACATCGTTCGATTGTGCTTTTGAGACTTCAATAAAGTAGCCAAAGACTTTGTTATATTTGACCCTCAAGTTTGGAAGTTGGGATGCTTCGCGCTCTTTGGCTTCATACGATTTCAGCCACGCATCGGCATTGCGATGAAGATCGCGCAATCGATCGAGTTCAGCATCAAACCCTTCAGCGATGACGCCACCTTCGTGAAATCGTAACGGTGGCGATTCAACTACGGCAGTGATCAAGGTTTGCGCTAAATCATCCAAGCCATGCAGCGCACAGCGAATTTCAGTAAAAAGCCCTTCCCGATCACCGATTGCATCGCGCACGGCGGGCAACGCCAACAGCCCTTCGGCAATGCCGCGTAGATCGCGCGCAGATGAACGACTTAGGACAATGCGTGTTAACATGCGCTCAATGTCGCGTATCGGTTTTAATGCGGCTGCAAGTGTGCTGCGGGTCTCGCCGTCATCCAGAAGGCTCTGCACGGCATCCTGGCGCAGACGGATCTGTTCCAGATCAATCAAGGGAAGATCGATCCATTGCCGCAATAAACGCGCCCCCATCGGGGTGATCGTTTGATCCAGCAGGTGAATCAATCCCGCCTTGGGATCACCATTGAGGCCGCAATAGAGCTCAAGATTGCGACGCGATCGCCTATCAATGCGCATGCCGACCGCTTGCTCGCGAAACACGGGTAAGGTGAGGTGGTGAAGCGCGCACTTTTGGGTCTGCTCCAAATAGACCAAGACTGCACCCACGGCTTGGGTAACCAAGGGGTGCGATTCCAGATTGAGTGATTCTAAGGCACGCACATCAAATTGACGCTGCAAATATTCATGGGCGACGGGGATGGCAAAGCTCCAATCACCGGGGCGATAAACAGGCGTTTCAAAGCTGAACTCATCGCGCGTATTGAGTAGAAGTTCGCCAGGGTTAAGCGTGATGAGCATCTCTTCAAGGGTGGCTTGCCCATTCCCTTCATGCAAGCGCCACTGCCCCGATGAAAGGTCAAGCGCAGCCAATCCCCACGGTTTTTGCGAGCCACTACCCCATTGAATCGCCACCAAAGGCGCAGGAGAATCTTGTTGCAAAAGGTTTGATTCAGTCAATGTTCCTTGCGTGACAATGCGTACCACTTCGCGGCGCACAGGCCCTTTGCTGGCATTAGGCGACTCCATTTGATCACAGATGGCGACCCGTTTGCCGGCTTGCACAAGTTTGGCCAAGTAACCATCAGCTTGATGCCAGGGAACCCCTGCCATAGGAATATCATCGCCCTGACTTTTTCCCCGTTTGGTCAGTGTAATATCCAGAATCTTGGCCGCCTCAATCGCATCTTCAAAAAACATTTCATAAAAGTCGCCCATGCGATAAAAGAGCAGGCAGTCAGCATACTCCGCTTTAATGGCCAAATATTGCTGCATCATCGGGGTGTGCTCGGGGGTATCGATATTCTTAGACATTGGCGTATCTTGAACAACTCCCCCAAGATATTCCAATATCAATCGGAAAATGAACTGCGAGATGCGCTTGTGCCCCTATTTTCTATGTTTTGTCTATGGTTGCAATTTTAGGGATGGTTAAATACAATTCAATAGACGCTGGGTGCGTAAAATTGCTGAAGGAGCGTCATGATGAAACTTGTCAATCATCGATATGAATCATCAAGCCTACTTTGCGACTGGGTGGAGGCGCAGAAGTTCTCACCAAACAATGCCCTTTTTATTCAAATCTTTGCTTCATTTCAAACCGTTGATGCGATCAATGAAGTTCGTCTTCAACTCCAGAAGCTTTTGCCCCATGCAAGAATTATTGGTACCTCGACAGCAGGTATTATCAGCCACTCGGCAATAGAGGATCGTGCCATTGTCATTTCATGCTCAATCTTTACTGCGACGCTGGTCGAAAGCTGTGCATTTACCCAACAAAGCAATGGCGAAATTTTAGATCTCTTAGAGAGCCACTATCTTAAAAATGAGAGTAAGTTGATGGTGATGTTTGCCAATACTTTCCGTTTTGATGCCAGTGAATTGCTGCAAACGATTGCGAATAAATATCCGAAATTGGTGATCGCGGGCGGTAATTCAGGCGATGATTTCCAATTTCAAGGCGCTGTAGTTTTTAATGAATCTGAGATCGATTGTGATCTTGTTTGCGCGGTTCTCTCTTCAGATCATTTAACCGTAAATAGCAAGTATTTGATGAATTGGCAGCCGATTGGTCAGGCCATGCGTGTGACAAAATCTGCAGGCAGTAAAGTCTTTACCATCAACAACAAACCTGTGATTGAGATCTATCGTCATTATTTGGGTCATGATATCGCCGAGCATTTTCTTGAACTTGGCTCACAGTTTCCGCTGGTCTTCAATGTGAATGGTGTCGACATTGCCCGTGCGATTATTGCGACAGACAGTGAGAGTGGCGGCGTAATTTTCGCAGGCAATATTCCTGAGGGAACGGTGGTTCACTTTGCTTGTGCAAATATTGAGCATATTGAAAATGAGAACCGGAAGATTCTGGAAAATGAATATGCTTTTGAGAATGAAGCCGCATATATTTATAGCTGTGCCTCACGGCGATTATTGCTGGGGAACTACCTCAACGATGAATTGGGTTACATCCATCAAATTGCCCCGACATGCGGATTCATCACTTATGGTGAGTTTTATCACAGCAAGAGTAAACAGCAAAATAATCTGCTTAATATCACGACAACCTTTGTGATACTGAATGAGTTGCAGCCTAAAAAACGGGCCTCTTTTCTTCCGCCAGAACATGCCAAAGATAAGCATGATGTGATGTTAAAAGCATTGACGACACTGATTTCTAAAACCAGTGCTGAGCTTGAAGACACCATCTATAATCTGGAGCAGGTCACGCAAGCGGTGCAACAAACCTCAATCTATTCCACCACCGATGCGCGTGGAATGATTACTGATGTGAATGCGGAATTTGAGCGTATCTCTGGTTTTTCAAGAGAAGAACTTTTGGGTTCTCCTCACAATATTGTTCGCTCCAAAGATATGCCACGCGAAACATTTGCTGATCTTTGGGCAACCATTAAGAGTAAGCGTACCTGGAAAGGTCATATTAAAAATAAGCGTAAAGATGGTAGCTATTATCATGTCATTGCGCTTATTGTGCCTATTTTTTATAAAAATGGTCAATTGAAAGAGTATATGGCGATTCGCCATGATGTGACAGAACTGGAAGAGTATAAGCAACTTCTTAAAAATAAACTTGAAATTACCACTGAAGATTTAAAACGAAAAATCCATTATACCGAACAGTATGAAGATGCGATTAACTCTGCTGTGGCCATTTTAAAAACAGACAAACAGCACAATATTTCCTATGTGAATACCAAATTTTGTGAAATTAGTGGCTATTCAGAAGATGAACTGATAGGTGTGTCTAGCCCTTCGTTATGCCACCCACTGCATCAAGATGAGGCATTGTATCGTCAAGTTACAGAGTATATTTCTCGCGGTGAATCCATCTTTAGCAATTTGCAACAAGTGGATCGTAATGGTCATTTATATGCGATTGATACCCTCTTTTACCCATTGAAAAATAGTGATGGCGAAGTGGTCGAAATTCTTCAGGTGATGAACGACATTACTGAAATCACCAATTTGAATCATGAGATTATTCAAACCCAAAAAGAGATTATTATCACCATGAGTGCCATTGGAGAGCTACGCTCTCAAGAGACAGGACAGCATGTGATTCGCGTCGCTGAATATTGCTATTTGCTGGCGAAATTGGCGGGCTTAAACGATGCGGAGGCCAATTTAATGCGCCAGGCTGCGCCGATGCACGATATTGGTAAAATCGGTATTCCTGATTCCATTTTGAAGAAAAATGGTAAACTCACCCAAGAAGAGTTTATCATCATGAAAACCCATACCACGCTTGGATTTGAGATGCTTCGCCATTCCAAACGCGACATTTTGAAAACCTCTGCGATTGTCGCCAATACCCATCATGAGAAATGGGATGGCAGTGGTTACCCCAATGGTTTGATTGGAGAAGAGATTAGTATCTATGGCCGTATTACAGCCATAGCGGATGTTTTTGATGCATTGGGTCATGCACGCATTTACAAAGAGGCATGGGCGTTGGATAAGATCCTTGCCTTTTTCAAAGCCCAACGGGGCAAACATTTTGATCCTCATTTGGTTGATTTGTTGTTTGAAAATCTGGATGATTTTTTAACCATTTGGGAGACCTTTGTTGATCTCGATATTGAAACTGATTCTATCAACAGCCATTTTTGAACATTGGCCATGTCAAGATCTCCCGTTGCGATGTCAACTGAGTTGGTTATTCTACGGCAAACAAATACTTAGTCATCACATAATTGGAGTCTCTTCATGGCAATGATTACAAAAAAAGAGTTGATCGAAAAGGCCAAGCCTTTGCAAATCAAAGGCACCTCAAAATTAAAAAAAGCAGAACTCATTCATGCAATTCAAATTGCTGAAGGCAACAGTGCTTGTTTCCAAACGATTGAGAACTGTGCGGTTGTTCCTTGTCTCTACCGTGATGAGTGCCAACCTTCATAGCACTTTCTTGAAAAAAACGCACGAAACACTATTCTCTACGAAAAAAAATGGAGGCCTTGACCATGGCTATCGATCCCTGCCTTGTTCCGTTGTTACCACGATTTAAGCAATCATGTATGGATGGCATTGAAAATATTAAAGTAGCCTTGGCAGAAGGCGCTTTTGATACTGCCCGTCGTCAGGCACACAACCTCAAAGGTCAAGGCGGAATGTTTGGCTTTGCAACTGTGACAGAAGCCGCGGCCAGTTTAGAAAAAGCAGCATTGGCAGAAGATCAGGACGGTTGTCAGTTGAAGTTGGAAACCCTTGAAACGGTTATTGCTGAGGCTGTTGCACAAATTTAGTTTGCATCACCTTATTGGCTTATTGTGGGAGCTCTACCCTCATCGGATCGACGCTACACGATCTATGATCCATTGTAGTGCATGATCAATGGCTTCTTGTTGAATTTTCTGACGGTCTCCCTTTAAATTCAAGCAGCGTGTTTCTATTTTTTCAGCCAAGGTTGTCGCCATCCAGATTGTTCCGACTGGCTTGTCAATGCTTCCACCCTCAGGGCCAGCGATACCACTGATTGATAAGCAGATGATTTTTTCATGATGATCTGTGCACATCCCTTCAACCAATGCACGAACGACCTCTTCACTGACGGCCCCTTTTGATTCGATAAGGGGCAAGGGGACGCCTAGCATCTCATGTTTGGCTTGGTTACTGTAAACGACCCAACCTCTATCAAGGACTTGTGAGGCGCCTGCAACCGATGCGATGCGCGCCATGATACCACCACCCGTACAAGATTCCGCACAGCGAAGCGTGATGGCTGCCGAAGCGAGGGTATCAATACATTGTTGTTCGATCGATCGCATCTTGCACCACTATCCCTAGATAAAAGCAACGATCATAAACAGCAATCCACTGCCTACCATCCCGGCAACCAGATCATCGGCCATAATACTCCACCAATCGGGACCTTGTTTTTCGACCCATGAAATGGGCCAAGGTTTCCAGATATCAAAAAGGCGGAACGATAGGAAACTCAGCAGGAGAAGGAGCAGCAAATGGTCAATAAAAAGTGAGTTCAATGCGACACACCATCCAAGCCCTGCCCACTCATCAATGACAATCCAGCCTGGATCATGATTGGTTAATTGAGGCAATACCACGGCACAGATAAAACAGCCAATCACGGTAAAAAAGAGTGCAAATGAGAACCATGCTAACGAACCATCACCGGCGATCATATAGAGGGGGATGAGCGCTGCCAAACTTCCCCAAGTGCCTGGAGCTTTGGGCAGCCAACCACTACCAAAGCCTGCTGCAACCCAAAATGAGAATTTATAGGGATGGTTACGCAAAGTGATCAAATCCTTGGGTCGGGATATTGATGGTTTGTTCCGCAAAGGTGACATGAATTCCAGCGCCTTCGATGACGGTACCAATCTTGACCGCTTGCAATGGCTCAAGGCCTGGTAGATCTGTTGGTGCAGAGAAGAGCAAAGCATAATCTTCGCCACCAGACAACAGTACTTTTGTTGCTTTCTCATGCCCCAACGCGGTCGAAAGTGATTGCCAAAAAGGCAACGATTCAAGTGAGATTTGTAAACCACAGCCGGATGCTTTTGCCAGATGATGTGCATCTTGAAGTAGTCCGTCGCTAATGTCGATGCAGCTGCGGACACCAAGTTGGCGGAGCATGACACCTTGGGATAAAAGCGGTTCGATTCTGGCAAAATAGCGAATTTGTTCGGCTTCGCGCTGCCCCAATTGCCACTGTTCCAGGCTCAGTGCAGACATTCCCAACAAGCCAACAACCCAAAGGGATTCTCCTACGCGGGCTTGATTGCGGCGCATGGCATCACCATTGGGAATCAAACCTGCCACGGTGACGGAAAGTCCATTGTTGGATGATTTCACGGTATCTCCACCTGAAAGTTCAACCCCATGGCGATTGCATGCATCTGCGACGCCTTGCCCCAAGGCGTTCAACGCACTGGCATCGGTTGCCATCGCGGCTACCCAGACATTGGTTGCCGTAGCCCCCATGGCGGCCAAATCAGAAAGCGCGGCGCAGACGGCTCGATCTGCAGCCAATGCCAAAGGAAAGTCATCTGGCCAATGCACCCCCGCAAGGGAGACATCCACACTGGTCACCCACTCAAACCCTTCAGGAATTCGGTGAACAGAGGCATCATCACCATTGGTCACCGAGGTATTGGCAGAGATGTGAGGAACATGTTGACGAAAGGCCAACTCGATCAGTTCAAATTCATTATTATTTACATGCACAAGTAGCCTCCGCAACGGCAAAGGCCTGGGCAATTCCCTCATCGTCTGTTAATGAAATATGGATGTGGGCAATTCCCTTACGGGTTGCAATTTCAGCCGCCATACCATGCAATATAATCGTTGGCTGCCCTGATGACAAATAACGCGTTTCAATCATCTTGGGCGCAACACCTTGAGAAAACCCTGTTCCCAACGCTTTGGCAACGGCCTCTTTGGCCGCAAAGAACATCGCTAATCGCCGTGTAATAGTACTGCGTTCATTGGCCTGCTCAAACTCTAGAGGTGTAAAAATCCTCGCAACAAACTGATGTTGGAAACGGGCATAGGTATTGGCAACCCTTGCGATGGCGATACGATCGACCCCGATGCCAACAATCATCGAACCATGATCGATTTAAAGTCGCGGACCGATTGATGCAATCCTTTAAAGATGGCATCGGCCACAATGGCATGACCAATATTGAGCTCTTCAATGGCATCAATGGCGACAATTGCCGGTGTGTTTTCAAGGGTTAAGCCGTGACCTGCATGAACAATCAACCCCAGTGATTTTGCATAGTTGGCAGCATTGGTAATGATCTCCAACTCTTGCAACTGCGCAGCCCCTGAAAGGTTGGCATAGTGCCCCGTATGAATTTCAATCACTGGTGCATGGATGGCAACACATGCCTCAATTTGTGCATAATCGGGATCAATAAACATTGAAACGCGACTGCCACTACTGCGCAATTGTGCCACCACATCATGCAAGCGTGACTGATGCGAACACACATCAAGCCCCCCTTCCGTGGTGAGTTCTTCGCGCTTTTCGGGGACTAAGCAGCATGCGGCAGGCTTCAAGTGGCAAGCAATCGCGACCATGGCATCGGTGGCTGCCATCTCCATATTTAAATGAAGCTCCATTGTGGCCAGTTGCTCCATATCCGCATCGACAATATGACGCCGATCTTCGCGCAAATGTGCGGTAATACCATCGGCACCTGCAGCAATACAAGCCTGCGCTGCGGCAATGGGATCGGGGTAGTGTGTCCCACGCGCTTGGCGCAAGGTCGCCACATGATCAATATTTACACCCAAATTCATCGTTTACTCTCCAAGTTTCACGCTTTTAAAACGAAGGCATAGACTACAGATAATCATTGGGTTGCCAACGGATGCCATGGATACGCAGCAGATTCATAATACATTGTTGCCACAATTGCAGATCTTCATCATGCATGCGTAACAAGGGGTGACCCGCCGCCAAGGTGATACTTTTGCGTATCCCTGCATGGATTACGAAACCTGAAATCGCACATTGGCGACAACATAACTCGCCCTCATGCCACAGCATCACCGCACGATCTTGCAACAGATTTGCGCAGCGCCAGCAATGGTTCATATCTCCAATCCAACCGTTGTTTTGAAGCAAATGCCAGATTCCCATTAACATCCCCATACGGGCATCGCGTTGCTGCAAAAGCATTAATGCCTGTTGCAGTTGTAAAAAACCATGGGGATCCCCTTCATGAAAAAGTTGGGCTGCAATCGTTTGTATCTCCATCCCTGCCAACCACTTGTTTTCATGCAGCAGAGATGTTACACGCGTCACTTCGGTCAAGGTTCCCATGCCTGTTCGCCCGGATCGCCAAGTGAGTTGCAAGGAACAATATTCCATCAAACTGGCGCGAAAGGGACTTTTGGCTCGCCGCGCTCCTTTGGCCATCAATGCAATGCGGCCATGGTTTTCTGTCAAGAGATGGAGAATCAGCGAAGTTTCACTAAAAGGAATGCGGCGTAACAATAGCCCCATATCGTTGATTTCAGCCACTTCATCAACCCCTTGATCGTGTGATTATTCGCCGCTTCCTAATCCCAATTCATGCAACTGTTGTGCATCTTCAAACCAACCGGGCTGCACCTTGACCCACAATTTAAGATGAACATGGCAGCCAAGCAGGATCTCAAGACCTTCGCGCGCGCGCATACCCATCCGTTTCATCCCTTCCCCGCCTTTGCCGATTAACATCGGTTTGTGTCGTTCACTGCCCACCAAGATCACCGCTTCGATATCAATCCCCTCATCATGGGCATCAAACAGTTCAATATCGACGGCGGTCTGAAAGGGGATCTCTTGATTCATCGATAAGAACACCTGCTCACGGACATACTCTGCTGCCAATTGACGCTGGTTTTGATCGGTAAACCATTCAGGGTCATAGATCGGTTCACCTTGCGGAAGCGCATCGCGCATGACTTTAACCAAACCATCAACTTGAATCCCTTTTCGTGCTGAGATGGGAACCCAAGCCAAAGCACCTGCATCTAATGCTTGTAAGGTTGCCAATCGTGGCAATAGATCATCGCGTTTGATGCAGTCGATTTTGTTGAGCACATGAATGCGTGGCTTATCCATGGTCGCAAAGCGTTCAATGAGCGCTTTGGTTCCTGAATCGAGGGGTTTGCTGACATCTTGCATAATCGCTAAAACATCCGCTTCTTGTGCAGCCGCAAAGGCAACACGCACCATATTACGATTCATCTGTTTGCTTGATTGATGAATGCCCGGGGTATCGACAAAAACAATTTGTCCATCATCGTCGGTATGAATGCCGAGAATTCTGTGGCGTGTTGTTTGAGGTTTTGGGGTCACAATGGCAATTTTGGAACCAATGATGTAATTCATTAAAGTTGATTTTCCAGCATTAGGTCGCCCGAGTAGTGCAACGGTTCCACATTTAAAAGTGCTCATAGTTTCCTTTTAATCCTCTCAATCTTGTTGTAACCAAGCATAAGCTCGCTCTGCTGCTTGCAATTCGGCCAGCTTTTTACGCATGCCATATCCCTCAGCACATAACTTGCCATTCACCATGCACTGGGCATGAAAACGCGGCTCTTTACCAATGCCTAAATCCTGGACAATATATTCAGGAACACCCCACGCGCGTGCTTGTGTCCACTCTTGCAAGGATGATTTTGGATCTTTGACTTGGTCTGCATTCACTGCTTGCAACATCTCATCCCAACTACGCAGGACGAGAACGGTCGCCAACTCAAACCCTGCATCACGAAAAACAGCGGCGATGACGGCTTCAACAGCATTGGCCAAGATTGATACCGAGCGGATACGCCCCGCTTTATCCCGTTCACCGTCCCCGACCTTGAGGGCATCTTTAATGTGCCACTGTTTGGCGACAATCAGTAAGCTATCTTTGCAAACCAATGAAGCGCGCATACGGGTAAGCTCGCCCTCTTTGACTTTGGGGAAACGCTCAAAAAGTGCATTGCTGATAATCACACCCAGAACCGAATCACCTAAAAATTCTAAACGCTCCATGTGGTGCATATGGGTAACGGCGGAGGCATGGGTTAACGCTGTTTTTAGCAAACCTATCTCATTGAATGTATAGCCAATATCTTGCTGAAAGCGGTTGAACTTTTTCAAATCATGCACAGGCTTCGGGCCTCAACGGAGCCATGTTCCTAAACGGTCCCAACGCACGGTGTTGCGTACGGAATCCCAAGACCACCAAATAACCATCGCTTTGCCGACCAGATATTTCTGCGGCACAAAGCCCCAGAAACGCGAATCTCTGGAGTTATTACGGTTATCTCCAAGTACAAAAAAGTTTCCTTCAGGGACACGCCAAGAACCATCACGGATGGTGTACGATTTACGCAACACATCGTGACGAACCCCTTGTAAATTTTCGATGTAGCGATCGGATGTGTCGGCACTGCCATCACCTAAAAAGTAGGTATGCGTCCCCTTTTCATTCAACGGCATCTCGGTACCGTTGATGTATAAGCGATTGGCGCGGTATTCAATAAGATCGCCAGGGAGGCCTACCACCCGTTTAATGTAATCTTTACTGCGGTCTTCTGGATAATCAAACACGACAACATCACCGCGCTCTGCAGGTGATGGAAACCATTGAATGTCCGTCAAGGGAACGCGTAAACCATAATCAAAACGGGAGACAAAAAGGTAGTCACCTACTTCCAGTGTCGGCACCATGCTTGATGATGGAATTTTAAAAGGGGCAACGATGAAACTTCGAATAACGATTGCCAGTACTGCAATGAGGATGAGGCTCTCAAGCCACTCGCGCCATACCGGTTTTTCAGGCTTATCTTCAACCGCGATGGTATGATTTTCAACCGCTATTTTTTCATCTGTCATCATTGTATCCTTAACTGTCACCGAGTTTGAGTACCGCTAAAAATGCCTCTTGAGGCACTTCAACACTGCCGATCGATTTCATTCGTTTTTTGCCTGCTTTCTGCTTTTCGAGCAGTTTGCGTTTGCGGGAGATGTCACCGCCATAACATTTGGCAATGACATTTTTTCGCACCGCTTTGACCGTTTCACGCGCCAAAATTTTACTTCCCACCGCCGCCTGAATGGGAACATCAAATTGCTGCCGGGGGATCAATTCGCGCAATTTTTTCACCAGATCGCGGCCGCGTGTCTCGGCGATGGAACGGTGAACAATCATCGAGAGTGCATCGACGGGTTCATTATGCACCAACACATCCATCTTCACCACGCTCTCTTCACGAAAATCGGCCAGTTCATAATCCATGGAAGCGTAACCACGCGTCACCGATTTTAATTTATCATAAAAATCGATGACCATTTCAGCCAGTGGCAAGTTGTAGGTGAGCATCACCCGCCCAGGGCCAATAAACTTAATATCTTGCTGCAAACCGCGTTTATCTTGGCACAACTTCATCATTGCACCCACATACTCTTCGGGAAGAAAGATGTTGGCTTTCACCGTAGGCTCTTCAATGGAGGCGATAAACTGCGGGTCAGGGAAATCACTGGGGTTAGAAATTTCGCACACGGTGCCATCCGCCATGGTGACGCGGTAGATCACCGAAGGTGCGGTGACGATCAAATCCAAATCATATTCGCGTTCGAGGCGCTCTTGCACAATTTCCATGTGCAACATACCTAAAAATCCACAGCGGAACCCAAGCCCCAATGCTGATGAACTCTCCGGCTCATAACAGAAGGCCGGATCGTTTAAACGCAAGCGCTCCAACGCATCACGCAGTTCGGCGTAATCAGCAGAATCCACCGGGTAGAGCCCTGAAAAAACCATCGGTTTGGGTTCGCGGAAACCGGGAAGCGCCGCCGCTGCTGGATTTTTTTCTAAGGTCACGGTATCCCCGACCTTCAGATCTGAGAGCTGTTTCACGCCGCAAATTAAAAAACCCACATCGCCACAGTTGAGCACTTTGCGTGAAATGGGTTGCGGCATAAAAACCCCCATATCATTGACTTCGTAAGCATTGTGAACCGACATCATGCGCACACGGTCGCCTTTTTTAAGCGATCCGTTAAACACACGCACCAATGCTACAGCGCCGACATAGGCGTCAAACCAAGAGTCAACCACCAGCGCTTGCGTTTTGGCTTCAGCATCGCCTTTGGGGTGTGGAATGCGTGCAACAATTGCTTCAAGCACTTCACGAATACCTTCACCCGTTTTGGCGGAAACTGCAATCGCATCAGAGGCATCGAGACCAATAATATCTTCAATTTGTCGCTTGGCCTCTTCAATATCAGCACTGGGAAGATCGATTTTGTTGATGACTGGAATAATTTCTAAATTGTTTTCCAGTGCTAAATAGACATTGGCCAAGGTCTGCGCTTCCACCCCTTGGGTGGCATCGACAATGAGCAGTGCCCCTTCACAGGCTTGCAGTGAACGGGAAACTTCATAGGTAAAATCGACATGCCCCGGCGTATCGATCAGGTTCAATATATAGCTGCTGCCATCACTGGCAGGGTATTGCAGGCAGGCGGTTTGCGCTTTGATGGTGATGCCGCGCTCTTGCTCCAACTCCATGGAATCAAGCACCTGCTTTTTCATCTGTCGCTCAGAGAGTGCACCTGTGGTTTCAATCAAACGATCGGCCAAGGTGGATTTGCCATGGTCAATATGGGCAATAATGGAAAAATTACGGATAAGTTTCTGATTCATTTGCGCGTAGTGTACGCAGTTGCTCGCCGTTGTGCTATAGCCCGCGTGTTTTTCTCCGTCGTTAATTCAGAGGTACCCTTCCCTAATAGGGCTGCATATCGGGTTCATAAAATCTAAAGTGATTCTTGCCGCCCTTTTTGGCGCGATACATCGCCGTATCGGCTTGATGCACCAGTGAATCCATCTCGGTATGGTTGTTGGGGAAAACCGCAATGCCTGCACTTGCACCAATATTGCAAGGCGTGTCTAGAATCGTAAACGGTTCGCCAATGACCCGAATAATTTTCTCCGCAACCTTGATAATGTCGCTTCTCTGTTCAATGCCATCAATAACAAGGGCAAACTCATCACCGCCAAAACGGGCGACGGTATCCGATTCCCGTACTGAGGATTTTAAGCGCATGGCGACCTGTTTGAGCAACTCATCCCCCGCTACATGGCCAAGGGTATCATTGACGGCCTTGAAACCATCGAGATCGATAAATATCACCGCCATTTTTTTGCTTTGGCGTTTGGCGTGGCTAATGGCATGGGCACAGCGATCAAAGAAGAGCACACGGTTGGGAAGATCAGTAATAATATCGTAATGGGCCAAGCGGCTAATCAAGGCATCTTTTCTTTTACGCTCAGTGATATCACTAACAATGCCGATATAGAACGGTTGCTCTTGATGGAACATCTCATTGACGGACAATGAAAGAGGAAAATGGGTGCCATCTTTTTTCATCGCCACGACTTCGCGTTCGATCCCCACAACCCTCTTTTCGTGCGTTTGGTGGTAATGCGCCAGATAACTGTCGTGTTGATCGCGATCAGGCGTTGGCATTAACATCGAAATATTCTGCCCCAACACTTCGTGGGCAGCGTAGCCAAAGATCGATTCTGCGGCTGGGTTAAAGAGTGAGACGATGCCCTTTGCATCGATCATCAGCATTCCTTCCATAGCATGATTAATAATCGCTTCGGTCAATCGCTGCTGCTGTCGATTTTCATCATGCGTTTGTTTGACTTCATGCAACATTTTCCAAATTAAATAGGAGGCCGAACCACCAATAATATGGCTTGGGCCAAGAATGGATGCAGCCAATTGGGAGATCGATTCATCCTTGGTCAGATTAAAGGCAAGGCATGGCGCACAGGCGTGTAGTGCAACAATGGCATCATCAAAGATGGTAATATTGAGCTGTTTGGCTAAAAGGGACGCCGGCGCATCCGCTTCGGTTTCACACAGTGCGACAAGATTTAAAAGGGGCTCATCTTGTAGCATGCGAATCAATTCATAGCCACCATTTCCCCCGCCGATGAGCAAGACAGGTTGGGCGTGTTGTTGTTCCATTTAGCTTATTCTCCATTCGCAAAGTGCGGCAGGTCTATCTTTTTTGATTTCAACATCACCTATTGAATCAGCCGTAACAGTAACGGATTCAACCGCTAACACAACTTGGAACGCGACGATGCTGGCTGTTTTACGCCATCATACGCCGCGACTCTCTGCCATTTCTTTCATTATATTTTCCATTATAGGAAAAGCGAAAATACTGGATTGTTGCGCTCATCCACATACTGATAATGCATGCCGTCAAGAAAGGTGATAAATGCGTGTTCATCCGATGCTTCGACTTCAACGCCAACCAACACCCGCCCAAATGCAGCACCATGGTTGCGGTAATGAAAGAGTGAGATGTTCCATCGACCGGCGAGTTCCGTTAAAAAATCGAGCAGTGCGCCAGGGCGTTCGGGGAACTCAAAGGTGTAGAGAACCTCCCGCTTAACCAGATCGCTTTTGCCTCCTACCATGTGACGAATATGCAATTTGGCGAGATCATTATCGATCAGATTTTGCACACCATAGCCCGCTTTCTCAAGCATGGTTTGAATCGCATAACTCTCATTGGGGGCTGCCATCGCCACACCTACAAAAATATGGGCGGATTCTCGCCCCGACAAACGGTAGTTAAACTCGGTAATCGAACGATGGCCTAAAAGCTGGCAAAAGGTTAAAAAAGCGCCGGGTCGTTCGGGGATAGTCACCGCAAAAATACCTTCGCGGCGCTCGCCCATTTCGGCACGCTCTGCCACATGACGCAAGCGGTCAAAGTTCATATTGGCGCCTGAGTTGATACAGGCAAGCACCTTGCCTTGAAGTTGATGGGTTGCCACATATTGTTTCATGGCTGCGACCGCCAAGGCACCTGCGGGTTCAACAATGGCACGGGTGTCATCATAGATATCTTTGATGGCGGCGCAGAGGGCATCGGTATCGACCAGCATAATCTCATCGACATAGCGTTTCACCAGCTCGAAGGTGTGCACGCCTACCTGTTTCACGGCAACGCCATCGGCAAAAATGCCAACCTGTTTTAAAATAACCCGTTCATCCGCTTGAATGGAATCGTGCATGGCCGCGGAATCGACAGGTTCAACGCCAATAATGCGTGTGTTGGGCGAGAGTTGTTTGAGATAAACCGCCATCCCTGCCGCAAGCCCGCCGCCGCCAATGGGAATAAAGACCGCATCGAGATCATGATCGGTTTGCCGCAACATCTCTTCGGCAATGGTTCCCTGCCCTGCAATGACCAAGGGATCATCATAGGGATGGACGAAAGTCATCCCTGTCTGTTGTTGCAACACATAGGCATGGCCACTGGCATCGGAATAGCTATCGCCAAACAGAACCACTTTGGCCCCCATCGACTCAACAGCTTTTACCTTAATTTCAGGGGTAGTGCATGGCATCACAATGGTTGCGGCAATGGCCAATGTTTTGGCACTCAATGCAACCCCTTGGGCATGATTTCCCGCTGAGGCGCAAATGACGCCGCATGCACGCTCCTCGTCTGTGAGTTGCGCAATTTTGTTGTAAGCACCGCGTAACTTAAAAGAGAAAACCGGTTGCAGGTCTTCGCGTTTAAGCAGAACATGGTTATTCATTCGGGCGGATAATTTTGGCGCCAACTCAAGGGGCGTCTCTTTCGCAACATCATAGATGCGTGCGTGTTCTATGGCTTCGATATATGATTTCGGCATGGGCGAATATCTAACATGATCGAGTCACAATGACCAACGCGACCAATATCGAAATTGTCAGCCACCTTGATCGTGGCATCAGCTATGGTGAAAGTTGTTTTGAAACGGTGCGCGTCATCAAGGGGGCGATCTTTGCCTGGCCAGCCCATTGGCAACGCTTCAAGCGTGGTGGCAACGCATTTGGCATTGATCTTGCCGAACCTTTGGACGATCAACTCAACAGGGCGATTCTCGAAGCCGCAAGTCAATTTCAAGGTGCTGAATCAGGCGATGATTGCATGGTGCGCATCACCCTGACCGGTGGCATCGCCATGCGTGGCCTCTTGCCAACACCAGCGAGCACGCCGCATATCTTTATTCAATGCGCGGCTTATGTTGCACAGCCTCCGGCCCAACTCACCGTGGCTGAATTTCCCTTTGCGTTGCAGGCGCGAGAGGCGAAATTCTCATCGGATTATGCGCTCACCCTGCGCGCTTACCAGCAGTGGAAAGTGGCGCAGCAATGGCACGATCCCGTTGAAATCTTAATTCATCACCATGGGCGCATCCTTTCGACCATGAGTGCAAACATTTTACTTTTTTATAAAGCACCAACGCAAACGGTGCATGAAGGGCGCTGGCATACACCGACGCGCGAAGGTGGCGGTGTTCTAAAGGGTATCGTGCGTGATTTTTTTCTTGCTCAAGCCATGGTCACTGAAAGCCTTTGTGAACTGCCGATGCTCTCTGCGATTGAAGCGGCTGTACTCTGCAACAGTGGCTGCTTTGTTCGCCCCGTTGCTGCCATTGGCGGGCATACTTTTGACCCCGAACATCCCGCAATCGAGCCCTTGAAACAACGGCTCGCGTGCGAGATAGGCAGCCCCTTTTGATGCGGCGCGTGCTATTGTCGGTGGTCGTTGCGCTGCTCGGTGTTGGCGCACTGCTCGGCGTTTGGAGCTACCAAGCGTTGAACCAAAAAAAGGCCATCGATGCCATTGAAGTCAATATTGCCGCAGGCACATCCACGCATAAAATTGCGACGCAGTTGCAACGCCAAGGGGTCATTTCATCGCAGCTTCTTTTTCGTCTATGGAGCCGATGGACAAAAACTTCCAACCAACTGCAAGCGGGCTATTACCGTTTTGAGGGTTTGATGAGCATGCTGGATGTGATGGAACAAATGCAGCAAGGGCAGGTTTTACAGTTGCAAGTGACGGTTGCAGAAGGGTTGCGCACCCCCGAAGTTTTACAGCACCTTGCGCAATCGACGGCAACCCCCCTGCCGCAATGGCAAGAAGCATGGCAATCGTTAAGCGATCCGCTTCGGTTTGAAAATCTTCCCGTTGAAGGGGTGCTGCTTCCCGAAACTTATACCTACACATTGCCCGTTGATCCTAAAAAAATATTGCAACAGATGATGCAAGCGCAGCGTGCCTTGCTGCAGACGATCACTGTGGAAACAGATTGGAATCGCCTGCGCATTTTGGCTTCAATCATCGAAAAAGAGACTGCATTGGATGAGGAGCGCCCACTGGTCTCGGCGGTGATTCGTAATCGCATGGCGTTGGGAATGCGCTTACAAATGGATCCAACGGTCATCTATGGCATGGTGATGCGGGATGGTGCGTTCTCAGGAAATATTACCCGTGAAGATTTAAAGCGAGACACGCCATGGAACAGCTATACACGCCAAGGAATTCCCCCTTCTCCCATTTGCAATCCGGGGCAAGCGAGCCTGCGAGCGGCGGCTAACCCTGCCGATGCAACGGTTCTCTATTTTGTTGCCAATGGTGAAGGTGGCCATTGGTTTTCAGATTCGTTAGCGGCGCATCAACAACGGGTGCGCCAATGGATCAATATTGAACGCCAACGCTAAAGTCATCGATGCTTGTTACCGTGCATGTTGGATTGTTGAGTTCTCCATTGCGCCGACCCATGCCTATTTTTTACAAAGTTTACTGCTTGCGGAAGATGGGCTTGCCACGATCCGTCAGCAGGGAAACGATCCCTCGATTCAACAGTTGTGGTCCACCCTTTCGCAACGCGATGCATTGGCGATCTGGCTGGATGATCTCCCCGCTTCATTGGGGCTGAAAGTCGTAAAAAACTATATTTGGGAGGAGCCTACCCATGGCTGAAATGCAACCACAATACCCTGGACTTTTGATCACCTTTGAAGGGGGGGAAGGGTGCGGAAAAAGTACCCAAGTGCGCGAAACCGCGGCGTGGTTGCAATCGCGGGGTTATGAGGTTCTTACTACCCGCGAACCTGGTGATACCCCCATTGGTCACGAGATTCGCCAACTGCTCCTCTCGGGGGAGTACCACCCCGTTGCAGAGTGCGAACTGTTACTCTTTTTGGCCGATCGTGCGCAGCATGTTCAGCAAGTGATCATTCCTGCCCTTGCCCGTGGTGTCATCGTTTTGTGTGACCGCTATTCAGATTCGACCGAGGCCTATCAATTGGCGGCGCGGCAACTTTCAGAGCATCACCCACTGGATGCCTTGCTCCGTTTCGCCGAGCAAGGCGTTCGCCCCGATCTCACCCTCTGGCTTGATCTGGAGGTGCAACAAGGGTTGGCACGGGTACGCCAACGCGCGTTGACGGGCGAATCGCCTACCCGCCTTGATGAGGAGTCACTGGCCTACCATCAAAGTGTCCGGCAAGCGTTTACAACCATCCATGCACATAATGGTGCGCGTATGCGGCGCCTTGATGCCCATCAAAGCATCAAGGCGGTGCAAGGCGAAATTCAAGCATTGATGACACAGAAACTTGTTGAAACAGGTCGCTCCCATGGTTGATGCCCCTTCGATGCCATTGACCCTGTTGGGGCATGAAAACAGTTTGCAGCGATTTGTCGCCGAGCAGCAGGCGGGACACCTTCACCATGCGTGGATTTTGCATGGTCTGCAAGGCATCGGCAAAGCCACCTTGGCAAAAATGATGGCTACAGCCTACCTCTGCGAGGCGATGGGCCGTGAAGATTCGCAGGCATGTGGAGTGTGTCACAGCTGTAAAATGGTCGCGATGGATGCGCATCCCGATCTCCTTTCACTCTATCGCCCTGTCGATAAACGCGATCTCACCATTGCACAAGTGCGCGATGCGTTATCATTTTTACATTACAGTGGCAGTAACAGCGAACGGCGAGTGGTGATTTTGGATGATGCAGATAGCCTCAACAATCAGGCCGCCAATGCCCTGCTGAAAGGGTTAGAAGAGCCAAGTCGTGGTGCCATTCTGCTGATGGTTTGTCATGATTTGGCGAAGCTCCCAGCAACGATCCGATCACGCTGCATGCTTGAAGCATGCGCCCCACTCTTGCCGCAATCGATGGCGCAGGCGTTGGCGCAGTTGAGAATCCCTGAAGCGTATCAAGCGTTGGCACTGCAACTGGCCGATGGCCGCCCGGGGATGGTTGTATGTATGCAAGATGAAGCGGTTTCCCAAGCGATTAGCGATTGGCAAGCGATTGTTGCCAACCCTGAAAAAATGAACATTGGTCATCTGCAAGACTGGATGAGCACCCATCTGAAAAGCAAACAGATCCCCTACCATTTGATCGTTCAAGTAGTGTGGAATGCACTGCAAGCACGCGGAGAAAATTTTTATGCGGGGCAATCGACTTCGTGGCACGATCAAGCCGCATTACTTGCCGCAATTGAGGCGATAATGCAGTGGCCAAGTGCGCTGCATCGTCACACTCTTCGCCCAGAAGCGTCACTGTTTACATTGATGCTACAGTTGCGCGAGGCTGCAAAACGCGTGGTTTGAGCGCGACGCGGATTCAACGCCCAACCTGCTTCTCATCATCCTTTGCTGAAAAGGCGATCTGCAATGCTTCTTGTAACTGCGCCATCTCATAAGGCTTCTCAAGGAACCAGCCTGTAAAATTCAAATCACCATGTTCATCCAAAAACTTCTGACTGCTATAGCCACTGGAGATAATCACCCGCACCGCATCATTGATCGCGACAAGTTCTTGATAGCAAGCATCCCCTTTCATCACCGGCATCTCCATATCGAGAATAACCAGATCAATCTGCGCATGGTTGGCGGCATACGCTTCTGCCCCGAGCTTGCCATTGATGGCAATTTCTGCCGTGCAGCCCAACTGTGCCAAGCGTGCTTCTAACACCATCGCCACCAATTCATCATCCTCAACAATCAACACATGCTTTGAAAATGAGAGCGGCTGTTGCGGTTGCGCGACGGTTGCCGTGCGCTCCGATGCGGGTTGCTCTTGGGCGATGGCTGGCAAGGCGATGCGAATTTTTGTCCCCTTGCCCAGCTCAGATTCTATCTGGATCAAACCATGATGGCGGCGCACAATGCTCTCAACCACTGCCAGACTTAAACCACGCCCTACCGCTTTGGTCGAGTAGAAGGGGTCAAAAATCTTTGCCAATGTCTCCCCATCCATCCCCGTGCCGCCATCTTCGACCTCAATGGCGTGATAAAGCCCGACCGTGGCATCGGATTTTGTACAGCGTGATGCGGCCAGCTCTTCGTCATTGACTTGCATCACACAGCAGCGTACAGCAATGGGTTGATGGGAGGATTGACTCGCTTCCATGCCATTGAAGACCAACGCTTCAATGAGCTGTTTGATCTCGACAGGGTCAACATCCACCTGCAATGCGGTAGATGGCAGATCAAACATGAGCGGAACTTGATGCGCAATCAAAGAGTTGAGGCTGTTTTTCATGCCATCGATCAAATGGGACAGGTTTATGGTTTTGCTACTCAATCGCTCGGAGTCCGAATAAGAGAGCATCTTTTTGGAAAGTGATGCCGCCTGTCGTGCACTGGTTAAACTTTGCTCGACGCACTGCCATTGAATTTCAGGGTTATCGTCTGCTTGCGCTTGCTGCATCATCTCAAGGTTGCCGATAATGGGGGTGAGGAGATTATTGAAATCATGGGCAATCCCGCTTGCAAGCATCCCGATCGATTGCAATTTCTCGTTTTGAACCTTGAGCAACTCATTTTTTACGCGATTTTTTTCACGCAAGATTTGCATCAATGGTTCGAGGTTATGAATAACCACGATCACCTGCGTAGGTAGCCCCGTTTCATCATTAAGTAGATAATCGGAGACCTCAACCCATAGCCGTTTTTTATCAATATCAATCAACTCCATGCCATGAACAGTCTCATCGAGATGCCCCTGATACAAAATTGCATCAATCGCATTGTTGGCATTGGAGAGCCCTTGTAACATGGCAAAGCGTGTATCGAGGGGATGAATCACCGCAAGTGTCCAACGCTCATCCCCTTCACCTTGCATTGGCATCAAGGCAATCTCAACATCAACCATGCTCTCATCGCAACGCAGCGCTTGTAGGCCTGCGCGTTCAGCCATCAAGGTAAAGTTCTTTTGATCACCTCGCGCATGTTGCCAATGTTCGCGGTGACTTCGGTGTTGCTGTTGCGCACTTTGAGGAATCAGCATCTCAATCGATTTTCCCACCACATCCGATTCACGGTAGCCAAAAAGGGCTTCGGCACGCTGATTAAAATGTTCAATCTCACCTTGACTGTTCACAAGTAGCAGAGGGACATGTGCGAGGTAGGCGTGGTTATAAAAGTTATGCCGATCTTCAACAAACAGCGCTTGCATAGCAGCAGCTTGCGTAGTTAAGAGCGTTTCTAGCGAGGGGGCGGATTGGTGAATGGATGGAATAAATTGCGAGAGTTTCTTCCCTGTCGCCATTGCAGCCCGTTTGTAACCCAGAAGCTGGCACGCTTTTTGACTGACATCACCAATCTCCCCTGCATAATTGACCATCAGAACGCTGTCATGAATGGCCTGCAACAGGTCATGGCGCTCCACCCGTTGTTGTAACAGTTGACGCTCTTTCATCTGCCGCTCGTCCTCATAGCCCCGCAAGATGCGTTGCAGATAACCAAACTCATCACGAAAGAATGTCGGCGGCGGTAAACGGCGATTTTTATAGTGTTCAACCAGCGTTACGATGCCTTGCATGCGCCGCGGGAAAAAACGCAACGCCATGTAGAACATCAGGATGATATAACATACAAGAATCACCATGGAGCAGAGCAACAGCCAAAGCAGAGAAGCAAACAGTCGTTGCTCGGCGGCATATCCTTGCGGCATCAAATAGAGATACTCCTTTGCTAAGCCATCCTTAATCCTCGTCATGACAAGGGAGAGATCCAAATCGTTGTGGCTCCCTGTTTCAATGAGCCATTGGGTGATGGAAGCGGGGTTCTCCCCTTGCGCCAAGTGTGCGATGAGACCGTTACATTGCGCTTGGTAATGCCTTTTGAGTAACACAAGTTTTTCAACGGCATCGGGCATACCCTCGATCGCTTGCAGATTGCCCACTGCCTCAGCGATCTTCTCGATACTTTGATCATAGCGCTGCAATGAAGGGGTATCTTGGCGTAAAAGAACATTGTAGAGATGCTGTTCGATACCCGTAAAGCCGATGTTGCGATACAAAAGATTTTGGCTCACTTGCAGATGGATCAAGTGCAAGAAATCAGTTTTATCAAAGAGCCCCGCTTTGATCATGGCATCATGCAATCTATTTAAATGGATAAATGCGACATTGCTCAGATGATCGATGGCAGCGATTGTGGGTTGATCATCGATCTGTACCTGCGCAGCGATGGTTTTCGCAGAGAGGCTGCGATCGTGCAGTAATGTTGTCACTTGCCCGATCACCTTTTGATAATCTGCAACCATTGTTTTTAATTGTTGTAGATCGCGTTGTTCGCTCTCACTGAGACCTTGGAGATCCGCAAATATCTCGATGGAAAGTGCGATTTGATGCAGTTGATGATCCGCCTTTTTTAAAGCATCAGGCTTATGAAGCAGTATCGACTGTTGGATTGAAACGATGAAACTATCGGATTTGCCTAAATGGGCGAGGAGATGCTGCAATGCAGTGAATTTCTCATGCCCCAACTGCCACGCTTGCTGCAGAGACTTTTGTGTATAATAGCGATTGAGGTCGTTGTAGGCATAGATTTGCAGGGCAACGACAGCCATGCCCAATAGCGCCATCGCAATCAGTTTTGCTTTTAAACTGTGGAACCACCGCATGCCTCTCCTCCCCCTCTTCCTTTCATCTTGGTGCCAAGAAATTACGCAACGCGTGAATCTTACTCCCATATTGGGAGTGAGTCATCACTTGTATAGGTTAGAACAATGGGACGATATAAGTGGAGTCAGCAGGAGCTTGTTTTGCTCGGTTTATTGAGGGAAGTTCGTATGAATAAGGGACTCTCGGGCCCTGCGGTACAAAAAAAACTACAACGCCCCAACTCTTATATCGCCAAAGTTGAGATGGGAGAGAAGCGCCTGGATATCTTGGAGTTGTATGAACTTTGCCAAGTCTATGAAATGAGTTTGACCACTTTTAGTCAAATGCTTGAGCAGCGGCTGAATCAGATGGAGATGCGGACTGGCCTTGATCGCCACCATTGATCCATTGCACCATCAATGGTGGTGATCAGGGTTGAAAATCCATTTCTCTAAAATGGCCAAGAGGGTTGCCGACTGGAAAGGTTTGCCGACATGGGCATTCATTCCCGCTGCAAAAGCGTGCTCAACATCCTCTTTGCCGACATTGGCACTTAAGGCAATGATCGGCAGTGCGCGATATTTTTTCTGTGTACGAATCTGTTCTGTGGCTGTAAATCCATCCATGACTGGCATTTGGCAATCCATGAGAATGGCGTCAAAGGGGTGCGCTTCTAACAGCTGCAAAGCCTCTTGCCCATGGTTGGCGACCTTCACGATCACCCCCGCGCCTTCTAAAATAGCTTTGGCAAGAAACTGATTCACCGGATCATCTTCAACCAAAAGAATGTTGACGCCCTGCAACGCGTGACCTGGTGCTGTTTTCGCTTGTTGTGGTAATCTCTTTTCATCGATTGCCGCCATCGGTGGACGGATATTTAAAAAGAGTCGTTTCTCTTTTTCCACTTCATATTTCTGATTTTCGGCAATTTCAAGGGTGACGGTGAAACTAAAGGTACTGCCTTGATTGACGACGCTTTCAACCCAAACATCGCCGCCCATCAGTTGTGCAAGTTGTTTGGAGATGACAAGTCCTAAACCGATTCCGCCATAGCGGCGAGTCGAAGATCCATCGACTTGCTGGAATGAGTGAAAAAGTGATTGTTGATCCTCGGGGGCGATGCCAATGCCAGTATCTTTGACAACAAATTGCAAAACAGCCTGCAATGCATTGATACGCTCTTTTAACGCAACGGCAATATAAACCTCGCCCCCTTTGGGGGTAAATTTTACCGCATTGTTGGCAAGATTGAGCAAAATTTGTTCGAGGCGCTGTTTGTCGCCCATATAACCGCGTGGCAAGGCGTTGGGGCAATTAACAAACAGTGATACCCCTTGCTTGACCCCTTGCGGCTCAATCACATGGCGAACATGATCCATCAATTCAGGCAGTTGAAAATAGGCATGGCGAAGTGTTAATTGCTGATCCGATATTTTAGAAAAATCTAAAATATCATTGATAATAACCATCATGTGCTCAGAAGCTTCACGCAGTTTTTCAAGGTAGTTGCGCTGTTCACGATCGAGTTTGGTATTGAAAATAAGTTGGGAGAGGCCGATGATCGCATTCATTGGCGTACGAATTTCATGGGTCATGTTGGCCAAAAATTGACTCTTCGCCTGATCCGCAGCTTCTGCCGCCTCTTTGGCATGAATCAACGCCGCTTTGGCCTGCTCACGCAAACTGATATCACGCAAAATCAAGGCAAACAATTGCGCATTGTGCATCTCAATCCTGGAGACCACCATCTCAAGAGCAAACTGATCGCCACTGCTTTTTTTGCCTTGATAAAGATAGGCTTGACCCACTTGCAACGATTCGATGGCGTGAATATCGATCTTTTGATCGGCAATCAGTGCTGTGATGCGCTCACCCAGAAGTTGACCATAACCATAGCCAAAAATTTGTTCAGCAGCACGGTTACTGCGCTGCACCACCCCTTGTTGATCGAGAACCACCAAGCCTTCGCTTAAATTTTCAAAGATGGTGCGTTGGTAGTGTTCACTCTCTTCGGCGCGAATGAGGGCATGGCGTAGTGACGCTCTTCCCTCATCCAAACGGGTGCGCATGACCTCAAACATGTTGGTGAGAGAACCAATCTCATCATTGCTCGAAGCGGGCAATTGAATGTTATAATCCCCTTGTGAGATTTTCTCAGCGCCATCGGTCAATTGCATCAATGGCCGCCGTAATAAAAATTCAACCAACAGTAGCCCCAATGAGACCATTAACACGAAGGCGATGCCCATAAAACGCATCAATTCAAAAACAGAGTCGTAGCCATCTTGCCGTACTGTTTTCCAATCGGCAATCAGGTTAATGGTTGCAATGCCACGATCAATGGTATCGATCTCATAGTTGATCTCGATCAGGGTTTCTCCGACAGGCTTTTGGCTTGCGCCAAAAAGAGGGTAAATCCGTTTGCCATCGCCCAGATGAATCGAGATTTGAGCCCAGGTTTTTTGATGGTTTAACATCTGCTTATCAAACGATGCGATCAATGCCGCATAATCGCGTGAAAGAATATTTCGCACCACATCGGGACCCGTTGCATTAAGAATCATTAATTGTGTTTCAACAAAGTCGCGCTTGGTCTTTTCCAATTGCATGGGCATCCATACAAAAAATAGCGTCAACATATAGACACTAAATGCCGTTAATGAAGCAAAGATCAGCTTGGTACGAATATTCACGGCAACAAGGGCCCTTGTTTAACGCTGGATCAACAAATTAGTAACTTTCAACCACAAAGCGTTCGAGATGAAGTTGTTTGAGCGGTTCATAATCAGCCATGGTCGCTTCACCAATCTGTTTCATGGGGATATTTGCCAGCATCACCTTACCCACATCGGTGCTGCCCAAATGCAACAAGGCCTGTTTGACTTTATCTGCTTGCACTGCATTGACCCGTGGATGCACCATAATCGGATGAGGCGCAACCGGTGTGGTCTGATGAATAATCAGTAAGTTATCACGGATTTGGGGAGCCTGGCTGTTGAAGGTTTTTTGCACGCCTCCCCCCGCTGCGGCATCGCCCAACAAGACATTGTAATAGACAGAGTCATGGGTTTTGACATAGATCGGCTTAAAATCTAGTTTGAAATTATCGTGCAACTCTTGTCGCATCTGTAACGATGCAGCCAAGGCATTGGGTGCTGGAAATGCCAGCGTTTTTCCTTGCAGATCTTCAACTTTCTTAATATCGCCATCTTTGGCAACAACCAAGATACCAAAGAGGCTGCGTTTCACATCACGCACCAACGGTTGGTAGCCCTGAGCAGCTTCCGCCATTAAGGCGTGATAAGGGTTCATGTAGGCGAAATCAAACGCCCCCTCAGAGAACTCTTTTTCAAATGCGGGAATGGTGGGTGAACCGACCAACTCAAAATGATATCCCGTCTCTTCTTCTAAGGTATTTAAAATCGGAGTCCATATTTCGTGCAATCGACGCGCCTCAAATTGAGGAACCACCCCAATTTTAAAGACTTTCTTTTCAGTCGCTTGCGCCGTTGGAACCCAAACATTGACGGAAAGTAGCATTAACGCAACCACGCTTGCACATAAAATCGCAACTGTTTTTTTCAATTTCCCTCCCCCCTTCGATGATCCATAGACCCCATTTCAAAAACGACGCTAACAATCGCATGAATTGGGGAATGTGACCACTACTTTATTGCCAGGATCGAATGGAAGAGCGATTACATTAAGATGCGTTCAATGCCACCTGAGCGCACTTTCTTGACAAAGTCCTCTTGCCAGTTTTCGCCATAAAGCCGGCGAGCCAACTCAATAACAATATAATCGGCCTCGATCGCGGTATCACCTTCAAGGCGTGAGAGCCCTTGATAGCACGATGGACACGAGGTCAAGATTTTGTCGTATTGGGTATCTTGCGATGCTTTGGCAATCTCCTCCTCTTTGCGGGCGCGAATCTTCCCTGCAATGACGGGGCTTGCTACAGCGAGTGTACCGGCTTCACCACAACACTGCGGGGAAAGATCAGCCGATTGATTGAGCAGCATCTCAATGGTCTTGCCTGATCCATTGCGTTTCATCGGCGTATGGCAAGGTTCGTGGTACATATAGCGTTTACCTTCGATTGCCTCTGCCGAAACCCCTTGCGCCGCCAGATATTCATGAATATCGATCAACGGTGCATCGGGGAAAACCTCTGCCAATTGATAGCGGGTAAGCTGATCGTAACAGGTACCACACGAGACGATCACCGCTTCAAAATCCAAATAGGAGAGTGCATTGCGCAAGCGATGGAAAAGCACACGGTTTTCATAAGTGATGGCATCACCCTTAACATGATCCCCCGAAGATGTTGAAGGATAGCCACAACATAAATAGGAGGGGGGAAGAACCACATTTAGCCCTTGCTCATAGAGCATTGCTTGTGTTGCCAAGCCAATTTGAGAAAAAAGACGCTCGGAACCACAACCCGGGAAATAGAAAACCGAACGACCATTGGCGCGCTTGGGGTCGCGTAGCACAGGAATCATATTTTTATCGCGGCTCTCAATACCAAGAACTTCACGGGTGGTTTGGTAGGGAACCTTCTTCCCGGGGAGAGGTCGCTCAATGAAATTGATCACTTGCGCCTGCACGCCATCGAGGTTGCGTTTGGCGGCTGGTTTCGATTGAATCAAGTGCAACCGTTTGGCCAATTGATGCATCATGGCATGCGCTTTATAACCCCAGCGAATCAAACTTTTGCGTACCAGATGAATGGCATCAGGGTGTTGCATAACCAAAAATGCCAGAGAAATTTTACTGCCAAGGTTGAATTTATTCTGCCCCTTATCTTTAAGCAGCGCGCGCATTCGTTCTGTTACATCACCAAAATCGATGTTGACTGGGCATGGCGATTCACATTTATGGCAGATGGTGCAGTGGTCTGAAATGTCGCGCAGCCCTGAAAATTGCTCAAAGGAGATGCCATCCCCCGTTTGCGATTCATATAAAAAGGCTTCAATAATGCTTCCTGCCGCTTGAATCTTGTTGCGCGGTGAATAGAGCATATTGGCACGGGGAAAGTGAGTATTGCAGACGGGTTTACATTTACCACAACGCAAACAGGGTGAAATCATCTCTGAGAGCTCGGTTAAGTCCGCTGCTTCCAGAATCACCGACTCATGACCAAGAAGATTAAAGCTGGGCGTATAGGTCAGGCGTAGATCGGTATCGGCCGAAAGTTTGCCTCGATTAAAAAGACGATCGGGATCAACTTTATGCAGATAGTCATCGACCTCTTGCAACCATTTGCGGTTCAAATAGGGCAGTTTGGTGATGCCAATACCATGCTCACCCGAAATCACTCCATCGAGCGCTTCAGCCCGCGCCATGATCTTTTCAACGACATGGTGGGCTTGTTTCATCATATTGTAATCATTGGAGTTGACAGGGATGTTGGTATGCACATTGCCATCGCCAGCATGCATATGCGTTGCCACCACGATACGCCCCGAGAGCACCTGCTTATGAATGCGATGAACCTCTTGAATCAAGGGATCATGGCCACGCAAGTGATCCACTAACAGCGATTGCACCTCAGATTTGTATGAGATACGCATCGCTCCGCGCTGAATGGCACGAAAGAGTGACTCTTGTGGTTCAACACTTAACCCTTCAATAAAAGGCGACATCCCTTCAATCTGCGCCAATGGTACATCCAAGGCATGAAGCCACCCTTTCCAACGCATCTGCACATCAACCACAAGGCGAATACAGCCCTGAAGTTTATCGTTCAAATAGGCATCATCATCCAGATCCAAACGCTCGATGATCAACTGATCCTTGGAGGCAATTTTATCCTGGGTGTCGCGTAGGAACGCTTCGATTTTTTTCAATGCACACAGCTTGTTGCCAATCGAACACTCAATATTTAACCGCTCAACATAATCATTGTATTCAGAGAGTCGCGGCAGCGGAATCACCACATCTTCATTGAGCTTGAAGGCTCGGGTGTGTTTGGCGATAGCCGCCATCCGCCCACGATCACCCCAGAAACGATGGCGATCCGATTCGTTGATGGCGACAAATGCTTCACCATTGCCCAGTGAAGTCATCCGACAAATTTCAGCACTTAATTTGGCGACGCCCGCTTCATTGTCACCCGAAACATCAATAAGCAGTACCACCCGAGGGCGATCACGGCGCGTTGACTTGCTAATGTAATTGATCGCTTTGACATATTTCTCATCAAAGTGCTCAAAACCTTCCAGGAAGGTATCGCTGAGCGCATCCGCATAATTTTTAATATTCACCATCGATTGGGTGGCATCTTTTAAGTCCGCGCCAAAAAACTCACAGCAGACGGTTCGGGTGAAGGCATAGGTACGATGCAGGACAAAGGTCGCTTCGGTAATAAAGCCATCGGTGCCCTCTTTTTGAATGCCAGGAAGCCCCCCGAGTGCTTTACGGGTGACATCTTTGCCGACGCCATTGCGGCGGAAAAGATCACCTGGCATGGTCAAAATCTCTTCTGTTTTTCGACCATCGATGGCGCAATCTTGCCAACGGGTTAAACGGAACTGCACCTCACGATCGGTTGGAATGGTTGCCATATTATGGTTGAGGCGTTCAACCAATAGCCAATTGCCATCGGGTGTAACCATTTTCCAGGAGAGCAGGTTATCAATACAAGTTCCCCAGATTAAGGCGTGTTTACCACCTGCATTGGAGGCGACATTGCCACCAATGGTGCAAGCCCACAAACTGGTAGGATCGGTGGCGAAGACATGGGGTTTGGAGGCTTCCATCACTTTGCCTGTCACCACGCCCGCTTGCGCGGTAATAACGGGGATCGTTCCATGCTCCTCAAGTTCGCGGTATTCAACGGCTCCAAGTTGATCCAGCTTTTCAACATTGATCATGACGCAATCATCGGAGAGAGGTACGGAGCCACCGCACAGCCCTGTACCACCACCGCGTGGAATCACGGACAAGCCAAGCTCACGCGTGGTGCGAATTAAGCCGGCAAGCTCTTCAGGGGTGTCGGGTGTTAAGACACAAAAGGGATGATGTGAGCGCCAATCGGTCGCATCGGTGGCGTGATGGGTTAAGGTGAAGGCATCAAAATGGATATTGTTCGGATGGGTAAATTTGGCAAAAGCCCGTCGTGCTTTACGCCGACGCACAGGCTCTTCACTGAACCAGTTGTAAAAACGATCAAGCATGTGTTCGGTGCAGACGATCACTTTGCGTGCCCGTTGATTGTTTTTTGCACCATCATCGATGCGTTTTAGACGATCTTGATGTCGCGCACGCATGTGCCGTAAGCTTTTGGCATCATTGAGCAACTGATGTTTCAAAAATGCATTGCGTGAAACAACCCAAACATCGCCCAATATTTCAAACAGCATCCGTGCAGAACGCCCTGTCCGGCGTTGATGTCGCAAGACATTCAAATCTTCCCAGACATTTTCGCCCAGGAATCGAATGACAATCTCTTTATCAGAATACGATGTATAGTTGTAAGGAATTTCACGGATATTATCGGACAATCAAAACTCCAAAGGGGTGATTTATCAAACGGGTGCAAATTTTACAACGACAAAACAATGGGCAAAACAATAAAACTAGTAAGGCTCACGGAACCGGCAATCGCCAAGGCGTGAACAACGACCGCGAGGCACTCTATCGTTTTTTTATTAAAAATGTATAAATAGAGGATTATTCATGCATCATCGTTGGGCGCCAAAAGGTCGAGATCGCGGTCAGTTCCATTTTCTGTTTTGGTGATAAACGATTGAGCGTTGCCAGGTCATACGATCGAATGAGTGCACCATCCAGAGCAGGGTCAAGCAGGCGAAAGCCCGCTTCGCCACTTTGGCGCACCCCAATGGCATCCCCTGCACCACGCAACTGTAGATCCATTTCTGCAAGTTCCAGACCATCATGGCAATCACGCATTTTTTGCAGGCGTTGCATAGCGGTGGTCGAAAGTTCACTGCCCGCGACCAACAGACAGTAACCCTGCTCACTCGACCGCCCCACCCGCCCGCGCAATTGATGCAACTGCGCCAAGCCATATTGCTCAGCTTGTTCAATCACTATCAGCCGTGCTTCAGGAACATTCACTCCAACCTCTACGACGGTGGTTGAGACCAGAACCCGTGCTTGCCCCGAGGCAAAATCACTCAATACCTGATGTTTCTCTTTGGGCTTCATGCGTCCGTGCAGTGCCAATACCCGTTCTTCGGGTAGTTGCTGCTGTAATAGTTCTGCCCGTTGCCCGACGGAGATCCCCGCTTCATCATCATCAATACGGGGCACAATCCAATAGATGCGGCCATCCTGTGCCAACAACCGTTGCATCCCTGCCAACAACTCGGGAAACTTCTCTTGCGCAAGGACGCGCGTCTCAATTGGTTTTCGTCCCGGTGGTAAGCCTTGCATCAAACTAAGGTCCATATCGCCATAAATGGCCATAGCCAAACTGCGGGGAATGGGTGTTGCCGTCATGGCGAGTAGATGAACGCTCGCCCCCTTCTCGGTCAAAAACCAACGCTGCTGTACACCAAAACGGTGCTGCTCATCGACCATGGCCAAAGCCAAATGGTGAAATCGTACATCTTCGGTTAGCAACGCGTGGGTGCCAATGAGCAAAGATAAGCGGCCATCGGCCAAGTTCTCTAACAGTTGCCGGCGCGCCTTGATGCCGGTGCTTCCCGTGAGAAGAGCGACTTCAATGCCGAGTGGAGCAAAAAGGCCTTGTAGGGTGACATGATGTTGCGTGGCCAATACTTCCGTAGGAGCCATTAGAGCAGCTTGCGCACCATCGGCAATCACCATCGCGGCTGCAAGCGCAGCGATCACCGTTTTACCCGCGCCGACATCCCCCTGCAGCAGACGGTGCATGCGCTCGCCCTTGGCCAAATCCTTTGTAATATCTTGCCAAACTGCGGCTTGAGCGGCTGTGAGTTGAAAGGGCAACTGTTGCAACAGTTGCTGTACGATTGCCCCATTGTGATAGATCGAAGCCGGTTGAACAATATCTGCGCGTTGCAATTGCAGGGCGTGTAGATAAACAAGCCACTCCTCCACCTTCAACCGTTGATGGGCCCTTGCAATCATCGACATATCGAGATCATGCTCGGGTGTATGAATGGTCGTTAAGGCCTGCAACAAGGTTCGATCCAAAACCGAATCAAGCGGCGAACACCCTTGCAGTTGCTGCATTGCTTTGGCAATAAACCCAGAAATTCGCAATCCGCTCATGCCCGCAAGCGAACCATAAACCGGTGAAAAACCTGCTTGAAAACGCTCGATCACCTGCCACTCGGGGTGTGACATTTGCCAACGCCCTTGCCAATGCTCGGGCACACCCCGCACGGTAATTTTACGCCCTTCAGTCAAGCGCTGATCGCGCATCATGTACGCAGCATTGAAAAAAGTGAGGGTTAACAGATCACCCGCATCATCAACCAATTGCAGGTGTAACGACTGTTTTTGTCCAAACCCGCGTTGTTGCTTGTTGAGAACCTTGCCATGCACCCGTGCAGAAACCCCTGTTTGCAACTGCGCAATGGATAACGATTGACGATCATCATGGTAGGATTTGGGCAGATGCAGCAACAAGTCACCAAGGGTGATGACCTGTCGTTGCTGTAACCGTTTGGCCAACGCAGGCCCCACACCTTCCAGAATCGATATCGGCTGCGTTAAAACAGCATACATCGATAAAACCACATCTTCATTTTCCCCGCATTAATCATGGCGGATCCAACGCGCCATCGTGCTGATCATATCGGCAATGTTGATGGGTTTAGAAATATGATCATCCATTCCCACTTGCAAGACGCGCTCCTTGTCACCCGCCATGGCATTGGCGGTCATTGCGATGATAGGTAGCGATACAAAACGGGGATCTTTTCGAATTTGGCGTGTCGCCTCAAAACCATCCATGACGGGCATTTGGCAATCCATCAATACACCATCGACATGCTGTTTTTCAAGAATATCGAGCGCCTCTTGACCATTCTTCGCCAGCGTTGGCTCCATGCCTCGGCTCTTCAGATAGAGCATAGCAACCTCTTGATTGACTTGATTATCTTCAACCAAAAGGATTTTGGCCCCTTTTAATTGTTCCAATTCAACTTCATCAACCTTGTTATGTTTGCGTTCCGTTGCAGGATTGATCGTTTTATTGACCGGCTGGGTTAGCGCTTCATTCGTATCGTAGATGTGCGCCAAAATATCAAAGAGTGAAGATATGGTAATCGGCTTGGTCAAAACACTCATGGGTTTCAGATTGTAACTTGAGAGCGAAGCGTTGACCTCGTCATGACCATGCGCCGTGACCATGGCGATCATCGGCATCTGTTTTAAATTCAATTCATTATGGATTCTTTTGATCGTTTCAATGCCATTCAATCCAGGCATCCGCCAATCCATTAAAATGACATCGTAAAGTCCAGGCTCCGCCTTTTGCAAAAGTTTCAACGCCTCTTCCCCTGAATCGGCCTGATCGACTTGAAGTGACATATAAGCAAGCATTGACGAGAGTACTTCACGCGAGGTTTCATTGTCATCGACAAGCAGCACATGCTTAATCTTCTCAGGAAGGGTGCGACGCTGACGATGGGTCGAAGTTTTTTCAACATCTTGAACGGCAAGGGTTGCAGTAAAATAAAATGTTGAGCCACTGCCAAAAGTGCTCTCAACCCAAACATCCCCTTGCATTAATTGCGATAATTTTTTGCAAATGGTTAAACCAAGACCTGTGCCACCATATTGACGCGTTGTGCTGGCATCGGCTTGGGTGAAGGGTTGGAATAGATGTGCGACTTGCGCTTCGTTCATCCCAATTCCACTGTCTCGAACAGTAAATAGTAGCTCAATGCGATCATCGAAAGCTGCTTTTGTTTCTACACGAACAAGCACTTCACCGCCTGTGCCGGTGAATTTAATGGCATTGTTACACAAATTGATAAGCACTTGATACAGACGAATTGGGTCTCCGATCAAACGGGTCTCGACATCGGGACGAAGATCAAACATTAATTCAATATCTTTATCTTCCGCTTTCAGAACACAAAGATCGGCCAGATCACTCATGACACTTTCAAGACGGAAGGGTCGATGCTCCATCGCCATTTTACCCGCCTCTATTTTAGAAAAATCGAGGATATCATTGATAATCGCCAATAGGTTTTCAGCAGAGCGATAAATTTTCTCAACATAGTTAAATTGTTTGGCATTTAAACCTGATTGCATCGCCAAATCGGCCATGCCCATAATTCCATTCATGGGGGTGCGAATTTCATGGCTCATATTGGCCAGAAACTCCGATTTGGTTTGATTGGCAGATTCAGCTTCTTGACGCGATTGATGGAGTTCACGCTCTCTCTTTTCGTACTCGGTGATATTTTGTACCACGCCCTCAATCATTGGAGGCTTGCCCTCTCCTCGACTCCAGACGCCATGTTGCACCGCACGGATGGTGCGTGTTTCACCATTGGGATGGGTGAATCGCAGGATGCTGGTGTTTTCATTGTTTGTACGATCAATCAAGGCTTGCATTTGAGCAAAGGCTTCGGGAAGATCTTCTTGATGCCATGCGATCAATTCAACCCAGTTTTGATTCATCGCAGACTCTTTACGGATGCCAAAAATACTTTGAACACCGTCACTGACATAACGAAGAAGCCCAGTCTCTGATTCATAACTGAAGATGACAAACTCCTCGCCAATATCATTGACGAGCGATTGAAAACGGGCACTGCTATCCATTAATGCTTTTTCATACTGTTTGCGTTCGGAGATATCGCGCACAACAGCTTGAATGATATCTTGATCACCTATTGAACAGCTACTTAACAAGATTTCTGCATCAAAAGGTGCTTGATTATCCAAACGGCAGCAAACCCACTCGAAGCGACAAGCGCCTTGCTGAAAAGCTTGCTCCATGTACTGTTTTGATAGCTGTGCGGACGCTTCTCCATTGGGCTGTTGCAGCGGTGAAATATCAGAAGGAAAACGCCCAATAAACGCTTGTTTGGTTGGGCAACCAAACAGTTGCAATGCAGCAGGGTTGCAATCGGTAAAGCCACTGTGATCCAATTGAAGAATCGCATCGTACGAATTTTCAAACAAAAGGCGCCGACGCTCTTCACTCTCTTGTAAATTTGCCGTTCGTTCGGTCACTTTATCTTCCAGCGTTTGTGATTCTTTTTTATGCCATGAAATTAATCTCCAGAGAAGAAACAGTGTGATAAAACTGAATAGAAGAAAAATCATGCTACTGATATTTGCACGCATCTCTGCATCTTCGATCATCTTCTCTGTGCGTTCGCGCACCCGTGTTTGGAATTGCGCAATAGGCGCCATAATTTTTGCTTTGGTCTGATGGTAGGCTTCATTGTGGACGAGGTTGATCGCCTCCATGTTGCGCTGCTGTGTCAAAGGCTTCTCTTCAATCCAATCCATCGCGGTGGTTTCAATCGTCGCCAATTGATCAGAGGCTTGTTTGGCAAGATTCAGAAGTGCGAACTCATCATGATCAAAGCCCTCTTGCTCCATCAACGATAAAAGTTTCGCTTTGTGGCTTGAGGCGACAGGGCGTTTGTCATCTTCCAGCACCAAATCCCAATACACTTCACCAAGATTATCAGGGCGGGCAATGATACCATTGCGAATGTTTAAGATTTCTTGGTAGTGCGCTTTATAGCGTGCCTCTTTGGTGACAATATAGGTGCGCACCATGCGGGTAAGATCATCAGAGGATTGCCTCAGCATATCTGCAAGGCGTATGGAGTGGTCATGAATACGGTGGGCAGCACTGGCACGGTTGCTCGCATCAATGTGAAATACAAACGAAGAAAACATGAATATGAGGCATAAAGGCAACCAAAGATTAATGCCCTGCTTGATCAGGTTCGCCATTTTATTCTCCCCAAGACCCTAACACATTGTTTAAGTCGTAATAATTAGAATTAGAGCCACTTGCAAAATTTTGCGAATCATCTGATTTATCCTCGATAACGAGATGAAAAAACTACTCATTTCTGGTCGGGTAAGTCATCGACGACAATCAAACCAAAAAAGAGAGAAAAGATGAATCATCTTCGGGAAAGATTATCGTAAAGATGGTTAAGAATACAATCTTTGCTGTTTATATGGCTACAAAACAGTCAAGCGTGATAAAAAAATATTGGCAAAATAAAAAAATGACAACGCTCAACGACTGCGTGATTTTCACTTAAGGATACTTTGAATAAGTCAGAGTATCCGTGCAGGTCATGGATGGTCATAAATAACGACAGGGATGTAATGATTCAGATCAACCTGATAGCTCAGACTTTTTGCAAATGGCTCGATTATCAACGGTCAAGGAGATTGAAAAAAAAGCGGTTGTTTTTAAGGGTTGATTATCATATAGTGCGGCTCGTTTTTTAGGAGGCAACCATGGCTAAGCGTTGTGAAATTTGTAATAAAGGTCCGATGAGCGGCAATAATGTGAGTCATGCTCACAATACTACTCGCCGTCGTTTTTTGCCGAATCTTAAATCAGTTCGTGCAAGCGTTGCTGGTCGGATTCAAAAGATGCGTGTTTGCACTCGTTGCTTGCGTTCTGGTAAAATCGAAAAATCAGCTTAATTTCAAATTGATTCAAATAAAAAAGCGCGATCTACATCGCGCTTTTTTTATGTCTAAATTTTATTGTTTTTCCTCTTGTAGAGCCTCGAAAAGATAACGAAAATCAAGGAATGCCTTATGGCAATGTTGATGCAGGCTCGTATTGAATCTCTGTGATTTATCGATTTTCCGGCTTATCGGCGCATCGTGTGTTGAAAAAAGGGCTCTGACACAGCAGCGCCCCATAAATAACCAGGCTATTTTACAATCGCCTCTGCTTGTTCCATATCAAAAGTTGCTTTATCAACACGCAGATACACCACCTCATCTTCCAAGACAAACTGCGCCTCATGCACACCTGCGAGCGCCAATAGTTTTGCGCCGATATCCTCTTGTTGATGATGCGGTTGCACGCGCAGCATCACCAAATTGAGATAGGCAGGCATCTTCATTCCTAATGAAAAGAGGAACCAAATAGCAATGATTGCTACGCATGCAAAAAAGACACCTTCAAGGCCGAGATGACCATAAATCCATCCCCCCCCTGCCCCGCCAAGGAACGCACCGAAAAATTGCGAGGTAGAATAGACCCCCATCGCGGTTCCTTTACCATCCACTGGAGCCATGCGTGAAATCAGTGAAGGGAGTGTAGCTTCAAGCACATTGAATGCGACAAAGAAGACGAACAGACCTATCGCTACCGCCCACCAGGAGGTGTGCATAAATCCAAGTGCCAGCTCTGATGCAGCCATCAATATGATTGAAAAAATGAAAACCTCTTTCATCTTGCGTCGCTTCTCCGCGATAATAATCATCGGAACCATGCCAAAAATCGCCAATACCAATACAGGGAGGTAGAACCATGCGTGTTCAGAGGATGGCAGATGGAGATAATCGCGCAATACAAATGGCAGTGCGGTAAACATCGCCATCATCACCGCATGCTGAATCAAAATACCAATATCCAAACGCAACAACTGTTTATCACCAAGGACCTGTTTCAATTTTGCAGGAACCGTCTGTACATCACGATGGCTATGCACTTCAACAGGGTTGGGAACAATCAGATAAAGTACCCCAATTGCCAAAATTGCCAGTACAGCGGTCAGCCAAAAAATCCCTTGCACCCCGATAATATTGTCCAAAAAAGGGCCCAGAATCAGCGCAAGCATAAAAGACATGCCAATCGAAACCCCCATAATCCCCATCGCCTTGGTGCGATGATCTTCGCGTGTTAAATCCGCAAGCAGCGCCATCATTGCCGCAGCAATGGCACCCGCACCTTGCAGTGCACGCCCAACAATGACGCCCCAGATTGAATCGGCAGTTGCTGCGACGACACTTCCAATCGCAAAAATCAACAGCCCCACCACAATGACAGGTTTACGCCCGTATCGATCAGACATCATGCCAAAAGGGATCTGAAAAGCCGCCATGGTTAACCCATAAATGCCAAGAGCCAAACCAATCAATGTCGGTGTGACATCTTGTAACCCCTCAGCATAGAGAGAAAAAACGGGTAGGATCATAAATAGCCCCACCATTCGCAGGCCATAAATACCTGCCAAAGAGAAGGTGCCTTTACGCTCAAATGCGTTCATTTGCATATTTTATTGCCTCACAACTACAGATTTCTTGCTATTTCCCGCTTCAATAGCACCAAAAAAAACATTGAGCCGCAACCCTTATTGCTCTAAGGGGATGTTAGGTTTCATGGGAAACTTTTCCCTCAACGCACCATTGCGGGCTCGATCGGGAATCCAGAGGAAAAACCTGGAGATCTCAACCATCAATCTACATCCCCCATCGGCAAAAAGAGCTGTTCCATTTCAGCCATCGACCAAAGCGGCCCACCTTTTTGCCCTTGCTGTTCAAAGACCCCTTGCATTAAATCTTTCTTCCTTGCCTGCATCTCCAAAATTTTCTCTTCAACAGAGCCTTCGATGATCAATTTATAGACAAAGACGGGCTTATCTTGCCCGATCCGGTGGGCACGATCGGTCGCTTGACTCTCTGCGGCAGGGTTCCACCATGGATCAAAGTGAATCACCGTATCTGCTGCGGTCAAGTTCAGGCCAACCCCGCCCGCTTTTAAGCTAATTAAGAAGATGGGGACTTCACCATTTTGGAACTTGTCCACAGGCGTGGCACGATCCTTGGTTTGCCCTGTTAACATGACATAGTTGATGTTCAATGCCTGCATCTCCTGTTCAATCAAACGCAACATGCCGGCAAACTGTGAAAAGAGCAAAATGCGTCGACCTTCTGCGACCATTTCCGGAATCATATCACGCAACATCTGCATTTTTGCCGATGAGACCGTCGATTGCTCCTGTTGGCTTTGCAATAGCCTAGGGTCACAACAGACTTGGCGCATTTTAAGTAGCGCATCCAAAACCACGATATGACTCTTTTCAGCGCCCAGGGTATCGAGTGCATCGCGCACCCGTTTCTGCATCGCAAGACGCACCGAGTCATAAAGCTCGCGTTGATCACTCTCCATCTCAATGCTGCGAACCATCTCGGTTTTTTCTGGCAATTCAGAGGCAACCTGCTCTTTGGTTCGCCGCAATACAAACGGGCGAACACGCACCCGTAGCGCTTGCTGTCTGGCCGCATCGCCCATGTTTTCAATCGGTTTTCGGAAAAGATCGGCAAATTGATTTTGATCATAAAGATAGCCTGGCATCAAGAAATCAAATTGGGACCACAACTCTCCCAAGTGATTTTCCATCGGCGTTCCTGTTAAGCAGATCTTATGCCGTGTTTCAACGCAACGCACCATCTGTGCTGCTTTTGAGCGCGCATTTTTAATATATTGCGCTTCATCCAAAATAAGCAGGTGATAACGGTTGGCAAAGAGGTACTCAGCATCACGCACAATCAATGGATAGGTTGTCAAAATCACATCGAAGTCGGTCAAATTTTCAAAATGTTTCGCACGGTCTGAACCATGTGAAACATGAACTTTGAGCGAGGGGGCAAAGGTGGCAATTTCTCGGCGCCAGTTGTGCATTAAACTGGTGGGCGCCACCACCAAAACGGGCAGATCAAGCCGCCCCTCTTCTTTCTCTTTCAAGATATGGGTCACCGCTTGGACCGTTTTACCCAGCCCCATGTCATCGGCCAGAATGCCGTTGAGATTCAAGCTTCGCATTAACTGCATCCAGTTTAAGCCATCATGCTGATAATCGCGCAACTGTGCGTGCAGTTGTTGTGGTACTGTCACGGATGGCATTTCATGGATCGATTGCAACTGCTGCATCTTTTGCATCCAATCCCCTGTTCGTACCACAACCTCAATCTGATTGCCACTCCCCTTCAAACTCTCTTCCAGTGCCAACATTTGCGGTGCACTTACCATTGCCTCTTGCGGCTGTTCACTGGCGAAAATATCGAGCATATAGTGCAGAATATTGGCGACCATGTTTCCCGGCACCGGCAAAAAACCAGAACCAGGCAGTGCAATGGCAATGGTCTCTTGTTGGCGTAACCCTTGTAGTTGATCTTCACGCAGCACCTCAGGGTTATTGGCAACCCAACGCCCCAGTGCTTCGATCAAATCAATTTCAACACCCGATTGCAGCATGACCGAAAAATTAGGGCGTCCCATCAAGCCCTCATGTTTGGCATCAAGCTCCCACATCGCGGCCTCTTCAATATGGTAAAAGAAATCTTCTGCGACCCGAACTTGCATGCCATGAAATTCTATTTCAGGCAACTGCTGCAACATCCATGCCGTCCACTCATGCCTCTCATCCAGGACAAAACAGCTAGGTGATAATCCTGCGTCGAGTCGTTGCTCTGCATCCATGGCGACAAAATGAAACGCTTTTAAAACCTTTAATGCCTCAACTTCAGCGGCTTTGTCACGCTTAAAGTCAAAAACACAACCATCCTCTGCACGGCGCAAGGTATCTTGCCGCGAAGGGGTGTAGGGAATCTCAATCCCATTGTATGAAAGGAAGAGCTCAGCCACATGGACCCATTTCTCTCCCCCACGATTTTGCCCTCCGTAAAGAACGGAGCGTAACAGTAGTACGGCTTTGGCTTGTACCTCTTTGTAAGCGCAATCAATCTCGATGGGTTGAGGAATATTTTCCGGCAACATCGCCAAAACATGATCAAGTTGATCTTGGCTAAATCCTGCAGCCAGTGGCGGTAAATTCAGTAAAATCTCTGCAATTTCAGGTGGCTGTCCACTATCAACACGACCACATTCCCTCTTGTTTGCATCAACATACCAAGGGGGTGAAGTGGGAATCAAATGAACATCTGCAGCCCCTGTATCTAAGGTTAACAGCTGCGTCCCCTGCTCGTCTTGTTCCCATTCCCATATTGCAGCCCGTTTACTGCCAATTTTTAAGGGAAGACTATTTTTGTTGACCCAATAACAGCGCTCCGTCGCCAACATACGCCGTAACAACTTTAAGCCATCTTCATTGCGTAACGGATAGCCTTCATCGGCAAAAAAGGTCATCTCCTCTGTCACATGCTTTAAAATACGAATATCTGCGGCAAGGATAAATTTTGCGGGTGCATAGTTGGTGACATTGGTCGGTTTGTAAGGAAGAAGTTTGCCAAACTGCCCGTTTTTTAGAATACGGGTCGTAAAAAATTTCACCACCACCTGATGCCCTTTGGTCGGCTCTAAAATATAGAGAAGCCGCTGTTTAACATTGGCAGGATAGGCATCGGACTCCCCCTTCTTTGCAGATTTTTCTGGATTGCCTAACACGCCCATCCATAAACCAAAAGGGGGAGGAGTATCGTGATGATCTGTCATGCGTCTATTCCTTGCATTGTAACATTACTCATACGGGGTAACCAATCTTTTGCACATTTTCCATCGATCGTTGCAACGAAAAGGGTGCAAGATCGATATCCGCATCGCCCGTTAATATGCGTTGTGACATTGCCGTTGCTGTGATCGGTGCCAGAGCAACACCATTACGGTAATGGCCGCTGGCAACCCATAACCGTTCAAATCCCGGCACAATGCCAAGATAAGGCATGCCATCAGGGCTTCCGGGACGAAAGCCCATCCACTGCTGCTCAATCTCAACATCAAGCAGCCCAGAAGCGACCCGTTGGATATCGGACAAAATTTTACTTACAACCCGCACAGTGTTGCCTGTTTGAAAGCCAACATTCTCTAAACTTGCCCCGGCCAATATTCTCCCATCGCGGCGAGGTACAAAATAGATCGATTCATGTTTGACAATATGTTTCATTAAACCAGGGTGATCTTTGAGCAATACAATCTGCCCCTTGACTGGTTGCACAGGGAGCTGAAAGCCAATGCGCGCTGCTAAATCACCGCTCCAACTTCCGCATGCCATCAATACATGCTCCGCCTCAAGGGATTGTCCATCACGCGTTTGCACAGAAATACTTTGGTTGTTTTTCTCCTCAATATGAATGACATCACGCCCTTCATGGATCGGAATGGCCAATTGCTCCATCCATGCGCGTACCGCTTTTAACAAACGGGGGTTGCGCAGTTGTGCGACATCAGGCCAATGCAGCGCTCGAGTTAAATGGTCACGGCTCAACATTGGCTCTTGAGCCACAGCCGCTTCGGGGGTAAGCGATTCGACTTTCCACCCCAATCGTGCCGACCAATTGAGCGCGGCGTGGTAATCATCGCTGCGGTCAAAATCAAAAAAGGGTGCGATCAAGCCGGATTGTTGCCACTCAATTGAAATTCCAGTGGCCGCCTCAAGTTGATCGCGAAGTGCAGGGTAGAGTGCTAAACTGGCATTGATCAAATGGCTGAATTCATCAGGGTATAGCCACGGTTGTATGGGGCATAAAATACCCGCCCCCGCCCATGAAGACTCCTGCCCCATGCGCTCTTTTTCAACCACCACAGGCGATGCTCCACGCTGTTTGAGATAACAAGCAGTCAAACAGCCAATGATTCCGCCACCGACAATCACTACACGCATGCACCCTCCAAAATCAGTTCATTATTCTCAATGGTTGCAGAATTAGGGTCGCGGATCATAACATATCGCCATGACACAACAACGACTGAGTGTAGATTCCGCTTATCAAGCCTGTATTGAGATCGCACAATCACATCAAGAAAATTTCCCCACGGCTTCACTTTTATTACCTGAAAAGATGCGCCCTGCCGTTGCCGCGATCTATGCTTTTGCACGAACCGCTGATGATATTGCCGATGAAGGAAGTATGGCATCAAGCGAGCGCATGCACCAACTTGATGCTTGGGAGGCACTGCTCAATCGCTGCGATCAACAGCCTGTAGAGCACCCCATTTTTCTTGCATTGGGCGATACCATTGAAAAATTTCAACTCGATAAAGATGATCTTGTCGATCTGCTCACAGCCTTTCGCATGGATACGCAAATGCGACATTACTACACTTGGGACGATCTCCATTTTTATTGCAAACACTCCGCCAACCCTGTCGGTCGCCTGATGCTCGCCCTCTATGGCATTCGCGATGCAAAGGCATTACAAGCTTCTGATGCGATCTGCACGGCGTTGCAATTGGCCAATTTCTGGCAAGATCTGAGCATTGATCTACCTCGTGGGCGCTGCTACCTACCTACAAACCTTCTTAACCAGCATCAAATCACCTGGCGTGAATTGCAAAACGATGGTGTGGACAATGCTACTTTTCAGCGCTTACTGCAGCAGGCGATTGCCCACACACAACAGCTCTTTGATCAAGGGTGGTTGCTGTTGCCGATGTTACCTTGGCGACTTCGTTTGCAAATCTCTGCCACCCTTCATGGTGGGCTTGCCATTTTAGCGCAAGTGCGACAATCCACAGACCCACTTCATCGACGCCCGCAGCTCCACACCCGCCGCTGGATCATGATGACACCCTCCATCATTTGGCGTTGTTTTTCGCAACCCAGCCTCTAGCGTGCAAGGGTACGATCTTACCGCTATCGGCACAAAACTCTATATTTCAGCAAGGATAACACCATGACCCCACGCGACTATTGTGAACAAAAAACTCGGGGTTCGGGTTCATCCTTTTATTACGCATTTGTCTTTCTAGAGGAGAACAAACGGCGGGCGATGATGGCGCTCTATGCTTTTTGCCGCGAGGTCGATGACATTGCCGATGAGATCAAAGATCAGCAAGTTGCCATGCAAAAAATGGACTTCTGGAGCAAAGAGATTGTACGCACTTTTCAAGGCTCACCGCACCACCCCGTTGCGCAAGAGTTGCACTGGGCGCAACAACATTTCGCGATGGAAGCATCCTTTTTCCATGATATTATGGAAGGAATGTTGATGGATATTCACCATCAACCGATAATTGATCATGCCATGCTGGAGCTCTACTGCTACCGTGTTGCGGGGGCTGTAGGGCTGCTCTCATCGACAATTTTTGGCTATAAAAATCTGCAAACAGTGCAGTTCTCAACCAAGTTGGGTTATGCCTTGCAACTCACCAATATCTTGCGCGATCTTAAAGAGGATGCACGGATGGGGCGCATCTATCTGCCACAACAAGCACGCATCCAACATCGCATTGCCGATCAAGATATGATTGATGGTCCCGATGGTGCTATGAATGAAAACATGCGTAATCTGCTTGTTTTTTATGGCGATGCCGCTGAAAGCGCCTATCAGGAAGCGATCGCCCTGCTTCCCCACTGTGATCGTGAAAGTATGCGCCCCTCGATTATTATGGCGGCCATTTATCATCAACAACTTGTGCGTATTCGCCAGCATGGTTTCGATGTCTGGCAGCATAGCGGCCATATTTCACCTCTGCGCAAACTGTGGATTGCGTTTAAAACTTGGCGTTACGAGATCAAAGCATGCAAACATAATGATCCTGAATCGTACCCCATTCGCTGGAATTAGAGCGTGATTGCCATCATTGGCGCAGGGTTAACAGGATTAACGGCCGCGCTTCATCTTGCCGAATCAGGCCATCAAGTTGCTGTTTTTGAGGCAGGCGATCACTTGGGCGGGCGTACACGCTCCTTTGTTGACACCCACACGCAAACCACCATCGACCATGGCCCACATCTGCTTTGCGGCGCTTACCATGCCACGCGAAAGCTGCTCAACAAACTTGAAATCGAATCCAATGTAACTTGGCAAGCGCATGTTACCTTGCCATTGTGGGAGCATGAACGGGGAGGTTTTCTCTTTTCACCATCCGCGCATCTTCCCCTTGCGCTTGCTATTTTCCCAGCCGTGTTGCGCATGCCCGAGCATGGATTCCGCTCCATCCTCGGCATGATCGCCACACAGTGTCGCGCGCCCACTTCACCGATCACCACCGTCCACGCGTGGCTCAAAACTATGCATGCCCACCCACTTTTGATTCGTGACTTTTTAGAGCCCCTCTGTTTTGCTACCATGAATGAGAGTATGGCGACAGCCAATGCCGTATCATTTCAACGACTGCTCAAAACCGCCTTTCATAACCATGACAGTGCCAAATTGGGTTGGTTTAACCGCCCGCTGACAGATGCGATCATCACGCCGCTGCAATGCCGTTTAGAAGCATTACAGATACCCATTCAACGACGCACTTCGATTCGCAAGCTGTCACTTGAAGGAAAAAGATATATTTTGCACAGTCAATCGAAACGCTACGGTCATTTTGATCAAGTGATTCTTGCCATACCCGCCTATGCCAAAGCGCGGCTATTGAACACAGATACGCCTGATCAGAAAAAACACATTCAGACACGAAGCATCCTCAATCTCCATCTCTGGTTTAAGGAACTTGCTCCGCTCCCCACGCAATCAACCACCCCTTTCATTGGTGGACTTGGCACGCAAGGTCAGTGGTTTTTTGATATTTCCGCCCAGATGGTTGGAGAGTCCAATCCCCTTCGCCACCTCTGCATGGTGGTCAGTGCGCCTGAAGATCTTGCCAACCTTGCAATGCATCGCCATGCCGATTGGTTGAAGATCGCCATTGAAGAGTTTGCTGCTATCTACGCCATGAACCCTGATGAACTGCAGTTCAAGTGCGCCCACCACCGTTTGATCCATGAAAAACGCGCCACTGTTTTGGTGCAAGAGTATCAAAACGGTGTGGATATTCCTGAGGCATTGGCGCATGGCATCATCGATCGATGCGAACAACCCCGAATCGGCGAACTCCCCGCCACCATCGAGATGGCCATCCAGCGCGGTGATACCAATGCGTTGATAACATCTTGATCGCTAAATTAAATCACTATGAGTTTGAATGATAAAACGCTGGCTTGGCGGTCATTCCCCCCTGAGAGAATCACCTTAACGGCAATGTTTTTTCAGTTCATTTAATAAGTTTCCAGCCTCATTCACCAAGGGGCTGCGTTGCTCTTCACCATGCGTTTTTTGGAGTTGTTCATGAATCTCGATATGCCGTTTACGGTATCGATGAAACGCTAATGATTCATAGAGGGCTTTCATCCAGTTTTTATCATCATCAGTGATGGCATTGAGAATTTCGCACGGTATTGCCTGCGAATATTCGTGATCGGCATGGTTAGAGCCAAACTGTATTGGATATGGCTTGATTGGCTTTCCAATGATTACCGGGATGATATAGAGGTTGGAGAGCATCAAATTAGCCAGGATGTATTTGGCTTTTTCATCTTTACCCATGCGATGAAGTAGCAGGCTCAAGCAAAGTTTTTGTATGGGCTCACCGGTATCATCGTTAAATGTCTTTTCGTACCACCGCAGGTATGTACTGGCATCATTAAGATCACCCAGCACAAAATAGATCCAGAAAATCAGATATCGTGTTCCGTATCCGTCACTGATGTAACCGAAGGTGCGTTGCTCTTTTTTCATAGCGTTTCTATATGTTGCAATTCGTGAGCGAAGTCCGCGCTCTGTTTTTGGAAATTTGTACATTGTCTAGTTGCCGCTCACGCTAACGCTCTGCGATGGCAATGGAGCACCGCAAAATTGCCATCCAACGCTTTGCCTTGTTCTCGACCAAATCTTGCTCATCCGATTTCAAAAGAAGTCACACCAAAAATGTGATTTAAAAGCATATCAACCCTTTCCCCCGTATACATTCTGACAGTTTCAAACGACACTACCATATGATAGCGATTGGCCAATGCGACAGCCGCTTGATTGATTTCTGGTGTATCAAGATAAATTGATTCGGATGGTTTGACCTTGGATTTCAATGCCAAAAAAAGTGATTCAGCCAATTCGGGACTTTCTGCAAAAAGAGGGGCGATTTTGTAACCAGAGCGGCACTGGCGAATGACACCATAACCAGCCAGTTTACCATTTTGCATGATTCCTAGTGCATGACTGTCAGGTTGATTGATCCAGGATTTGGTGAACTTAGATCGGTTTGCAGGGAAAAATTGCCGTTCGTATAAATCAATGGTTGTAAATGGCAATGTGGACAGCGGCACAATTTCCGAACCCGGATGTGGATTGCCGCCACCGATGCCTTCGTAGCGAATGTTGCGATAAGCCATTTTAAAACCTGATGTTTTGTAGTTGTCCTGCTGTGCTAAAACACCATCAAGACCAATGTTTCGCCCTTCAAGATATTGAAGGCCAGCGTTCCAAATTTGAATACCGTAGCCTTTACCGCGATACTCTGGTTTGACAATGTAGAAGCCAAGAAAGCCAAAAGAGTCTCCGTATTTGATCACAGAAATCGTGGCAACGGGTTCATCACCAAGCAACCCGATAAGAAACCCATGTGAATCTGCGGCGTAATAGCAGTCAGCATCGTGAAGTCCAGGATTCCAACCTTCCCTGGTAGCCCATTCAATAGCAATATCGATTTCTTTTCGGTCCATTGTTCTGATGGTGTAGTTTTGATCTTGCATAGGATCCTCCTGCGAATTTGCTCGCCATTTGCTGACGAATACCCAAAGCCATGCAATTGTACTTTAGCCACCATTCCTGCCGCCGCAGCGTACATTGTCGCATTCGCAGCAGCAAGAGTGACCACAGAGGGTAAAACCGACGAAATGGGTAACGATAGCGACGGCGTACAGTATGACAATGGAGATGATGATGAGTAATGGGCTGTTGAAACGCCATATTGAGCGAGAGTTGTTCAGTGAATCACCCCGAGTTTGTCGGAGGGCAAAATACTTGAGAGGATTAGCCCATGAACAAACCAATAAGATATTCCCCCGAAGTACGAGAACGCGCAGTTCGCATGGTATTACCGAAGGTGTAGCCAATATTCCAGTTTATCTGGAAGATTGAGCTCAAAGAAATCATTAGATTAATCTTTGATATGATTAGGCTCTTCTTTACTAAAAGCAGGGTTCTGCCAAAGTAATGCCTTCACAAGTTCGGGGAGAGATAATGTCAGAAAATGAAAAGTGCTTGCTACAGTATCAATTATGGAACCCAGTGTTAAACCAGCAAGGGGAGACGAAGTGAGCGCGTTAGGCAAGTTAATCCAAAATTCCGTGAAAAAGCGGAAACCGAGCGAGAAAAAGGGACTTACTTTGAGGAGCTAATTCTTTGCTATCTTAAGAATGAGGCCTCATACAAAGACCTCTATTCGGATGTCTGGATGTATGCG
>PEAA01000010.1 GCA_002753275.1 Zetaproteobacteria bacterium | reverse complement strand
TGATACACGGTTTAATGTTCGTTTGTTTATTGATGCATATAAAAAACTTGGTCATATAACTTCTTATGAAGAACAGAGTCTTGATAAAATTCAGGAGATGGTCGAGATCTACCATCAAAAAATATTTCAAATTGAAAAACTTCATGCCTCAGGCATACATCGTTCAGAGGATATTGATCAACAGGTTCGCATTGATGATACCCCCTATATTACAGCCATTGACGGTCTAAGTGCATATTTGCATGCGCAGTTAAGGTCTCATGTGTTGAGACATCCCGGTGTTGACGATGATGCGATGGCTCGATTTGAGATACAGCAAAAGGGATTGCAGTCGCGCTATAATATCCATCGTCATTTGGGCTATGGTGGAATACAGCACCATTATTTCAACTATATCTTGCGTGGTGAGCATCAGTATTTGGATGATTTCCAGCGATCTAAAGCGGTTTTGCATGATTCATTTGCACAACTTCGAGATTGTCATGTTCCCGATGATATTTTGATTTCTTTGAAGGGATTTGTTGACGCAAAGCAATTAGCGTTGGATAAGGCGATCTTGGATAGATCAGAGGGTAAGCATGACGCGAAAAGTATCTATCAAAACAATGTCATGATGTTTGGTGATGAATCATATCAATTTGACGAGGCATTGTTGCAGTTGGATGAATACTATAACCATATTTTTGATGAAAATTATGTAGATAGAAATCGTGTGTTGAATGATTCGACAGATCATATCCAGACACTGATGTTTGCAATGATTATTTTTGTGATCCTTTTTGCCTTGGCGATTGGCTATTTTGTCGCAGTTTTTTTCCCAAAGAGGATAGGAGCATTGAGCCGCTTGATCGAAGCCAATGGAGATATCGAAGCCTCAGGCGATAGCTACTTTCACGATGAGTTTGGTTTTGTGCAGAAAAAGATTGTTGAATATGCAGACGATCTCCATAGGGCTGAAATGGACCTATTGTATCAGACCTTTCAGAGGCAAGAGATTCTTCAGGTGATGAAAGATGGCATTCTCTTTCTAGATTTGAAAGGTGAAATTGTCGATGCCAATCCATGTGCGCATAAAATTTCTGGTTATGACACGCTTATTGGTAAGCCGATGTCTTTGTTATTTAAAACCTTGCCCACAATTGATGTACAGAAAATTATGGATAATCCTAATATCCAGGGAGGATTAGAGTCTTTGTATCAAGCAGATGCACACGCTTTTTCTCAAAAGTTTTATGGTGGAATTTTACCTATGATCTTGGTGAATCGTATGGGTGTTGTCGAGATGTTCAATGCGCGTGCTGAGGCGTTGTTTGGCTATCAAGCGAATCAGATGATAGACCGCCCTTTGGAAGAGTTGTTGCCCGTTGAGTTTCGTAAGGGGCATTTTGCAAATTTTGAATCGTTTATGATCCATGGTCATGCGGGTCGAAACTTCTCTAAGAAAGAGTTCGTGGGATTGCGCTCGGATGGTACGCATATCTTATTTAATCTCGGTTTAATCCCTCTTAACTTGCGTGGTGATCATTCGCATGTCATGGCGATGATGCTTACCACATCCGATTCGTTTGAGATGGTGAATGGAATTCCTACAATCATTCCAAATGTTGAGCAGCTTTTTAACTCGCTTACGGATGTGCAGGGAGAGATTCAATGTTTACATCTTACACAAGCTGATGGAGCCGTTCTCCCTGTGGCGATTTCTGAATTGTTGTTGAATGATGAGAGAGGACTTCCTTCGGGCAAGGCTATAGTCATTCGAGATATGGAAATGTATATGAAAATGCTTGCTGAGAAGGAGGCTGGAGAACAAGCCTTGGAAGAGATGAATGCGCAGCGATTGAATTCATTAAGCATGATGGCGGGTGGAATAGCGCATGATTTTAATAACTTATTAACACCTATCATTGGCAATATTGAGTTGATTTACCGTGATGTTGCTTTGGATCCATTTCGTAAGAAATTATTGGAAAGCGTTTTGGAGGCTGCAAAAAAGGCTGCGCTACTTTCCAAACGGATGCTGTCATTTTCAAATTCAGAACGACTCTCCTCGGAGGTTGTCACATTTGATATTCTATTTCAGGCCATGGAGGTGCGGCTTACCACTAATCTCATGATTCCCCACCATGTTTCATTGCGATTTGATCATCAGTCTATCCGTGCAGAGATCGATGTTGATCCCTTAGAAATAGAGCAAATGATAGAGATGTTGGTTCGTAATGCAAAAGAGGGGATCATCAATGGTGATGAAGGGGTTATTTGGGTGCGGGGTGAGTCTGTGCGTATGCTGAGTCATTCGGACTTGGATGATGGAGGCTATGCGGTTTTCTCTGAAGAGGCTGCCCCAGGTCCTTATGTTGGCTGGATTGTTCAGGATAATGGCAAGGGAATGTGTGAAGAGGTTTTGTCGCATATTTTTGATCCATTTTATTCAACGAAAGAGACGGGGCGTGGTTTGGGGATGTCCATTGTGCAGAGTATTGTGCGCAGAAATCATGGGTTACTTCACATCGATTCGTGTATTGGAATTGGCACGACGATTCAAGTATTATTTCCAGTTGTTGAACATAAGCAGCAGCATGATGATGTTCTAAGTATGGCGAAGGAGATTGATGCGGAACGGCAGGTGTTACCGCTTTCAGGGCATGTATTGATTGTTGAAGATGATGCATTGGTAGCAATGACGCTTGCTGCAAGGCTTCAATCCATTGGGTTAAGTTGTGAGATTGGTGAGAATGGTCAGGAGGGAGTCGATGCATACCGTGCACACCAAAAAGAGATTGATCTGGTTATTCTGGATATGGTAATGCCGGTGATGACGGGCGATGTGTGTCTGTTACATTTACGGGAGATAAACCCCAATGTGAGGGTGATCATATCCTCCGGGTTTAGCGCACAACGCTTCAATGAAGAGTATGCGCAACTTCATTTTAGCGGGTTGTTTTTAGAAAAGCCATATCAGATGGAGCAATTGGAGCGCGTGGTGCGTAAATCATTGGCTCTATCATAAATCGTTAGGAAGGGGGGCTTCGCGTTCCCCCTTCCCGATCAGTTGGGTTGCTTTATCCACATTTTGAATGGCCGCATTCAAGACATGTGTCGCAGCCATCCATGCGGATAAGTGATTTTGTGGCGCATTTAGGGCAGATGTGGGCATTCTTCATGGTTTCATCACCAAAGCGCTCTTTGATCTTCTGTTTTTTTAATTCAAGCTCAGGTGAGGCCAAGTTACCTTCCATCATGCCGATCGATACAAGGTGCTGTTGGATTACCTCGCCAATTTCAGCAACCAATGAGGGCATATATTTCCCGCCCCGTTTGTAGTATCCTCCTTGAGGATCAAAGACTGCTTTAAGCTCTTCGACCAAGAAGGTAATGTCGCCACCTTTACGAAAGATGGCAGATATGACGCGGGTTAATGCTACAATCCACATGAAGTGTTCCATGTTTTTTGAATTAATAAATACTTCAAATGGTCGGCGGTGAGTTGCCCCTGTGACAGGGTCATCGATGATGACATCATTGATGGTAATGTAGAGCGCATGCTCGGAATGGGGCGTTTTGATTTTATAAGTACTTCCTTCAAGGACATCATCACGCTCAAGTAGTGGCGCAATAATGGTTTGAGGTTGTGTATCGCCTTGGACTATTGTTGTTGATGGACTATTCTTATTGAGAACTTCAAAGGCTGTTATTTTTTTATTGATTTGTGTCGCCATGGTTATGCTCCTATTACTTTAAAATTTACCATAATATCCCTCTTTCAAGGCATCGAAAAGATTGGCCGCTGAATGCATTTCACCATCGTACTCAATCTCTTCATTACCTTTGACTTCAACGGTCTCACCATCTTCAAGTGTGAATCGATAGGTGGTATTGGCAAGATCTTCCTCTTTGACCAAGACCCCTTGGAACACTTCAGGATTGAAACGGAATGTGGTGCATCCCTTGAGCCCTTTTTCGTAGGCGTAAAGATAGATGTCTTTAAAGTCATCATAAGAAAAATCGGTTGGAACATTGGCTGTTTTGGAGATAGAAGAGTCGATCCATATTTGTGCGGCAGCTTGAATATCAACATGCTGTTTAGGTGTCACCGCATCGGCATTGATGAAGTAATCAGGAAGTTGCTGATCCTTGTCTTCCGAAAAAGGCATGGCATTTTTATTGATGAATTCGCGATAGGCGAGCAACTCATACGAAAAAACATCGACCTTTTCTTTACTCTTTTTCCCTTCACGGATGATATTTCGTGCGTAATGGTGGGCAAATGAGGGTTCGATACCATTGGAAGCGTTGTTGGCGAGTGAAAGAGAGATAGTGCCTGTTGGTGCAATCGATGAGTGGTGGGTGAAGCGACATCCATAGGTTTCAAGATCGTGCAACAGCGCTTTGTCTTCATCATTGGCGGTGTGTGAAAATTGTTGTAGATAAGAAGAGTATTTCGACCATAAGAGTCGCCCTGTGACTGTGTCTCCTACTTGTAATCCGTCATTGATCAGCTGAGGCTTTTTCCTCAACATGCTGGGCGTGATAGTAAACTCTTCATCAAGAAGAGGTGCGGCACCTTTCTCTTTGGCAAGTTCAACGCCAACGCGGAAACCAATGCGTGCCATTTCATAGGCAACGCGCTCGGTAAATTCAAGAGATTCTTGTGAACCGTAGCGTACTTTGAGCATTGCAAGGGCACTGCCCAGGCCGAGGAAACCCATGCCATGTCGGCGTTTTCGCGCAAGCTCTTCTCTTTGTTCTTCCAGTGGAAGTCCGTTAATTTCAATAACATTATCAAGCATGCGGGTGAAAATAGAGACGACTTTACTGTAATTTTCCCAGTCGAAGGTCGCTTTTTCAGTAAATGGGTGACGGACAAAATTTGTTAAGTTCACGCTGCCAAGCAGACATGCTCCATAGGGAGGAAGGGGTTGTTCGCCACATGGATTGGTGGCGCGTATATCTTCACAAAACCAGTTATTGTTCATTTCATTGACGCGATCAATAAGGATAAAGCCAGGCTCGGCAAAATCATAGGTTGATGTCATGATAACATCCCAAAGCCGCTTGGCCTTGATTGTTTTGTAAACACGGCATGCTGTCAGGCCACGGTCGTCTTGAATACTTCCCTCGGGAGGGTTGGCAACATGATGAAAGATAATGGTGTTCTTTTCGTCGTTTGCTTCGGAAATTGTCGCTGGAAAGATTAACGGCCAATCCGAATCATTTTTGACCGCTTCCATGAAATCTTTGCTGATCAAACATGAAAGGTTAAATTGCCGCAAACGACCATTTTCTCGTTTGGCCAAGACAAAATCGGTGATGTCAGGATGGTGGATATCAAAAGTTCCCATCTGGGCACCACGACGCCCGCCGGCTGAAGAGACGGTAAAACACATTTTATCATAAATATCCATGAATGACATTGGGCCGGAAGTGAATGCCCCCGCACCTTTAACATAGGCTCCTTTGGGTCGGAGGGTTGAAAATTCGTAACCGATACCGCAGCCCGCTTTAAGGGTTAGCCCTGCCTCTTTCACCATGGAGAGGATGCCATCCATACTGTCGGGAATGATCCCAGAGACGGTGCAGTTGATCGTGCTGGTTGCCGGTTTATGTTCATTGGCACCGGCATTGGAGATGATTCTTCCCGCAGGGATGGCGCCATTATCAAGCGCCCATGTGAATTGACTGAACCAGTATTGGCGATCTTGTTCGGTTTCTACATCCGAGAGTGCTTTTGCGACACGAATATGGGTGTCATGAATATCCATATCAATGGGATTGCCTTGTTTATCTTTCAAACGATATTTTTTATCCCAAATGTCGAGGCTGGCATCTTGAAGAGGAACATGGTGATGCTCTTTTTCCAAGTGGGTTAAATGTTTGCGCAGAGTGTTTGTTTTGTTGTTCATGTTCAGGTTTCTCCTCAAGATCCTTGATTGGGAGGGGTACATTATATACTACTTATGGTGTGTCAAGGGCGTTTGGGGCACTAGGTGTTGTGTTTTTCCTGCATGGTTAGATATGCACTGGATACTCACAGCTTGCTCACAACTGTGATCTTTTCGTAGATGTTGAGAATGCTTGTAGTTATGCTTGCGCAATGGATAAATTAACACATTTTGGATTTGAATCGGTCACAGCGCCTGAGAAAGTTGGCCGTGTGATGGGCGTTTTTTCATCGGTTGCTGAAAAGTATGATTTGATGAACGATGTGATGAGTGCAGGACTTCATCGATTATGGAAAAAGCGGATGGTTGGCTTGGCAAATGTGTCGCCGCATTCGATGGTTTTAGATGTGGCGGCGGGTTCAGGGGATATTTCGTTGGGGATGCTGAAGAAAACAGCACGCCAATGTCGGGTCGTTCTCACCGATTTGAATGGTCCGATGCTGCAAGAAGGTGCGCGGCGCATGCTGGATCATGGCATATTGGCGGGAACGGCGGATTGCGTTCAGTCGGATGGCACCAAGCTCCCTTTTGCGGACAATAGCTTCGATGTGGTTACGATCGCTTTTGGTATTCGCAATTTTCTTGATATTGAAGCAGGGCTAGCAGAATTTTATCGTGTTCTTAAACCCGGTGGACAGTTTGTTTGTTTGGAATTCTCTAAACCTGCTTTGCCACTGCTCGATGTGGTCTATGATGCCTACTCGTTCCATGTTATTCCTGAAATGGGCGCTTTTTTTGCAGGAGATAAGGCTTCCTACCAATATTTGGTTGAGTCGATTCGTAGGTTCCCAGATCAGAGACGATTCTTGAAGCTTATTGAATGGGCCGGCTTTGATCTGGCTCGATATGAAAATATGTCGGGTGGAATCGTTGCATTGCATCGAGGATATAAGCTGTGAGTTTGATGTTTATGCCGTTGAGAATGATTCCTGTAACGGTTCAATGTGTTGTGATTGCATCGGTTTTTGATGTTTTTCTTGCGCGTGATGCCGCACTAAAAGTGCTGGCTCAATCGATGCAGGGTAAGGTCTATTGCATTCATGTCATTGATACGCATGCCAAGTTTTATATTGGTTTTTCAGATGTGCGGGTTTGGGTCCATTCTGAGTGTGACCGTGTTGTGGATGTGGAGATCTCTTCAACCTTGGCGGGTATTGTGCGGTTAACTTTTGCGAAAGAGGATCCTGACGCATTGGTGTTTGAGCAGGTGCTGCGCTTGTCCGGGGATTCTGAGGCGATGTTGCTTTTTAAGCGGTTGCTTACGGTCGCGGATATCGACTGGGAACGTGAGTTGCGTAGTAGTTTTGGTGATCTGTTTGGCGCGAGGATTGCAAAAACAGCTAAGGCGATGATTGCGTTTGAGCAGCGTGCGCGCATGCATACATTGAATTCTGTGAATGGTTATATGCGGAAGATTGATATTCCCCAAAAAGAGCGTTTGCAGTTATGGCAGGCAGGGGTTGAGTTGGTCAGTCGTGATTTGCTCCGATTGCAAAAGAGGATACGCCATCTTGAAGTATCAGATACTTTTCTAGAGAGGGGGCAGTGAACCTTTCTCTGCGTCAGCAATTTCGTCGCAATTGGCGATTGTTGATGATTGCGCATGTTTTGGTGCGCCATGGTTTGGCCGCGTTGGCTGTTCGCCTGTACATTTTTCGTCCATATAGTTGGCTGTTTAGGCTGTTTAAGGGGCGTGAGTTGCCGCGTGATTTGGGTGTTCAGCTTCGCTTGGTTCTTGAAGCGTTAGGCCCTACCTTTATTAAGTTTGGTCAGATGCTCTCGACACGGGTTGATCTATTGCCTATGGATATTGCAATGGCTTTGAAGCAGTTGCAAGATGATGTTGCTCCCGATCCTATTGCGTCGGTGTTGCAGCAGTTGGAGCAAAGCTATGGTCGCCCTGTGATCGGTGAAAATGGTGTCTTTTCCTCGTTTGATGAACAGCCTGTTGCAGCAGCATCGATTGCACAGGTCTATTTTGCAACGCTTGCCGATGGGACGGAAGTTGCCGTGAAGGTAAAACGGGCTTCGATTGAGAAGGTCATTGCCGGCGATTTGGCGCTGCTGGCATTGCTTGCATCTCTCTTTGAGCGTTATTTCCCAGAATATAAGCGATTGAAAGCCAAGTGTGTTGTGCATGAATTTTCTCAATCGATTCGAGGGGAGTTGAATCTGCGCACAGAGGCGGCGCGAGCTTCGCGATTTAATGACAATTTGAAAAAAGTTGATGGGGTGCGTGTTCCCAATGTTCGTTGGGACTATACGCTTTCGAATGTTTTGGTGACGGAGCGGGTTCATGGAACGCCGATAGATGAGCGGCATGCCTTGATGGCAAAGGGGCATGATACGCTTGATTTGTGCGAACGCATGGCGACGCTCTTTTTCTACATGGCCTTCGTGGATGGCTATTTTCATGCTGACATGCACCCTGGAAATATCTTTGTCGCAGATAGTGGTGAAATTGTCTTGGTTGATTTTGGCATTGTCGGTAATATGGATTTCAAAACGCGTTGCTTTCTGGCGGATATGCTATTGGCTTTTTTGCAGCAAAACTATCGGCGTGCTGCAGAGGTTCATGTCGAGGCGGGTTATGTGCCTGCTGGAACCAATGTTTCAGATTTTGAAGATGCGATGCGTGAGGTCGCCGAGCCTATTTTTAATCGTCCCTTGGCCGAAATATCATTGGCAGAGTTATTGCTTTCTCTCTTTGCGATTACCGAGCGATTTCAGATGGAGACGCGCCCAGAGTTGCTGTTGCTGCAAAAAACGATGGTGGTTATTGAAGGTGTGGCACGCGAGTTGGAACCAACAATCAATATTTGGGAGTTGGCGAAGCCGCTTGTTGCGCAGTGGGTGGGCGAGCATTTGGGTGTGAAAGCGCGCGTTGAGCATGGTGCGGAGGCGTTGCAAGAAGCATTGATCTCATGGGCAAGGTTTCCAACTGCGTTCCCTCTGCTTTTGGCGCAGATGTCAGCAGAGCGCGAACGCGGTGTTGTTGCGCATCAAGGGTTACGCTTGCGATATATTCTTGCCTTAGGGCTTGCCGCCGTGGGCGGCGGAGGCGTGATCTATTATGGGGCAGCTGAAACGAATCTTGCCTTGGTCGCCTCTTTCGGGGTCTTGGGGCTTGCCGTGTTGGTTGGATGGCGAAGAAGCTGATTATTTTTCAATAACATTTTTTTTTTTTTTAATTTTGTTAGGGTTTGCAACATTGCAGTTTGATAGTATTCATATAGGTGGTGGAGATGAGTAAAGACTTTGTGTTTACCAGTGAGTCGGTGTCGGAAGGACATCCTGACAAGGTGGCGGATAGAATTTCAGATGGTATTTTAGATGCCATTTTGACCCAAGATAAATATGCGCGTGTTGCGTGTGAGACACTTGTGACCACGGGCCTTGCGATGATTGCGGGTGAAATTACTACATCTGCAGTGATCGATTATCAAGATGTGGTTCGCCAAGCGATTAAAGAGATCGGTTATAATTCATCCCATATGGGTTTTGACTGGGAGTCGTGTGCAGTGTTGGTCTCTCTGGATAAGCAGTCTGTTGATATTGCTGCAGGCGTGAATGAAGGTGAAGGCTTGGATCTGGAGCAAGGTGCTGGAGATCAGGGCTTGATGTTCGGTTATGCCAGTGATGAGACGGAAGTGTTGATGCCGACGGCGATCCATCTTTCGCATTTGCTGGTTGCGAAACAGGCAAGCGTGCGTAAAAATGAAGTATTGAAGTTTTTGCGTCCAGATGCGAAGTCACAGGTGACGGTGCGTTATGAAGATAATCGGCCCGTTGCGATTGATGCTGTCGTCTTGTCGACACAGCATGCCCCTGATGTTGCACATAAGGATTTGGTTGAGGCGGTGATGGAGGAGGTTATTCATCCAATACTCTCTCCTACAGGCTTGCTTCATGCGGATACGAAGTATCACATTAACCCAACCGGTCGTTTTGTGATTGGTGGCCCTGTAGGTGACTGTGGTGTTACTGGGCGTAAGATTATTGTAGATACCTATGGTGGCTTTGGTCATCACGGTGGAGGTGCATTTTCTGGCAAGGATCCCACAAAGGTTGATCGTTCGGCATGCTACATGATGCGTTATGTCGCTAAAAATATTGTGGCGGCAGGGCTTGCAAAACGCTGTGAAGTTCAGGTTGCTTATGCGATTGGCGTAGCACAGCCATTGTCTGTTATGGTCAATACTTTTGGCACGGGAACGGTTGATGAGCTGAAGCTTGCGAAAATTGTTCGAGAAGTTTTTGACCTTCGTCCTAAAGGGATTGTGCAAAGTTTGGATCTGTTGCGTCCGATCTACTCTAAGACCGCCGCTTATGGTCACTTTGGTCGTGAACTGCCAGAGTTTACTTGGGAGCGTACGGACAAAGTCGCGGCGCTGCAGGCAGCTGTTAGCGCGTAAAAATGAAAATTTCGAGAAGCACTGCAACAGGCTCAGGCTTGCTAGGCTCGATAAAAACAAACGGTGCTTATATTTTTATTTCAATTGGATAGGAGTATGAGAATGGCAGTGTTTAATGATTATCAGGTTGCAGATATGTCTCCTGAAACAGTCTCTTGGGGGCGTAAAGAGCTTAAAATTGCAGAGACAGAAATGCCTGGATTGATGGCTTTGCGTGCAAAATATGGTGAAGAGAAGCCATTGAAGGGTGCGCGTATTGCAGGCTCTTTGCACATGACTATCCAGACAGGCGTGTTGATCGAAACATTGATTGCGCTCGGTGCTGAGGTGCGTTGGGCATCATGTAATATTTTTTCAACACAGGATCATGCGGCGGCCGCGATTGCAGCAGCTGAAGTGCCTGTTTTTGCTCATAAGGGTGAGACCTTGGAGGAGTATTGGGATTTTGCACATCGTATCATGGAGTGGCATGACGGCGGTACGCCAAATATGATTCTTGATGACGGTGGTGATGCGACGCTGTTGTTGATTCTGGGGGCAAAAGCTGAAGCTGATATTTCAGTGTTGAACAATCCCGGTTCTGAGGAAGAGGTTGCGCTGTTTGCTTCTATTAAAAAGCGTATTGCAGAACAGCCTGGTTGGTATGGTAAAAATTTGGCAGCGATTCGTGGTGTGACAGAAGAGACAACCACCGGTGTCCATCGTCTTTATCAGATGCAAGAGCGCGGTGAATTGCCATTTCCTGCGATCAATGTGAATGATTCGGTAACCAAGTCAAAATTTGATAACCTTTACGGGTGCCGTGAATCGCTGCTGGATGGAATTAAGCGCGCTACAGATGTGATGATTGCGGGTAAGATTGCCGTTGTTTTAGGTTATGGAGATGTGGGCAAGGGGTGTGCGCAGGCATTTCGTGGTATGGGTGCAACCGTCTGGGTGACTGAGATCGATCCGATTTGTGCACTGCAGGCTTCTATGGAAGGTTATCGTGTTGTGCGAATGGATGATGCGTGTGCGATGGGCGATATTTTTGTGACCACAACGGGGAACTACCATGTGATTAGCCATGACCATATGGTGCAAATGAAAGATCAGTCGATTGTTTGTAATATCGGTCACTTTGATAATGAAATTGATGTTGCTTCATTGAAAAAATATGAGTGGGAAAATGTGAAGCCGCAGGTAGATCAGATCATCTTTCCGGATGGTAAGCGGATTACACTGTTGGCCGAAGGGCGTTTGGTCAACTTGGGTTGTGCGACAGGGCACCCCAGTTTTGTGATGTCAAACTCGTTTACTAACCAGACATTGGCGCAAATGGAGTTGTTCAATCAAACGGGCGAGTATGTGAACGAAGTCTATACCTTACCGAAAAAGTTGGATGAAGAGGTTGCGCGTCTTCATCTCGAGAAGATTGGCGTGAAGTTGACGACGCTCTCTTCACAGCAGGCGGAGTATTTGGGTATTCCTGTAGAGGGTCCTTACAAACAGAATCACTACCGCTATTAATGGTGATGGGGTGGGTGGCCCTTGCGGGTGAGGGCCACTTGCTTTTGAATCGAAGGGGTGTTTATGCTAGGTGTGCAGTCTGATAAGAGGTTGCTTTTAAATGTAGATAGGCGTTTGGGCATTGCGCATCTTTTTGCAGGATTGGTTGTGTTTGTTGTGGGCCTGGCGATAGTCTCCTTAAATGTAGGGCTTTCCTTGTTGATGGGGGCTTGTTTGGTTTCGTTTAATGGATGGGCGATGGCTATAAATATGCAAGGCGAAGAAAAAGGTGGCGATTTGATTCGTCGCCTGTATAGTTCCGCCGCAATTAGGTTTATTTCCGTTGCTTTGGCTTTGCTTGGATTGGGTTTTCTTGGCTTGAATCTTTTGGCGGTGGCTTTGGGCATGTTGGCGGCATACATGATAGGGTATGCTTATTTGATGAAGAGTATGTCTGCAGGGCTCGTGGAGCATGCAGATAGGAGGGAGTAGCTTTGGCTGATAATAGTATTGCGAGTCATTTGCAGTATTGGACTTATGTTGTAGATGAGTCGAATCCATTTATGCAAATCCATCTGGATACCATGGTGGTTACCCTGTTTGTTGCAACCTTGATGGTTGGTTTTTCGTTGTGGTTGAAAGGTAAGATTGTTGCGGGTGCGCCTGTGGGTGCGCAAAATGGCGCGGAATCTTTGGTTGGGTTTATTAACGATACGGTGAATGATAATTTTCCTGTTAAGAATCCTTTGATAGCCCCTTTGGCTTTGACTATTTTCGTGTTTATTTTTCTTGTTAATACGCTTGATGTTTTGCCTGCGTATCTTCTGGGTAATGTGGCGCATCTTTTTGGTATTCATCATTTTCGCCCTGTTCCTACCAATGACTTGAATCTTCCGGCGGCAATGGGTGTTTCAGTTTTTCTTTTGGTTCTCTATTATGAGTTTAAGTTGAAGCCTGTGCATTTTTGTAAGGAGTTGTTGATGGAGCCTTTTACAAGCTTGGTTCCTGGATTTCTTAAGCCTGTGGTGATGCCGATTAATTTGATCTTGAAGCTTGTTGAAGAGGTTGCGAAGCCGTTGTCTCTCTCGTTTCGACTTTTTGGTAATATGTTTGCGGGCGAGGTTATCTTCTTGTTGATTGCGTCGCTTCTTCTTGGTGGTGGTCCGATTGCGGTGGGTGCGGGTTTCTTTGTGGGTCTGGGGTGGTCGTTCTTCCATTTATTTATCGGGCTTCTGCAGGCATTTATTTTTATGATTCTAACGGTGGTTTATCTTTCGATTGCACATCAGCCGGTAGAGCATTAAGTTTTAACATTAATTTTATTATAAAAAAGAGGAGTAGTAACTATGGATGCAACAACAATAATCACGGCGGCTTCAGCAATCTCTGTGGGTGTAATTTTGGCAGCTGCCGGTCTGGGTTCAGCAATTGGTTGGGGTTTGATTTGTTCAAAAACATTGGAAGGTATTGCGCGTCAGCCAGAAATGCGTCCACAATTAATGTTTAATATGTTTATCTTTGCTGGCCTTATGGAATCTTTCCCATTCATTATTATGGCATTCGCACTTTGGTTCTTGTTTGCTAATCCGTTTTTGGGTTAATAGTTAGGGCGATTGTAGAAACATTAAGATGAATGGAGCGTTTAAATGAGTATTGATTTAACTTTTATAGGGCAGATTGTTGTCTTTTTGACAATGGTTGTTCTTTTGAAAAAGCACTTATATGTTCCATTGAATGAAGCTATGGAAAGCCGTACGAAGAAAATCGCAGAGGGTCTTGCCGCTGCGGATGCTGGGAATAAAGCGCGTGAGGCGGCTGAGAAAGAGGTTGAAGCTCAGTTGATTGCGGCGCGGAATAAGGCACAAGAGATTGTTGCTTCAGCTGAAAAGCGTGCGGCAGAAGTGGCCGAGTCTGCAACGAATAAGGCGCGTGATGATGCGAGTAAGATTGTTGAGGCTGCGAAGGAAGAGGTTGCTGCCGAAGCTGTTCGTGCACGGGATGCACTGCGTTCTGAGGTTGCATCGATTGCGATGCTGGCTGCTGAAAAAGTCCTTGGTGCTGAGATTGATGCCAAGCGTCATGCTGCATTGGTTGAAGGTGTGATTCGTGACGGGTTTGTTAAGTAATGAGTGCCTATAGCATTTCCAGTCGTTATGCGGTGGCTTTGTTTGAATTGGCTGCTGAAGGTGTGAAAATTGCCGATGATTTGAACAAGTTGGTTGTGTTGAGTGAGAATGCTGATGTGATGAAGTTTCTTGCTCTTCCTTCTTGTAGTGTTGAGCAAAAAGTGCATGTAATTGAAAAGGCGGTTGGGTTGACCGCAGAAGGTCAGCGCTTTTTGGCGCTGCTTTGTGAGCGTGAAAAGAGCGCTCTTATCCCGATGATTGGTGAGCAGTTTGATGCGTTGGTTCGCAAGGCAAATGCCCAAATTGAAGTTACAGCTCGTGTGGCTGTTGCTGTTGAATCAAAGTTGGTGAAAGAGCTTAAATCTTCGGTTGAATCGCTTCTGGGGCAGGGTGTGTTGTTGAGTGTTGTTGAAGATGCTCAGGTTATTGGCGGTGTTGTTTTGGAAGTCGGTGATCGTCAGATTGATTGTTCAATTCGTGGCAAGCTTGATGCAATGCGTCGATCGCTTGCGCTTTAGTTTTTATTAATATTGTAGGTTTGGAGAAAAATATGAAACTGGATACCGCAGAAATCAGCTCAATTATTAAAGAGCAGATTAAAGGTTTTGAAGCCGCTGCTTCAGATGCAAATGTTGGTCGCCTTATCTCGGTCGGCGATGGGGTTGCATTGATCCATGGATTGTCTGGGGCAATGGCAGGCGAAATGCTTGAGTTTCCTGGCGGTGTTTATGGAATGGTGTTGAACTTAGAAGAGGGCAGTGTTGGTGCTGTGATCTTTGGTGAATTTACTACATTGGCCGAAGGTGATGAGGTTAAATGTACGGGTAAGATCTTTGAAGTTCCTGTCGGGCCTGGTCTGAAGGGGCGTGTGGTCAATGCACTCGGGCAGCCAATTGATGGAAAAGGGCCTGTTGATGCAGCTGGTTATGATGCGGTTGAGAAGATTGCACCTGGGGTTATTGAGCGTCAGTCCGTTGATCAGCCATTGCAAACTGGTGTGAAGTCGATCGATGCGATGGTTCCTGTGGGGCGTGGCCAGCGTGAGTTGATTATTGGTGACCGTCAGACAGGTAAAACGGCCATTGCGATTGATACGATTATCAATCAAAAAGATACGGGTGTGACCTGTGTTTATGTTGCTGTTGGGCAGAAAGCTTCTACTGTGGCCAATGTGGTGCGTACGCTTAAAGAGCATGGCGCATTAGAGAATACGATTATTGTTTCTGCATCTGCATCGGAATCTGCGGCATTACAATATATTGCGCCTTATACTGGTTGCACCATGGGTGAATATTTCCGTGATCGCGGTCAAGATGCGTTGATTGTTTATGATGATTTGACCAAGCAGGCATGGGCCTACCGTCAAGTCTCATTGATTCTTCGCCGTCCTCCAGGTCGTGAAGCCTATCCGGGTGATGTGTTCTATCTTCATTCTCGTTTGCTTGAGCGTGCATCGCGTGTAAGTGCCAAGTATGTTGAGGACTTTACCAAAGGCGAAGTTGTCGGTCAGACGGGTTCATTGACGGCATTGCCGATCATTGAAACACAGGCTGGTGATGTTTCTGCATTTGTTCCAACCAATGTGATTTCAATTACTGACGGACAAATTTTCTTAGAAACAGGTCTTTTCAATGCGGGCCAACGCCCCGCGATTAATGCAGGTTTGTCAGTATCTCGTGTGGGTGGTGCAGCACAAACCAAAGCGATGAAAAAAGTAGGTGGCGGCTTGCGTCTTGATTTGGCTCAATACCGTGAACTTGCGGCATTTGCACAGTTTGCATCAGATTTGGATGAAGCGACGCGTCGTCAAATCGAACGCGGAAAGCGCGGTGTTGAAGTGTTGAAACAAAATGAAAATGCTCCGCAGTCTGTTGCTGAAATGACGGCGATGCTGTTTGCCCTTAACAGTGGTGATTTGGATAGTGTTGAAGTTGCTAAGGTTGTTTCGTTTGAAAAAGCTTATTTGGCTTATTTGAACTCATCAAAATCAGACTTGATGAAAGGGTTGAATGCAAACCCTGCATTGACTGATGAGGTTACCGCAGGTTTTAAAACTGCGATTGCTGAGTTTAAAGAAACTGGCACATACTGAGTTGGTGATCTGATATGGCATCTGCAAAGGAAATCCGGGGTCAAATAAAAGCGATCCAAAATACTGGTAAAATTACCAAAGCCATGGAAATGGTTGCTGCATCTAAAATGCGCAAGGCGCAAGAGCGAGTGCTGGCAGCGCGACCTTATGCCGAGGGTTTGGCCAATGTGATTGCAAATTTGATGCAGTCTCATCCTGAGTATAGACATCCGTTCGTTGTTGAGCGTGAAGTTAAGCGTTCAGGTGTGATTGTGATTACCTCTGACAAAGGCCTTTGTGGTGGTTTGAATACCAATGCACTTAAGAAAGTTGTAAGTCACCTTAACGCGATCAATGGTGAAGCCGATGTGTTCACAATTGGTCGTCGTGGCGGTACATTTCTTAAGCGTTTCAAAGTGAATATGGTCGGTGCTGTTGAAAATGTTCCCGATTCGCCTGAGATTGTTGATGTATTGGGCGTGATTGGATTGGCGTTAGATAAATACATGCGTGGTGAATTGGATGAGGTTCATTTGGTTTACAGTGAGTTTGTTAACACCATGACACAATCTCCTAAACTCATGCGTCTTTTGCCCTGTCCGTTGCCAAAGAAAGCAACCCATGAAGGGTATTGGGATTATTTGTATGAGCCTGATAGTAAAGAGGTGATGGATGGCTTGCTACGACGCTATGTTGAATCGCTGGTTTTCCACGGAGTTCTTGAAAACAAAGCGTGTGAGCAGTCTGCTCGAATGGTTGCGATGAAAGCGGCGACAGATAATGCCAAAGAGATTGTTAAAGATTTAAGTATTACATATAACAAAGCACGACAAGCTGCGATTACGCAGGAACTTGCTGAAATTTGTGCTGGTGCTGCTGCATCGTAATGTTTGGAAAGTTTTTTATTTCGTTTGAGAGGTTTTGATATGAGCACAGGAGCTATTGTTCAGGTGATTGGTCCGGTGGTGGATATTAAGTTCCCTGCTGGTGAATTGCCTAAAATTTATAATGCCGTCAAGTTGGTTGAAAAAAAGCTAACACTTGAAGTTCAGCAGCATATGGGTGGCAATGTTGTCCGTGCTGTTGCGATGGGAAGCACCGATGGTTTGGTGCGTGGTATGACCGTTACTGATACTGGATCAGCAATTAAGGTTCCTGTTGGCAGTAAGACTTTGGGCCGTATCATGAATGTTCTCGGCGAAGGTATTGACTTTGACGGTGAAGATGTAGGTTCCGAAGAGACTTGGGAAATTCACCGTGCAGCGCCTGCTTTTGATGAACTTTCACCTGCACAAGAAATCCTTGAAACAGGCATTAAAGTGATTGATTTGATGGCGCCGATTGCCAAGGGTGGCAAAGTGGGGCTTTTCGGTGGTGCCGGCGTTGGTAAAACCGTAAACATGATGGAGTTGATCAACAATATTGCCAAGGCACATGGTGGTATCTCTGTGTTTGCTGGTGTTGGCGAGCGCACCCGTGAAGGAAATGACTTCTACTATGAAATGAAAGAGTCCAATGTTTTGGATAAAGTTGCCCTTGTTTATGGTCAAATGAATGAGCCTCCTGGAAACCGTCTGCGCGTTGCCTTGACAGGATTGACCATGGCTGAATATTTCCGTGATGAAGGTAAAGATGTATTGATCTTTATTGATAATATCTACCGTTACTCTTTGGCGGGTGTTGAAGTTTCTGCACTGCTTGGTCGTATGCCTTCAGCGGTGGGTTATCAACCTAACCTGGCTGAAGAGATGGGTCGTTTGCAAGAGCGTATTGCATCGACAAAGAAAGGTTCAATTACTTCCGTTCAGGCCGTTTATGTTCCTGCGGATGACTTGACTGACCCCGCACCTGCAACAACCTTTGCCCATTTGGATTCAACGATTGTACTTTCGCGTCAGATTGCAGAGCTTGGTATTTATCCCGCAGTTGACCCTCTTGATTCAACATCGCGTCAGCTTGATCCAAAGGTGATTGGTATTGAGCACTATGAGACAGCACAAGGTGTTCAACGCACTTTGCAGCGTTATAAAGAGTTGCAAGATATCATTGCAATTTTGGGTATGGACGAGCTTTCAGACGGTGATAAATTGATCGTTTCCCGTGCTCGTAAGATTCAGCGTTTCTTGTCACAGCCTTTCCATGTTGCAGAAGTGTTTACGGGTTCTCCAGGCATCTATTGTAAACGCGATGACACCATTAAAGGCTTTAAAGCGATTTTAAATGGTGAGTATGATCATCTTCCAGAGCAAGCATTTTATATGATTGGTTCGATTGAAGGTGCTGTTGAAAAAGCTAATAAAATGGCTGCGAAAGGGTAATGGCTTCCACCGTTCACCTACTTGTAGCTACCGCTGACCGCGAAATTTATCGTGGTGAAGCGAGCATGGTTGTTGCACCTGGATCTGCGGGTGATTTAGGTATATATCCAAAGCATGCACCTCTACTTTGTAGTTTGAAAGCTGGTGAATTGCGAGTGACAAAATCAGATGGTGTTGAGGTTGATGAAGTTTTTGTCTCGGGTGGCTTTATGGAAGTTCAGCCTGATATGATTACAGTATTGGCTGATTGCGCTGAACGCGCTGCTGATGTGGATATGGCCGCAACAATGGAAGCCGCTCGTGCAGCAGAAGAGCTCATTGCGGGTAAAAAAGATGACCTTGATTTTGCAACGGCTGAAGCAGAACTGGCAGTTGCAACTGCAAAACTAGCCTGGCTACGAAAAAAGAAAATTTAGCCAATCAATGATTCGCTCTTTTCAAGGGTCGCACTTTGTGCGACCCTTTTGCATATTAGGTTATCGCAATAGGAGTTTTGAATGCCACATACGATGAATTATCCCAATTTGCAGATTTGTGTGCTTGCTGCTGGCAAAGGGAAACGGATGCGTTCGCAATTGCCAAAAGTACTTCATCAAGTGCTTGGGAAAGCGATGCTTGATCATGTTTTACATACTGTTGAAGAGCTTCATCCCAAAGGGATTGCTGTTGTTACAGGCCATGCATCGGAGCGTGTTATTGAACATGTAGGCCCTTTAAAAAATTTAGAGTGGGTTCATCAGGACCAACAGTTGGGGACAGCCCATGCGGTGAAACAGTGTGAGTCAGTGATTCGAGATGTGCAGGATGTGTTGATTGTTTGTGGTGATACACCGCTTTTGCGTAGCACAACCTTGGATCAACTGGTGAAGCAACATCGGCAATCCAATGCAGATATTACGGTGCTCACGGCTAAGGTGTCTAATCCCAAAGGTTATGGTCGTATTGTCCGAGATGAGCATGGCGGTGTAAAAAGTATTGTCGAAGAACGAGATACGACGCCAGAGCAAGCGTTGTTGAATGAAGTGAGCAGTGGCATTTACTGCGTGCGTTTTGAGGTTTTGTTTAACATTCTGCATCAAATTGAGAATCATAATGCACAAAGTGAGTATTACCTGCCGGATATGGTTCCGATCGGGTTAAGGCAAGGTGCGACGGTCTCTTCGTTGTTGTTGGGTGATGTTGATGAGATGATGGGCGTGAATGATCGTTCGCAGTTGGCACTTGCAGAAGAGGGCTTGCAACAACGCATCATTCATGAGTGGCAGGAGCAGGGTGTGACGATTGAACAGCCCCACACGGTGCGTATTGAGGCTTCGGTCTCCATTGGTGTTGATAGCCGCATTTGTGCGGGTGCTCAGCTGTTAGGTTCAACCCATATTGGCGATGGTTGCGTCATCGGGGCATATACGGTGATTCAGAATGGTTGGATTGATGATGAGGTTAACATTTTACCATTTTCTCACATTGACCGTGCCAATGTTGGTGCAAAGGCATATATCGGTCCCTTTGCACGACTGCGTCCCGATGCCAAGCTTGATGAGCATGTTCACATCGGTAATTTTGTTGAGGTGAAGAATGCTGTGATTGGCCGTGGAAGCAAAGTGAATCATTTAAGTTATATTGGTGATTCTGAAGTGGGGCAAGATTGTAATATTGGTGCAGGGTCGATTACTTGTAACTATGATGGCGCTAATAAACATAAAACGGTTATTGGTGATCGTGTGTTTGTGGGTTCGAGTACCAAATTTATTGCGCCTGTTAGCGTCGGAGATGATGCAACCATTGGTGCCGATAGTGTGGTGACACAGACGGTTAATGCGGGTGGATTAACACTCTCCAAGCGTGGTGAGATGCAATATTCACCAAACTGGAAACGACCTGTGAAGGATCTGTAAAATGTGTGGAATTATAGGTGCAGTGTTGCGCAAGTCTGTGCAGCATTATCTTTTGCATGGATTAAAGTGTATGGAGTACCGCGGCTATGATAGTGCGGGGATTTGTACGCTCGATGTTGGTGGATTCCACCTTTGCAAACGGGAAGGAAAGCTGAAGTTTTTGGATGAGGCTCTCTCTCTTGCACCTGTGCCTGGATGTGCAGGGATTGGTCATACGCGTTGGGCAACGCATGGTTTGCCCAATGAGGTGAATGCGCACCCTCATCGCTCGGATTCGATCATGGTTGTACACAATGGTATTATTGAAAATTATAGTGACTTGAAACAGCATGTTTTGAATGAATCACGGTTTGTGTCTGAGACCGATAGTGAAACGATTCCTTGGCTTTTAGAATCGTATCTTGCACAAGGATTGAACTTCGTAGATGGCTGGAAGCAGTCTCTCAAGACACTTGAAGGCGCCTATGCCATTGCAGCACTTTATGAAGATCAAGTGGATACCTTATGGTTTGCGCGCCGTGGTAGTCCGCTTCTTTTAGCTAAAGGTCTTGATGGAATTTTTGTCGCTTCGGATGCTATTTCTGTTGCCAAGTTTGCTACGGAAATCTTGTATATTGAAGAGGGTTCTTGGGGTTATGCGACAGCAGATGGTGTTGAACTTTTTGATGTGGATGGCCTGCCTTTGCCGATTGCGTGGCAGCCAATTCCTCATACTGAAGCCGCTTCAGATAAGGGGGCGTTTCCCCATTATATGCTTAAAGAAATTTATGAACAGCCGCGTGTGATCGATGAAATTTTGCATGCTTATATTACACGCAATGAGATTCATTTTTCCGATGCAACTTTTCTTGATCAAGTCGCATTACCTGATCGGATTGTGATGGTTGCTTGTGGTACATCCTACCATGCCGCACTGACTGCGCGTTATTGGCTTGAACACTATCTTAAAATCTCTGTTGAGGTGGATGTCGCTTCTGAATATCGTTATCGAAATCCGGTGATTGGTTCAAATACATGGATGGTTACCCTTTCTCAGTCGGGTGAAACAGCGGATACGCTGGAAGCGCTGCGTATGTTTAAGCGGACCACACCTGATAATGTTGCCATAGCCTTGTGCAATGTGCCGCACTCATCACTGGTTCGTGAATCCGATGGTTCGATAGAATTGCACGCAGGGCCAGAGATTGGCGTAGCCTCAACAAAAGCGTATACCGCACAATTGATGGTTCTCGCGCTGTTTGCTTTGAAATTGACCAAACATTTTGGTGTGATGTGTGATGCTGATTATACAGGGCATCTTGTTGCGCTTCAGCAATTACCGAAACAAATTGATGCGGTGCTGCAAGCACAATCGAATATGGATTCGTTGATGCCACTTTTCTCGCAGGCGCGTGGTGCTTTGTTTCTTGGTAGAGGCCCATGTTATCCATTGGCATTGGAAGGGGCTTTGAAGTTGAAAGAGATTACCTACCTTCATGCGGAGGGGTATGCTGCAGGTGAAATGAAGCATGGTCCGATCGCGCTGGTTGATGCAACGCTTCCCGTGGTTGTGTTAGCATTAAAAGAGTACCATCTAGAGAAGGTTCTCTCCAATTTGCGCGAGGTTCAGTCGCGTAGCGCTAAGATTATTCTTTTGACGGATATGGAGGCGCATGAACATCAGGTTGCGGTCGATGGCGTATTAAGTATCCCTGTTGGAGACTATTTTTCTTCGCCGATATTGGCTGCTATTCCATTGCAGTTGCTTGCTTATGCTGTTGCATGTATGAAGGGAACCGATGTTGATCAACCTCGCAACTTAGCAAAATCGGTGACCGTCGAGTAATGATTTCGGGAGCAAGTCAGCTTTATGGTATTATTGGGCAGCCGGTAAAACATTCGCTTTCGCCGGTTTTCCAAAATCAATTTATCATTGATGCAGGAATTGATGCGGCTTATCTGCCGTTTGATTTGCCTGTCGATAAGGTTCATTCGGTGATGGAAAGTTTTCTTCACTTGAACAATGTACAGGGGTTGAATGTAACAATCCCTTTTAAAGAGCAGATCGTTCCGTGGGTGAAGTGTGATGCAGCCGCACAGTCAATCGGTGCGGTGAATACGGTAAAGCGTGTTTACAATGAAATAACCAATGCTTATGAATGGCATGCGACCAACACGGATTGGAAAGGCGTTGTCGCCTCTTTGACAGCCTTACACCTAACATCTGAGCCTACGAGCGTACTATTGTTTGGTGCAGGAGGCACCTCAAAGGCGATTTTGTATGCTTTGGCTTCATTGGGAAATATCGTGCAGGTTTTTGTTTGTAATCGTAATTTTCAGAGGGCGGAGGCCTTAGTTTTAGATGCCTCCTTATATGCGCGGCAGATGGCACCTGGGATGCAGATACAAGCGATTGCCTGGGATCAGGATTTGCTCGATCAAGAGGCCGCTGAGGCCTCTGTTTGGATTAATGCGACAGCCATTGGTTTGCATGAGGGTGACCCATTTCCATTTGTGCCTCGAGTTGCTGTTTCAGGGCTTGATATGGTGTATCGCCCGGATGGAAATAGCGCTTTTTGTAAGGCGTTACGCCTGCAACAAAGTGTTGCTATTGATGGATTGCTGATGCTGTTAGCGCAAGGTGCGGCATCATTTGCTTATTGGCACAACGCTTCTCCTGCCTTTGATATAGAATACTACCTTGCGTGGATGCAGAAGATGTTGCATCGTTCAGCTGATGATCAATAAGGAGTTTTGATGCGCGTAAGCCGATTGGGGAATCTTCTTATACAAGCGGGGATGATGACCGCCGAGCAGATGGAGGCAGCCAAAAAAGGGGGGCGCCGTCAATCGGATGTGTTGCCCGAAGTTCTTGTTCGTTTACGGCTTTTTTCAGAAGCTGATTTATGTCGAATGATTAGCGAAGTCTCTGGGTTGACCGTTGTTGTATCTATTCTTGATCAGCTGTTGTCGTCTGAAGAGTCAAACATGCCAACTGAATTTATGGCCAAAAATGTTTGCGTTCCTATTGAGCGGCATGGCAACCGACTGGTTGTTGCTGTCGCAGATCCATTTTTAGAACATCTGCGCGAAGAGATCTCTTTTGTGAGTGGGTTTCAGCAAGTCGATTTCGTCATTACAACATGGAGTGAGATTCAACAAGGGCTTGAGTTGCTCGGCGGTACGATTACTGATCTTTCTGAGTTCATGACCGACATTCAATTTGAACCGACCAAATATGATGAGGCAAGCGAAGAGGATAAATCCTTTGATTTAAGTAAGCAGTCCGATGCCGCATTAAAGCCGGTTGTAAAGGTTCTTAATCATATTTTTTTAGATGCCATTGAGCGAGGGGTTTCAGATATCCATATTGAACCTTATGAGAAGGTTCTCCGCGTTCGTTACCGTTTGGATGGCGTTTTGCATGATGTGATGCATCTTCCTTATCATATGCGAATGATGTTGGTTTCGAGAATTAAGGTGCAGTCGCATTTGGATATTTCTGAGCAGCGTTTACCTCAAGATGGTCGTATTACTTTGCGCATCGCTGACACCAAGCGGATTGATTTGCGCGTTTCTGTATTACCGACCCTTTTTGGTGAAAAAGTGGTGATGCGTATTTTAGATCCTGCCAATTTACAGTTGGATATGAGTAAACTTGGCTATGAAGCAAGAGATTTGGCGCTGATTAAAAATGCAATCCATGAACCCTATGGCATGGTGCTGGTCACAGGGCCGACAGGCTCAGGAAAAACGGTCTCTCTCTATTCGGCGGTTTCCGATTTGAATCAGCCGGAGCGTAATATTTCAACCGTAGAAGACCCCGTGGAATTTAACTTCATGGGGATCAATCAAGTGGCTGTTCGCTCTGAGATAGGTTTAACTTTTCCTGTTGTGCTGCGCTCTTTGTTGCGACAAGACCCCGATGTCATTTTGATTGGCGAGATTCGAGATAAAGAGACGGCTCACATGGCTGTTGAGGCTGCTTTGACTGGCCATATGGTGTTGGCGACATTGCATACCAATGATGCGCCATCGACGATGACGCGTCTGGTTGAGATGGGAATTGAGCCTTTTCTTGTTGGTTCGGCAGTGAGTTTGGTTGTTGCTCAGCGCTTGGCGCGTCTGAACTGTTCGAGCTGTGTGAAGCCGATTGAGGTTTCGGATGCAGAGCTCTTGGCGGCCGGTGTTCCCGAAGCGGATTTGGCGGGATTTACGGTGATGCAAGGGATGGGGTGTCGTCGTTGTAATGATATTGGTTATAAGGGTCGTACAGGTGTTTATCAGGTTATGCACATCTCCGAACCTGTTCGCCAAGCGGTTTATCAAGGAAAGTTTGCTTATGAAATTGAAGCGATTGCACGCGCAAATGGCATGCGCACTTTGCGTGAAGCTGCACTTGCCAAAGTGAAATCTGGGCAGCTTTCGCTTGCTGAGTGTTTGCGTATTACGGCTGTGCATTAATGGCCGCATACCGTTGGCGAGCGCGGACATATCAAGGCGAGACGCAATCGGGAGATATTGAGGCAGATAGCAAAGAGGCCGCACTTCAGCAGTTACGCCAAAAAGGGCTGATAGATGTCCATGTTAAGAGTAAATTGTTTGAGCTGACATTGCGCGCTCATAAGGTTGAAGAGAAAGAAATTGTGGTATTTTTTAGACAGTTATCAACCATGATCTCTGCAGGGGTTCCATTGGTGCAAGCCTTCTCTATGGCTGAGAAAGGTGCTGAAAACCCGGCGATGTTCGATCTGTTAAAAACGATGCGTGAGCGTTTGGAATCAGGAGATCCTTTGTCAGATACCTTGAGGGCATATCCTCAACATTTTGATCAATTGACATGTTCATTGATTGATGCGGGTGAAAAGGGCGGGGTCTTGGATGATCTTTTGCTACGGCTCTGTTTTTATAAAGAGAAAGCTTTGGTTTTGAAGGCTAAAATCAAAACAGCATTGATTTACCCAGCTTCGATTATCGTGGTCTCATTTATTGTCACGACGGTGTTGATGATGTTTGTGGTTCCGGTCTTTGTCACGATGTTTGCCGATATGGGCGGCGAATTGCCCTTGCCTACACGCATTGCTGTTGGCATTTCAGATGCCTTTGTTGAATTTTGGTATGTGGTTGTTTTTACGCCTTTTTTGCTAGTTGCGGGTTTGCGAGCTGCATATAAAACGGAGAAAGGGCGGCTTGCCCTTGATCGACTGCTGCTAAATCTGCCGATCATGGGAAATATCTTGCGCAATGCGGCAGTCGCCCGTTTTTGCCGAACCTTTTCAACATTAACGGCTGCTGGTGTGCCGATTTTAAGTGCTTTGGTTACCGTTGCCAATGTGGCGGGGAATAAAGTCATTGAGAATACAATTCTCGATGCGCGGGAATCGATTAGCCAAGGACAGTCGTTAACACAGCCTTTGCTTGAGAGTCAGGTGTTTCCTGTAATGGTGACACAAATGATTAGTATCGGTGAACAGACGGGAAGTATGGAGAGTATGCTGGCTAAAATTGCTGACTATTATGAGCAAGAGGTGGACACCTCTGTGAATAACATGACCTCATTGATGGAGCCGTTGATCATGGCCTTTCTTGGGGTGGTGATTGGCGGGTTGGTGATTGCCATGTATATGCCCATTTTCCAAATGGCAGCAGGATTGTAATGGTGATGGAACCGATAGGCTTTATTGCCGCAATGACGGTTATAGGCCTCATGGTTGGAAGTTTTGCCAATGTGTGTGTTTATCGCATTCCACGGCATGAATCAATTGTTTTCCCAGGGAGCTATTGCCCCAACTGCAACCGTGCAATCGCATGGTTTGATAATATCCCAATACTTGGCTGGTTGCTGTTACGCGGTGCGTGTCGGCATTGCCATCAACCGATCTCTTGCCGCTATATTATTTTAGAGTGTTGTATGGGGCTCACATGGGGTGTTTGGGCGTGGTTGTCAGGCCCTGATTTTGCATTTGTTCAAGGCGCGGTGTTAATTTGCTTGTTATGGGTTTTAACATGGATTGATCTGGAGCATTTTTTATTGCCTGATGTGATTACATTTCCTGGCATTGTTGTAGGACTCCTCTCATCGTGGTGGCTTGACTATGGGGTTGACGCTGTCTTGGGCGTATTATGTGGTTACGGTTTTTTTTGGTTGGTGGCTAAGCTTTTCTTGCTGCTCACAGGGCGCGAGGGCATGGGGTATGGTGATTTTAAATTATTAGCGATGCTGGGTGCTTTTTTAGGTTGGCAAGCACTACCTTTTATTGTGTTTGTCTCCTCGCTTTTTGGCGCCGTGATTGGTGTGATCGTGTTAAGGTTGCGCCGGCAATCTTTGAAACTTGAAATACCTTTTGGCCCCTATTTGGCTGCAGCGGGCCTATTGTGGCTCTTTGCCGGTGAGGCTTTGTTGGATTGGTATCTCGCGCTGGTTTGGTCTTGAAGCCTTACCTTTTGGCTGTGACGGGGGGAATTGGCAGTGGGAAAAGTACGGTGTCTCATTATTTCGCAGAGCGACAACTTCCCGTTTTGGATTTGGATCAAGTGGGACATCTTCTGTTGACTGAAGAGGATGTGAAATTGGCATTATATTTGCAGTTTGGTGCCGATATTTGCGCTAACGATGGTGCGATTGATCGTGGCAAGCTTGCGGCGCGCTGTTTTTTAGATTCGGCAGCGATGGCTACGCTTAATGGCGTGATGCATCCTAAAATTTGGCAATATGTGTTACAGTGGATGGATGCCCAGCCGAATGAAAAAATTTTGGTTATTGAAGCCTCTGTTTTGATTGAAGCAGGGTTTGCGTCGCGCGTGGATGGGGTGTTGGTGGTGATGGCCGATCGTGCAATACGCCAGCAACGGGTTGCTTTGCGAGATTGTTGTTCAGAGGAGCGCTTTCATCAGATTACAGCGATGCAATGCAGTGATGCAAGTCGGCGTGCTGTTGCCGACTGGGTGATTGAAAATAACCATGACCTATTGTCGTTGCGTACGAAAATAGAGGCTGTTTATAATGAGCTTCTCAATCGTGTAAGGGGGGCTTTAACATGATGCGTAGTGAGTCGCCGAAGGTACATGTAAAACTGAGCTGGAAGGCGTATGTGTGGATTTGGTTATCGCTATTGTTGTTTCTCTTCTCGCTAGTGCTGTGGTTTGTTCCTGCAACCGTGATGTGGTCTTGGTTGCCCCATTCGATTCAGCAAATGGGGCATCATGATGATCGTGGATATTCACGGGTGGATGAACCCGTCGTTGATGCTTTGTCGTCAGTGCAGATCCCTACTATGCAAGTTGAAACAGGTTTGGATAATGATCATTCGCTGTTGGATCGAGATGTTACAGAAGCCCCGCAGACAGTTGCGACAAAACCGCTGGATGAACCCTCTTTTGACGGCGAAATTAGCAGAGCTGCACTGTTGTCGGAGCAAGATGGTCGTGGTGGACTGTTGTTGGTGATTCGGAGTTTGAATGCTGAATTGGCGCAAGAGCGTGAAAAATATGCACAATTACAGGCGGAGTATGCTCAATTAAAGCAACAAAGAGATCAAATCGGGGCAAAGAACCTGAGCGTGAGTCGTGAGGGCGAAGGAGCTGATGCGCAGATGCGCTTGTTACAATCGATCTCATCGGATGTGCAAAAAATTCGCGAAGATGGCGCTTCTTTGAAAGAGGCTCTCTATTATTTGTATAAGCAGGGACTATTGTCGATGCCAGAATCGAAAGCCAATCCGTAATAGAAAGATTGAAAGTAGGGATTATAATCTCTAAGCTACGATAATTGTTGGGTATATCGTTGGTTGATGCTGGAAGGTAAGGGAACGAAAAATGAATCCAAAACAGGACGAAATAATGTTAGAGCGTGGGGGTGCGAAAGCATCTGTTTTTGCAGATGTGGCGGAGGCGATTTTGCATCCACAGGGTGAAGCTCTTGGTGAGGAAATGGGGATGATTGCTGAAGCGAAGGGGGCTCTTGGTGTGGCGGATGTTGTTCAGTCCTTACCTGCGGCTTCGGTGCCGTTGTCACAAAAGGTGCGGTTGGCTGTTGAGCGTACTGAGTTGCACGCTTCTGATGTGGAAGGGGGCGATGATGCTGTTGTCACGGAAATGCATGCAGAAGCAACGGCTTTGGCGCAAGAGGATGTTGCTTTAACAACGGCCGCGCTTCTTTCTGCGATGAGGCCGCGTGCTCAGGCTCAACAAGAGCATCGTTCTTCCAAGATTGCAGTAACGAAAAAAGCACCCGCTTTGGTTAAAAACGATGCGACGGTTGTACCTGATACAGCATTTGATGTTGCAACGATGGGAGCCATGATGCTTTCTGATTGGGCTGCAATGAAACAGCAGGATCAAGAGAGTGCTCCTCAGATCAATGTGTTGGATAAGCAGTCAGATTCGATCGCATCACAGCAGCCCATTCCTGTTGGTGCTCAATGTTTCGGGCATGCTCCAGGGAGTTTTCAGAAAAAAAGCGCGACGCCTTTGATGCATGATTCATTTCGTGATCAAGGGCTGCAAGAGGTTTTTCTTCAAGCCTTTAAGCTTCCAGGTCGTCAAAAAAGCGAGGCTCCGGTCGTTGTGTCGGAGTTGATTGCGGTTGAAACGCCCTTGAACGCTGCGCGCACGGGACCATCGGATGATGTGTTGCCGACAACGATCGATTCTCCTGATGTTGCCATGCAAGTCGAGGGTCATTTGCCTGCAGGTGATGCTGTCGAAAAGGGTGTCAATCTAGGTGATGCCATTGAGGCGATTGTGTTGCGTTTGGATCAGGTGGCACAGGCAAAAGCGGCGTTGTTGCAGGCAGGGAAGTTTCATGAAGTCAGTGTTGAAACCGCGGAGTTGGATGGATTGGATGAGCTCTTGCGCGTTGCGAATATGAAATTGGCCTCGATTAAAGAGATTGATTTTATGGGGCAATTTAAAGAGGCTTATCAGGAGGCTGCCAGTGCAGCAAAGAAGGCGGCTGAGGAAGTGGCTCTTTTACGCGTGGAGCAGTTGAAGCATTTGGAGCGGTTGCGTGTTGCGGAAAAAGATTCGGAGTCTAAAGCTGCACGGGTGGCAAAGTTTGAAGAGCAACGCTTGGCACAAGAGCAGGAGGATGATCGCTTGCGTCAGCAAAAGGCTGCACTTGATTCTTTGAAGGCAGAAGAGGAAAAACAGCGTTTCCAGGCTTTGAAAATGGATGAAGATGCACGAATAATTGCAGCATTGCAGGTTCAAAAAGAGTGCGAATTAAGTCTGCAGCGCGAGGCTGAGGCGCGGGCGGTTCGAGAAGTAAACTTGCGTCTGGAACGAGAAAAAAGAATGAATGAGCAGATTGTTGCGCAAATGAAGGCAGAGCAGCGGGCCCGTTTGCAGACTGAAGAAGAGGCGCGTAACCGGCTTGAAAAAGAGGCGCAGAACTTTGCGATGCGTGAGCAACTTCTGCGTGATGAACGGGCTCGTATTGAGCGTCAGGCAGTCCATTTAGAAGCTGTGTTGAAACAGCAGCAAAAGCCCTCGGTAAGGCAAGTCGCTTCAGAAGCCGTTGTGACGCGAACATCGTCTGTTGCATCACCTTTATCGCAAAATTCTGGAGATCTGGTTGCCGTCAATCAGGAAGGTGTTGTGGATGGTGTGATCAATGTTTTGGGTGAAGGTTTGGGGGGGGTCATCAGTCTGGGTTCCAATGTTGTCAATGGCGCGAAGAAGCTTTCTATCAAGAGGATTTTTCAACGAAAAACGAAACTAAAATAAAATGTGGTTTTTTTCTTTTAGGAAATAAGTATATTTGCATCCGTGATAAATTTTTAGTGCTTAAGAGGAGATAGAGATGGTTACAACACAAGTAGTAATGTCAAAAGCAGCTGCAAAGATGGCGGCAAAGACCGCAGCAGAGGTTGCAGCACAAAAATCACTGGTTGCAAATGGCATGGCTGGTACATTGATGGTTGATACTGTCGATGTCGATTTTATGGTTGCTAAAGCCGGGGCGGCCAAGGCTGGTGGTGCGAAGATGGCAGCGGTTAAGGCTGCTGAAGTTGAAGGTGCGGCAGCAGCGAAGGCTGGTGGTGCGAAGGTGGCAGCGGTTAAGGCTGCTGAAGTTGAAGGTGCGGCAGCAGCGAAGGCTGGTGGTGCGAAGGTGGCAGCGGTTAAGGCTGCTGAAGTTGAAGGTGCGGCAGCAGCGAAGGCTGGTGGTGCGAAGGTGGCAGCGGGTGCCGGCAAGACAGCGGCGACTGTTTCCAAGGTTGGTGCTGTCGGCGATGCTGCATCAACAACTGCAAAAGCTGCAACGGCTGCAGGTGTTGCGGGTAAAACAGCGACGACGACTGTCGCGGCGACATCAGGGAGCGCAACAGCGGCGACAGCGACAACAAGTAAGGCGGTTGCGGTCTCTAAGGGTGTGGGTCTGGGGAGTTTTGGTATAGGCTCGATCGCAATGGGCCCAGTATTGGGAGTTGCATTGGTTGGTTTGTTGGGCGCTGGTGCTGTTTATGGCTATATGCGTAGTCGCAAGGTTGAAAAAGCGCAAGATGCAAACGATGCAGATATTTTGCATGATTTGATTAAGTAACGCGAATTTTATAGATAATAGGGAGGGGTAGTACAAATGGCAGCAGCAGGTACAGTTGTATATGGTCGCGCAGGACTAAAATCAAAGTTGATGGCGTGTATGAGCTATCTTGGTGTGCTTTGTTTGGTCCCATTGTTGATGAATCGCGATGATAGTTTTGTGAACTTTCATGCGCGTCAAGGTTTGGTTTTGTGGATTTGGAGTGTTTTGGCATTCTTCTCGTTGCATCTTCCAGGTCTTGGTAAGTGGTTTTGTAGTATGTCGTTGTTAATGGTGTTTGCATTTTCAATGATTGGTTTGGTGTCGGTGCTGTTGCGTAAGGCTTGGAAGTTGCCTTTGATTCATAGCTTGGCTGTTAAACTCTAATCGCTTTTTGAGCGATATTTAGCCCCTGGTCACCTCTTAGATTGTTTTCTGTTTGAGGTGAGGGGGCTATTTTCTTTTAAGGTGTCTGGATATTGTCATGGCAAAGTATAATTTAGTTGAGTCGAAGCATTGGAATGCAGTTTATCTGCTCTCCTCGATCTGTACTATTTTTATGGCTATGGTGGTTGCAATTCAACCTGTATTTTTGCGCACCGTTTTGGATATTCCTTTTGATATGGCAGGTACGATCAATGCCAATATCCAGGTTGTGACAGAGGTTTGCGATCTGTTGTTGATAGGGTATTTGGGTTATCTCTCCGACCGACTGGGTCGAGTTCCAGTGATTGTCTATGGTTTTTTGGTGGCTGCAATTGGCGCGTTGTTTGTTCCTTTTAGTGTTCAGTTAGGGGCGATGTTGGGTGTGGGCGGGATTGTTGTTTATTATTTGTTGCGCATTGTAATGTCGTTGGGAACAGGTGCTGTTTGGCCTCAAATTGCAACGGTTTCAGGGGATTTTACCCATTTTGATAATCGCGCAAGGATGCTTGCTAAAGCTGCTTTTATGATGGCCTTTGGTGCCACGCTTGTTTATGCCGTATTGATGCAACTTCCTCAATATATTGGTATCACAGGATTTATGTTGCTGGGGGTCATTGTCGCTCTGTTTGGCGCTTGGGTTGCGAAGCGGTGCCTTATTGATGTCGCTGAACCCTTAGAAGACAAAGGTGTTCCTTGGCGAGAAGTGACGGCAATATTGCGTCGAGATGCACGCGTGCGGTTGGCGTTTGCAGCGGCATTTTTCTCGAGAAGTGATATGTTGTTTGTTGGGATGTTTTTAATGCTTTGGTATATTTACTTTTCTGATTTGGTGCATGTCAATCATGAAGAAGCGGTAGCGCGTGCTGGGATTATGATTGGTTTGGCGGGATTTGTGATGTTGGTTGCAATACCGGTCTGGGGGGCGATGATCGAGCGTTATGGCAGGATCCCTGCATTAAGCATGGCGATGGGTGTTTCGGCGCTCGGTTGTTTGATGTTGGGCGGGGTCGTTAATCCATTTGATTGGGAGATATTGCTTCCCGTTGTGTTCATTGCCTTTGGTCAAGCTGGTTGTTTGATATCGCCTCAAGCCATGGTTTTGGATCTCTCTCCTGAAAATATTCGTGGTTCGATGCTTGGTTTTTTCAATGTGGTGGGTGGTATTGGCGTGGTTGTCTGTATTCAGGTGGGTGGTATTGTGTTCGATGCGATAGGCCCTTATGCGCCCTTCGTTTTTATTGGAGTCGCAAACTTGTTTATCGTGCTGTATAGTTTGACTTTCATTCTTAGAAAAAATAGTGATGCGTTACTGTTAAAAGAATTAGATTGATATGAATTTGGAGATCGTATGCCTACAATAATTATTGGACTCTTAGCAACAGCTTTTGGTTTATGGGGACTTGCCGCATGGTGGTGGTCTGTCGTTGAAATGTTGCGAGGGTTGCTGCCGTTGTTGCTGTTGGGTTTTGGCTTGCTTGCGCTGGCATCGGGTGTTTCCAGTGTGCGTAAGGCGCCTGTTTCTAAAAAAGACGAATTGTTGTAAGGTGATATGACCGTGGCTGATGATCGTATTGATAACATCCCTATCGAAGTAGAAGAGTTTCCAGAAGATTGTGCCATTGACATGCGCCGGTTTTTTGTGCTGTTGGCGGCTGCAGCTGTTTTGATTTTATTTGGTTCCTATTGGTATACAGAGTATTACGCCAAGGGTGTAAGCATCGATCGTGCATCGTTTTCGCGCGTGAATACCCCGCACGCTTCGGCGCAGGCTGCGCCACAGTCGATGGTTGCTCCGGTTGCGATGCAAGCGCCTGCTTTCAATCAGCCGGCAGTGATGGATTGGAATGGTCAGAATGGCGTCAATGCGATGGCTGTAAATCAGCAAGGAATGCAGCAGGTTGCAGGCGTATCGCCGATGAATGCGTATCAAGGTGGTTTTGCGCAGACAGGGCCAGGATCGGCACAGATGGTTCCTGAACCGATGGTTCCACAGCAATTCATCCAACCGGTTGCCAATATGAATGCTCCTTTTGATACGATGACGCCTGTGACAGCAATGCAGGTTCGCACGAAGTTTCCAAATATTGTCAATAAGGTTTCAGATACGGTTGTTCATATTAAGGTTCAAACCAATATTCGTCAGGGTGGATTGAATAATTCGGCGATGCAACAGGGTGGCATAGGTTTTGCACCAAGCACCAATCCTAATGCCGTTGCGTCGGCAGGTGGTAATGTGGTCGGCTCAGGTGTGATTGTTAGCAGTGATGGTTATATTTTAACCAACTTCCATGTTGTCCGTGATGCCAGTTCTCTTTCTGTTGTGGTGTTTACGCCGCAAGGTCCGCGTGAGTATCCTGCAATGATTGTGAAAATGTCTGAAAAGACAGATTTGGCATTGTTAAAGATCAATAGTGATGTTCCACTTAAAGTGGCAGTGCTGGCCAATAGCGACACGATTCGTGTTGCGGATGAAGTAATTGCCATTGGCAGTCCTTTTGGTTTGGGTCAGACCGTGAGTCAAGGTATCATTTCCGCTGTTCGTAAGACATTGATTATTGAGGGTGTTTCACATGAAGATCTGTTGCAGACAGATGCTGCGATCAATCAAGGTAATTCAGGTGGACCTCTTTTTGATGTCAATGGAAAGGTTGTGGGGATTAATACCGCGATTTATACGCCAACAGGCGCATTTTCAGGCATTGGTTTTGCAATACCCAGTAATCAGGCACGGATGTTTATTGGTGCCGATGCCAATATGAAACAGGCAAACTTTTTAGGAGCAACGCCTACCAATATGGTTGCCGGAATGCCCTTGGCGACAACGATATCACCGGTAGCTGCAATGATGCAGCAAGTTGCGATGCAAGGCCCTCCTGCAGCTCCCGTGATCTCTCCTAACGCCTCTCCACCAGGCTCACACAATGATGGTCGTAATCAGATGAATTGTGCCGCGTGTCATCAATTTACGGGTCAGGCAGCGCCTGTGGCGATGATGGGCAATGGTGCCATGATGCAGCAGGTTGCAGCGGCTCCACCGCCAGCACCGGTAATTTCTCCTAATGCCTCTCCACCAGGCTCACACAATGATGGTCGTAATCAGATGAATTGTGCCGCGTGTCATCAATTTACGGGTCAGGCAGCGCCTGTGGCGATGGTTGGAAATAATGCCTCTATGGGCATAGGTCAGGGTGTGAGTGTCGTTGAGAGAGCACAGATTTTACCTGGCGCGGAAGTTCGTGGAATCAATGCGCAGCTGGCAGAGCGGTTGAATCACCCTGTCGGTAAAGGGGTGTTTGTTGCCAGTGTGATGCAAGGCTCTCCTGCAGATTTAGAGGGGTTGCGTGCTGGTGACATTATTTTGAAAGTGGATGGTCGCCGCGTTCGTTCTCCAAGTAGTCTTCTTGAGCAGGTTCAGGGGCTGGACAACAAAAGCACCGTGCGATTAACGATTTTGCGTGATGGTCGTCGTGAGCGTTTAGGTTTTGTGATTAATAACGATTGGGTTGCACCTGTAGGAGCTAACATGGCAGCCCCAATGGTTGGTGGCGGTAATGCCATGGCGGCTCCATCGCCACGTGTTCCCAATGAATTCAATTGGAAGGGAATTAAGATCGAAGCGTTTAATCCTCCGCAACCTAATGCGGTGAATGCTGCGGTAGGCAAAGTTCCAGGCGCAGTTGTCGATGAGGTGACACCGGGATCGCAGGCCTCTAAGGCGGGTGTGATGCCAGGTGATGTGATGATTGAGTTGAATGGTTTGTCAGTTGTGACACCATCAACAATGAATGAGGCGATTATTGCTGCCTCTAAAGGGCAAGATAATTTGGTCAAACTGGTGCGTGCTGGCCGAGAGTTTTTTGTAATTTTGTAACATATTAAACGATCATGGATAGGGATATGACAAATCAAACAGTAGAGTCAACGGAAGAATCTGCAGCATTTTTATTGGATGCAATGACAGCAGAAGCAGAAGCAGAAGCAGAAGCAGAAGCAGAAGCAGAAGCAGAAGCAGAAGCAGAAGCAGAAGCAGAAGCAGAAGCAGAAGCAGAAGCAGAAGCAGAAGCAGAAGCAGAAGCAGAAGCAGAAGCACTTCTTGAAACCCCTGTAGAAGGCCTTTTTGATGGTGTGATCAATGCGTTCGGAAATGGCTTGGGGCATGTGATTGATATTGTTGCCAACCCTGACAATGTGCTTAAATCGTCAAGCAATAAAGCCCTTGAAAGTGTCAAAGGGGCAGTTGAACCTGTAGGGGCAACGCTCTCCGCCGTGATTGCCAAAGCGGGCTCAATGGTTTCAAATAAGAAATAATCACTTTAGATAAAGTACTGAGGAGAGGGTAAATGTCATCGAAGAAGCAACTGTTATTGGGTATAGATTTGGGAACATCGAGAACGGCGGTTGTTTCGAGCGCTGGCGATAAATTCATGATTGATTCGGTAGTGGGTTACCCGCGAGATCTTGTGGGGTTAAAGCTACTTGGTTCACTCTATGCCGTAGGGCAAGATGCCATGAAGAACCACTCTTTTTTAGATTTGGTCTATCCTCTTGAAGATGGGGTGCTGCGGGTAGTTTCAAGTGATGATGCCCATCCAGATGCTGCATCGCATCTTTTTAGTTATATTGTGGAACGGATCAATAGTGATGGTTATGACGAGGTGTGTGCTGTGATCGGTGCGCCAGCGCGTGCATCTGAAGAAGATAAGGCGCGTATTCAGGCGCTTGGTAACGAACATTTTGATTTGGCGGTGATTGTCTCTGAACCTTTTATGGTTGCTTATGGGCAAGATATTTTGGTCAATGCCATTGTTGTTGATATTGGTGCAGGAACCATTGATCTATGCGCATTGCGTGGAGCAAAACCCGCCGCGCATGAGCAGGTTACCTTGGTCGGGGCTGGTGATCATATCGATCATAAGTTGGTCGATCTCATTCAGGAGAAGTTCCCTGGAGTGCAGGTCAATAAATTTATCGCCCGTGGAATCAAAGAGCAGCATGGCTTTGTGGGAGAAGCTAATGGCGCTTTGGTAAAAGTATCTTTGCGCATCAATGGCATTCCAGAGATGCTTGATATTACCGAGGTGGTTCGTGAAGCCTGTGAATCGATTATTCCGGGAATTATCGAATCTGTTGAGTTGTTGATGAACCAATTTCCGCCAGAAGATCAGTCGGATGTTCTGGCGAATATTGTTGTTGCGGGTGGCGGTTCCAAGATTCAAGGGCTTGACCTGACGATTGCGGAAGGGTTGAAGAGCTATGGCGATGTGCGTGTCACTTGTGTGGGAGACCCCGCTTTTAGTGGTTGTGAAGGAGCGCTGCAATTGGGGCAGTTGCTGCCGACAAAATTGTGGAATCAATTGGGTTAAGGGCAGGCGACTTTGCCGGTTTCCAATTTTAAAATTGCGCATAATCTTTCTCTTGAAGAGACCCATGTTCGTTTGAAGAAATTGGTTGAGAGTGATGCGGTTGGCAACCCATTATTGAGTGCGATGAAGTTTGGTTTTGTCAATGATGTCTTTAAGTTTGCAGGCAAGATTAAAGGCTTTGATATTTCAGGAGAGGTGAAGGTGCAGCCGAACTGGGTAGAAGGTTTTGTGGAGTTTCCATGGCTGGCCAAGCCCTTTCAGTCGGTTGCTACGCAAAAAATTGAAGCCTATTTTGTGGAAAAATTGCAATGAAAGGTTTGATCGATTTATGTGGGGATAGGCTGTGAAAATATTTATAGTGAACCTCGTGATTTTTTTGTTGTTGGTTATATTTGGTTCGCAAAATATTGGTTTGGTGAATGTGTACTGGGTTTTTGGTCCGCCGGTTACAATGCCACTGATTGCTGTGATAGGCGTTGGCTTTGCGGCAGGTGTGTTGTTTGCAATGTTTTTTATGATTAGGCGCGCACTGAATAAAAACAAGTCACAATTTGATAGATGATAAAAGGTGAAATGAAATGAAAAGTTCAAAATGCATAAGATGTTCACGAAGCATTGGTTGGATCGGCATTGTTGTGAATGCGGTTCTGATGACTATGAAAGTATTTGTCGGACTCATCTCAGGATCGCAAGCCTTGGTTGCCGATGGGATGTATTCAGCCAAAGATTTAATGACTTCGATTTTGGTGATTGTGGGGATGAAGGTTTCGGATAAACCGATTGATAAAGATCACCCTTATGGGCATGGGAAAGTTGAGTTTGTTTTAGCTTTGGTGGCCAGTGTTGTCTTTTTATCATTGACAGCATACTTGCTTATTCATGCCGTTTATCTTCTTTTTAATGCGGATGAGCATCGTGCGCCACACATTATTGCTTTGTGGGCGGCATTGATTTCTGTTGCGGTAAATGTGTTTATGTATTTCTACTCGCGCTGTGTCTCTGTTGAGAGTAATAGCCCGATGATTCGTACCCTTTCACGGCATCACCATGCCGATGCAACGGCCTCTTTGGCCGTGGCTTTCGCAATTATTGGCGCCCATTATTTAGATATGCCATGGATTGATTTGGCCGTTGCAATGTTTGAAGCACTGCATCTTCTTTATTTGGGTTCAGATGTATTCCGTGATGCATGTCGTGGATTGATGGATCGCAGCATGGATGTGAAGATCCAGGAGCGCATTATTCGTATTGTGAAAGGACTTGATCATGTGAAAGAGGTGAAAGAGTTCCGTGCGCGTCATATTGGTCAGTCGCTCTTTTTAGAGGTAACCATTGGGGTTGATCCTGCGTTGACGGTTGCAGAAGCGAACGAGGTTCGCAAGCGGGTTCGTGATGAGGTATTTAATATTGTTCCCCATATTGGTGAACTGCATGTGGTGGCGCAAGCAGCTTCGGATGCTGTACCCGCTTAATTGAGGTTGTGATGCATGCGTGGGTGATTAGCGGGATTTTTATCGCTGTGTTTGTATGCATCTACATCGCTTGGGCTGATCGTTTGGTGGCCGTGACATGTGGGGCCATCATGATGCTGCTTTACGGGTGGTTATTTGATTTTTATTCTGTTCAAGAGGCTGTTGATTCCGTCTCTTTTGAGACTTTGGGCTTACTTTTGTCGATGTCAATGATCGCAGCCGTGCTCGAACGGGCAGGCTTTTTTATTTATGTAGGCAATAAAGTTGTTTCGCACGCACAAGGGCAATTGTTATGGGTTTTAATTATCATGACATTAGCGACTTATGTTATTTCATCGTTTATGAATAACCTGGCCGCTATGATGGTGATGGTTCCGATGGGTCTATCCCTCTGTTTGACGATGAAGGTGAATCCTGCGCCGCTGTTAATGTTACAACTTGTTGCCTCAAATCTTGGCGGAGCTTCAAGCATGGTGGGTGATTTTCCCAACATGATCATCGCTTCTGCTGGCGAGTTGCAGCTCTTTGATTTTGTCGGTGGAATGATGGCTCCTTCGCTGGTTTTGTTGGCGGTTACGCTTGTCGTTGCACAAAGGAAGTTGCCACTTTCAAGTTGGCGTAATCGGGCGACCAATGTGGATAGGTTATTGCAACTTCATGAAAGCGCACAGATTGATTTACCTTTGATTAAGGTCGGTCTATGGATTGTGGTATCGGTTGTTGTTGGTTTTTTATTGGTGGATTTGCTTGATGTTCGTCCGGTATGGATTGCGATGATTGGAGCCTTTTACGCGGCGATGATTGTCAAGCCATGGCAACATGATTGGTTTCGTATCTTGGCACTGTATGATGTGTTGTTCTTTTTTTTCCTGTTTATGATGGTGGGTGGATTGGTATCGGTCGGTATTCTTGACCATTTGGTGATGGCATTGCAAACGATGGGCATGGGTATTGCAGGGCAATTGATTTTATTCATGGTCATGGCGGCGTTGGTTACGCTTTTTTTAAATGCGGGACCCGCCACTGCATTTTTTATTCCTGTAGCGGTGGTGTTATCGAGTACACTTTCGACAGAGTATGTATGGTGGGCGTTATCCTTGGGTGTTTTGGCGGGTTCATCGGCAACGATTACTGGCGCGACAGCAGGGCCGATAACGCTGAGTTATTATGAGCGATTTATGGAAAAACATCCTGAAATGGCGAACCTGGTTCAGGGTGAGATGAAGTTTGGTTTTTATGAATATTTAAGCTGGGGATTGCCGTTGATGGCGATATTTTTGGCCTTTTCATCGTTGTATATATTAATGTCTGTGTGATATGAGGAAACTATGTCAAATACTATAATTGAAATTTTACCAGAAAATGAGGACGCGGAAAAACCAAGTGTAGGCTCATCACACAACACGATTATTTTTTGTGAAAAGCCGTGGCGCGTTCCTGCGATGGTTTTATCGGCGTTGGTGATTTGCACCTTTATTTGGGGGCTGTTTGTATTGGATACATGGCGTGATGGTGAAGATGACTATGCACGCTATGATTTTTCTGTAAGCGAAGCCTTGTTTAAAAATACAGGGCTCAATAATCAGATGAGCTTCGCAGATGTTGTTGCACCTGCCGTAGTTGGTATTGCCGGGGAGCGGGTCAATTCAGGGATTACAGGGCGTGGGTCGATTATTGATAGTTCCGGCCATGTATTAACTTCATTGAGCTTGGTCAATGGGTTAAATAGCATTAAGGTCTATGTTCAGGCTAATGATGGTTTGCGTGTCTATGATGCGCAGATTGTTAAGTCTGTTCCTGCCCATGATATGGTGGTGATTAAGTTGTTAACACGCGATCGTTTCCTCTTTTTTAATATGGGTGATGCCAATGCTGTGGCACCCAATCAGCAGATTTATGCGTTTGCGAATAATATGCAAGGGCAGACGCAACTGGCGCAAGGATTGGTGGCTGTTAATAATCAGCAACAACAAATTGATGGGGCGCAGGTCACCAATTTGCTGGCGACCGATGTGATGTTTCAACCTCAGCAGATGGGAGGCCCCATTATCAATCGCAATGGTGAAATGATCGGTATGGGGATCGTCTTACCTGGCGTTAATGGGCGCTCGAGGGGATTTATGATTCCTTCATCTGTGATTCAAGGACACTTTAGGGATGTTGTAAATTTTAATCAGGCTGGGCCGCTTCGGCCTGTCCAGCCTCAACAAGTTTTAAATTCTCATCAGCCTGTTGTTGCGGCAGCGTTGAATGCACCCGTTACCTTTCAACATGCACCTGCGCAAAGTGGCGCTGCAGCATGGTGGAAAAATGCACAGATGCAATTGAATGGCAGCGGCGCCAATGTCGATGCTTTGGCGATGCCTCAAGTAGGAGCCTCTGCGCTTGGGGGGGGGGGATGCAGTCAATACGCTGCAACAGGCTGTTGCAATCAAAAAAGTGGATGTGGAACACACCGCTACACAAATTATTTCTGGGTTTACTTTAACAGATATTCTTAAGTTAGTGCTTTTGGCGCTCTTTGCAGGTGTTGCGGGTGGAATGATGACCATGGGTGGTGGCGTGATCCAGGTTGCGGGTATGATGGTAATTTTTGGCTACGGGATGTATTTAATTCGTCCGGTTGCATATTTGACCAATATCTTTGTCTATGGTGCATCGGCGCTCAGAAATCAAAAAGCGGCGTTAATTCTTTGGAGCCATGTTACGCCGCTTTTACCGTGGGCTGTGGTAGGAATTGTTGCCGGTTATTTTATTGGCAATCATATTGGTGATCGAACCGTGGCGATTATGTTGGGTGTTTTTGCACTGTTGATGGTTGCAAAGGGGTTGCATGAGCTTTTTGGAGATCATCCTGATAAAGTGATTTTGCGTGAAAAAGATCTTGAAAAGAATCGTGAGCCAATGATTGAATCGATTGAAGATGTGTTGCATCTCTCCGCTTATGAGAAGGTTTCGAGTCGTGTGAAGTACCATTATTTTACCTATAAAAATGTGCTGCTTGGCCTACCTATGGGGATGATTTCTGGGCTGTTAGGTATTAGTGGTGGTGTTGTTGAGGTTCCGCTGCAGCGTTATGTTGCAAAAATGTCATTGCAGAACGCCATTGCAAACAGTTCGGTTTTGGTCTTTTGGGCTTCGGTTTCGGGCGCTGTTGTTGCGTTTTCGCATGGCTTAAGTACAGGGCTGATTACTTGGCATGCACCTGTTGTATTGGCTGCAATCATGATTCCAGGTGCTTATATTGGTGGTCGTCTTGGGGCGCAGTTGATGAATATCTTGCCCGTGCATATTTTGAAATGGATCTATGTGGTGATTATGTCCGTGATTGCTGTCAAGATGCTTGTAGGGTAATGATGGCTAGGAGTTTGTTTTGAAATCAAAAGTGATTATTTGGTTCCTGGGTGCGCGAGATGCCATTCGGGATACCCGTATCGAGATCCTTATTGCTTGTTTGGCGCTTGCGATTGTTATCGCATATCTTTTAATGAGCGTGAACAGTGATGCAAAACAGAAAAAGGCATTGATCTCACAGCCCTCTACCTCCGCAATGCTGCTCAATAATGGTGCGGCGCAAGCGCTTTTGCCCGATCCTTTAACCTCGGGACCCAACAGTATGTTTGTGGCCAATAATCAAAATCAAGTGATGGGCGTGCAAGAGGTGGCAACGGTGCCGAGTAATATTGATTTGAATCAAATTAACCAAGATATTAAGCAGCGAAGTCTCGCCAATATTCATAAGCAGTTGGATGTGCCCAACTTTTTGCCGGCCAAGTTGCAACTGTTTGAGGCCCATTGGCAAGGGATGGATACACGCCGTCTTGATGCAGAATTGCGCCAAAAATTGAAATATCCAAAAGGGTTGAAGGGTGTGATGATTGAAGAGGTGACCTTGGTTGCCGCGGCAAGTGGCTTGCTTGCTGCTGATATTATTGTGCGCATTATGGACCAACGGGTTGAAACGCTAGAGGATTTCCAATTGGCGACCCGTCAGTTCCAAAATGAAACAGCCGTCAATGTGGGCGTGCTGCGTCCAACAAAGGAGCTTAATGACGATGGGCGCTATAAAGTGCAGTCCCTTTCGATAACGATGCAGGATGAACTTCCTTTAGGCTTTGCCCAGGTTGAGGCGGCACCAATGATTTTGCCAGGATCACAACGGCCCCACCCGCATCGGGGTGCGTGCACCAACTGTCATAACATTGGTACAGGTTTTGAGTTGGCAACTCCGCCAGATATGATCACTTTGCCACCTCCAGCCATCACAATGAACGATGTGCGTAAGGGTATTATGCCGCATCGAGATCGCGGCGAATGCATGGCTTGCCATGTGATTAAGTAATGAGAAGAGGGCGTTAAAATGAGAGATCAAAATATGTTGGACCTGGTAGGCTTGTATACCAAATCGATGGTGGTCAAGTTGAGTCGTGTGAGCGAAAAAATGATAGCTAACTTTCAATCGGTATTCAGTATTGACCCATCGATATCACGCGAATATTACTTGGATAAAGGGATGCAACTCGCTAAAAAAGGTGAGTATGCGAAGGCTGTTACGATTTTAGAGCCGCTGCTGCGCGAGCAAGGGTGCGATGACCAGCAGGTTTTGTTGTCTTTGGGTGTTTCAATGATGCATGCCAACCGGACGGAAGAGGGCGTGAAGATGATTGAGCATGCGCTGCAAAAAGATCAAAGCAACTTGAAAATACAGGCGGCACTTGGCCTTGCTTATACACAAGTGGGGCAGTATGAGAATGCAATTCCTTTGTTAAATGGCGTGGTTGAGTCCTCACCTGAGAATTATAATGCATGGTACCGTTTGGGGGTCTCCCACGATCATTGCAAACAGTATGATGAGGCGATTGCTGCTTTTGAGAAAGCTTTAGAGCTTCGCCCTGATGAGCAAAAACTCTACAGCCTGATAGGTTATGCCTATGAGCAGAAGGGAGATCGAGATCAAGCGGTCATCTATTTTAAAAAAGCCAGTGAACAAGAAGCCTTGTGAGTGCGTACTGGAATGGTTGAAGATCAAAGGTTGATAGGATGAGTCTCCAGCCTAAGTGGTGGCAGCAGTGGAGAGTGCGCATACGCCAAAAACCGGTGATTCTAGTCTTTGTTGCGGTCGTGTTTGTGGGGCTTTTTTGGGAAGTTATTCATCAGCATGCTTCATCGTTGGATGATTACTTTATCAGTCGGCCTACTGAAGGGATCTTAACCGGTCGCATGCCCAATCCTGCGGATCCTACGGTTAAAGGTGTTATACAAGATACATTTATCCCCGATGAGACACATCAGCTGATGGTGGTCAAGCATATCCCTGCTATTCGTGCTGGAGACCAGATGCCGCATCCTTTTGTGGGTAACTGTGTCAACTGTCATCTTTTTGAGGGTGGTGCTAAGGCAGGCTCACAGTTTAAAACACCTGCAGGTGCGCTTTTAGAAGAGATGTCGCGCGTGCATAAAATGGGACCACCGTTGCGGGCAAATTCGCAGCGTCCTCATCCACCTGCGGGTCGATGTATCAAGTGCCATAACATTGTTGTCAAAGTGCCCGTGGTTGAAAAACGAAGAGGGTTTGTATTATGAGTCGTCGAAAAGATGAACAAGAATCGCTGCTAGCAGACGATGAGTGGACCCCTATATCGGCTCCTAAACCGTTATTTCGCCGAGAAAAACGCGCCCGTGTTGCCTTGGTGGGGCAGCCCAAAAGTGGTAAAAGCGAGATCTTTAATATTGTCTCAAGTACCAGCGTTCATACCGATCGTTTAAGTGGAACCGATAAGGTTTATTCTGAATGTCCTGTGAATGTGGGCTTGGATGAGATTAACCTTATCGATCTTCCCAGTATGATGTCTTTGCGTCATTTGAAAGGCGATGATCTGGAGAGTTTGAAATATATTCTTTGGGGCGATGATCGCCCGATGGTCTCTGCGCATGAAAGTTCAGAGCCGCCGGCGCCTTTTCGTAGCCCCGATGTGATTGTGCATGTGATTGATTCAACCATGCTGGGACGAAGTTTAGAACTTTCATTTGAACTTGCGACTTTGGGTAAGCCTGTTGTTTTGGCATTGAATATGATGGATCAAGCCAAGGCGAAAGGGCTAACGATTAACCTTACCGAAATCTCGAAGACTCTGGGTATGCCCGTTGTTCCTATGACTGCGATTGAGGGTCATGGCATCAGCGAGGTGTTTGAAACCGCTCTTGAGGCACTGCGGAGTAAAAAAACTCCTGCTTTGCATGAGTGCTATCCACATATTGAACAGTGGCGTGATCAAATTGAAACGATTCTAGATCAAGATGCGCTAGCCAAAGCCTTTGCGGTTCCTGTAGATTTTTTAGTTACGCAGATTGTTGAACAGGATGAGTACTTTACCGGAGAGATGGAGATGCATTTCCCCGATATTCTTATTCAATGTCAGAGTATTATTGAACAAGCGAATGTACGATTGCCGCGTTCGATTGCAGCGGAGATGGATGTTGAGCGGCATCATCATGCGATGTCATTGGCGGAAGATGCTACCGGTTTTGGTAAAAGTAGTGCGCCAGCAACATGGTCAGATCTTTTTGATGGGATTTTGTTGCATCCTCAGTGGGGGGTGTTGACGAGCCTTTCTGTTTTTGCGGCCATTCTTTATGTTGTGTTTGAATTCAGTGGGATTCTTGATGCGGTCTCATCGGCACCGTTGGCAGGTTTGTTGGAGGCCTGGAATTTTCCAGGTTTAGATGGTCTTATTTATAAGTCTGTGCTTGAAGGGATGGTAGGGCTGGTTGGCATTGTTATCCCCTATATGCTGCCATTGATTTTACTTTTGGTGACGATGGAACAGACTGGGGTGATGCAGCGTATTGCCTTTGTGGTGGATCGGATGTTTCATCATTTAGGTCTGCACGGGAATGTGGCTTTTCCATTCCTGTTGGGCATGGGGTGCAATGTCCCGGCGATTTCGGCTTTGCATCAGATCGCAACGGGAAGGGATAAAGTTATCGCGTCGGTGTTGGTAACCTTTGTGCCCTGTTCTGCCCGCTCAGGGGTGGTTCTTGCTCTTGGTGGAATGTATCTTGGTGGGATAGGCGTGTTTGCCATTTTTATGTTAACGATCGCGGTGATTGCTATTTTGAGCCGGATTTTAACGGCAAAATACCCAAGCCTTGCGCCCGGGCAAGTACAGAGTATGCCAGAATACAGTATGCCACAATTCGGGAATGTTTTTAAAATAACTTGGGATCGTATTAAAGATGTTATTACGATTGTTCTTCCTTTGTTGGTTCTAGGCACGGTGATTGTTGCACTTCTTCAATATGCGCATGTTGATGATGCGATTAATCGAGCATTGTCACCGATTGTGTATTGGGCATTAGGATTGCCGGTGGTGCTGGGTGTGCCATTATTGTTTGGCATTTTGCGTAAAGAACTTTCTTTGGCAATGATGTTTCAGGCTCTTGGTGTAGTTGGTGTTGCGGGTGTCGCAGGGCAGATGGATTGGATTCAAATTTTTGTATTTTTAATTTTTCTAACATTTTATGTGCCATGTGTTTCAACTATTGCCATTATGATGAAAACAATAGGGTTTAAACAGGCTATTTATTCAGTATTTTTATCTACGGGCGTTGCGCTGTTGATTGCATTTTTGTTGCGTTTGGTGTTGGAAAGTGTGCAATGGGTATTAAAACTATTATGAGATTTGTCGCTGTTTTTATGGTGATTCCCTTGGTGTGTGAGGGCTTGTTATTTTTGTATTCAAGCATACCGTTGCAGGTTGTGCTCCATGTTGAAGAGGTGAAGTAACAGATGCATATCGATCGAATTGATGCTAAGCATTTTAATACGCTATATTTGCTTTGTGCGCTATCTACAGTGTTTATGTCGCTGGTGGTTGGTATACAGCCAATTTTCATTAGTCACATGGTCCATATTCCGCCCGAATCTGCAGGTGAAATTAATGCCAGCGTGCAGATTGTTGCGGAGATCGTCGGGCTATTTTTTATCGCCTTTTTTGGTTACCTCTCGGATAAAACAGGCCGAAGTGCGATTATTACGCTTGGATTTGTGATCGCCGCAATAGGCGCATTTTTAGCTCCCGTAAGCTTGGCGCTTGCGACGGTTTTTGGGGCGGGTGGGCTATTTCTTTTTTATGTTTCGAGGTCGTTGATGGCTGTGGGAAGTGCTGCTTTTTGGCCGCAGTTGTGGACTCTTTCTGGGGATTTTACCCGTTATGAAACACGCCCCGCAACGATCGCGAAAGTCGCATTTATGATGGTGTTTGGCGGAAGTGTCTTTTATGCGGTATTGATGCAGTTGCCCAAGTATGATGGTTTTATATTGCTATCCATTTTGCCACTGATTATTGCTGTTGTCGGGGTGATGTTGGCGCGCGGACACATTGTCGATGTTGCTCCTAAATTGAAAAAAGATGGCTTCCCTTGGCGAGAGTCTATTGAGTTGATCATTGATAAACCCAAAATGCATTTAAGCTTTGCGGCCTCTTTTTATGCACGCAGTGATATGATTTTTGTAGGGCTATTTATCATGTTGTGGTGCATGTATCAGGCCGATGTTTCAGGTGTTTCGCGTGAGACTGCGGTTTCACAGGCGGGGATGTTGATTGCCTATGTGGGTGTGCTGGTGCTCATATCGATTCCAGTGTGGTCAACTTTTATGCGTCGTTGGGGGCGGGTTGAATCGATAGGTTCAGGCTTATTGCTCTCTGGCGTTGGTTGTATCTCATTAGTTTTTATCGGTGATCCCTTTTCGGTGTTTGCGTTGATTCCCTTGACGCTTATTGGGTTGGGGCAAGCGGGTTGCTTAATTGCGCCACAAGTATTGATGCTTGATGAAACACCTCCGGAAATGCGTGGAACCATGATGAGTCTTTTTCATCTTGTGGGTGGCTTGGGAATTATTTTTCTGGTGCAAAGTGGCGGCTTCTATTTCGATGCACTGGGGCCTCAGGCACCGTTTATTTTGATTGGTACGGGAAACTTATTGTTGGTCGGTTATGCTTATTGGTTAAGACGAGCTGAAACGCGTGGTGAGGAGTTACCTTCGCCCTATAAAACAGGCTTTAAGCCGATGTTGATTGTGTTGTCCGCATTGCCTTTTGCATGGTTGATGGGGCGCTTGTTTATGTCGGGTGTTTTTGATGATGCACCGATGCCTGCAGGTTATCAGCAGCGCTTCTTAGGGGATTGGGCGCTTAACTTTCTGATTCTTTCTTTGGCCATTACTCCTTTGCGTGATATTACAGGTATTAAAGAGTTGGCTAGATATTCACGCAATATGGGTTTGATCGCGTTTACTTATGTTGTCCTTCATGTGATCAATTATATTTGGATTGAGTGTGATTTTGTTTGGTCTTATATAGCGCGTGATATTTTGTTTGAACCCTATCTCTGGTTTGGTCTTAGCGCCTTTTTACTGCTCATTCCACTGGCGATCAGTTCCAACAATAATCATATGAAGAGCTTGGGTGGAAAGCAGTGGAAGAGCATGCACCGTTTGGTTTATATCATCAATCCATTGGCGGCAATTCACTTTGTTTTGGCTGCAGATCAAGACTATATGGAACCGGTGATTTACCTTTTGGTCATTTTGTATCTGCTGGCTTATCGTGTGCGTAAAAACAGGAAAATCAATGACCGCAATGATATGTGGAAAGCCTTTGAAGAGTGGTTCGACCACATGAAGCCGTTGCTTCGTGGTGAAAAAAATTGGTTGAATTTGGGCGGTGATGAGAAGAGTGCTGCTAAAGGGAAACGGGGTGCGCGATGAAGTCGCATGAGTGGATGATTGGCCTTGCATTTGGGTTTATTTTGTTGCTTGGAACGGTGGCAATTTTTTCAGATGATTTATGGCATGATGCAGATTACGAAGATGCTCCCCCTATTATGGAAGGAATGATGGCACCGCATCGTGATGGGCGTGAAAGGATTGCATGTGCATCGTGCCATATTGTTTTTCCAAGTAAAAAAGGTGCGCCATCGATAGCTAGGCAGCAGTCTCAAAGTGCGCAGTTGCTTGCGGTCGCTCCGCCACCGATTCACGCTGGAATTCGCTCTCCCCATCGTGATGGGCGAGAAAAAAGAGTCTGTTCCGAGTGCCATCAGATTTTGTCAGCCAATGGTCGGGTGACCAATGATTCGCGGCAGAAAGGGCTTGATGCATGGTCAACGATGGCACCATCGCTCAATCTTTCTCCAGGAAATACGGCAGTAAATGGTTTATAATTGCTTGAGGCTTGTAATAGGCTGAGATAGCATTTGGAATGGAAATTAATATGAGGGTAGTCACATTAGCAAAAAACTAGAACATACCGAGGCGCGTTTATCATCATTGTATCGCAATGATTTGGATGATGATGGGCACGAACCCGTCAAAGGATTGCGTGTGCTTCTGGTGCTGTCGGTGCTCTCGATCATTGTGTTTTCAGCCACACTTTTTTATAAATTTAACATGTTTATTTTGTTGCGTGAAGAGGTTTATGCCAAATCTGGAAATGTGGAAGCCTCGATTCAACGGCGGCAAAACTTGTTTGAAAACCTGGTCAACTTGACCCTGAATCATGCAATGTTGGAACATGATATTTTTAGAACCACATCCAAACAGCGTGCCGAAATGGCACGAAATGCCAACAGTGATTCTTCGCAAGAGTCGCTGAGAGCGTTGCAATCTAAAAGTGAAGAGATGCTTGGAAAACTTCCTCCGTCGATGTCACGGCTGTTTGGCGAGCTGATTCAAGGAGGAACGGGGGTCGGTGCCATGGGGCGTTTGATGGCCGTTGTTGAGCAGTATCCAAACATTCAAACCTCCAAAACCTACCATACTTTGATGGCTCAATTGGTTGAAATTGAGACCATGATTACTTCACGGCGTGCGGAGTACCATATGGCACTGCGAGATTATAATATTGCCATTTCCAAGTTTCCTTGGTATCTGATCGCAGATATCACCAACTTCCGGCGTATTGAGTACTACAAGGTTGATACAGAGACCCATCCTGCGCCAATCATTGATTCGAAAATGTATAAACAGTTAACTCCGATGGATGAAAATTATAGTCAATATTCATCGCCACATGCGTTGCCAATGGTTGCTCCGGAGGTTGAAACTCCTGCGTTAATGCAGCAACCGGCAGCAACGGTTGAGTAGTTGCAATTGATGGTTTGGACTGTTTTAACCCGAGCGGGAAGTTTGTTGTCCCTTGTCGCATCAGCATACCATTTTTATGAGCTGAAGTTTAAGGATATCAAACCTACGCGCCTCTATTCAACATCGGATGTTGCAAAGTTCTTAGGGGTGTCGAGGAAAGATGTCTTGCGACTGATTGTGAATGACGAATTGGCTGCGCACATGGTGGGAGAAAATTATCAAATTTTGGGACAGAATTTGATTCAATATATGTCAGATAAGTTTACGAAGAAGGGAAAATAATATGGCAAGAAAAGTGAGTAAACAAAAAACCGACCGCTGTAAAGGTTGCCGAGAAGAAGTTATTTGGTGGGCTTTCTTTGTTAATATTGGTCAAACTCTTTTTAAGGGGGCTTTAGGTTTTATTTCTGGTTCTGCAGCCCTTGTTGCCGATGCGATGCACTCAGGGGCTGATGTGGCGGCCAGTGCGGTAACGATGACCAGTGTGAAGATTTCAAATCGCCCCGCCAATGAGAAATATCCTTATGGTTATGGTAACATCCAATTTATCTCATCATCGGTTGTTGGTTTGATTTTGCTTTTTGGAGCCATCTATTTGATGTACGAGTCAACCTTGAAAATTATTACAGGTGATACATCAAGCCCTAGTGTTGTTGCAATTTTGGGCGCCATTATGTCAATTGTTACGAATGAAATTATGTACCGTTATCAACACTGTGTTGGTAATAAAAACAATAGCCCTGCAATTTTGGCCAATGCTTTGGATAACCGCTCCGATGCGATGTCATCAGCGGCGGTGTTGATTGGGATTGTGATTGCTGTTCTGGGTTTCCCAATGGCTGATAGTTTGGCTGCAATTATGGTGGGTATTATGGTCGCTAAAATTGGTATTGAGCTGAATGTGGATGCGTTGAGTGGCTTGATGGATGCGTCGGTTGAAATGGATATTTTATCCGCAGCATTTAAAGAAGCAAAAGATGTTCCTGGCGTCGAGTCTATTCATTATATTCGTGGAAGAAATGTCGGTGAAGATGTCTTCTTGGATTTAAGTATCTGTGTTGACCCTGATATCTCCATTGTTGAGGCCGATCGTGTGGCAGAGCGTGTTAAAGAGACCATTTTATCACACCATGAACTCGACCATTTGAAAGAGTTAAAGGTAAGTGTTGTGCCTATCTCTGAGGAAGAGCGTGCTGAAAAAGCGGGTTGGTTTGCCACCACTGTTGCGAGTTAACGATTGATGTCTATCAAGCCTGAGTACTATGTATTTATTATTGGTTTCCTGTTGGTTCTCGGGGTTGTGGTTTCAGCCGTGTCGATGGGTGATTCAACATCACTTGATGAGCCGGTGCCTGCAACATTGGCTGATGGGGCTGCATCAGAGAAGATTGCAGGAATGCAACCCTCTGCTGCCGTTGCCAATAACAACGGACAGCAACAACCGTTGCAGCAAGGGATGGTTCCTTTTGAAGTTGCTCCGATGCTGCGCTATCGAGGACAGGTTGATCGCATTGTCGTGCGGGGGGCTGGAACCGAGTGGGCACAGGAACATGCTTTTGTTACTTCGGGAGCGGGTACTTTTGAGATATCCCTTGCACCGTTATGGTTCTTGGAACATATGGGTTGCCCTGTGAAAGTTGGTGATAGCATTCAAGGAATGGCCTTTAATTTTAATGAGATGAATCCCCTCGATACTTTTGTTTATGCAAAAAATGTTAAGGTTAATGGCACGACCTGCTCTTTGCGCAATGATGAAGGATTGGCGTTGTGGTCCAATCGTTTGGTGTTGAATTAAGGTTGATCTGCTGTAAAATGGGTTTGATTATGATGATGGCGGAATGTGAATTCGCTTAATGTTTTTTGCCATTCTTGTTGCAGGATTGATTTGAACAATTGTCGCAAAGATTGAGGCGCCACGGTCCACGCATTCAAAGCGGCTTGGCATGCGCGTAATCATTTTTTTGAGGGCTCCTTCTACTTTCATGCCGATGATGGATTGATATGATCCTGTCATGCCAATATCTGATTGGTATGCAGTTCCTTTGGGGCGAATGATTTCATCACAGGTAGGAATGTGCGTGTGTGTTCCGTAAACGACGGAAGCCCTCCCATCAAGATGCCAGCCCATGCCGATTTTTTCACTGGTCACTTCGGCATGAAAATCGACAACAATTGCGGAGACATCCTTGGGAATCTCTTGTAAGCAGTGGTCTACGGCGGTAAAGGGGCAACTCCAAGTCCCACTCATGAAAACCTGCCCGATCACATTGATGACTGCAACACCATGTCCCGAAGCTGTTTCTTGGAGGGTCCAACCGCGCCCGGGAGCATGCTCTGTGAAATTGCATGGACGGATTAAACGATCATCTTCGTCGATGACTTTCATGAAGTCGCGTTGATCCCAGCAGTGATTGCCATTGGTTAATACATGGACCCCAAGATCAAACATCTCATGGGCCGTGGCTTCCGTTGTACCAAAGCCATTAGCAAGATTTTCGCCGTTACCAACGACAAAGTCGATATTATGTTCATCAATGATCGATGCGAGGTGCGATGTTAGAGCTCGACGGCCAGCTTTGCCAATAATGTCACCAATAATTAGCAGGTTAATGCTCGATGGCATGAAGGACTCCTTGTTCGGTTATAATGAGATGCATAGGGATGTCATGGGGCTCGTGGGGAATCGTATTGATTTCTTGGAAGCTAAAAGCCAGGCCAATCAATCCATTCATTTCATGTTGATGCTGGGCAAGCCATCGGTCAAAGAAACCTTTGCCCATACCCAATCGATGACCTGTGCGATCAAAAGCGACCAGTGGCGCAAAAAGAAAGTTTTTACGATGGCTTGCCGCAGACCATGGACTGCCCTCAATCGGTTGATAAAATTTATGATCATGTTGTTGCCATTGAGTCTGTGTGTCAATGTGAAGCCATAACATATCGTTATCAACAATGGCGGGGGCATAAAGGTTGAGGCTTGCCGCATCTGCGAATATCTTTTTTGTACACACCTCTTCAGGAAGAGGGTAGTAGCATAAAATGGCAGCGTCTTGCCCGCCATGTTGTGAAACATATTTCAATGCGTAGTCAATGATTTGATTGGAATGATGAGCGCGAAGTTGATGCGAGAGTTTCTGGCGTTGATGACGCATCTGAATGCGGATGGAATGTTTGTCATTTTTCAATGGGACCCGCCATCATTTAAGCATTCAATTCGTTCCTACAGTTATTGTAGGAGCCTCCGCACTGACGGATAGACTCAAAGCTGTCGAACCCTCTAAAAGTGGAGGTGGGGGTATCACTTTAGAATTAGGTATCTTGCACAAGGCAAAATTCACACATCTAAAGTAGCGTTAACTCCCGTTCGACGCACATCGGCTCTGGCAACTTACGTGCCACCCTTTCAGCGCAGAGACATATCGGCAAGTGCCTCTGCATGCAAAGATACTCGATCAAGCGCGCTTTTCAACCTCTTTTCCTCATCGATCGATTTTTTGCGCTCTTCAATTAAATCAACAGCCAGGCTTAGGGCAATAATGGCCAGTACTTTGCTAGATGTTCCGGTGTTGTGTTGGTGCATTTTTACTTTTTCATCAATGATTGCTTTGGCTGCGAGAATCGATTCGGGCGATTCGGTGCGCAGTTCCATATGCTGATTGTAGATGTTAAACTTTATCAATTGTGTCATTTGCTTCCTGCTCCGCTTCAAGAATGAGTCGCTCAATGTAGGTGAGCGCAAAATCTAATTTCGATTGGGCATTGTTGTTTTTTTCAATAAGTTGGCTAACTTGTTGGCTTAACTGGCTAATTTCTAAATCTTTTTCCACAAGGGTGTTTTGCAAGTTTTGTTGTGAATGTTGAAGCTGAATATTTTGGGCAACCGTTGATTCAAACCTTCGTTGAATGGTTCGCAGTGTTGATTCAAGATTAAGGATCAGTTCGTAATTGGCTTCATGAAGCATGGTTGCGGTGATACTCTCACGCTCGCTCATGGTTGAATAAGGGTTTCCAAATCGGCAAGCCAGGGTAAATAACGAATAAGCAGTGCTGCTATTTCTGAAAAACTTCCTAATATCATCAAAACACCCACGCCAAGAAGCATCATTCCAGAAAATATTTCAATGATACGCATGTGTCGTTTGAACTTTTGAGACCAAAGCATGAAGGAGTTTGTAGCCATGGCCGAGAGTAAAAAAGGGATGCCAAGTCCCATGGAATAGAGAGCAAGAAGCAGTAGTCCGTAGATCCAGTCATGTTGGGAGCCTGCGATGGCGAGAATTGCCCCTAAAATAGGCCCGATGCATGGGGTCCAGCCAAAGGCGAAAGCTGCCCCCAGAGCAAGCGCGCCGAAATGGGTGACGGCGTTGACACCTTGGGTATTAATTCTCGCTTCCATCATCAAGAACGGAATGCGGATGATGCCCGTATAGTGAAGTCCGAAAATAGTGATGACTGCCCCCGCAAGCTGTCCTAAAATGGAAAGGTTATTTAATAGCCATTGCCCAAGCCAGGTGGCAGATGCACCCAAGAGAATAAAGATTAAACTAAATCCTAGAATGAACCAGAGGGCTTGAGTGATAGCTCGGGTGCGAATATTGTTTTTTTCAGAAAGGGAGTCATTTCCCTCGGCTCGGAGGGTGTCGACAGAGACGCCACTAATATAGGATAGATATGCTGGGACCAAGGGGAGCACACATGGAGAGAGAAACGAGAGGATGCCTGCAATAAAAGCACCAATAAATGTGACTTCACCCATGGCGGTTAATCGTAAATGATTTGTAATGTTGAATGGACATAGCCCCAAGCGTACATCATAAAAAATCAAATGTGGATATGTAGTGGTGATTTTATAGGTTTATGCCAGTGAATGAGGGAATTGAAATAGCAGGGAGTGAATGATGGTAGATATGATAGAGTCAGTGTTGCATGAAGATCGTGTTTTTAAAGCGGCTGTTGGAGAGGGCGCCTGTTTTTCAAGCATGGGTGATTATCATGCGATGTGCCGGCGATTTGAAGAGGACTATGAAGGTACATGGGCGGATCTTGCCCGCACACATTTGCGTTGGAGAGAGGCATTTACTCAGGACTTGGATGATTCAAACCCTCCTTTCTACCGTTGGTTTGCTGATGGTGCCTTGAATGTTGCAGAAAATTGTTTGGATCGACATGTGCAAGCAGGGCTTGGGGAGCGTACTGCGATCGTGTGGGAAGGGGAGCAGGGCGAGGTTCGGCATTTAACCTACGCATATCTGTTAGAGCAGGTTTGTCGAGCTGCCAATGTGATGCACAGTTTGGGAGTTGAGGCGGGAGATCGTGTGGTTATTTACATGCCTATGATTCCTGAGACGGCGATCGCAATGCTGGCATGTGCAAGAATTGGAGCAACACATTCGGTGGTGTTCGGTGCGTTTTCTTCTTCGTCTTTGCGTGATCGTATCGAAGATGCGGCTGCGAGACTGGTGATTACCGCGGATGGTGGAGCGCGCCGTGGTGGTGTGCATGCATTAAAACCCTTTGTTGATGAAGCATTGAGTGAAGGGTGCCATACGGTAGAGCATCTTCTGGTGGTGAAACATGCGGGTTGTGATGTATCTTGGAAGGCTGGGCGTGATTGTGATTGGCACAGTTTGTTAGCGGAATCCTCACCTGAGTGTGCCGCTATCGCTTTACCATCGGAGCATCCATTATTTATTTTATATACATCTGGCTCAACGGGCAAGCCCAAAGGGATTGTTCATAGTACGGCGGGTTATCTATTGTGGGCGCGTTTAACGATGTTATGGAGTTTTGATTACCGCCCTGATCAGGATGTTTTTTGGTGTACTGCGGATGTGGGTTGGATTACCGGTCACACCTACCTTATTTATGGGCCTTTGGTGTGTGGTGGTACGACAGTGATGTACGAGGGTGTGCCTACCTATCCAGATGCAGGTCGCGTGTGGCAAATTTGCGAGCGTTTGAGTGTGAGTGTGTTTTATACCGCTCCTACAGCGATTCGTGCGCTTATTAAAGCAGGGGATGTATGGCCCAATCGCAGTGACTTGTCATCGCTTCGGGTGCTTGGAACGGTTGGGGAGCCAATTAACCCAGAGGCGTGGATGTGGTATTATCGTGTGATAGGTAAGGAGCGCTGTCCGATTGTGGATACCTGGTGGCAGACAGAGACGGGGGGGCATATGCTGGTTCCGCTTCCGTTTGCAATGGCAACAAAGCCCGGTTCAGCGGCGTTACCTTTGCCCGGAATTCAGGTTGAGATTGTTGATGAAGAGGGGGGGAAAGTCTCCCATGGTGGGGGGCTGTTGGTGGTAACAAAGCCATGGCCTTCGATGCTTCGGGGAGTCTGGGGGGATCCTGCGCGTTATGTCGAAACTTATTGGAATTTATTTGATGGCCAATATTACATCGCGGGTGATGGTGCGCGTCGTGATGGCGATGGCTATTTTTGGATCATGGGGCGGGTTGATGATGTGTTGAATGTCTCAGGGCATCGTTTAGGTACCATGGAGATCGAGTCGGCATTGGTTTCCCACCATGCGGTTGCAGAGGCTGCAGTCGTTGGCCGAGCGGATGATTTGAAGGGGGAAGCGATTTGTGCTTTCGTGGTGCTAAAAGAGTCCCGTGTTGATGCGTTGACGCTGCGAAAGCATGTTGCGGCAGAGATCGGTCCTATTGCAAAACCTGATGATATTTATTTGGTGGAGGGTTTGCCTAAAACGCGTTCTGGTAAAATTATGCGGCGTTTATTGCGAGATATTGTGATGAAACGCGATATCGTTCAAGATGTTTCAACGCTGGAAGACAGGGCGGTAATTGAGCATATTTTAGCAACACCGGTGCAGTAGTAATTTAAGATTTTTGTATTGATAAAGGATGATTTATGAGTGATTCAAGACCCGTAGTGCGAACACGCTTTGCACCGTCGCCAACAGGCATGCTGCATATTGGTGGCGTGCGCACAGCACTATTTTCTTGGCTTTATGCCAAGCATCACCAGGGCCAGTTTTTATTGCGTATTGAGGATACCGATCGTGAGCGCTCAACAGATGCGGCGACCCAAGTCATTTTGGAGGGTTTGCAATGGTTAGGGCTTGCGTGTGATGGTGAGCCTGTGTATCAAAGTGCCAATGAAGCAGCGCATGTTGCAGCGGCGCAACAACTGCTAGAACAGGGGGATGCATACCGTTGTTATTGCACAAGGGATGAGCTTGATGCGATGCGAGAAGCGCAGCGTGCTGTGGGGGCGAAGCCTATGTACGACGGCCGTTGTCGTGTGCATATTGGTGAGAAAGTTGATAAACCTTTTGTTGTGCGATTCTTGTCTCCGAGTGAGGGGGATACCATTGTTTGCGACCAGGTTTTGGGGGAGGTCTGCTTTCCTAATCAGGAGTTAGATGATTTAATCTTGCTGCGAAGTGATGGTTCCCCTACCTATAATTTGGCTGTGGTTGTTGATGATGCCAGTATGGGCATTAGTCATGTCGTGCGGGGTTCGGACCATTTAAATAACACACCTCGGCAAATTCAACTTTATCAGGCATTGGGTTTTTCGGTCCCCAATTTTGCCCATATTCCTTTGATTCATGGCGCCGACGGTGCAAAAATGTCAAAGCGTCATGGTTCTGTCGCAGTCACCGATTATCGTGATGCTGGATATTTGCCAGATGCTTTGGTGAATTATCTGGCCCGTTTGGGATGGTCGCATGGCGATGAAGAGGTGATGAGCCGGGAAGATATGATTGCATGGTTTGATTTGGCGCAGGTGGGCAAATCTGCAGCAAGGTTTGATCAGCAGAAGTTAGATTGGTTGAATGGGCACTATTTGAAAACAAGCTCGCCGATTGTGTTGGTGAAGGAGTTGCGCCAGAGACTGAATTTGCCAGATGATTGTAGTGATGCGCATTTAGTGAAGATTGTGGTTTCATTACAAGAGCGCTCGAAAGATCTGAATGCATTGGCAGATGGTGCAAGGTTCTATTTTGAAGCGCCTCTCTCCTATGATGAGAAGGCTGTGAAAAAAAATATCAACGATGCAACATGGGGGCTGTTGGAAGCGCTGTTGGTTGGGTTGAAAAAAATGGATGATTGGAGTGGAGAGCTGGTGCACCTGCTTATTGAAAAAATTTGCCTCAATGAGGGCGTGAGTATGGGTAAACTGGCGCAACCCCTTCGTATTATGTTGGCGGGGTGCGCTGTCTCTCCACCTATTGATCAAGTTGTTGATATCTTAGGCAAAGATGTGGTTGTTTCTCGGATTGAAGCAGGGGTGGCTAAACTTCAAGGTGATTTTAATGCTTGATCTTTGAAATTGGCGGGTTATATTGCGTCCCGAATTTAAGTACGCCGGTGTAGCTCAGTTGGTAGAGCACCTCACTTGTAATGAGGGGGCCACGGGTTCAAATCCTGTCACCGGCTCCAGAATCGTTAAAAGACGTGATGCGATTAGAGATGTCGTTTCGCGTCTTTTTTGCACTGGTCTTGATTTCAATGGAGAGATTCCCGAGTGGCTAAAGGGGGCAGACTGTAAATCTGCTGGCTCAGCCTACGTTGGTTCGAATCCAGCTCTCTCCACCATGTTTGAAATGTTTTGAGCAAGCTAGTGTTTGCGGGTGTGGTACAATGGTAGAACCTCAGCCTTCCAAGCTGATGATACGAGTTCGATTCTCGTCACCCGCTCCAATTAGATAGGTTGTTCGCCCAGATAGCTCAGGGGTAGAGCACATCCTTGGTAAGGATGAGGTCGGCGGTTCAATTCCGCTTCTGGGCTCCAGGGTTTATTGTTGATTTGTTATATATAAACTATGAAGAGGTGAGTGATGTCTAAAGAGAAGTTTCAACGCAACAAGCCGCATGTAAATATTGGTACCATTGGTCATGTTGACCATGGTAAAACCACATTGACTGCGGCGATTACAAAAGTTTTGTCCATGACCGGTG
>PEAA01000001.1 GCA_002753275.1 Zetaproteobacteria bacterium | reverse complement strand
CACAATGAGGGAGCGGGCATTTAATGATTGATGATAAAGAGTTAGAGGCTTATTTTGGGCTCAATTGGGATGGCAAACCCGGCACCCACTATGTCCGCTTTATGCTCGGGCAAAATCAACTTGCCATTGAGGCAGCCATCGTGAGCAACATTCGTGAACTTCCTATCACCACCCACATTCCGGGGCTCCCCCCCTATGTACTTGGTGTATCCAATCAGTTGGGCAATGTGGTGCCGATTATTGACCTGCGCATCAAGCTTGCCTTACCTCTTGCTTACTTCAATCAAGAGCGTCCGATGTTGCTGCTGGTTGCCATTCCTGATGCGATGGATGCTAGTCGTAAACGACTGCTGGGCTTTGTTGTCGATCAAGTGGAAGCGCTCTGCTTTGTGCGTGATGAAGAGAAGAAGACGGCCAACAAAAAGAGCCTTCACCTGGAGCTGGATCCCGATTATATCATTGGCAAGGTGCGGCAAAGCCATCTGTCCACCTATCTTTTTGATATTGTCAGTTGGGCGCAAGAATGTGTGTTGTATGAGTTGCAGAAAAAATTAACGATGTAAATTCCCCTTGGAGAGTTCCAAGCCACTAAATGAAGAGAACGCGATCATGGAGAACAAAGAATGATTAATGATATTCAAGTATTACAAGAAATTTTAGAGCATGCGCCGATCAATGTGATGATTGCCGATAGCGATGAGAAAATTATTTATCTCAATAAAAGTGCTCTGCGTTCTCTACAAGACCTTGAACCTGAATTGAAAAAATATCTCCCTGATTTTCAAGCCGATCAGGTGCTCGGTGGCAGCATTCATCGTTACCATAAAAACCCACATATGATCCATAATATTTTGATGGGGCTCAAATCAGGTGATATCCACCAGGGCTTCATTACCCCTGGCCCCTTTAAGTTCAAGCATGAAACACGCGTGCTCGGCAACAGTGAAGGGGAGACCCTCGCCTATGTGGTGCAGTGGCTCGATGTGACGAAGCAGAGCAACTCTGAAGAATATTCGGACTACCTAAAATCGGCGATATCCTCGTTTAAAACACCACTCTTAATGGTCAATGCGTCTTACCACATCACCTTTATCAACGATGAGGCGCTTAACTTTATTCAAGACAATATCAAAATCTTTCGCCAACATTATCCTGATGTTGAGTGGAGCCGTGAACAATTGCTTGGCCAATCGATGGATATATTTCATGACAACAAAACCAAGGCTCGGCACACCCTGAAGCAGCCGCTTGAGCATTTTCCTTTCATCTCAACATTCAAATTGGACACCATCGAAATAGAGTTTCGCATCTCGCCCATTGTCACCTCAACCGGCCAACATCAAGGCTTTACCATGGAGTGGAACGACATTACCCAAGAGCGTATTGCACAAAATGAATTGACACAACTGATTCTCGATGCAACCAATGGGGAGCTGAAGGAGCGCATGAATTCACAAGGGCTCAGTGGTTTTACACTCGAGATTGCTGAAAATGTCAATGCGCTCATGGAAGCCATTTCCTCGCCCATCTATGAAGCCATTGATGTACTCGACAAATTGGCAACAGGCGATCTGAATAGTGATTTAAGCAACAAAACCTTCAAAGGTGCCTTTGCCGATCTGCAAGATGCGGTGAACCTCAGTATTGGATCACTTCGTTCAATGGTACAAGAGATTAAATCTGCCTCAGAAATTGTCACCCAAGGCGCCAATGCCATCTCGAAAGGCAACCTGTTTCTAAATACCCGCGTGCAGAAGCAGACCGACTCCATTTTAACCATTTCAGAGCATTTGGGGGTTGTTCAAAGCATCGTGCATGGCCATGTCAACGATGTGAAACGGATGGATGAACTGACCAACTCCAGCACCTCCCATGTCGATCAAAGCAGTATGGTGATGGATGATCTCACCCGCGCCATCGGTGACATTGCCGCCAAAGGGCGCAAAATGGCTGATATTATCTCTGTCATTGATGAAATCGCCTTTCAAACCAATTTGTTGGCATTAAATGCTGCCGTTGAAGCGGCGCGTGCAGGGGAGCAGGGGCGAGCCTTTGCCGTAGTCGCTGCAGAGGTTCGCCACCTTTCTCAACGGAGCCGTGAATACTCCAAAGAGATCAGCAATCTCATTCTTAACACCCAAGAGAGTATTGAAGAGGGGGTGGTCAATGTGAAGCAGTCAGAAAACCTCTTCAACGAAATGCTCACTTCCATGCGACACATCTCCAAACTTTCACACGACATTGCCCACGGCAGCAACAAGCAGTTGGATGGATTAAGCTCCATTTCCAAATCGATCGGGCAGCTGGATGAAGTTTCGCGCGAAACCGCCGTAATGGTGGAAGAGAATGCCGTTGCCAGTGATTCTCTGGATGATCAAGCCTCAAATTTAATGTTACTGATGTTACAATTTAAACTGGATCAGCACCCCAATAAATTGCCCCATACCCATTCAAAAACACGATCATCCAACGACTTGCTCGATCCCTTCGAGGTCGATTCCACCTTGTCACAACCTTCTTTATCTACAAAAGAAGATGACGATGCCTGGAAAGATTTTTAAGTGAATCGATGACGACAACGATGCAATATTTTCTCCTTGATGATGTGATCAATATTGGCAAGCTTACTACGCTTAAAAATGCGTTGCAGCAGCTCATCGAGCAACAACAAGCGGTCACTATTGATGCCAGTAAGGTTGAGCGTATCGACACGGCAGCCTTACAATTGCTCGCGTTATTCGTACAAACCCTGAAAAACAACAACATCCATGTGACTTGGCAACAGCCCTCTGAACCCTTTATCACCATGGTCAATCTGTTGGCACTCCATTCGCTACTGGACATTCATCATGGGTAACTTGCAAGGGCGTTTGGAAGATTATTGCACGGACTATCAACTCAATGAGTTGGCAGCAATGATCACTGAACAGACAGGAGTGGTCTGTTTACCCCATCAGTGGCCGTTATTAAAAAAGGTTCTTATTGATCGTACGCAAGCGTTAAACATTGACTCCATTCGTGGCTATTTAAGTGCATTGGAATTTGGTGAGCCGCAAGAGTTGACCCTGATTGCCAACCATTTAACCGCGAAACATGGGACTTTCTTTGCAGATTCGACCGTTGTGCACACCTTTCAAAATGATGCCTTACCTGATCTGCGCACACGCCGTGCATCCATTAAAAAAATTAACATCTGGTGCATCAGCAATGATCAAGGGCAAGATGCCTATAGCCTTGCCGCACTCTGCCAACAATATCTCACCGAGAATTGGCAAGTCTCTATTTTAATGACCTCGCTTAACCAGAGCAGTCTCGATCATGCAACAGCGGGTATCTATGCGGCAAAAGATATCGAAGCGATCTCAATAGACCAGCGTAATCTGATGTTTCAATATGGTACCGGCCAACATGAAGGAAAGGTGCGCATTAAACCATCGCTGCGGCAAAGGCTACACACCCGCCCCTTTAACTTGATGTGGGATTGGCCCATGGAAGCGCATTTTGATGCTATTTTCTGCGCCGATATTCTCAGCCATTATGATAAAAAGGTGCAGAGTGCCGTTCTGTTACAAATTGAAAAGTGTGTTCTTAAATCAGGCTATCTCTTTTTAGGGGAAAAGGAGCTGTTTTCCTTAAACCCGCTAAGATTTCAAAGAATTCGCCAAGAGAACATTTACCAGCTTACAGTCATACCATTTTAAAGAACCACAGCAAAGGAATAGAGCAAGATGCCTGTTAAAGTATTAATTATTGATGATTCAGCCATGGTGAGAACCCTTCTCACCAAGATCCTTAATCAACACCCCGATATTACCGTGGTGGGGAGTGCCCCTGATCCACTGGTAGCCAAAGAGCGTATCAAACTGCTCAAGCCGGATGTGCTCACCCTTGATGTTGATATGCCGCGAATGGATGGCATTGAGTTTCTCGAAAAATTGATGCGTATCAATCCCATGCCGGTGGTGATGGTCTCCTCACTTACACAAAAAGGGGCGGCAGTCACCCTGAAGGCATTGGAGCTGGGCGCCTTCGATTTTGTTCATAAACCGACTGATAACCTGCGCAATAATTTAGAACTCTACTCCGATGAAATTACTGGCAAGGTCTTGGGAGCGGCGGCTTCTCGTTTGGCGCGTAAACCGCAAAGTGAACCCGCCAAAGCACGCGTATTAACTGGCTCTGTCTCGGTTACACCCAAAGTCCATGTCGATGAAGTTATTCGTAAAACTTCCGCACCCAATCCGATCAATCCGCAGCGCATTGTCGCCATTGGCTCCTCAACGGGGGGGATCGAAGCGCTGAAAGAGGTCTGCACTCGCTTTCCAAAGAATCTTCCCGCTGCCGTTGTCATCACCCAACATATTCCTGAGCCATTCCCTTTTGCCATGGCCAAGCGGATGAACTCCATTTGTGAAATGGAAATCCAAGTGGCGGAAGATCAACAAGAGCTCAAAAATGGTAACATTTACATTGCGCCAGGAGATCGCCATCTCATGATCAATGTGAAAAATGGCAAATATATCTGTCACCTCAGCGATGAGACCCCAGTCAATCGACATAAGCCCTCGGTTGATGTGCTGTTCCGCTCGGTCAACCAGGCGGCAGGGCGCAATGTCACAGGTGTTATCTTAACCGGCATGGGTGAAGATGGCGCACTCTGTTTGAAAGAGATCCGTGAAGCGGGTGGATACACCATCGGGCAAGATGAGGAGAGTTCCGTTGTTTGGGGCATGCCGGGTGCCGCATGGAAGAGTGGGGCGGTGATGGAAAAAGTTTCACTGCTCAAAATCGCAGATGCGATCGTCAAACACATCACTGCCGACATGAGGAGGCATTAATCATGGCCAATATTCTTGTCGTCGATGATATGCAAATTATGCGCGACATTGTGCGTGCCACTCTCGAACCGCTCAACCATGCCATTTTTGAAGCAGAAAATGGTGAAGATGGTTTAACCCTCATTCAAGAGCAGCGAATCGATCTCATTATTACTGATCTCTACATGGATGGAATGGATGGCATTGAGTTTACCGCTGCCGTTCGGCATCTTGCCGAGTATAAATTCACCCCCATTCTGCTGCTAACGGGTGAGAACTCATCGGAGATTAAATTTCGTGGTAAAAAAGCAGGTGTGACTGGCTGGCTACTGAAACCCTTTGAGCCCGAAAAACTCAAATCAGCACTGGCGCGTTTGATCAGTTAAAAGGATTAAATCTGCGCAAGCCAGTTTGAACGCCGCGTCTTGAAAAAACACCGTCATTGCGGGCTAAAACATCGCCGTCATTGCGGGCTTGACCCGCCGCAATCCTGAAAAGCATTGCAACCCTGCCATGGATGCTGAATCAAGTTCAGCATGACAATGCGCGTGGTATGACAATGAAGAGCAACACGACAAACCACGCAATCGCCATCGCAGACTAAAACATCGCCGACATGCAGGTTAAAACATCGCCGTCATTGCGGGCTTGACCCGCAATCCAGGAAGGACGCATGGCCCATTACAATACTGTCCACTGACCGCCAGCAATCTCTTGAATCAACAAGTTGGCCTGCACAGGGCTCAGCTGCAACAAATTATGCCCCGCATCAAAAAATGATTTCAACCCAGAAACTTTGCCAATCCCTTCACCATACGAAGAGACAAACGCCATACTCCAATTGCCGAAATAGCGCGATTCAATGGGCTCCTGAATGACGGTCGTGACCTGTTCATGGCGTGGATCCTTGGCTATTTTTTGATAGAGAAGCGTGATCGCTTCTGACTCTCCCTCCAGCACTTGAAAAAAAAGACCTTGATCGTATAGCAACACCCCAGTGATTCCACTCTTGCCATTGAACGATCGTGCCTCTTTGAGTAATCCTTGAATTTCAAGAAGACCAAAATGCTCCTTCTCTCGACTGGCATAGACAATTCGACTTAATCCCATGATTTCCTCCTAAAATTGATCATATGAACAACCTTCAAGCCTGGCCAAGATCCTTCATAAATCGTGTTTTCCCATGCGTGTGACTTTGCCTGCATGATCGTCGCATGTTAATGGCTATAACCCAAATTGGGATTAAGCAACTTCTCCGCCGCATCCAGCGAAATCCCTTTGCGCGCTGCATAATCTTCCACCTGATCGACATTGATACTGCCCACCGTGAAGTAGTGCGCCTGCGGATGGGAGAAATAGAGCCCTGAAACAGCCGCAGCAGGCATCATGGCAAAGGAGTCGGTGAGCTGCATGCCAATGTTTTCTTCAACTTTAAGCAGATTCCACAGCGTCACCTTCTCACTGTGTTCAGGGCAGGCGGGATAACCCGCGGCAGGACGAATGCCTTGATATTGCTCTTGTAGCAATGCTTGCTGATCGAGCGATTCATCGGCGGCATAACCCCAATCGTGCATGCGCACCTGCTGATGCAATCGCTCCGCCAGCGCCTCCGCCAAACGATCAGCAAGCACCTTGACCATGATGGCATTGTAATCATCACCCGCTGCTTTAAATCGTTGCGCCTGCGCTTCTGCACCAAAAATAGCTGAGGAAAAGCCGCCAAGATGATCGGCAACCGCCAACGCTTGCGGGGCGATAAAATCACTCAGGCAAAGATTGGCACGGTTATCCTTTTTATCCTGTTGTTGGCGTACGAAATGGAAACGCGCCAATTCCCGCGAGGCATCACCCTCGGCATAAACAATTACGCTATCATCGGCAGTCGCAGCGGCAGCAAAAAGCCCCGTAATGGCACGCGCTTCAAACCACGATTCGGCAATAATGGTATCAAGCATCGCATTGGCTTCATCAAAGAGTTTGCGCGCCTGCTCACCTTTATGCGGATCATTCATAATGCGCGGGTAGGCTCCATTGAGTTCCCAAGCAGAGAAGAAGGGGGACCAATCGATAAAAGGGCGTAACGCTTCAATCGTGAAAGTATGTGTGGTAATGCCCAAGGTATTTGGAGCGGCGGCAATCGCAGCGGCATCAAAATGGGTGCGGTTGCTGCGTGCTTGTGCCAACGACAGCCATGAAATCTGCTTTTGGCGGTTGAGAAAACGCTCACGCACCGCGGCATATTCGTTGCGAATCTCCGCCACGAAAGTCTCACGGCTCTTTTCAGAAATAAGGTTTTGCGCCACGCCCACCGCACGGGAAGCATCCTTCACCCAGATCACCGGCGCATCATACTCGGGTACAATCTTCACCGCCGTATGCGCCTTGGAAGTGGTCGCACCACCAAGCATGATCGGAATATTCATCTCCAAACGGGTCATCTCTTTGGCAATATGCACCATCTCATCAAGCGATGGCGTGATTAAACCGGAAAGCCCAATGATATCGACTTGATGCGCAACCGCCGCCTCAAGAATCGTTTGCGCTGGCACCATCACGCCAAGATCAATCACCTCAAAGTTATTGCACTGCAACACGACACCGACAATATTTTTACCAATATCATGCACATCACCCTTCACCGTCGCCATCAAGATTTTACCGTTGGAGGAGGAGGCACCCGCCTGTTTTTCAGCTTCAATGTAGGGCATCAAGTAGGCGACCGCTTTTTTCATCACCCGAGCCGATTTCACCACCTGAGGTAAAAACATCTTACCATCGCCAAAGAGATCGCCAACCACATTCATGCCATCCATCAGCGGCCCCTCAATCACCTCGATCGGGTGATCAAAGCAGAGGCGTGCCTCTTCTGTATCGACATCAACAAAGGCATCAATCCCTTTGACCAAGGCGTGTTCAAGCCGTTTCGTTACTGGCAGTGAACGCCAGACATCATCGGCTTTTTTCACAGCTACACCATCACCACGGTACGCTTCGGCAATATCCAAAAGTTTTTCCGTGGCATCGGGGGCACGATTAAGCACCACATCTTCCACAGCTTCACGCAGTGGGGTAGGGAGATCATCATACACCGCCAACTGCCCCGCGTTGACAATGCCCATATCCATGCCGTTTTTAATCGCATGGTACAAAAAGACCGAGTGAATCGCTTCACGCACAGGGTTGTTGCCACGAAATGAGAAGGAGACATTGGAAACCCCGCCCGAAACCATCGCGTGGGGGAGGTGGTTTTTAATCCAAGCGGTTGCTTCAATAAAATCGACCGCATAGTTATTATGCTCTTCGATTCCTGTGGCAATGGCGAAAATGTTGGGGTCAAAAATAATATCTTCGGGCGGAAAGCCGCACTTCTCTGTCAGGATATTGTATGAACGGGCACAAATTGCCGTTTTACGGGCAAAGGTATCAGCCTGCCCTTGCTCATCAAAAGCCATCACGACCACGGCCGCACCATAACGGCGCAACAACTTCGCATATTGAATAAAGGGTGCTTCACCCTCTTTAAGGCTGATCGAATTGACCACCCCTTTGCCCTGGATGCATTGCAAGCCCGCCTCAATAATATGCCATTTTGACGAGTCGATCATCACTGGAACCTTGGAAATATCAGGCTCTGAAGCGATCAGGTTAAGAAAAGTGACCATCGCCTGTTCACCATCCAGCATCGCCTCATCCATATTGATATCGATAATTTGCGCACCATTTTCCACCTGTTCACGGCAGACATCGAGCGCCTGCTCAAAACGCCCCTCCAAAATCAAACGCTTAAAAATAGCAGAGCCGGTGACATTGGCACGCTCACCGACATTGACAAAGAGTGTCTCGGGGGTGATGTGCATCGGCTCAAGTCCACAAAGATGGCATGCCACAGGGAGTGCAGGAATCGTGCGCGGCGCTACGCCATCAACAGCACGCGCCATCGCCTCAATATGGGCAGGACCTGTGCCACAACAGCCACCAATAATGTTCAAAAATCCTGAGCGCGCCCACTCGCCAATCTCCACCGCCATCTCGTCAGGCGTCTCATCGTAGCCACCAAACGCATTGGGAAGCCCTGCATTGGGGTGGGCATTGATATAACAGTTGGCAATGCCAGAGAGTTCTTCAACATATTGACGCAACTCTTCAGCACCCAAGGCACAGTTAAAGCCAATCGAAATAGGGTTGGCATGCGCCAAGGCATAGTAAAAAGCCGCGGCTGTCTGCCCTGAAAGGGTACGCCCAGAAGCATCGGTAATGGTGCCGGAAATCATGATCGGCAGGGTGATTTCGCTCGTTTCAAAGTAGTGTTGCACTGCAAAAATAGCCGCTTTGGCATTGAGCGTATCAAAAATGGTCTCGATCAAAATAATGTCAGCACCGCCATCAATCAGCCCTCGGGTCGCCTCAACATAGGTTTCAACCAAGGTATTAAAGGTGATGTTCCGAAAACCTGGATCATTGACATCGGGGGAGAGTGAACAGGTGCGCGAAGTGGGGCCAAGCACCCCGGCAACAAAGCGGGGACGCTCAGCAGTTGCCACGGCATCGGCAGCTTCGCGCGCCACCTTTGCCCCTGCCACATTGAGCTCATAAACCAACGACTCCATGTGATAATCAGCCATCGAAACGCTATTGGCATTGAAGGTGTTGGTCTCAATAATATCGGAACCCGCATTCAAATAAGCTGTATGAATATCACGAATAATGTGCGGCTGCGTCAGGCAGAGCAGATCATTGTTCCCTTTAAGATCTGATGCCCAATCGATAAAACGCGCGCCGCGATAATCGTTCTCTTGCAAGCCATAACTTTGAATCATCGTGCCCATGGCACCATCAAGAAGCAAAATGCGTTCTTTCATCGCTTGATGAAGTTGTTGAATACGGGTTTCTAAAGACATAGGGCTTCCTTTGTGTAACGATAAAGTGGGTTGACGATGTTGCATCATGGTTGGGCTGCTGAATGGATATCGATTCTCATCAGCAAAAGCGTGGCGAACACTACTCAAATTCGTTGATGCTTTCCACTTGCGCCGCTTGTGGCTAGTCTGCGCCACCTATGATGGAGGATCTATTGATGTTAAAGCGCACGCGTTGTGGTGATTTTCGCCCAGAAAATATTGGTCAAACGGTTAAGCTCAATGGTTGGGCACAAACCAACCGTGACCACGGCGGAGTGATCTTTATTGATGTCCGCGATCGCTTTGGTGTTGTGCAGGTGGTTGTTCATCCCGATACGGAAGCCGAACATGCGTTGGCACACAGCCTGCGTCAGCAAGATGTCATCGAAGTGACGGGTGAAGTGATCGCGCGCTCAGCTGAGACGATCAACAAAAAAATTCCAACCGGTGCCATTGAGGTCAAAGCCTCAACCATCACCGTCTTAAACCGCTCGGAAACACCGCCATTTATGATTGAAGATGATTGCGACTCGGGTGAACAACTTCGCCTTGAGTACCGTTATCTTGATTTGCGCCGCTCCAATATGCAGCGCCAAATGGAACTTCGTCATCGTGTTTCGCACGCCGCACGCAACTTTCTCCATGGCCAAGAATTTTTAGATATCGAAACGCCGATGCTCAACAAATCAACCCCCGAGGGGGCACGCGACTACCTGGTGCCTAGCCGTGTCTATCCTGGCTCCTTCTATGCCTTGCCGCAAAGTCCGCAGATTTTCAAACAGTTGCTGATGGTTGCCGGCATGGACCGTTATTATCAAATCGCCCGCTGCTTCCGTGACGAAGATCTGCGTGCCGATCGCCAACCCGAATTTACCCAAGTGGACCTGGAGATGTCGTTCATCAATCAAGATGATGTGATGGAACTGGCCGAAGGGTTAATCGCGGCAATGTTTGAAGCAGGAATGGGGGTGAAGCTCAACCCTCCATTTGACCGGATGACCTACGCCCATGCGATGGACAAGTATGGACTCGATCGCCCTGATGTCCGTTTTGGCCTTGAGCATGTCAATGTCACACAATTGATGCTCGATGTCGATTTCAAAGTATTCCGTGAACCCGCCGAGAAGGGTGGTTTAGTCAAGGTATTGCGCGTTCCCGGAGGCAACGATCTGCTTTCACGCAAAAATATTGATGACTACACCAAGTTTGTCGGCATCTATGGCGCCAAAGGGCTGGCCTACATCAAGGTCAATGACAAAACGGATATCCCCAATGGCCTGCAATCGCCAATTGTTAAAAATCTCTCGGTCGAAGTGCTTGAAAAACTGATTGCCGCAACGGCGGCTGAAAATGGCGACCTGCTCTTCTTTGGTGCGGGCGATGCCAAAATGGTCAACGATGCTCTTGGCTACCTGCGTGTCAAACTTGGCCACGATCTGGGGCTAATCAAGAAAGATGACCACCGTTTTGTTTGGGTGGTTGATTTCCCCATGTTTGAGTGGGATGCCGAAGCCAAACGCCCCGTTGCGCTGCATCACCCCTTTACCGCCCCATATCCTGAAGATTTACATCTTTTGGACAGTGCGCCGCTGCAGGCGACTTCACAGGCCTATGATCTGGTTTGGAACGGTACTGAAATTGGTGGCGGGTCGATTCGTATCCATGATCCTGAAGTGCAAAAGAAGGTCTTTAAAGCGCTCAACATCTCCGATGAAGAGGCAGAGAGCAAGTTCGGCTTCTTAATCAAGGCGCTCAAATACGGGGCTCCGCCGCATGGTGGTTTGGCATTTGGCCTTGATCGCGTCGTCTCCTTAATGTGCGGCGCCGATTCCATCCGTGATGTTATCGCCTTCCCCAAAACGCAAAAAGCGGCGGACTTGATGTGCGAAGCACCTTCCGAAGTGGATGAAGCGCAGTGGAAAGAGCTTGGACTTCGCAAACGCCGGACCACCATTTGATTGCTTGGCTATTTGACAAGCGAAGTGAAATTGTCAGGGTTTCAAAGATGCAGATGAATCCTTTTTTTAATGGGCTGGCTCGCCGCCACGGTTTGACAGCCCTTGTTGTGAGCGCATCGCTGATGAGCGCGTGTGCGGTCAAGCCACCGCTGCAAGAGATGTCCGAAGCGCGTTCAGTGGTCAAACTTGCCCATGAAATGCAAAACAGTGATCCCGCATTGCAGCAGCGACTCCAAGCCGCAGACAGTTCGCTGGAAGAGGCAACGAAGGCGATTCAAGCCAAGCTCTTTGAAACGGCCAAACGCAAAGCCCTTGCGGCCAAACGCGAAGCCAACAGCGTCATTCGCATTCTTAATTCCGAGAAAAAATAGCGGTACCTTTTACGATTCAGAAAACAATCCCTAGACGCGAGGTTATTATGAGTTATACACATATTGTTGTTCCCGAAGCCGGTGAAAAAATTACCATGGGGGCAGATGATAAACTCTGCGTCCCTGATCAACCAATCATCACCTTTATCGAAGGCGATGGCACAGGCCGTGACATTTGGCGGGCCTCGCAACGCGTGCTCGATGCCGCCGTTGAGAAGGCGTATGATGGCAAACGCAAAATCGCCTGGATGGAAGTTTATGCTGGTGAAAAAGCGTGGAATATGTACGGTCAAAATGATGCGGCATGGCTTCCTGACGAAACCCTTGACGCATTTCGTGAATACCTGATTGGTCTCAAAGGCCCTTTAACCACACCCATTGGCGGCGGCATCACTTCGCTCAATGTGGCGCTTCGCCAACAACTTGACCTCTATGTCTGCTCACGCCCTGTGAAGTATTTCACCGGTGTACCTAGTCCCGTAAAACATCCTGAAGATGTGGATATGACGATCTTCCGTGAAAACTCCGAAGATATCTATGCGGGTGTCGAATGGGCCGAAGGCACCCCCGAAGTCAAAAAAGTGATCGATTTTTTACAAAATGAGATGGGTGTCACCAAGATCCGTTTCCCTGAATGCTCCGGCATCGGCATCAAGCCCGTTTCAAAAGAGGGCACCGAACGCTTGGTTCGCGCAGCCATTCAATTTGCCATCGATAATGGACGCAAGAGCGTCACCCTTGTCCACAAGGGCAACATTATGAAATATACTGAAGGGGCGTTTCGCAACTGGGGTTACGACCTTGCCAAACGCGAATTTGGTGCTGTTGAGATTGATGGTGGGCCATGGTGTGAACTTCCCAATGGAATCATTATTAAGGATGCCATTGCTGATATCGCCTTGCAGCAGGTGCTTACCCGCGCCAAAGAGTTTGATGTCATTGCAACCTTGAACCTCAATGGCGACTATCTATCCGATGCACTGGCGGCGCAAGTGGGCGGAATCGGTATTGCACCGGGTGCCAACATCAACTATCAAAGTGGTCATGCTATTTTTGAAGCGACCCATGGCACGGCGCCAAAATATGCGGATAAAGATATGGTCAACCCATCATCAGTGATTCTCTCCGGCGAGATGATGCTGCGTTACATGGGTTGGACCGAAGCGGCCGATTTGATTCTTAAAGGGATCAATGGCTCGATTCAAAGCAAAAAGGTGACTTACGATTTCCACCGTTTGATGGACAATGCCAGCAAACTCTCAACCTCTGAATTTGGTGATTCCGTCATTGATTATATGGATGATGATGCCATCTCCGGTGAAGATGCTGATCAATTTGATGCCTTGGCGCATCGCTTCAAAGAGGTGCTCGATTCAGGTTCTGAAATGAGTGCTGAAATCGCGGAAGATGCGATGGAAAAAGCGCGCAAACAACTGACTCGCGCCGGTGAATTTACCGAAGAGCAAGGGATTAAACTCAAAGGATTTTTAGAGCGTGATTTCAAACAGATGGCGATCAGTTTCCGTGATGAAGCCAAATTGCGTCTTAACCCCTCGCGATTGGGTGCTGGCGCATTGGCATCCCTCTCTTCACTGATGGAGAGCGCAGGCCATGCACTGGCCAATGTTGCAGCCAAAGCAGAGCAAGCACGGGCATGCCGCTCAGGAGAGATTACCAGTGCGGGAACCCTCACTTGCGAAGCGTGTGGCTATGAGTTGCACTTCAAAAAAAGTGGTCGGATTCCACCTTGCCCCAAGTGCCATAAAACGGCTTTCAAAAAATCGTATTGATCGATTACGACCATGCGTGACTCCATTCTCAAGCCGAGGCGCAAGTCTCGGCAGATCATGGTGGGCAATGTCGCGGTAGGGGGCGATGCTCCCATCGCGGTACAGTCCATGACCAACACCAAAACCACGGACATCGATGCCACGGTGCAACAAATTTTACGCCTGCAATCGGCAGGCGCCGATATTGTTCGTGTCTCTGTGCCCGATGCAGAATCAGCAACGGCAATGCGTGAAATTATTAATCAAACGCAAGTACCACTGATTGCCGATATTCACTTTAGCTACAAAATGGCCCTTGCATCACTGGAAGCGGGAGTACATGGCTTGCGCCTTAACCCTGGCAACATTGGCGATCGTGACCGTGTTGAACGGGTTGTAAAAGCGGCCAAAGAGCGCGGCATTTCTATTCGTATCGGGGTCAATGCCGGTTCATTGGAAAAACACCTCGATGAGAAATATGGCGAGCCATGTGCCGATGCAATGGTCGAATCTGCGCTCGGTCATATTCGCATTCTTGAGGAGATGGACTTTCACGACATCAAGGTTTCACTCAAAGCGAGCAACATTCCTATGACCGTATGCGCCTACCGAAAATTGGCCGGTTTGGTCGATTATCCACTGCACATGGGCATTACAGAATCGGGCAGCCTCTTTGCCGGCACGATTAAATCTTCCATTGGACTGGGCTTACTACTGGCCGATGGCATTGGCGATACCATTCGTGTCTCGCTGGCGGCCAAACCTGAAGAGGAGATCAAAGTTGGTTTTGAGATGCTCAAAAGTTTGGGGTTGCGCCATCGCGGGGTGAATATTATCGCCTGCCCAACCTGTGCACGGCAAAAATTTAATGTCATTGATACCGTCAACCGATTGGAAGCAGGGCTTGCACATATCCATGAAAACATTGATGTCGCCGTCATTGGTTGTGTCGTCAATGGCCCAGGTGAAGCCAAAGAGGCTGCCATGGGCATCACCGGTGGTTTTCCTGTGCACACCTTTTACCGTGATGGTGAAAAGGCTGAAAAAGTAAAATCCGATCAAATGTTAGAAAAATTGATTGATGAGGTTGAGTGCAAAGCCAACGCAATGCGCCAAGCAAAAACTGAGGAGTAATCGATGGCTGTGCAATTAAAGAGTATTCGCGGGGTGCATGATGGTCTGCCCCAAGATGTGCGCCAGTGGCAACAAGTCGAACAGCGTGCGCGTGCTATCTTTAAGCGTTACGCCTTTGAAGAGGTGCGCCTGCCCATTCTTGAGCCCACCGAACTTTTTGTTCGTTCCATTGGTGAAGCAACCGATATTGTCTCCAAAGAGATGTACCACTTTGTCGATCAAGGGGGCGATGATCTCTGCCTGCGCCCGGAAGGGACGGCTGGAGCCGTGCGCGCTTTTTTACAAGCGGGGCTCACCAGAGCAGGAGCGCAGCGCTGGTTCTATGCAGGTCCGATGTTTCGCCGTGAACGCCCACAAAAGGGGCGCTTGCGTCAATTTCAACAGATCGGTGTCGAATGGTTTGGTGGCGAAGGCCCCAGTGAAGATATTGAACTGCTCGCCATGGCTGCCGCCTTTTTAGAAGATTTAGGTATTTCACAAGTTCGCATGGAGATCAACTCGTTGGGATGCCAGCAGTGTCGTCCTCTTTACCGCGATTTGTTGGTGAAATTTTTAACCACCCAGCATGCGAACTTGTGTGAAACATGCTGTGAACGGATGGATAAAAATCCGTTGCGCGTCCTCGATTGTAAAATCGCCAGCTGCCAAAATGCCCTCACCGATGCACCTGAGATGGTTGCCCATTTGTGCGAAGGGTGTGACCAGCACTTCACCGGGTTAAAGTCTGGGCTTGATGCGTTGAAAGTGCCTTACCGTGTCAATCCTCGCATTGTCCGTGGGCTCGATTACTACAACCGTACCGCTTTCGAAGCGGTCACCGATCAACTCGGTTCACAAGGCACTGTGTTGGCTGGGGGGCGTTATGATGGCTTGGTTGCAGAACTGGGGGGAGAAGCAACCCCTGCCATCGGCTTTGCCATGGGGGTTGAGCGGTTGGCAATGCTTCTGCCTGAAGCTGAATCTGCAAGCGTCGATGTCGCTGTAATCACCATGGGTGATGCACTTCTCAATCATAGTTTGAACCTCGCACAACAACTGCGACATGCCGATTTATGCGTTGTTCATTGCGGGCTCGGTAACAGTAAAAAGCAGTTCAAACGCGCCAACCGTGAACAGGCCAGATTTGTCGTGGTTATCGGTGAATCTGAAGCGGCACAAGGCCTCATCAGCTTGAAAAACATGGCCACCGGTGAACAACAACAGATAACCCTTGAGGCTGCCCTTCAGGTTATTGCCGGGTAGTTCGTGAAACAGATCCTATTGCTAAAAGATGCGCTTCGGCCGCTATTGGACGCCATACGCGATCTGACTCCTATTGTTTTGGTGATTGCTTTCTTTCAGGTGGTCGTATTTCAGCAATCGCTGTTTGCACTGGAGCACATGGTTTCAGGACTCTTTTTGGTGATGATCGGATTGGCGCTGTTTGTGCGTGGATTGGAGATTGGTCTCTTTCCTTTGGGGGAGGGGTTGGCGCAAGCATTTGCACGCAAGGGGAGTTCATTCTGGCTCTTTCTTTTCGCATTTTTATTGGGGTTCGGAACCACCATTGCCGAGCCCGCCTTGATAGCCGTTGCTTCCAAGGCGGCAGAAGTCGCCGCTGAGGGTCATTTAATCGACCATACACAACGCGCCATGGATGACTATGCGTTGGGGCTTCGTTTAACCGTTGCTCTTTCGGTTGGCGTCGCCATTTTACTCGGTGTTTTGCGTATCATTTTTGCATGGCCACTGCACTACTGCATCATTTCTGGCTACATTCTGGTGATTGCGATGACCTCGTTCACACCGGAAAGTATGATTGGTATTGCCTACGATTCTGGTGGTGTGACCACCTCCACCATCACTGTCCCCCTGATCACCGCGCTCGGGGTCGGGCTCGCATCCTCACTGCGTGGCCGCAATCCCATTCTTGATGGTTTTGGCATGATCGCCTTCGCCTCGCTCTTACCTGTGCTTTTTGTCATGCTTTACGGCATCGTGGTCTTTGCATGATTGATCTGTTAATCGAAACCTTGATCTCAACACTGCGCGATGTCATTCCCGTCATCGCTGTGCTTTTTGGTTTTCAATACCTCATCTTAAAACGCCCTGTGGCCAATTTGAAACAGATTCTTCAAGGGATTGTCTATGTCATTCTTGGCTTGGCACTCTTTTTGGTGGGGCTGCAAGAGTCGATCTTTCCATTGGGGGAGATGATGGCTAAACAACTGACCAACCCGATGTTTGTCTATGGTACTCCCTCCATCGATGGGGTGATGATTCATTGGCAAGATTACGGCTGGGTCTATGTTTTTGGCTTTACCATTGGTATCGCCACCGCAATGGCAGAGCCCGCTTTGATGGCCGTTGCACTGAAAGCTGAGACCATTTCAGCAGGAACCATCTCAGCCCTTGGCTTGCGTATTGCTGCCTCCATCGGGGTTGCGCTCGGGGTTGCCATTGGCTGCTTCCGTATCGTCACAGGTGCCGAGCTGTGGATCTACATCATGGTCATCTACATCATCATCATTTTGCAAACCTTTCGCGCCCCCAAAACCATCATCCCACTTGCCTATGACTCAGGGGGAGTCACCACCTCAACCGTGACGGTACCGATGCTTGCGGCATTGGGCTTGGGGCTTGCAGAATCGATTCCAGGACGCAGTCCTTTGATGGATGGCTTTGGCTTAATTGCCTTTGCCTGTGCATTTCCCATTATGACGGTGATGGGCTATGCGCAACTTTCACAATGGATCAATCATCGTAACAACCAAGGGAGTAATCATGGAGAGAAGGGGAGTGAGTAATGCATTTTAAACTACTGATCGTATTGTTGGACAAAGAGAAAACAGAATCTGTCATGAATGCAGCACGGCAAGCAGGGGCTACCGGTGCAACCGTCATTGGCGATGCCCGGGGTGAAGGGCTCAATCCCAAAAAGAGTTTTTTTGGTTTAACCCTTGAAAGCAGTCGAGATATGCTGCTTTTCCTGGTCGAGGAGCATCTCAGCCGTCACATTTTGGAAGATGTTGCCGAGGCTGCGGGCTTTGAACAAAATCCGGGCAGTGGAGTCGCGTTTCAACTCGATGTTGAAGATACCATTGGACTTCGCTCTCAAATTCAAACCTTGATGAAAGATGTGGAGGAGAAACTATGAATCAACGAAAATTTGTTTCCGTCCGCGATGTCATGAAGACCCAATATGACATCGTTGATGGGCGCGCAACCGTACGCCAAGCCTTGGAAATGATGGAGCATGTCGAGACAAAATGTTTGATTGTGGACAAATTCCATGAACATGATGAATATGGCATCGTCGTGATTGCAGATATTGCACGAAAGGTTTTGGCAAAAAATGTATCTCCCGATCGAATGTCAATCTATGAAGTGATGGCCAAGCCGACCATTACCGTGCATCCAGAAATGGACATTCGACATGCCAGCATGCTTTTCAGCAATTTTGGTTTGGCGCGTGCACCGGTGGTGGATCGTGAAGGCAATGTCATTGGCATTGTCAGCTACACCGACATGGTAATGAAAGGATTATTGCGCCTCTTCTAAGCAAGTGAGAGGGCTGAGGGAGTAGGGGATGGTTACAATGGATATGGCTTTTTTACAAGGCAAACGCGGGTTGCTCATTGATGATGATGATGCGATGCGTTTGATGTCACGCATGATGCTCGACAAACATGGCGTGGAGGTGTTTGATGCCAACAGTGGTCAAGCCGCGCTGACTCTTTTGCAAGAGCAGGGTGGGCGCATCGACTTTGTTTTGCAAGACTTAAGTATGCCAGGCATGAATGGCATTGAGTGCGCCCGCGAAATTCAAAAAATCAATGCTGATATCCAGATTATTCTTGTTACGGGTCACGCCGAAGATCGCATTCCTGCCGATGATGTCCATTTTTCAAGTTATCTGCTGAAACCCTATCTCTCAAGTGCGCTTTATATCGCGATTGCTGAGGCATTGGGTCAAAACCGATGAGTGATCAGCCAAGTAACAAGCCAACCAATAAAACTTCCATTCACAACCTTGATGATCTTCGTCAACGCATCGATGCTGTTGATGATCAAATTTTTGAACTTATTTATCAACGGGCGCGTCTTGCGGGGCAGGTCGGTGAATTCAAACAAGACCAAAAAAATGCCCCTTTTTATGTTCCCAGTCGCGAAGCGAAGATCATTCGCAGGTTACTCGACCGTAATCAACACCTCTCTGAAAAAAGCCATGAATCACATATCCCTGATGAGGCGATCCACGGCATTTATCGCGAAATCATTGGCTCCTGCCTGGCACTTGAACACCCGATGACCATCGCATTTTTGGGTCCCGAAGGAACCTTCACCCATACCGCGGCAACGCGTCAATTTGGTACCAGTCCCAACTATTTAAGTTGTGGAAACCTGGCGCAGGTTTTTGATGCGGTCGAGGCGGGGCGAGCAACCTATGGCGTTGTCCCTGTAGAGAATGCCTTTGAAGGCGCCGTCACGCACACGATGGATCTCTTTGCCGATGATGACCGCGATGTGTTGGTCTGTGCGGAGGTGCAACTCTCCATCCATCACCATCTTTTTAGCTATGCTGAAAAACTGGAAGATATTAAGGTGGTTATCTCCCATCCACAGCCGTTGGCACAATGCCGCAACTGGCTGCAAGCGCACCTTCCCCATGCCGAACAGATGGAAGTTGCCTCCACTGTCTATGCTGCAGAAATGATCGAGCGGGCGAAATCAGAAAATCCAAACAATTCAATTGGCCACTCCGCTGCGGCGATTGGAGGATACACCATTGTTGATCGCAGCGATCTGCCGTTGGTACAAAAAAACATCGAAGATTTTCATGATAACACCACCCGTTTCTTGGTCATTGGCAAGCATGACTCCCCACCATCGGGTGAAGATAAAACAGCACTGGTACTCTCCATTCAAGATCGTGCGGGAGCATTGAATGATGTCTTGGCGTCTTTTGCCAAACGCAAAGTCGGTCTCTCGCGTATCGAATCGCGTCCTTCCAAGAAGCGGCTGTGGGAATATGTCTTTTTGATCGATGTTCAAGGTCATCGTGATGAAAAAAATGTCGCTGAGGCCTTAGAGGAGATCACAGCCTTTGAAGGAATCTCTGTCAAACTCTTGGGTTCATACCCAGTCTCAAGGATGCTTTAATGACTACTGAGTGTTGGTTGGCGCGTGCTGTTCCACAGGCACAACATCTTATCCCTTATGTTCCAGGGAAACCGATTGAAACCTTGTTGCGTGAAAAAGGGCTCTCTCACGCCATTAAACTGGCCTCCAACGAGAACCCGTTTGGACCACCTCCTAAAGCGATCCAAGCGTTTAAAAACAGTGCAGAGCATCTCCACCTCTATCCCGATGGTGATGCCATTCGACTGAAACAGGCAATTGCCCAACATCACAAAATATTACCCTCACAAATTGTCGTCGGAAATGGTTCCAATGAGGTTTTAGAGTTAATCATTCGTACCTTTGCAGGTGCCGGTGATGAGGTAATCTATAGCCAAAAAGCGTTTATTGTTTATGCGCTGGCCACCACCGCATCCGGTGCAACGGGCATTGCCGTGCCTGACACTGCAATGCTCGGCCATGACCTTTGCGCTATGGCCGATGCCATCACCGAAAAGACCAAGATCATCTGCATTGCCAACCCCAACAACCCAACGGGGACATTGCTTGGTAATGATGAAATTCAAGCAATGCTCAACCGTATTCCCGAACATATCATCGTGCTACTGGATGAAGCTTATACGCAATTTGTCACCGAATCGATTGGCGATAGCGTGGCAAAACTATCCCATCCTGGGCTGGTGATTTCACGCACATTCTCCAAAGCGTATGGATTGGCAGGGTGTCGTGTCGGCTATGCCATCATGGATGCGAGCGTTGTCTCTGTGGTCAACCGTTTCCGTGAACCGTTCAATGTTAATTTGCCCGCACAGGAAGCGGCTATTGCTGCGCTGCACGATGGTGCCTGGGTTGAAGATAAGGTGCGTTATATTTTAGAAGCACGGCAAAAACTTGAAAATGAGCTTGAACGATTGGGGGTGCTTGGGGGGCAGAGTTATGCCAATTTTGTCTTGTTAAAACACCCGGAGGCTGCGTGTTTAGTCAACAAACTCGAAGATATCGGCATCATTGTTCGCCCCCTTGCAGGCTATGGCATGGTTGATTTCCTACGCATTACTGTCGGCACGGAGATTGAAAACCTCCATCTTGTGCAAGCACTTGCATCGATCCTACCTACACTCTCTACGGCTGCTTAGGAAAAAAGGATGAAAATGACCGCACCCAACAATGGGGGATCAATCTTTTCACATGCCGTGGTGATTGGCGTGGGGCTAATTGGTGGCTCCATCGTTCGCTGCCTTCGGCGTGAAGGATTGGTACAACGCATCAGCGGCGTAGGGCGTGAAACCGCCAACCTGGAGCGGGCAGAACAACTGGGTATTATTGATGACTGGAGCCATGATTTGGCTGCCACAGTTGCATCTGCCGATTTAATTATTTTAGCCGTACCCATGGGGGCATACGCACAAATCTTTTCCATCCTCAATGTGGCGCTGCCAGCCCATGCCATCATCACCGATGCCGGAAGCACCAAATCGCATGCGATCGCAATGGCAGAAATACATCTCCCCAACCATATTGACCGTTTTGTTCCCGCACACCCCATTGCCGGAACCGAACAATCAGGAGTCGAAGCCTCCTTCGACTCACTCTTTCAAGGTCGTCGTTGTATCATTACTCCCCATGCCAAAATGAGTGACGACGCCTTATCGAGGGTTTATCAGATCTGGCAGGCGACAGGATCTGTGCTCATCGAAATGTCTGCTGAACATCACGACACCCTGTTGGCTTCAGTGAGCCATCTTCCCCATCTAGCAGCCTTTGCACTGGTCAATGGTGTATGCGAAACAGGTAAGCAACAACCTTATGACCCGTTTGAATTTGCTGCTGGTGGCTTTCGTGACTTTACCCGCATCGCCTCTTCATCTCCGGCGATGTGGCGTGATATTGCCCTAAGCAATCGGCAAGCCCTGTTACAAACCCTGGATGGTTATCAACAACAACTTACAAGGATACGCAACGCCATTGAACATGAAGATGGAGATGCGCTTCTCGGCATGTTTACCTCAGCCAAAGAGGCGCGCGATCAATGGTTAAAAACTTATGGAGAAAAACAGTGAATATTGGTGGAACACTTATTGCAGGTGCAGCAGATCAACCCTTAAAAGGTGCCTTCACCCCTCCGGGTGACAAGTCAATGTCACACCGTGCCGTCATGCTTGCCTCATTGGCTAATGGCATCACAGAAATTGAGGGATTCCTGCCTGGCGAAGATAACATTGCCACCGCAAAAATGTTTGAGGCGATGGGGGTTACCATCGAATGGCTCAGTGATGATCAAACCAAATTGCGGATCCATGGCGTTGGTCTCTATGGCTTGCAAGAGCCCTCACAGGTGCTGGATGCTGGCAATTCTGGAACCTGTGCCCGCTTGATGACTGGCGTGCTGGCGGGGCAAAACTTTCACACCGTGCTGGTAGGCGATGCCTCCCTCCACAAACGGCCGATGCGTCGTGTCGCAGAACCTGTTCGCCGCATGGGTGCCCATGTAGATGGTGCTAAAGAGGGAGAATTGTTACCTCTTGCCATTCGTGGCGGCAACTTGAAAGCGATGGCCTTTCAATCAGAGGTCGCCAGCGCCCAAGTCAAATCATGTGTGATGTTTGCCGCACTCTATGCCGAGGGAGACACAACCGTGCGTGAACCCAAACCCACGAGAGATCATACCGAACGGATGTTTCCACTCTTTGGGCAGCCTGTTTCGATCGACAACAGCGGTCTGATTACCGTGCAACCCTCTGGTACATTAACGGCACCCGCCGGAGTCTTGCATATTCCTGCGGACCCATCATCAGCGACCTTTTTTGCCGTTGCAACCGCCATAATTCCAGGATCAGAAGTGCTACTGCAACAAGTGGGGCTCAACCCTCGGCGTGACGGTTGGCGCCGTATTTTAACCGCAATGGGCGGAGACATTTCATTGCTACAAGAGAAAAAAATTGGTGACGAACCTGTCAGTGATATCTTTATTCGAGGGGGAGGAGTTCATGGGATTAATGTCGATCCCAATGATGTTCCCGATGCGATTGATGAATTTCCTGTGCTTTTCGTTGCTGCGGCTCTTGCCGAAGGAAGCTTTATCCTTTCACAAGCTGAAGAGTTGCGGGTGAAAGAGTCTGATCGCATCACCACTATGGTCAAAGCACTACAGGCGTGTGGCGCCTCCATCGAAGAGAAGCCGGACGGCGTCATTATTCAAGGACAAAAACGATTGAAAGGTGGTGTAACGGTGGATGCCCATGGCGACCATCGTATCGCCATGGCCATGGCTGTGGCTGCGCAATGTGCGGATGCCCCCATCACCATCATCAACGCCGCCGCCATTGCCACATCCTTTCCATCCTTTGTTGCAACAGCGCAACAGTTGGGTATGAATGTTGCTTGGAAAGATGAGGCGTGAAATCAATTCAAACCATTCCAGGTCTTCGCATCGCCATTGATGGCCCTTCTGGATCGGGCAAGGGAACCATCGCCAAAACGCTGGGGGAATTTCTACAACTCCCCGTGCTTGATACAGGATTACTCTACCGTTTTGTCGCATGGCGTGCGATCAATAGCGCCACAGCGCCCGAAGATGAAGAGGCCCTTGTCGCCCTACTTCAATCGAGTCAAAAGAAACTTGTGTGGAACTGTGAAGGGATCTTTTTTGGGGGCAACAAGTGCAATGCCGAGCTGCGCAGCGAAGCCGTTGCTGCCGTAGCCTCTTCTGTAGCCAGCTTGCAAGGGGTGCGCAGGGCCTTACTAAGTTTGCAACAAACGGTTGCAAAAGCAGGATGTATCATGGATGGGCGGGATGTCGGTACGGTGGTTCTTCCTGATGCTGAGGCTAAATTTTTTCTCACCGCCTCACAACGCGAGCGAGCACGCCGGCGCTGGATGCAGCTGCGTGAAAAAGGTGATGACAATTCATCCATTGAAGCCATTTTAAACGAGATGAAAACACGCGATGCACGCGATGCCTCCCGTGATATTGCCCCCTTATTAAAATCCGATGATGCAATTTTTATCGATTCAACCACAATGCGCCCCGATGAAGTGATTGATCGTATTCTTGCCATACTTGAGCGAAGAAAACTTATTATTTTGAACAACCAGGTGGAAACATACCCATGACAAACAACTTTGACACTGACCAAGCGAACCTTGATGCGAACGCAACGCCCGATGATGAATCATTTGCGGCACTTTTTGAGGCCTCTCTCCAGACATCGACCGAGTTAAACTCGGGCGCAATGATTACCGGTATCGTTGTTACGGTTGATAATGATGTTGTCATTCTTGATGTTGGTACCAAAGCAGAAGCGATGATTCCTGTTGCGGAATTTCAAAGCATGGGCTCAGATCTACCCAAAGTGGGTGATGAACTCTCGGCCCTTGTCGTCTCCAATGAGGGGCGGATGCGACTCTCTGTGCTGGAAGCCCATAAGAGTATTATTTGGAAATCGCTGGAAGAGGCGATGGCGCAAGGTAAAACGGTTGCGGCGCAATTGGTAAAAGAGACCAAAGGCGGCTATCAAGTGACCATTAGCGGTGTGCGAGCCTTTATGCCCCGTTCAGAATCGGGTTCCAACTTACAAGGCATCAATCATGAGATCTTTGAAGTGGCACTGATTGAACTATCACGCCGCCCCGAAAACATTGTCGTCTCACGCAAACGACCACAGCAGCTGCAGTTAGAATCAATCAAGCAATCCTTTTTTGAAAGCGTCGCTGTGGGTGACAAAATCATCGGCAAGGTCAAACGACTCACTGATTACGGTGCCTTTATTGATGTAGGTGGTATCGATGGATTACTGCATATTTCTGATATGGCATGGCGTCGTTTTGATCGCCCCGATGAGATTCTGACGATTGGCCAACAAGTCAATGTGGAAATTATTAAACTGGATGCAGAACAAGGAAAAATCTCGCTCTCAATGAAAAGTTTGATTGCTGACCCATGGGATGAAGTTGAAGAGACTTATGAACCAGGCATGCGTTTAACCGGCACCGTTCGCCGCCTGCTCAAGTTTGGCGCAGTGGTTGAACTTCAATCGGGCGTGGAAGGGATGATCCACATCTCAGAAATGAGCTGGACCAACAAGAGTGTTCAACCCTCGCAGATGCTCCATGCTGGCGATGTCGTTGATGTTGCTGTTCTATCGATTGAACCAAGTGAGCGTCGCATTGCACTGAGCCTGCGCGCTGTGACAGAAAATCCTTGGCAAGCATGGCTGGCGGATCACCCAGCGGGAAGCAAGGTTTCAGGAAAAATTCGCAACATTAAACCCTTTGGTTTTTTTGTAGGTCTCACCGATGAGCTTGATGGCATGGTTCATATTGGTGATCTTTCATGGAATGAAAATGGTGATGAACAATTAAGTCAATACAAGAAAGGGCAAGAGGTTGAGTGTGTTGTCCTGGGTGTCGACATCGACAAACAACGCATCGCACTTGGTATCAAACAGCTCTCATCCGATCCTTTTGAACTCTTCGTGAAGGGGGCACAGCGCGGGGCCATGGTCCATGGCAAAGTGATCGCTGTCGAGAAGGGTGCTGCGATGGTTGAAGTGGCCGAAGGTGTTGTCGCTCGATTAGCGTTGCGTGAAATGCCCAAAGATGCCGGTGAACCTGTCATTGGCAGCGAAGTGGAAGCCAAAGTGATTGATGTCAACCGTAAACGGCGTGAAGTCAATCTATCGGTGAATCAACTCTTACGCGATCAAGAGCGTGATGCCGTGAAACATTACAGCAAACAGATGCAAGAGAAAGAGCAGCCTTCAGCCCTAGCATTGGCACTACTCAAACTCAAACAGTAAGGAAATTCAAACATGTTAAAATCGGAATTGATTCAAAAAATCGCCAAAGAGTGCAATGGACTCACCCAACAAGAAGTTGAGCTTGTGGTCAATGAAGTCTTTGCAACCATGTTTGAAACCATGGAAAATGGTGGCCACATCGAACTGCGTGGATTTGGAACATTCTCACTGCGCAAACGCGATGCACGCACAGGGCGCAACCCCAAAACAGGAGAAAGCGTCCAAGTGCAACCGAAGTTTGCTGCGCACTTTAAACCAGGCAAAGATTTGCGTGACCGAGTCAACCAAAGTCAAGCGTAATACCCATCGATCAACCCTACGGTCACAATGACGGGGCAATCCTACCCAGATTTCCCCGGTGATCATGCAGCCAAGGAGGTAGCATCATGAACTGGATCAATGTCGTGGTGATCATCGTGATTACCTCTTTTGCAACTTACTTCGCGCTCTCCAACACCATACCTGTCCACATTGCACTGGCGGGTGTTGTTTCCAATGATATCCCTCTCTACACACCAATTTTTATCGCTTTTCTTTGTGGCTTCATGGGGGGAATGCTCTCACTCAGTTTTTCACGCCAAAAACATAAACGGGAAATTAGCCATCTGCGTGGGGAGAACCATCGCCTGCATCAAGAAGTTGAAAACTTACGCAACATCCCACTTCAAGATGATCTTTAAACCCTCACGCATCCTCAACGGCTGAAATTTTCATGACGGATATTCTATTAACTATCATTTCTGCCCTGCTATTGGTTTTACTCACACTCTTTTGGCAGCAACGACAAAATGGCGAAGGCAAAGAGAGGGAACCTGAAGAAGATAACCGTGTCAGCCCATTGTTGCGCGGGATCAATTACCTTCTTTCAGATGCACCGGACAAAGCTATTCAAGAGATGGTGCAAGTCGCCCGTCTTCGCACAGAAGCGATCGATGTCTATATGTCGCTTGGAGAGATGTTTCGTAGCCAGGGGGAGATCGGACGAGCTGTCCGTATCCATCAAAATATTTTGGCGCGGCCCAATGTCTCCGAACTCAACCGATTGGAAGCAACCATGGCTCTGGCCAAAGATTTTCAAACGGGTGGTTTGCTTGACCGTGCGCTCCGTTTCTATGAAAAGTCATTGGAACTCAAACCTAACCATAAACCAGCACTTGAAGCGTGCCTTCGCATTCGCGAACAGAGCGGTGAGTGGCAAGAGGCAGAAAATTTACTGCAACAACTCGAACAGCTCAGCCAAACACCTCAATACCTTCATCGCGCATATCTCTTTGCCGAATTGGCAAAGAAAGCCCTCAAAGAAGAGCAGTATGCATTGGCTTCATCGCATGTCGAAATGGCTTTGCAACTTGATCAAACATGTGCGTCAGCCTATATCATTAACATTCGTATTTTGTTGCAGCAACAATCCTTTGAACAAATTTGTATCTCACTGGAAGAGATGTGGCGACACTCGCCTGAGCATGTTGCCTTAGCAATTACAATCTTAATTCCCAACCCACAATTCATCGAAGGACCCTTTGCCCAAACGATGCAACAGCTTTGGAAACAGTACCACCGCCATGAGTCAACCGCGTTGGCCTGGATCGAAGGAATTCATCAACTGCATGGTGCCACAGCATCACGCGCCTTATTACAAGCGCTTCATTATACGCCCCAATCTCTTCGAGCCTCACTGCGCTTGGCTGTCCTCCATGGTGACGAGCGCGATCCATTGACCCAATTTGCCAAAAACTGGCGAAAAAGTATGAAACAATACTACTGCTCTGAGTGTGGGGTTGAGGTCATCGATTTGCGTTGGCAATGTCCGCAATGTCACACTTGGGGAACCATGCATATGATGAAGGATGATCTCTCATGAAAAACCGTTTAATGGTGGCGCTTGATGTGCCTACAGCAAAAGATGCACTGATGCTGCGTGATCAATTGGGTACGCATGTCGGCTGGCTTAAAGTAGGCTTACGCCTCTTTGTTGCCGAAGGCCCCAGGTTGATTCGACAACTCTCCGAACAACACCCGATATTCTTGGATTTAAAGTTTCATGACATTCCCAACACCGTTGCGCAAGCCGTTGCAAGTGCAGGCGATCATGGCGTCAACATGATCAATGTTCATGCGGCGGGGGGGCCTGAGATGCTCAAGGCAGCTGCAAAAGCAGCAACGGCGTTCCCATCCATGCAACTGATTGCCGTCACCGTACTCACATCAGACCCAATGCCCAAAGAGGAAGCACAAGGCTTGGTGTTAGAACGCGCGATGATGGCACACGATGCAGGGTTGAAAGGCATCGTCTGCAGTGTTCATGAAGTTGAGGCGATCAAAGCTATATGCGGCCAAGACTTTATTACTGTCACACCGGGAATTCGTTGGGGAGATCAAGAACTACAAGATCAAAAACGGGTTGCGACACCTGAATATGCAATCAAGCAGAAGGCTGACTACTTGGTCGTTGGACGCCCCATCTTGGCCGCGGCCAACCCTGTGCATGCTGCTGATGAAGCCGTTGCAATGATGCACAAAGCCTCGCGCTAGTTTCATCATCATCCCTCGCCCCCCCCCCCCGAATAAACTAGGGGGCGTCAATAAAGTCCGGAGAAGTATTGGGGTGAAATGGATCGGCAAATGATTTATGCTTGGCATAGATTTAATGTTAAAACTTTAACAAATAGGAGAGTAAAATGGCTGTATTGGTAGGAAAAAAAGCACCTGAATTTACTGCAGTTGCCGTAATGGCAGATGGCAGTATCAATGAGAGTTTTTCATTGGCTGATTATGCAGGAAAAGAGATTGTTATCTTTTTCTATCCTCTCGACTTCACCTTTGTATGTCCATCTGAGTTAATTGCCTTTGATCATCGCATTCAAGAGTTTGAAGCGCGTGGGGTTCAAGTGATTGGCGTCTCTGTTGACTCACAATTTAGCCATGTTGCATGGAGAAACACCCCTGTGAATCAAGGTGGCATTGGTCCTGTTGCCTATCCATTGGTTGCCGATTTAACCAAGAAAATCGCAGCGGATTATGATGTGTTAATCAACCGTGAATCATTGATTGATGAAGATGGTATCGAAATGCATTTACTATCGGGCGATGTCGCCTACCGTGGCTCTTTCTTAATTGATAAGAAGGGGATCGTTCGCCATCAAGTCGTCAATGATCTTCCATTAGGTCGTAATGTCGATGAAATGTTACGCATGATTGATACACTGCAATTTACAGAAGAGCACGGCGAAGTTTGTCCTGCAGGCTGGAACAAAGGCGATAAAGGTATGGTTCCAAATGCTGAAGGAGTCGCGTCGTACTTGGCTTCAGAAGCAGATAAACTGTAATCATATTTCTACAGTTTTTATCTCAATGTTACAAAAGCAAAGGCTCCCTCGGGAGTCTTTGTTGTTTAACCCTGTTGATTAAAAATGAATATTCCTTTTTTTCACAAGGGAGGATCCTCTTCGAGCGCATCCCTTAGATCTTAGACCACACAATTTTTGCCATTGCTCTTGGCACTATTTACCGCACGGCGTGCATACTCCATCATCTCCTTCAAAGGAGATGCTTGTTGTGCATCTAACGATGCGACACCAATACTGACTGTAAACTGTAAAGGTATCCCGTCAATTTCAGGTTGAAATTCAGCGATGGTTTGACATATTTTTTCAGCAATGGTGATAGCCCCTTTACGATCGGTACGGGGCAGAAGAATGGCAAACTCTTTCCCTCCCAGACGCGCAACCACATCGGCCTTACGCGTCAGCAAGGTCAATTGTTCTGCCAATACGACAATCATATGATCTGCCAATGTGGTTCCCAATGATGTATTGATCAAATAAAAATCATCAATATCAACACGCAGTAGCGATAGCGGATCTTGGTTACGCACTGCCAATGCAATGCTTTTTTCTGAAATCGTCTCAAAATATTGTGCATTATAGACTTGGGTCATGGGGTCAATACTGGCCAGCTGTTGTAAATAGACATGGGTTGTTTGCAATGCACTTTGCGCCAACACCTGCTCGGTAAGATCATAGTTGGTTACCAGTGCCTGCACCACTTCATTGTGTTCATTAAAAATGGGTGCCAATGCTGACAATCCATAATGAACACTCTCATCAGAGAGTGTATACTCATTTTCCCATGTACAACGCTCACCATTAAAGCAGCGACCGATATAAGGGAGCATTTCATGATATGCTGGAGCAGGGATCACCTCTGAAATATGTTTTCCCTCAATCTTATGGACATTATGCCCATACGCATCAGCAAAAAGAGGCATCACCGAAGTAAAGTTTCCCTTGGTATCAATCATCGCTTGATAGGCATCAACATGCTGAATCAATTGATGAAGAACCTTTTTATGATCAATAATCTCCTTGGCAAAAGAGGAAATTTCAGACATGAACTGTACAACGATAATATAGTAACGCGCTTGTGTCGTTTCATCATGTTCGAGAGAAAAATGGAGGTGGACCAAAATGGGTTTATTTTTCAACTTATGTAGATGAATACGGAAATCACGGTTTTTAATTCGATGAAGTAAATCTTCGTGTAAAAATGAGAGAGGCATACGCTCGCTCTCGGGAATAAGCATCTGAAACTTGCAGCCAATGAGCGCGTTGTTATCTAAATTTAACCTCTGAGAAAATTTATGATTGGCAGCTAAAATCGTTCCCGAGCAGTTAGTTTGGACAATGCCTACGGCATCATTCTCAAAGAGATTAAATGTAAAATGATCATGACTTCTCAATGACTTAAAGCTCCTTACCTATGAACCATCACAGGCTCACTATTCAATCAGAAATATCAGCATGAGCAATCACCTGATTTTTACCATGTTTCTTGGCATAATAAAGCGCTGTGTCTGCACGGTGTAAAATGGTGTCGATGGTTGTATCTATATTGAGATAGATCTCTGCAATGCCAATACTAATGGTAAATTGGAAATCAATATCGTTAATTTGCACATCATGTGCTTCGATTTGCACACGGACTTTCTCAGCAATAATTTTTGCGCCATCAGATTGCGTGCGTGGAAGAATAATCGCAAACTCTTCACCGCCCAGCCGCGCAACAACATCCGAAGTGCGTGTTAGCGCAGAAAGTTGTTGTGCCAAAGTGATAATCACATGATCTCCGACCGCATGACCGAAGGTATCATTGATCGATTTAAAGTCATCGATATCGATCATTGCGACTGAAAGAGAATCTTGATTGCGTAGCGTTGATGCAATGGTTTTCTCGGCCATACTCATAAAATAGCGCCGATTAAAGGCTTGCGTCATTGGATCAAGATGAACCAGTCGCTGGAGATCATCTTTGGTTTTTTCAAGGGCACGCTGTGTTAATACCTGCTCCGTCATATCATAAGTGGTGAGAACACACTGATCGATCTCATTGAACTTGTTGAGAATCGGCGCGAGCGAGGCAACCCCGTAATGAACACTTTGATCGGCAAGGGTAAACTCTTGGTCCCAAGTACACTTTTCACCTTGAAAGCAGCGTTGAAGCATAGGGATCATCTGTTGATACTGATGATCAGGAAGAACATCACGAATATGTCTGCCCTCAATCTCTTCAATGGATCGACTACAAGCACGAGCAAAAAGTTGATTCACCGAAGTATAGTGCCAGTGGCGATCGATCACCGCCTGATGCACATCAATATGATCAATCACATCACGGAGAATTTTTTTCTGATTGAGCAGCTCTTTGGTTAAACTTGAGAGCTCTGACATATCCTGCACTATGACAATATAATAGTGCTCTTGATGAACTTCATCAAATTCAAGTGCAAAACTGACATGGGTGACAATGGGTCTGTTTTTGCGTTTATCCAACATCAGACGGTGGTTTCGATGTTTGATGCGGTGCATCAAATGATTGTGCAAAAAAGCAACCAGATAGCGATCTTCATCCGCAACCAGATACTGGAAGTTTTGATTGATCAGGTCATCTCTAGCAAAGTTAACCATCTCTGAAAATTTATGATTCACGGTTTTCATATAACCATTAATGTCCATTTGAATGACACCGACAGAATCATTTTCAAAAACATTATAAAGAAAATGCTGCTTCAACAAAAGAGTATTTCCCCCTTTAATCATCGCATCATGGAGTGTTTACTCGCATAAATCTATTTTTTTATTTAAGCATCGACAATGCAACGCGATTGAATCGCCATGATCACAGATTTTTCCCTAATTCCGACATTGTAAAATAACGCCCAGTCAGAAACCTCGTTGATATGGTAGGTTTGAGCGTGTTCGAGTCATGAACTCTCGACACCAATGAGGTGAAAGAATCATGAACCAAACTGTAATGCCATTCAAGCTATCCGCGACGGATGAGAGTTTAACTTCCCATGCGGGTCTGGCGCTTTTGGGTGAATTCATGGCAGCGATGAAGGTGCCAGCCATGATCGACCATCACCTCCCGCTTCCTCGAAGTGGCAGAGGCTTCATGCCAAGCGTGTATATTCAGTCACTGATACTGATGCTGCATGGTGGAGGCCGGTCTCTTGAGGATCTTCGCATGCTCTCCAACGACGATGCTTTGAAAACCGCCCTTGGGATCACAGTTCCGAGCAGCGATGCCGTGGGTGACTGGCTTCGGCGAATGGGCAAAGGAAGTGCCATTTCCGATCTTCTGAATGTTCGCAACGAGCTGTTGGCATGGGCTCTCAATCAGGAGACGCGTGACGCATATACATTGGATATTGATGCGACTCAGATCACTGCTGAGAAGTATGCAGCGCAATGCACCTACAAGAATGAAAAGGGGTACATGCCTATAGCGGGGCATCTGGCAGAGAATGGCCTGATTGTGCATGAAGAGTTTCGCGAAGGAAATGAAGCACCAGCCAGTGATAATCGAGCGTTTATCAAGGCGTGCAAAGCCAACATGCCGAAAGGTAAACATATCACTAGATTGCGGGCTGATTCCGCTACCTATCAGACAGATGTTATCAACGATTGCGAACATGATGGCGTCATGTTCGCCATTGGTGCCAAAAAAGATCCTGCAGTGATTGCCGCGATTCAGGCGATTGCTGAAACGGACTGGGTTCCATTTGGTGACGGAGCTCTAGCGAGCGTGATCCACAGCATGGAGAAAACCAGGAAGGCGTTCCGCCTGATCGTGTTTCGCAGGGGAAAACAACAAGAGCTGGACGGCCACGGAGATGCCTATTTCTACCATGTTATCGCCACCAATCGCACAGACGACCCTGCAACCATCATGCGCTGGTACCGCATGCGCGGCGTGGATGATGTGGAGCGTGCAACCCTGATCTGGGTTGAATGGTTCAACAATCGGCGAATCATGCGACCACTTGGCGATATGCCGCCACTTGAGTATGAAGAGCTTTACTATCGACAAACTGAGTATCAAAAAGCAGCATGATGACTCAGATAAAACAGCCTCCGATGAATTCGGGGCGATTCAATATGCCTTCAATTTGGGTGAATACCGTACAGACCGCCGAAAGCATCAGTCTGACATTTGGCAATATCGGATTTTGGTTTTTTGATCCATTGGTGAAAATAACACGATTCTGCTATCATTGCCAAAAAAATTGAATCAATTTACGCGGCCTTGTCGCGCGTAAGGAGTCGTGTCATGGTTGCGTACCAAAAAGAATCAAACAATGGGTTGACTACGACAGCACCCAATCGCCCTGTATTACTGATTGTTATGGATGGATGGGGCATGGGCAGTGGTGGTACAGGGGATGCAATCGCCCATGCGCATACACCCACATTTGATCATCTATGGAACCATTTTGCCCATACAACATTGATGACCCATGGCACCTATGTTGGCCTTCCTGCCAGCAAAGATATGGGGGGCTCAGAGGTAGGGCACTTAACAATGGGTGCAGGCATGATCTTGGATCAGGGGCCAACCCGCATTAACAAAGCCATTGAAGACGGCTCCTTTTACCACTCCGAAGTCTTGCAACAATTGATACAATCGGCGCAGAAGGGGGGGACTCTTCATCTGGTTGGATTGCTCTCCGATGGGAATATTCACTCGCACATTGATTACTTTATTACGGTGATTCGCTATGCCTTTACGCAAAAGGTTCATAAGCTGCGCATCCATGCGCTCCTTGATGGGCGTGATGTCGCCATTCAATCGGCTGAAACCTATGTGGCAATGATTGAGGCTGAATTTGAGAAGATCAACCAAGTCACAGGGTTTGATTACGCATTTCACTATGCAGGTGGTCGTGAACGGGTCGTTATGGATCGTGATCGTGACTGGGGCAAGGTCGCTTTGGGCTGGCAAGCGATGGTGCATGGAGCGTGTGCGCACACTTTTGCTTCCGTGACAGATGGAATCAACTTTTTCCGTGCGCAAACCGAAGGGTTGGTCGATCAAGATCTTCCCGGTTTTTTAATTCAAAATCGATCCTGTCAAACGAACGGTAACATTGTCAATGGCGATGCTGTGTTGATGATGAATTTCCGTGGTGACCGAGCAATTGAATTGACCGAAGCCTTTTGTCTGGATGATTTTGATGGTTTCGATCGTGGGTCTCGTCCCGATGTATGTTATGCCGGCATGATGGTTTATGATGAAGATCGTAATTTACCGCCTCTACAGGTGATGGGAACGACCAAGGTTGAACGACCGCTGGGACGACAACTGGTCGAACTTGGCATGAAACAGTTTCGTCTTGCTGAAACGCAAAAGTATGCCCATGTCACCTTCTTTTTTAATGGGGGGTATCGCCAACCGCTTGATAGTTCACTTGAAGATTATGTATTGATTCCATCCGATCGTGGCATTGAATTTTTAGATGCGCCTGCCATGAAAGCCGTTGAGGTTGCCGATAAAGCGATCGAACTTATTCATAGTGGTGAATATGATTTTGGACTGATCAACTTTGCCAATGCCGACATGGTTGGCCATTGTGGTTCAATGGATGCGGCAGTTGCTGCTGTTGAGGCGGTTGATATTGCTGTTGGGCGTATTGTTAATGCACTTCAAGAAGTCGGGGGCATGGCATTAATCACCGCAGATCATGGCAATGCCGAGGAGATGACCATTGAAAAAGGGGGGCAGCTAGAACGCTCCACCAAACACTCCATCAATCCTGTTCCTTGCATTCTGTTTGATCCCCATTTCGATGGTAGTTATCAACTTCGCCAACCTCAAGCGAAAGATAGTGTTACGCAGTGTCCTGGTCTCTCTCATATTGCAGCGACGATATTGGAGATGCTCCATCTACAAGCTGCGAAGAATATGGCCCCATCATTGATTGAAAAAAATAGTAGTAAAAGTTGCTAAGAATCCTTGAGCGCTTGACCTGGCATCCGTGTTATTGCTGCGGGTCAAGCATTCAACAGAATAGCAACCATATACTATCGATCATACGACTGCAGGCGATCTTTGATTGGATCACGCTGAGGTTCAATCTCAATATCGATAACATCATGATATTCTTGGCGGAAGCGGCGCTGCTGTTCAATCTTTTGCGCTTGTTGCGCGATAAAAAGCACAACCAGATAGTTTCGAAGCGCAGGAATCAAAAGCAAGAAGCCAAGAATATCGGTCACAAAACCTGGGGTCACCAATAAAATCCCCGTAAGTGCAAGTAAAATACCATGCAGCACCTGTTCCGTCGGCGCTTGACCACGCATAAAACTCTCTTGCGCCGAGATAATCGTTTTTAACCCTTGATAACGAACCAAGGTTGCGCCAAGTGCTGCCGTGCCAAGACAGAGAAGAATCGTTGCAAGCCCACCAATAGAGGAGCCAACTTCAATTAAAACATAGAGCTCAACCAATGGAATGGTAATGAGTAAGAAAAGAAGAAATTTTAACATTGCCAATGTATGCGTTGTTTATCGCAAAATATCAACTTTTTATTGCGTAGAAACGACCACCTGACGATGAACGCGCTCACCTACACCCGTAAATAGCGTGTAAGAAATAGTATCAAGTTTCATGGCAATATCATCGGCTAACAGATGGCCTCCCCAAAACTCCACACAATCACCTACGGCGAGAGGAGTATTGGTACAGTCCAACTGACAATAATCCATACAGACCCGACCAACCATCGGGTAATAATGACCCTTGCAATAAGCATGACCACAATTGGAGAGCGCACGCGGTAAACCATCGGCATAGCCAAGGGTGACAATCGCCAGTTGCATCGGTCGTTCTGCAACAAAAGTGGCTCCATAAGAGATGGCATCACCAGGATTCAATGTATGGATCTGAATCACTTTTCCTGTAAGTTGCATGACAGGTTTCAGCCCCAGTTTTTTTTGCACAACAGGCTCAGAACCATAAAGCGCAATACCTGTACGCACATAGTCATAGTGTTTTCCTGTCGGTGAGATCAACCCCGCACTATTGAGCAGAGAGGCCTGTGCCGTTGGCAGCAGGCGTTGGTACATCGTAAAAAAATGATCATGCTGATGCACATTCAAGGGATGATCTGGCGTATCGGCACACGCCAAATGGGACATGATACCAATCACTTGAATGGATGCTTCATCGCAGCATTGCAACAATTTTTCAGGAGAATCAGCATCCAAACGATGCATCCCTGTATTGACCTTTATCCAGATACCACCAGCAAAGTGATGCGCTTTTAACCACGCAATCTGTTGCTCATGGGTCAGTGCTGGAATGAGTTGCGCATCAACACAGTACCTGGCATCTTCTTCATCAAAAATACCCGAAAGCAAGAGAATATTGGCGCTACGCTGCGGTGTCAGTATATCTCGCAGACGCATGCCTTCTTCCGCATCGGTGACAGCAAAATAGCGGCATCCTTCTTGCCACAAAACTGGCGCAACCCAACGCAATCCGTGACCATAAGCATCAGCTTTCACCACTGCGATCATATAGGCACCATCGGCCTGGCTCGCAAGGACTTGATAGTTGTAACGAAGATGATCAAGATGGATATAGGCAATCGCGGGTCGCATTATCGAATCATGCCGTAAATGGCGCCATCAAGAAAGCGCCCGCAAAAAGATGCGTTATTCATGGATCACTGTTTCATCAATCAACGATTCAAGTTGCGTTAAATAGACGATCAATTGTAAACGATGATTCTCAATTTCATCATAAAAACGCGCTGGATTTTGTAGAATTCCTTGCATCACAAGCCAATGACGCTGACCAGCCCAAACAACACCCTTTGACGAGGCGTGCAACACTTGTCGAATCGCCTTCGACTTCAAAATCGACAAACGGTGCAACCACTCACGGCGTAAATTATGCCCGGGTTCATCCTTGCCCCACAATGGCGTCTGTAATGATGATTCAAGTTGTTTAAAGGGCAACCATTGAAAGCTTTGATATGCCAGATGGATAAGCTCTGACAACACTTCATCCTCTTGATCAACTCGATCATGAGCCACGACATGCACAGCAGTCGCCATCGGTACCATTGCCTCCACCGAGAAATAGTGACGCGCCATCTCTTCATTCAATCCTTGTTGCAGTAGGGGTTCAAAACTCGCAACAGATTGCTGCGAAAGAATCATCTGCTTTAATAGCTTCAATTCATGCTTGCGCGCAACCATCCAAACCTCATCACACAAAGTCATATCAAATTGTTGAATGAGATCGAGTGCATATTGCATAATCACTTGATGCAAGGATGTTTGTAACGCCAGTGCATCGTCAAGTTTTGGCAGCGCCCAGATAAAATGGCGCAATTTTTCCGTTTGTAATAGTTCATCAGCCAATAATAATCCATGGACAATATGTGAGATCGGTACAGTCGAAAGTGACTCAATATGAAATGGCGTGGTTAAACCAAAATGGTTAATGACATGATTACAGACTTGAATATGGACAATCCCGCTGGCCATAGGGTGGTTAGGAACGATCGCTGCAAAACTGCGCTGAATCTTTTTGGGGAAATAATCCATTAAAAACCGTCTAGAAAAACAGCTCCAATCGGCAAAGTTTTCTACATCCAGGCAAGCATGGATACGATTTTTTTCACAACCCAAGACCATGGATAATTGTGGCTTGAGCAACAGTTGCTGTTCATGAGAAATTCCAAGGCATTGCGCATGTTTTTCATACAAATAATGGTGATCATTAAGGTAAGTGTAAAGGCGCATCAAACGCGGTAGATGGTTTGCCCCATCGTAAGCTGCCAATGATAATGCACGCGCTTGCATCTGATTATGTGCAAGACACTGCTCGGTCACTTCATGGGTCATCTGCTTGAGAATCTTATTACGCTCTGCACGGGGCATCGTTGCAAGTGATGTCGCAGAAAAGAGAATTTTGATATTCACTTCACGATCTGACATGTGCACACCTGCAGCATTATCAATCGCATCGGTATTGATTAACCCTCCCTTGGCAGCAAAAAGCAGACGCGCCAACTGGGTCACTCCTAGATTTCCACCTTCGCAAACCGTTTTACAGCGTAGCTGCTCCGCATCAATACGCACACTGTTGTTGGCAGGATCAAGAATCTCCTGATGACTTTCACAGGCAGCTTTAATATAAGTGCCAATGCCACCATTGTAGAGCATATCCACAGGGGCAGAGAGAATCGCTTGAATCAATGCTTCTCCAGAGCATTCATCGGCATTGATATCCAAGGCTTGACGAACTTCGTGAGAGAGAAAAATTGTTTTACTACCACGGTCAAAAACGCCCCCTCCATGGCTGATCAATGCGCGATTGTATTGATCCCAATTGAACCCTTGCGTAAAAAGGCGTTGTCTCTCAGCGAAGGCTTCACTCTGATTTGGATTTGGGTCAAGGAAAATATAGGCATGATTAAATGCAGCAATCAGTTGCGTATGGGGGTTAAGCAGAAGACCGTTACCAAAGACATCACCAGACATATCACCAATTCCGACAACTGTTAAGGGCGCTTGCCACGCATCAATTTGATGGGATTGAAGATGGTGTGCCGCACAGACCCACGCGCCTCGAGCAGTAATACCAATCGCTTTATGATCGTAACCATGTTTACCGCCACTGGCAAAAGCATCATCCAGCCAAAAGTGATGGGTTTGTGAAATGGCATTGGCTTCATCGGAAAAGCTTGCCGTCCCTTTATCCGCAGCAACAACCAGGTAGGGATCATTTTGATCCTCCTGTGGCACATAGATTGCGTGGGGTGGAAGCAGTTGATCTCCCGATAAATTATCACTCAATGAAAGTAGGGCTCGAATAAACTGTTGGTATTGCGACAAAATCTCTTCTCGGGTAACGGTTCTTTTTCCTCTCTGAGAAGAGGCTGACTCCGATAGATCATCCCAACGATGTTGAACAATAAAACCGCCTTTAGCACCAGTAGGCAAAATTTGACCATTCTTAACGACTTGTGTCGCCATCAAGCCATGGACTTCCGAACGAAAATCATCCGGACGATCTGAAAAGCGGATTCCTCCGCGAGCCACTTTTCCTGCCCGTAGATGAATCCCTTGCATCATGCGGCCATGTACAAAAATTTCTCGATAAGGAACCGGCTGAGGCAGGCCTGGAATCAGAGAAGGATCAATTTTTATCGCAATAGGGTCATGATTCTGTCGTATCAAACCATTGGTTCGTAATGAAGCCTGAATCAAGATAAGAAAGTGGCGCAACCATTGATCATCATTTAAATTTTTAATCGCGGCAAAGGCTTGATTAAGCGCATCTTCATCCTCTGCTGTGGGCAATGCTCCGCTATGGATCGTATAAAATCGCTGATACAATCGCGTCGCAACCTCAGGATTTTCGTTGAGCATATTGGAGAGCGCCGTTGAAGATGCTTGCGGATAAAGTTGTACCAGGTGATTACGCAGCGTAATCAAAATCGCCACTTCGCCAATTTTGAGGGGGGTAAGAAGAATTAAATGGTTGATCGGGTCATCATCAGCCTCGCCATTCACTACAGCTTCAAGGGCATCTTTAAGATGATCCATCACACTGTCTTGATAACCATTAAACGCACAACGAATGCGATTGATGGTAATTTTTCGTCCACCCTGTCCAAGCTCTGCCACATTGTTTTCAATACAAACAAGTCCAAACCCTTGCATCATACGAACAATACGCCCCAAAAGCATCGCATGGGCACTTAAAAGATGTACCTCAAGGATTTCCCCATCTTGCCGTAACCGGATAAAACTTCGTTGCGATTGCACAATAGGATCAACTTTCTGAATATCCATCAGAAATTGCTCAGGTGGAAACATGCTCTCATAAAGTGGAGAGACATGACTTAAATCATCGAGAACCCTGGGTAAATCGATGCAATGGGTACATGCAAGAATCGCCTCTTTGGCACGGTCTTTCCAAAATTTAATGCACTCTTGAATCGCGTTTTCGAGAGTCAGTGCATCGGGCCATTGTTCAACCCTCTTCTCAATCGAAAGTGCAAAAAGTACAAAATTTCCTGCATCGGTAAATTGGGTGTTTTGACCCACTTTCAAACCAAGCTGAGCAAGGTTTTGCTTCACATGATGCAGAATATTGGGCCCAAAGCGTTTGCGCGCCACGGTGATCAACAAAAGATCAACATCGCCAATGTTCGGGATTAAATGTGCATGCGAAATCTGCAAAGGAGTATTGATCTGGAGAATATTTTTCAGTGCAAGGTACCACTGATCGGAAGATACCGAGTGTAACAACGGCTTGGGCATCCTATCGTAGAGGGTGCGAATTTCACGGGCGTAAAAGGTTGACTGAACCATTTCAGATTGTTGACGAATTTCGTTCCATTGCTTTTGCAGCCAACTCTGTTGCGTAGCGTTGCTGTAACGGGCACTTCGCGAAAGGTGGCCAATCAAAATCGCTTGATGTAATGCTCCATGCTCCTGCCAGCAGAGGCGTAACACTTCAAGGTGATTCCGACTATAAAGATGGTTTTGTATGGCCGACAAATGTAACCATTCAATACTCGGTTTCGTCGCTTTGGGCAGATTAAATATATCACGATGAAGATACTGTACCACCCGATTCATATTGCGCCGGTGGTGCATCAATCCAAGCTGATGATGAGCCGATTCAAAGCCATAAAGAAGATAACGATCTTCACGAATCCATTCAAGTAACGAAGCATCATTGGCTGCATCATCCTTCAAACATGCACCAATATGGGCTAATTGTTGATGCATGGCATTAAAATCGAGCACCGATTGATCTACACTCAACAAGATCGCTTCAATATCGTTTAACAATTGATCTGGATCACTCAGTAGGGTTGCTGAAAGGTGAATCGCAATCAACATAATCGATTGCCCAGTCGATGTAGGTGGATGTATCTGGCGCTTCTGGCTATCCCAAGAAGCAATCAAGGTCTGTTCTTTAATCGATTGAATATCGCGTTGGAAGAGATAGGCCTTGATTGCATCGAAATAAAAAGCTTGATCAGGGCAACGAATCAACAACAAATGGCGGTGTAACTTATCATGACTAATCGTACGAATAGAAAGAGAAAATCGCGTCGGCACGGCTTGATCATGCGGAAGCAGTGCCAGCGCATCATGGAGTAAATTGGCCTGTAGCCGCGCGGGAAGATGGCGATCAATAAATTCGGGATGGTGTTGCGTGAAAAGTTGGATAAGTTGCTGTCGAAGAGTGCGCATGGTGGAAAGCATAGTGTTTTTTATTGGTGGATAACAACCTTTACAAAGAAAATTTGTTTGATTTTAGCTGATGACTATCTACGATGCAGTGAGAGAATAAGTATGCCATCTTACAGAGCGCTTCTTATCTGGTTCATCCCTAAGGAGGAGTGATGGTAGAAAAAAACTTTAATCTTGAACGAAAAATTATTGCCATTGTTTCCATTGGCTTTGCCTTTGCTACGCTTCTTTTTGGCTTTTATTATCAATATTCCGAGCAAAACCAACTCGATCTCCTTTTAACCAAACAGGCACGGCAAATTGTCAATCAAGTGCAAATCACTCGCCATTGGAATGCGGAGCATGGGGGCGTCTATGTCATGCTCCGCCCCGGAGAAACAGTGAATCCATACCTGTATCAAATGGGCCCTGAGAAGGCGGGGAAAAGTAGCATTGAACCCGAAATTATTGATCAGCAAGGCCGACATTTTGCACTCATTAACCCTGCATTGATGACGCGAGAGATTGCTGAGGGCTCAGCATTGTACTCCGATACTCGCTTTCATTTGACCAGTTTAAAATTAATTAATCCCCACAATGCGCCCGACACATTTGAAAAAGCGTCCTTACTCGCATTTGAAAAAGAGGGGGCTAAAGAGCGTATCCTCTATATCGAACACGATGACAAACCCTATTTTCGCTATATGGTTCCATTAAGAGTTGAGAGTTCATGTATTCAATGCCATGGATTTCAAGGCTACAAACTGGGCGATGTTCGCGGCGGTCTCAGCGTCACCATTCCCATGCACGAAGAATTAGAGGTTTTTCACAAAACACGCATGATGGGAATGGGTGCAATCCTATTCATTTATGCCTTATTGATGGCGCTCATGGCATGGGCGATTCAACGATTTGTCGGCAAACCTTTACAAAAACTTCGTTATGCTCTGGCTCATATTGGCTTGGATGATTTTGATCGTAACAATATGCCAACCAGCAATGATGAGATCGGCTCGTTAACCCGCACCATGTTAGAATCAAACCAAATTATCCGCTCTCAGTATGATGCCATGGATCAAAAAAGTAGAGTTGATCCCTTAACTGGGGTCAATAACCGCTATCACCTTTATCTTAAGGCTCCTGATATTTATGACCAATCGACAAAGAATCGTTTGAGCACCTGCACCATGATGTTGGACCTTGACCATTTTAAACATATCAATGACACCTTCGGGCATACCATCGGCGATCAGGTACTTAAACATATCGTCATGATTATGAGCGAACATATTCGTCAGCATGATCTCTTTGTTCGTTATGGTGGCGAAGAGTTTTTAATTATCTTGCCGCAGACCAATCTATCTCAAGGGCAAGCCATGGCAGAACGGATCCGTTATCAAATCGAACACATGCCGTTTGTTTGCAGTATGGGTGAGACGATCAAAGTAACCGTCTCTATTGGAATCTATTGCTCATTTGAAGATCAGATGGACAGGTCCATTCTTTGTGCCGATAAGGCGATGTATCAAGCCAAAGAGGGCGGGCGAAATCAAGTATTGGTCTATCAAGAGCGTTAAGGAAGCGTAACGCTGAAGTTCTCAACACCCAAATAAGCAATACCTTGAAAAATTATCACTATTTCTCTTTGTTATTGATCTCAACAGGGCGAAGATCTTTGGCCAGTTTATCAAGAACGCCATTGATAAAGCCGCGCGCCGCTTCATCGGCGTAATCGCGGGTAATTTCCAAGGCCTCATTGATAATCACACGGTAGGGGATCTCCAGACGGTTTTGCATCTCCCAAGTTGCCAGGCGCAATACATTCCACTCAATTTGAGCGATGCTTTTGAGCGACCGACCTTTTAATGCTTTCAAAATGGTTGCGTCAATCGCCTCAGTATGATCAACGATACCATAGAGCGCTTCACGCACATAATCTTGATCTTGTGACTCACGCCCCTCTTCTTGAAAACGATCCGCTAAAAGGGCGGGCAACACCGCATTGTCACCTTCGCCGCTGTGCCATGCGTAGAGAATTTCAAGCACAGATTCACGCGCTTGATGGCGATTGGGGGACTTCGTTTTCGTTTTCCCTTTTTTCATTGTTTGATCGTTATGTTCGCTCATATATTCCCCAATTTTCGCAGCGTGGTGGTGACTTCAACAGCTGTGAGTGCCGCTTCCGCACCTTTATGACCATGTGAGCCACCAACCCTTTCGAGTGCTTGTTCAAAGGTATCAACGGTAAGCACACCATTGCCAACCCCGATATCACCACGCATGGCAATAGCATTGATCGCATCCATGGTCCCGCGGCAAACATATTCAAAATGGGCGGTTCCACCACGAATGACACAACCCAAACAGATGATCGCATCGTAGCGTTCTGATTTGGCCATAAATGCTGCAATCGTTCCAATTTCAAAAGCACCTGGAACATAAACAATATGAAGATCTTGGTTGGTGCTGCCGTGAGATTTTAGTGCATTGACAGCCCCTTGCAGCAGTGCTTGGGTAATTTCTGTATTAAATCGACTAACAATAATGCCAATACTCATGCCGGTGGCATCAACCTGACCCGATAGGCGCGGTGCATCTAAACCCATAGGATATGCCCCATTTTGTCGCGTTTGGTTTGTAGATAACTAATATTTTCTTCATGCGGTGTGGTTTGCAATTGAACCCGTTCCACAACCTCTAAACCATATCCATCGAGACCAATAATCTTTTTGGGATTGTTGGTGAGTAGTTTCAGCTTGCGCAGACCGACATCGCGCAAAATCTGCGCGCCAATACCATAATCACGAAGATCCGCTTTAAAACCCAGTTTTTGATTGGCTTCAACTGTGTCATGGCCGGCATCTTGCAGTGCATAGGCTTTTAATTTATTGAGCAACCCGATTCCTCGCCCCTCTTGACGCAAATAGAGAATCACTCCCGATCCTGCCTCCGCAATTTGCCGCATCGCGGCATGCAGTTGTGAACCGCAATCGCAACGACGAGAAGCAAAAACATCTCCCGTTAAACACTCGGAGTGAACCCGTACCAGAGTAGGGGTGTTTTCATCGGGATCACCCATCACCAAGGCCACATGCTCCGCTTGATCCATCTGGTTGGTGTAGGCAAGCATTTTAAATGTGCCAAACTCCGTCGGCATACGCACTTCCGCTTCCCGTTTAACCAGCGAATCATGTTTGAGGCGATGGCGAATAATATCAGCAATACAACCCACTTTAAGGCCATGTTTTTTGGCAAACGCTTTCAACTCCGGCATGCGCGCCATCGAGCCATCTTCATTCATTATTTCACAAATAACCCCCGCGGGCGTTAAGCCGGCCATGCGCGCCAAGTCGATGCTCGCCTCCGTGTGACCTGCACGAACCAGCACGCCACCATCACGCCCGACAAGAGGGAAGATGTGGCCCGGCATGTGGATATCTGCAGGCGTGGAGCGTGGGTCAATGGCTGTACGAATCGTATGTGCACGGTCATATGCGGAGATGCCTGTAGTGACACCTTCAGCAGCTTCGATCGAAACAGTAAAGTTGGTTTTAAACTTGCTATTGGAGGATGAGACCATTAATGGAATATTGAGTTTCTCCGTTTGCGCCTCGGTCATGGCGAGGCAGATCAAACCACGGCCATGGGTCGCCATAAAATTGACCGCTTCCGGGGTCACCCACTCAGCTGCCATAATCAAATCGCCTTCATTCTCACGATCTTCATCATCGGCCAAAATAATCATGCGCCCAGCGCGCAACTCTTCGAGTAGCTCTTCACAACTTGCAAGACTCATGGTCTCTCCTGATAACTTAAAATACGCTCAACATAGCGGCCCATCATATCGGTTTCGAGGTTGGCTTCATCACCCACAGTAAGTGTTCCTAGATTGGTATGAGCCAGGGTGTGGGGAATAAGATTAACCGTGACCGTTTTATCATCCACCTCATTGAGGGTTAAACTTACGCCATTGATGGCAATCGAACCTTTCTGAATCACATAAGGACGAAACGGCCTTGGAACAGACCACTGCATTTGCAGATGTTCACCGACCGTATGCATCACTACCAAACGCATCGTTGCATCAATATGACCTGTAACAAGATGACCACCCAAGCGATCACCCATGCAGAGCGCGGGTTCAATGTTTATTTTTTTCCCGACACGGGCGTTGTTAAAACATGTGCGCCGGAGCGTTTCGAGCGAGAGCGTCGCCGTGAATTGATGAATTGACGCATTGCGATCCAATTCAGTGACCGTCAAACAGCAACCATCAACCGCGATCGAATCTCCCAGTTGCCATGCTGAACCTGGCAGGTCTGTGCGCAAATGGGTAGCGAAACGCATATGGGTCTGCTCCATTTCACGATGGATCGCCACAATTGTCCCAACATCTTGAATGATTCCAGTAAACATTGCCCGAAAAATAGCGGTTTTCATCATTGATTGCACTTTCTTTTCTTTGCTTGTCGATAGGTACACATTTGCAAAGGCGTGACTTCAACTTGCGATATTTTTTCAAAACGATTGAATAGAGGGCATGAAAATGAACAATCATATTACGGCGATCTTTCAAGGTTGGTTAAGCACAGCAACCTTTTTATTCGCTTTTTTGATCATTCCATCCCTCACATGTGCCATTGAAGTTTCCGATGCCGATCTACTGCGCATGCAAACGCGTTTTCAAGAAAAAGGCTCAGTAACCTATCCTGAAAATAACCTCTTTTCTGCTGAAAAGTTAGTGCTTGGAAAGATGCTTTTTTTTGACCCCCGTTTTTCAACCAACCAGCAAACAGCCTGTGCAACCTGCCACAATCCAAGTTTAGGTTGGCAAAATGGCCTCTCTTACACACGGAAAATCGGCAAAAGCCCGTTTCCTAGAAGAACCCAATCGCTGCTGAATATGGGGCTGGACAGCCGTTATTTTTCTGATGGTCGCGCCGCCTCTATTGAAGAACAGGTGCTCATTTCCATCGAATCAACGGCTGAACTCAATATCCCAATGGAGCGTTTGCTAGCGAAATTAGCAAAAATCCCAGCATACCTGACACTTTTCCAAAATGCATTCCCTTACGACGAGACGGCGATCAGCGCTGAAAATGTCATTCAATCGCTCGCCACTTATGAGCGCAGTATTGTTTCAGGAAACGCACCCTTTGATGCTTGGATTGCAGGTGATAATACCGCGCTCTCTGCGCAAGCCCAACATGGATTTATCCTATTTAACCGCAAGGCTGGCTGTGTTGCATGCCATTCGGGATGGGAATTTTCTGACCATAGCTTTCATGACATCGGACTTCCAGATATGGATATTGGTCGGGCGAACTATTTACCTTTTTTGGCCATGCAGTTCGCCTTTAAAACACCCAGTTTACGCAATGTCGCCAAAAGAGCACCCTATATGCACCACGGTGGCTTTCAAACACTACGCAGCATCTTAGATCATTATAATGAAAGCTTTGTCCGCCGTAGCAGCATCTCCATGCACATTCATCCGCTTCACCTAACCGATGATGAGATGGATGATATTGTTGAATTTTTAAAAAGCCTGAATGGTAGCGATACGCAAACAACGCTGCCCATTTTGCCGCAATGAGGAGAAAATCATGAACGCTCTTTGTCGTTTAACGCTCCTGGCATCGTTTCTCTTTTCAGGCAACCTTTACGCCGCAACCTATGACATCATCATGAAAAACCGCGAATTTTCTCAAACAGAAATTATGATCAATCGGGGGGACTCTATTCGTTTTCTCAATGCTGAAGAGAATACCGAACATAATCTATTTTCTCTTTCAAAGGTCTACCCCTTTGAAATCAGCCAACAATTGCCTGGTATTGATGTCACAATCCCTTTCCGTAAGGGGGGGAGTTTTGAGGTCGAATGTGCCATTCACCCCACCATGCACCTTCGTGTGATGGTCAAATGAGTACCCCAGGAGAAAAGCATGCTTGAAGTCCAGGGACTCACGCTTCAAATCACCGTCGATGGAGAGCCTGTCCGAGCCGTATCAAATCTATCGTTGAACATTCAACCTGGGCGTGTCTTGGCCCTAGTAGGAGAGTCGGGATGCGGAAAAAGTTTAACAGCACAAGCACTGTTACGATTGGGCGAATTTCAAGGGGTTAAAAAAACATCTGGAAAAATCCTCTTGGAGGGTATCGATCTGGATGCAATGGATCGAGAATCGTTACGCAAAGTGCGCGGCGGCAAAATTTCGATGATTTTTCAAGAGCCGATGACAGCACTTAACCCCGTCTTTAGTGTTGGCAGTCAAATTGTCGAAGTGATCCGTCTTCATCTTGATATGAATAAACAACAAGCCTTGGCGCGCGCCAAACAGTTATTGCACGATGTCGGTTTGCAGCAGGTGGAGCAGTTATTAAAACAGTATCCCGATTCGCTCTCCGGCGGCATGCGACAACGCATTTTGATCGCGATGGCGATGGCCGGTGACCCGGATTATATCATTGCGGATGAGCCAACCACGGCGCTCGATGTCTCGGTGCAAAAACGGATGATCCATTTACTGCGCAATCTGCAACGCAAACGAAATTTAGGCATGTTGTTGGTCACGCATGATTTTGGTTTGGTGGCTGAAATGGCCGATGATGTTGCCGTGATGTATGCCGGTGAAGTGATCGAGTATGGCGCCGTTGCGGATATTTTTGAAGCGCCATCGCATCCCTATACCCAAGCATTGATGCAGTGTCGTCCCGAAGCAAATCGCGAAAAACATGCAACCTTAAAAGTCATCTCAGGGCAAGTTCCAGCACCGGGGAGATGGCCTTCGGGATGCCGCTTTGCACCGCGATGCACAAAGAAGATCGCATCCTGCACGCAAAATGACATTGCCCTAAATTGTTGGCAATCGCCTTCAGGTGATTCATCCATCTCCCCATCGCCTCACATGGCGCGTTGTTTACGCGTTGCGGAGCTACAATGACGACTGTATTGCAACTTCAATCCTTACGAAAATCGTTTGATCGTGGCGGTTTTTGGTCGAAAAGTGATGATCGTGTTGCCGCCGTTGATGCGGTTTCACTCACGCTCAAGGCAGGAAAAACTCTGGCGATTGTCGGTGAATCGGGCAGTGGCAAGTCCACGACCGCGCGGCTGGCGATGCGACTTTTGGAGCCTGACCACGGCGAAGTTCATCTGTTGGGGCATGAAATCACCCATCTGCAAGGCAAGGCGTTGCGTGCACATCGAAAAAATATCCAAATGGTTTTTCAAGACCCGTTTGCGTCGCTGAATCCACGCATGAAGATTGTCGATACCGTCGGCGAGGGGCTGCGTGTTCACGCTGCGAATTTGTCAAAAAAAGAGCGTGTGGCGCGTGTGGCAGAGATGCTTGAGTTGTGTGGCGTCAACCCTGAGGTGATGCAACGCTACCCACATCAATTTTCAGGGGGGCAGCGTCAACGCATTGGTATTGCCAGAGCGTTGATTGTGCAGCCCAAGGTGTTGGTGCTTGATGAGCCTGTCTCTGCTCTTGATGTTTCTGTGCAGGCGCAAATCTTAAACCTGTTAAAATCGCTGCAACAAGCACACGGTTTTGCCTATCTCTTCATTTCACACGATCTCTCGGTGGTTCGCCATATTGCTGATGAGGTCGCCATCATGTTTGCGGGGCGCATCGTTGAGCAGGGAAGTGCCGAGGCGATCTTTGCCACACCGCATCATCCCTATACGATCAATCTATTAAACTCAGTGCCGATTGCCCATCCCGATGCGCGTCAACCCATTGATGCGGTAGAGGTGCTGGCCGATCAAGAAGATGTCGCCCAAAGCGGATGCGCTTATCGTTTACGCTGCGCAAGCGCACAGCATGATTGTGCCACCATCTCAGCGCAGGCACTGTTGGCACAACAACCCTGCGCCTGCATTCACCCCTGCATTGATGAATAGCGTATGCATTTCGTGACCTTTCCTGAGCGCGTTGCGGCAGACTTTTCACCCCATGGTGCTTTAACAACTTCATTGGATCACTTTGAACAACGGCAAGCCCAAACCGATTTGGCGATCGAGATCGCTGAAGCCCTGGATCAAGGGGTGATGCTGCTTGCAGAAGCGGGAACAGGCACAGGAAAAACCTTGGCCTATTTGGTGCCAGCTCTGCGCTCCAATGAGAAGGTATTGATCTCAACCCACACCAAAGCGCTGCAAGATCAGTTGATGTTTCGTGATCTTCCTGCGGTGCAAAAAGCGCTGGGGGCGACAAGACGGGTAGCGCTGCTCAAAGGGCGCCACAATTACCTTTGTCCCGCGCGCTTGCAACAACACTTGACCAGTGCGCAGGTGGAGATGTGGGCGCAAAAATCGCTGCTCCATGTGCTGGATTGGTCGAAAAAAAGTCGCGATGGCGACCTCTCTGGCCTTGGCTTTGATGTGCATGAGAAGGGCATTGGCGCCATGGTTACGGCAAGTTCCGAGCAATGCACAGGCAGCAAGTGTGGTGATTTTCATCAATGCCCACTGATGAAGGCTCGACAAAAAGCGATGGAAGCGGATATTGTCATCTCCAATCACAGCTTGTTGCTTGCCGATGCAGCCCTGAAAAGCAGTGAGTACGGAGAGATTCTTCCCCAATTTGATGCCTATGTTTTGGATGAAGCGCATAGCCTGCCGGCACTTGCTTGCCAACATTTTGGCGTCACTTTGACGCGCCTGCGTCTGATTACCTGGCTCAATGATATGCAAACAGCACTTGAAGAGATGGGCGATGAGAGTGATCTTGGCCGAGATATTGTCTTGCATGGGCGCAAGGTGTTGAAATCGTGGCTTGAAGATAGCATCAATCCTGTCCATGAACAGTGGCAGCAGTTTGTGATTTGGTCGGAGAGTCGCAAAGATCGTAGCGATGATTTGGCACGGATGTTTGAACGGGCACAAGAGATTGATATGGATATGCAGAGAGTCATGCAACCTGCAAGCGGGTTTGTCAGTTGGAGTGAGGGGGAGGGGGAGCGACGCCGTTATCAAGTGGCACCCGTAAAGACCGGCCCTGTGCTCGATCAACATTTATGGAGCCGAGATGCCGCCTTTATCCTGCTTTCAGCGACTTTGCGTGTCTCCGATTCGTTTGATTATGCCAAGCATCGCTTGGGCAACGCAGAGGCAAAAACAACCCACCATCCATCGCCGTTTGATTATGCGACGCAAGCGATGACCTATCTTCCCAGACATCTGCATGATACACGCTCCGATGAGGGGCAGATGATGATGGTTGATGAGATGGAGACCCTGCTGCGCGCATCGCAAGGGCGGGCCTTTGTACTGTTCACCTCGTGGTATATGTTGCAAAAAGTTGCCCCCATTTTACAAGAACGCTTACCGTGGAATCTTTACATTCAAGGGGCAGGAGAGTCGAAAGATTTGATGCTTGAAAAGTTTCGCAATGATCGCCACTCCATTTTGTGTGGGACGCGTAGTTTTTGGGAGGGTGTGGATGTTCCAGGCGATGCACTCTCGTTGGTGATTGTCGATAAAATCCCCTTTGCGCCGCCCAATGATCCGCTGCTTATGGCGCGCATTGCCGATTGTGAAGCGCAGGGAGGCAATGGCTTTATGGACATTCAACTGCCTGAAGCCATTGCCATTTTACGGCAAGGAGTCGGGCGCCTCATTCGTGCGCACAGTGACCATGGCGTCATGGCGATCCTCGATTCGCGGATTTATGGCAAACGCTATGGCAAAGAGATCATGAACAATATGCCACCTGCGCCGGTGGTGGTTGATATTGCCGAGATTCGTTGGTTTTTCGAGGGGCTTGATCATTGATCTTGATGAATTTGTTCACACCTCATGTCGCACATCTTCATTATCCACAGTGCAGCGAAGCAGTCACCAAGGCTGCTGGATTGCGGCTCATGCCCGCAATGACAGTCGATCATTTGAGCCGTAATCATGTCCATTCAATTTCCTGATCCACTCACTTCAGCCGATGCCAATGGCTTGGTGGCGATCGGCTATGGCTTGCAGCCAGAAGTACTGCTTGCTGCGTATCGCAGAGGAATCTTCCCTTGGTATGCGGAAGGGCAGTTGCCGCTTTGGTGGTCTCCCGATCCACGCATGGTTCTTTTTCCTGACGAATTTTATTGCGCCACGCGACTTGCTCGGCGCATGAGACAAGCGCGCTATCGATGCACATGGAATCATAATTTTTCAGCCATCATTCATGCATGTGCAGCACCACGCCATGGCAATGTGGAAACTTGGATATTGCCAGAAATGATTGAGGCTTATAAACAATTACACACCCTTGGCTATGCCCATTCCATTGAGGTGTGGGACAATCATCGCTTAATTGGCGGGCTCTACGGCGTTTTTATCGATCAAATTTTTTTTGCTGAGTCGATGTTTAGCCATGCGCGTGATGGCTCAAAAATGGCATTGGCGACATTGGTGGAGCGTGCAAAAAACGAGCAGTGGAAGGTGATTGATGTACAATTTCACACAGATCACCTGGCAAGCCTCGGTGCACATGAAATCTCACGCAGCGATTTTATAGCGATGTTAACATTGCCACAGTGAGTAAAATTATTCCTTGCAATGAATGGTAAGAAAGGTTTAATACGCCAATATATTTTTTGCTTTTAACTCAAAAAACGGGAGTTTTGTCATATGATTTCAAACGGTGTGAAAAAAATCGCAATACCGATGGTTGTTGCAGCGGGTATGGTTGGAATGAGCTTTATAACCACAGGTTGTGGTGGTGGTGGTACGACCTCTGCACCGGTGGCTGCAAGCACCACTGTCAATGGTGTTGTATCTAAAGGGCCATACCTTTTTGGCACACCTGTAAATGTCTATCAAGTTGTTAATGGTGTGCGTGCTACAACTGCGATTGCTACAGGGACCGTAACCGATGATATTGGTTCATATTCTGTTGTCATGCCAAGCAGCGCCGTTGGTCCTTTTGAAATTGTAGTTTCAGGACAATATGTAGATGAAATGACCGGGGGGGTTTCAACAACTTCTCAACCTACTTCGATGATCGTGGCGGATGTCGCTTCTGCGGCGGCGGGGCAAGCAAATTTAAACCCTGTGACATCTATTCAAACAGAATTGACCAAGCAAGCGTTGCTAGGGGGAGCAACGGATGTTGCAGCAGCCATTAGCAATGCGGGTAATCAAGCACTGACCGCTTTGGGCGTAAGCACGACAGATAGTTCAGGTAAGGCCGTTGATCCAGCTAAATTGAATATGATGAGTGCAGCTGACTCTAAAATCGCGGCTGAGTTAATCACAGCGTCTGCGACTGTTGCTAAGATTTTAAATACGGCCAATGCTGCAAATCCGGCAACACCAACCGTTACACTTGCAACATTTGCTAAAAATGCTGCGACTGATATTAAGGCCGGCGCACCTTTAGGAACAACAGCAACAGGTTCTGTAAATACAGCTGCGATAGCAACCGCACAAGCGGCTGTAACAACACTGGGTTCTTCAGCGATATTGAGCAATTTAACAACAGGGGTAACCAATCAAGCTTCAACGAACGGAAATGCGGCACCTACCAGTGTCACCACAGCCCTTTCAAGCAATGTAGGACCAGCATTAACGACAGCTGTAACAACCCAGGTTTCTCCCGCGGTTGTAAGAGGTTTTGGATTAGAACCAACCTTTACTGTTGGAACAGTCGCAGGATCTGTAGCCAGTTATACATTAACCAATACACCTGTAAATTTAACATCTACACCCCCTGTTTCTGTTTCTACCAAGGATATTGTGCTTAAGTTTGGCTTTACTGCTTTAAATGATTCTACCGGAACAGCTGCATTAGGAACAGCTGTATTAGGAGGTGTTAACACTTACAATGTTCCCTTTAACTTTCAAATTAAATCAATCAGTGGCACGCAAAAAGTTCAAGGAACGATTGATCAGGTTCTGATGGAGGTCGATGCTGCGGGAGTGGTAAAAGCGATATCCATTCCTACAGGTGCTAAGCTTGATTACACAGCGGTTACAGCTGCACCTGCAGTAACCATTACTGGTGCCGTGACCAATTCAGCGGCAAATAGCAATATTGTAACCTTTGCAAACACACCACCATCAAAAGTTAATAATTTAACGGTTGATGCCAATGCATTGTTATCAACCATTAACAATAAGATCAACAATGCTTCTGTTAATTTAACTACAGTATTAATAGCAGGTACTTATGCCTTTGATTTTTCAATGGGACTACCCATGGGATTGAATAATGGTGGAACCATGGCTAATTTATTTGCCACTACACCTTATATCAATGCGCGTGGTATCACGGGTACCATTACTTTAAAATAAGTTTGGTATTTGCATATATCACAGAAAGGGATGCTCAGGCATCCCTTTTTTTTTGAAAAGCTATTTGGAGTAAAAATGAAAACAATTATCAGCTTAGTTATTGGGTTAATGACAGCATCTTTAGCCAATGCATCTGAAATAAACAGACCCATTATTTCATCTTTAAATCAAGATGAAGGCACGCTTTATCTTCAAGGAGACTATATGTCTCCATCCTTGGATCCTACCAATTATAGCCAAAAGCTACCTGCTGGCTCAGCAACGCTTGATTACTATCGTTCGATCAATGCCGGCATCCATTATGCTGCGACGGATGAATTGATTTTACTGTATCATGTTGGGCGAAATAATCAGCGTTCATTGCGCACAACAGAACCCAAAGTCATCGAATCACAAATTTCTAGCTACAAACTGGGGGCCCAATATATTTTTTATGCTGGCCCTAAAATGCGTGCAGCCATTGAATTGGGATATACCTCCGACAAGGCTAAAAATGAAAATTTTTACCGCTATGATTTTCAAGGTATCAATGTAACCATAGCCAATGGATTACCATTGGTTTCACTTGCAGCCAAAGATCATGCCTGGACAGGTGCCGTTCGCTCCTCATATCAACTATCCAATAACTTTTCTTTGTATCTCAGTGGAGAGTTGAAACGGTACACTGTTTCTGCAAACATGAGTTCTGTTTCACCCATAATCATGTCTCTTTTAGCCAGCCAAGCACCACAATCCACCCCTTGGAACGAGTACCATACATCGCTTGCATTAGGGGCAGATTGGCACCCGATCAAGCCGCTCCTGCTTTCGATGGATTACACCGCTATACAGATCAATCGCCAAGGTTATATTCCAAGAGCCGGCAAGGTCGATTACAATACCGCCCAGTGGCTTGATGGTTATCTTGCATGGGATTTTGGTGAAGGTATCAGTGCGTATGGTCACGGGCGTATCATGGATCATTTCCTCTTGGGAGACATGCCCTTATTGTACAACACACGCACCAATCATCGCTTTAATACCATGTTTGGTTATCTCTCCGCAGGTGTTGCGTATCAATTTTAAGGTGGTTTTATATGGCAGCGCTCAATCTCTCTGAATGTTTGGTCATTGGTATCTCATCACGGGCGCTCTTTGACCTTGAAGATGAAAACAATGTCTTTACCACCCAAGGGGTCGATGCTTACCGTCAATACCAGCGCAAACATGAACAAGAAGTGTTAAAACCAGGCTCCGCATTTTATATGATCCAAGGGCTTTTGAAGGTCAACGCACTGGTCAAAGAACAGCATCACCGTGCCGTTGAAGTGGTGATCATGTCCAAAAACACTCCCGATACAGGGCTGCGAATTTTCAATTCCATCGAACATTATGGGCTCGATATTACCCGCGCCGCCTTTGGTGGTGGGAACTCGCTACAAGAGTATTTGGAAGCGTTCAGTGTTGATCTTTTTCTATCTAAATCTGAAGAGGATGTGCAAGGAGCGATCGATCATGGTGTGGCTTCGGCACTCTTATATGATGCGCCGCAAGGGTATGAACCCGTTGAAGGGCAGGTGCGTATCGCCTTTGATGGCGATGCGGTGCTTTTTTCCGAGGAGTCTGAAAAGATCTTCAAAGAGCAGGGGCTTGAGGCATTTATCAAGCATGAAAAAGAGAATCAAGATACGCCTCTTTTGGAAGGGCCTTTTGCCAAGTTACTTAAAACCTTGGCCTTCTTGCAGAAAGAGTTTCCACCCGAAGATAACCCCTTTCGTTTAGCACTGGTCACCGCGCGCTCAAGCCCCGCCCATACGCGGGTGGTCAATACCTTGCGGGCATGGAATGTCTTTCTTGATGAGGCCTACTTTTTGGGCGGTGTTCCCAAAGATCAGGTGCTGAAAGCGTTTCGCCCGCACATCTTCTTCGATGATCAAGATCTGCATGTGCAGCCTGCCAATAAGCATGTCCCTTCGGCGAAGGTTCCTTACCGATCCGACTCAAGTTTGCATGGGTAATTGGCGATGTTAAAACGCTTCTCTCCCAACGGATTGGAATCTGTTGGGGTTCCCTTAACCATGATCGGCTCCATTTATGTGGCGTGGTATGGCCCCGAAACCAACTTTTTCTATCTCTACATCATTTTTTGGGTCGGCTCCTTGCTGATTGGCATCGCTTCGCATCTCCGGCAAACCCATTGGATTTTTGCACTCAATGTCTTTTTTTTAATGGTCAACACCATTGGCATCATTCGGGCTTGGTCGTGATGCTCGCCATGAAATATCGGCGTAATGCGTTGTTGAACTGATGCTGGGCAGAATAAAACAGGATTCTTTTTTTGGGGGAAAAGCGTTATGGATGATTACCTCTTTTTTTCCGGCGCTGCTTAAAAAATCTGCGTAGCAGCTGGCCGCTTTCATCGGCAAGCAACCCTGATTGAATGTGCATTTGATGGTTTAAACGGGCATCGCTACCCAGTTGATAGAGTGAATGGATTGCCCCCGTTTTAGGTTCATCGGCAGCATAAACCAAGTGGCTTAAACGGGCATGAATGAGCGCCCCGACACACATAATGCAGGGTTCAAGCGTGACATAGAGGGTGCTATTGGCTGGCAAACGGTAATTTTCTAGGGCAGTACACGCTTGCCGCAACACAACCATTTCAGCATGTGCCGTAGGATCATGGCTGCCAATAGGGATATTATGGCCGGTGAAAATTTGACCATTATCAAGCAGTAAAACTGCCCCAACTGGCACTTCACCCAATGATTCGGCCTGTTGCGCAGCATGCAGTGCTTGGCGCATGTAATCGTCAGATGTTGGCATGATGTGACTTTATGGTTTCATTTTTGGATCAAGAAGATCGCGTAGCGCTTCGCCCAAAAGGTTATAGCCAAGGACTGTGATTAAAATAGCCAAGCCTGGAAAGAGTGAAATCCACCATGCAATTTGGATATTATCTTTGCCCTCTGTCAGCATATTTCCCCATGATGGATCTGGCGGCTGCACACCCAACCCCAAAAAGGAGAGCCCCGACTCCAAAAGAACCGCACCTGCAATCCCCAGCACTGCGGAGACCAAAATAGGGGCCATGGCGTTGGGGAGCATATAACGCAACATTATCTGCAAATGAGAAACACCCAAGGATTTGGCCGCCAAGATAAACTCCTGCTCTTTTAGTGCCAAGAATTCTGCGCGTACCAAGCGGGTCACCCCCATCCATGAAGTTAATCCAATGACAATCATGATATTCCATAGCGAAGGTTCTAAAAAAGCGATCACCGCCAGAATGAGAAAGAAGGTGGGAAAACATAGCACCATATCGGTGATACGCATGAGAATGGCATCAATCTTTCCACCAAAATAACCTGCAATTGCGCCCAAAACAATCCCAATCGAGATTGATATCCCCACCGCAATGAGTCCCACCGCAAGAGAGACGCGGGCACCATAGAGCATGCGACTTAAAATATCGCGCCCCAACATATCGGTGCCAAACCAATGCTCTATGGATGGAGGCAATAAAATGGCGTGGACATGAATTTCAGCGGGATCAAATGGGGCGAGCCATGGGGCAAGCGCTGCCATCGTGGTGACAAAAAGAACAATAGCGAGCCCGACCATCAACATAGGATTTGAGAGAGCGTGTCTCATTGGCGATGCCGCAAGCGTGGATTGGCCCAAACATAGGCAATATCAGCAATGAGATTTCCCAGCAAGGTGAGGATGGCCCCCATCACGGTAATGCCCATCACCAGGGGGTAATCGCGTGCCATCACCGCCTCATAAAAGAGAAGTCCCATGCCCGGAATGGAAAAAAGTTGCTCAACAATCACGGAGCCTCCAATCAATCCGGGGATAGAGAGACCTAGTAAAGTGATGATCGGTAGCATGGCATTTTTAAGCGCTAAACGATAACGCACCCTCGATTCTGAAATTCCCATCGCACGCGCAGTGGTAATATAATCAGAACGAATCACATTGAGCATACCGGCGCGCATAAAGCGACTCATGCCGGCAATGCCACCAATAGCCGCCACAATAACCGGAAGAATCAGATGCTGAAAAAAATCCATTTGTTGTTGCCACCAGCCCATCTGCTGCCAATTATAATCGTGAATTCCTGAAATAGGGAGCAGGTGGATATTGACCCCCAAGCCAATCATTAGCAGCAATCCAAGCCAAAAAGAGGGGATAGCAAAACCAAGAAAAACCAATACCGTCAAACCACGATCAAGCCACGAATTTTGATGCATGGCTGAAATGACACCAATGGGAATAGCCAAAACCAGAATCAGCAACATCGCCAGAGCATTGATCCAGATCGTCACCGGCAGTCGCTCAATAATTTTATCAAGCACCGGGCGGCTATCTGCCGAAAACGAATTGCCAAAATCAAGCACGGCCAAACGCTGTAACCATTGCCAGTATTGTTCATAAAGGGGTTTATCAAGACCATAATAGCTGCGCAAACGCTCAATATCTTCGGCAGATACTTTGGGGTTAAATTCATTACCAACAACCGAAGGCTCTCCAGGAGCAAGATGCATCATGGCAAACGAAATAAGCGTAATGCCAAGCAGAAGAGGGAGCATGCCGCCAAGGCGTTTGAAAATATAGGACAACATGGTGGCAAGTTTAGGCGCATGCTTATAAAAGTTCACCTATCAAAAGAGCTCTGACGATGCCCCTATAGATCTTGCCTATATATGATAGCCATCCTTCGCTATACTCGCGCTCAATTTTCGCTGGAGGTATGAATCATGTCAGATCTTTTGGAGCAACGCCCAGATAGCAAAGATGCCAAACAAGGAGCATTCCCAAACTCTGAGAAGGTTTATGTGCAAGGATCGCGTCACGATATGCGTGTTCCGATGCGTAAAATTTCACTTTCAGATACGCAGACCAGCGAGGGGCGCACAACGCCCAATGCTCCTGTTTATGTCTATGATACTTCAGGACCTTATACCGACCCAACATTACAACTTGATTTAGAACAGGGCCTGCCACTGGTTCGTGAATCGTGGATTGAAGAGCGTCAAGATAGTACCTTCCTGGCAGAGCTAACCTCTGAGTATGGGCAAACCCGCCGTAATGATACGCGTCTTGATGAATTGCGTTTTAACCATATTCGTCGACCACGCCGTGCCATTGAGGGGAAAAATGTGTCACAAATGCACTATGCGCGTGCAGGGATCATTACGCCGGAGATGGAGTTTGTCGCGATTCGTGAAAATCAGAACCGTGACCAACATCGTGAAATCACCAAGCAACACCCCGGCATCTCCTTTGGTGCCAACATTCCAGAAGAGATTACCCCTGAGTTCGTCCGCAGTGAAATTGCCGCAGGTCGGGCGATTATTCCTGCCAATATCAACCATCCAGAACTTGAGCCAATGATTATTGGCCGCAACTTTCTGGTGAAAATCAATGGCAATATTGGCAACTCTGCCGTGACTTCTTCGATTCAAGAAGAGGTCGATAAAATGACTTGGGCGACCCACTGGGGGGCTGATACCATCATGGATCTCTCCACGGGGAAAAATATTCATGAGACCCGTGAGTGGATCATTCGTAACGCCTCCGTTCCCATTGGTACGGTACCGATCTACCAAGCCCTTGAAAAAGTCGATGGCATTGCTGAAAACCTTACCTGGGAGATTTTCCGTGACACCTTGATCGAGCAGGCGGAGCAGGGAGTTGATTATTTTACTATCCATGCGGGTGTGTTATTGCGCTATGTTCCAATGACCGCCAAACGGCTTGCGGGAATCGTCTCGCGCGGTGGTGCCATTATGGCGAAGTGGTGCCTGGCTCACCACCAGGAGAACTTTCTTTATACCCACTTTGAAGATATTTGCGCCATCATGAAAGCGTATGATGTCTCTTTCAGTCTGGGGGATGGTTTGCGCCCAGGGTCAATTGCGGATGCCAATGATGAAGCGCAGTTTTCCGAATTGCGCACCTTGGGCGAGCTGACCAAAATTGCTTGGGAACACGATATTCAGGTAATGATTGAAGGGCCGGGACATGTACCAATGCATATGATTAAAGCCAATATGGATGAAGAGTTGCAGCACTGCTACGAGGCTCCATTCTACACACTTGGCCCCCTCACCACCGATATTGCCCCAGGGTATGATCATATCACATCTGGTATTGGTGCGGCGCAAATTGGTTGGTATGGCTGTGCCATGCTCTGTTATGTGACCCCCAAAGAGCATTTGGGGCTTCCCAATAAAGATGATGTAAAAACAGGTGTCATTACTTACAAAATCTCCGCTCATGCCGCTGATTTAGCCAAAGGCCATCCTGGCGTACAGCATCGTGATGATGCACTCTCCAAAGCGCGTTTTGAGTTTCGCTGGGAAGATCAATTCAATTTGAGTCTTGATCCCGATACTGCGCGTGCCTATCATGACGAAACCTTGCCTAAAGATTCTGCAAAAGTGGCCCATTTTTGTTCGATGTGTGGGCCAAAATTTTGTTCGATGAAGATTACCCAAGATGTGCGTGATTATGCGGCAGCCAAAGGCTTGCAAGAGGCAGATGATGCTATTGCCCAGGGGTTGCATGAACAGTCGGAAACATTTCTAAAGCAGGGTGCAAAAATTTATTCGTAAGCGTACTGATCGATGGGATGGTATTAGGTTACGATGACGATTCCATAATGGAATATGATGAAGGGAGATAAGCAATGATTACTGCAAAAGATATGATGAATGATGCGCCTGATTACTGTCTACTTGATGACTCAGTACAATCCTTGACCGTGCGTTTTGCCGCTGAGCATTGTGATGGCATGTTGGTAGTTGATGAGGAAAAAAATCTTTTTGGTGTGATTACAGCCAATGATTTGATCGAGCCGCAACGCCGTCTGCATATTCCCACCACCTTGGCTATCTTTGATCTGGTGATCCCACTGGGTGAGTCTCGTTTTGAAGAAGAGATTGCTACCATGCAGGCACTGACAGCCAAAGAGTTGATGACGGCTGAAGTGACAACGGTTCAAATCGATACCCCATTGGATGAGATTTCATCGATGATGGCTGAGTTGCGTGTACACTATCTGCCTGTTTTGCAAGGTGACACCGTGGTCGGTGTTATTACCAAACATGATGTGATTCGAGAGTTGGCAAAACATCTCAAACCGTGATGCCATCGTTTTTTCTTGCCAATGAAGAGGAAACCCGGAAATTTGCAGCGCAATTTTCTAAGACATTACAAGCAGGAGATACCGTTGCGCTCTATGGTGATTTGGGGGCGGGTAAAAGCTTTTTTGCCAGGGCGTTGATGCGCACGCTGGGGGTGACTGACCATGCCATGCCAAGCCCAACCTTTACACTGATTCAAACCTATGAAGGTCAAGGTTGCCAAGTGGCGCACATGGATTGGTACCGTTTATCATCCCATGAAGAGGTGGAGATGTTAGGGGTTCAAGACTACTTCATAGCCCCTTGGATCGCTTTGATCGAGTGGCCCACGCGGGCGGCATCACTGCTTCCCAAGGAGACAATACATGTCACCTTAACTGCCGTTGACAATGATATGGGGGCACGAACCCTGACTATTGATCAGGTAAGTGTGAATTGAAGACAATTTCGATGCATTGATCATTGCGAGGTTATTCGGCATCCCGTTTTTTCTCTATTTTCTGGATCGCGGATCAACTCCGCATGACAGAGATTTTTTAACCACCACTTTCATTTCAACGCATACTCTCCTTCACATGTTGGCATTGCCGCAATGCAAAGGAGAGTGTGAACTTAACTTACAGCCTTAAAACTTTTTACGGGGTGGCTTGCCGCCGCCCAGTGGTGTTGATTTACGATCAGAAGAGCGATCACTTCTTGGTTTACCCGAAGGTTTTCCAGCGGAGCCCGGGCGACCCGGCTTGCCGCTACCTGCTTTGTTGAATGAACCACCGCTACGCTCATTACGGCTACCACCACCTTCGCTATTGCTGCGACGAGGACGACCACCGGCACCGGCACCACCACCGCCTCCACGACGGTCATTGCTACGACCACGACCACGATCACCACGATCTGAGGGCGTTTCTAAACGGGCTTTTGGAATCTCTTTTTCATCAAGAAGAAGTGGTTGATCACCTTGCAAAAGGCTGGCCAATGCTGAAGCCAAGTTAAGTGAGGAGATGTCATTTTCCCGTTTGTACTGTTCCATAATTTCATAAAAGAATGATAGATCTTTGGAGGCAATTTCATCGGTGATGCGTTGCTTAAATTCAGTAATGCGTTTGTTATTAATCAACTCAATCGTTGGCAATTTAAGCAGTTCAATCTTTTGGCGAGTCGCCCGTTCAATCGCTGCCAGCAGGCGCTGTTCGCGCGGAGCAACAAACAAAATCGCTTCGCCACTGCGACCTGCACGCCCTGTGCGACCAATACGATGCACATAGCCTTCGGTATCATGCGGAATATCGTAGTTAATCACATGACTAATGCGCTTGACATCAAGCCCGCGGGCAACCACATCCGTAGCCACCAAAATATCGAATTTTCCAGATTTTAACTGATCGACAATGCGTTCACGGTTGGCTTGTGGAATATCCCCATTCAATGCTGTAGCGGCATAGCCACGCGCTGCCAACTTTTCTGCCAACTCAACCGTGGCAGTTTTAGTGCGAACAAATACAATGATACCATCATAATCTTCTGCTTCTAAGATGCGGGTAAGGACATCCAGCTTATGGTGACCACTGACCACCCAATAGCGTTGATTAATGGTTGTCGCTGTCGCCGTTGCTTGTTTAATGACCACCACTTCGGGATCATTGAGGTAACGCTCAGTAATGCTCTTGATTTCACGCGGCATGGTCGCTGAAAAAAGGGCGATTTGACGCGTTTTGGGCATCTGCTCAAGCACCCATTCGACATCATCAATAAAGCCCATGCGCAACATCTCATCCGCTTCATCAAGAATCAGGGTTTTAATGGCATCAAGGCGCAAGGTGCCACGACGAATATGGTCCATCACACGCCCAGGTGTACCGACAACCACATGTACGCCACGGCTAAGTGCTTTCAATTGCCCCGTGTAACTTTCGCCACCATAAATGGGAAGAACATGAAAATTTGGAAGGTGCGAAGCATATTTTTGAAAGGCTTCAGAGACTTGGATCGCCAACTCACGCGTCGGCGCAAGAACCAACACCTGAGGAAGTTTGGACTGCTGTAGATCAAGGGTCGATAAAACAGGAAGTGCAAATGCTGCTGTTTTCCCCGTGCCTGTTTGCGCTTGCCCCAAAACATCTTTTCCTGCAATCACATGAGGAATAATTTCAGCCTGAATGGGAGAGGGGGTTTCATAACCCGTTGCGGCAATGGCGCGCATTATCTCTTCGCTCAAGCCTAAGTCTTGGAATGTCACGGGGTTTTCAGTTGTTGTCATGTATGAACCTATGTTAGAAAATAAAGCGTTGAACCAATCTATTGTGATCAATGTTTGCAACGCATTGCACACTCCTCGTCAAAGAAGATGGTGCAGATTAACATCGAATTAGAAAATTGCATGGTATTTCTTGCAGTTGCCTTATTTTTCATGAGGTCACGAACAAATAAGCATCGCCTCAACATCAGAAACGGATGACCTCGCACATCTAACCCTCGATCTGCGCAAGGCCATCCGTTTCATTAATGCGACAGCGGCTTCTCTGTAAAAAGATAATCGTTCAATTCATGATCAAAGGCTGGGTCTTGACGGCGAATCCACTCCAAAAGCATCGCTGCATGCTCTTTCTCTTCATCACGGTTGTGCTTTAGAATCGCCTTTAGCTCATCATTTTTACACGCATCCATGCGCTGATTATACCAATCAACCGCTTCCAACTCCTCCATCAGAGAGGTGATGGCGCGATGCATATTGCGCGTGTCATCGGAAAGTTCATCAATCGGTTCGTGAAATCCTTCATTACTCATGGCTTGCCTCCATTGATACTCAATCATACGAATCAAGGAGATACTGATTAGGTACAGCATCTCCCATAAATCGTGCGGAGACTATGCGATGATTAAATCTTTTTGACAAACTCTGATTTTAGTTTCATCGCACCAATGCCATCAATCTTACAATCGATATCATGGTCTTCATCAACCAGACGGATATTTTTCACCTTGGTACCCACTTTCACCACAGAGGAAGAGCCTTTAATTTTCAAGTCTTTAATCACCGTCACACTATCGCCATCTTGTAGAACTTGCCCATTGGCATCACGATAAACTTTTTCACCGTTGCCTTCTTCAGCCGCAACTTGTGGCCATTCATGGGCACATTCTGGGCAGACATACATATTGACATCTTCGTAGGTATATTCGGACCCGCATTGCGGACATTTAGGTAAAGCACTCATTATTGCACTCCAAGGGGTTGAGGAAGGCTAGATTCAATCAATGACCATCGAACTTCACGCACTAGCTTCCTGAAATTATCGGCAATAGTAGCCTCAATAATGTTTTTTTGCTCGAAAAATATCGATTAAACTGCGCCAACAATCGTGATCACCATTTTCATACTTAATCCGATCAATAGACATGCAAAGACTTTTTTAAGCATTGGTATCGGCAATCGATGAGCCATGCGTGCACCCAACGGCGCGGTCAAGGCGCTGGCGATCGAAATCAGCAACACAACATAAAAATCAATAAAACCGATCAAATAGGGAGATGTTGCATTTGAATGCAAAGGCGCATTAAACATATAACCGATCGTGCCCGCGAAAGAGATGGGAAAGCCAATGGCTGCGGAAGTTCCAATGGCTTTCTTAATATCAACATTTTGCCAAATAAGATAGGGCACAGTAAAAGAACCACCGCCAATGGAGACCAGTGCCGATAGACCACCAATAACCGCCCCACCCACAGAGAGAGAAAATCTTCCTGAAAGCTGCCTTGATGGCTGGGGCTTTTTATCGATAAACATCTGCAGTGAGATATAGGCCATAAACATTGCAAACAGTATAGAGAGCAGAAAGCTGCTGGTCAGCGAAGCGAGATAAGTCCCCAAATAGGTGCCGACAAGAATCCCGGGAGCCATGGCAAAAACAATAGGCCACAATACACCTTGGCGGAGATGATGGGCGCGCATACTGGAAAGCGAAGTCACCACAATAGAGGCCATAGAAGTTCCAAGCGCAATGTGCACAACTTGCTCGAGGGGCATACCTTGCGCCAAAAAAATAGTGGTGAGCATCGGTACCATAATGCCGCCACCGCCAATCCCCAAAAGCCCCGCCATAAAACCAACAAAAGCACCCAGTAGCAAAAAGATGGTGAGCCATTGCGGATCAAATAGAGGTGGCATGCAGGTTATTGGATCAGATGATCAGGGTGATAGTTGGGGCGAATAAAGCTGAAAAGTTCGTAGATTACGCAGTAGGTTCGCCGATCAAACAGCGCTTGAAGCATGCGGAAAGCGATGTTGCCAAGACTCAATAAAATGGCCGTGATCATGTGCGTTTTCGAATGATGGATATGTTTCTTGTATAAAATCCATGGAAATGAACCGATCAAATAGAGCGCACCTCCACTTAAGATAAGCGCAATGACCAACATCCTACTTAAAATGTTGGAAGTTCCATGGTTGAGCCATAAATCGAATACAACGGAACGGTGACCAATCTCTTCATTGGCGTGCATGAGAAACATCGCCTGTGCATAATCTGAAGTCATGGTCATATTGGACTGCTCTTGCAGATATACTTTTGATAATACGGCCGCAATATGCTCCAGCGCAGCGGCGAGCAGCAGGCGTGAGTGGAGTGATACTTTGGTGCGAATCTGTTTCAGCACCCAATAGGTCAACTGCAGTCCAGGTGGTTTTTTACCGAGGTAGGCAAAGAGATGCTCATTAAATAGACCATGGATGCGTGAATGGTTGGCCTCCTCTTGAATGAATGATTTTCCGCGTTCAAGCAATGGAGTATGTTCACCTGAAAGGGTGTTGATCGATTCATTGACGGTATGAATGAAGAAAGACTCTAAGACCGGTGTCACAAAACTGACAGATTCCATGATGCTGCTAGTACTGGCATCAGTATTGCACCAAGCGCCTGAAATTTCATCGAAAGGGTGGATGTTCTTTTTTGAAGGTCGCGCTTTCATGGTTGAACTTCCTGTGGTGTAGATTCTAGTATAGAAAAACTTTCAGGTTGAATCAAATAATGCTCATCACCACTGTAAATAAATATTTTGCTTACTTGGTGATTGAATTGTTCGACTGTCAGAGCTTTGGCAGTAAGCGCACCACTTTCCAGGCGCATCACTTGTTGGACTTCAAGGGTTCGCAGGCGTTGCTGTTCATTGTTAAAAATTTCAATACGCCAAGGGAATAGCTCTTTGCGATCAATATAGGAAATCACACGGTGAATCTCTTGACCGATCAGCAAGGGCTGTTCTACCGATTGTATCACGATACAGTCATGACCATTAACCATTTGGTTGCCGATAAGTTGCTGATCGTGCCAATACCACCATGGCATCAACATATCATAGGCGATCAACCCTGAATCAAACAGTGGGGACTCAATGTTGAAAGGTTCTACGCTGTGATTCTCTACGCCATAACGACGAAACATTCTTGGAGGTTGGTTTTTCCCAACCTCTGCAGCATAAATTTGATGTGTATACTTGGCAGGCGTGATGCCACGAATCAACAATTGTTGCTGTTGTTCAACATAGCGACCAATAAGCGCAACCTTCAATGGCTGCTGGCGCTGGTTCTCTGCATCGAATACCTCAATATTCATGCGTACTTCGAAGCCCTGACTTAAACGATGCTGCAAAATACGATGGATAATATTTTGCGCACTCTCTTCAGCGGAGACGGCACTGCCAACCATGCCAATCATAAGTAAAAATATAAGCATGAAATAGCGGGGCATCGAATAATCCAAGGGGTTACTCTTGGCGGAGTGCATGTGAAGGTTGAGTACGCGCCGCTTTTAATGCGGGATATAAGCCGCCCAAAACGCCCAAAATGATCGAAAGACCTAAAACGGCCAACAGAAACGCAGGGGAGACGATGGCATCAATCTTTCCACGCATCAATTCGAGATGTTCGAGTCCATATGTTAAGGCTATTCCTAAAATCATACCGAGCATTCCGCCTGCCAATGATAGAATCGCAGATTCTGAAATAATCAACTTCATAATCGTGCGTGGATGCCACCCTAACGCAAGCAACAGTCCAATTTCGCGGGTACGCTCACTGATGCTCATTAACATCGTATTAAAAACGATCAAGGCGCCAACCAAACTTGCAATCAAAATGGTTGCATTGCTCATCGCTTTAGAGATGCGAACGATGGCATTTTGACTGACTAACTCCCCCGAGGTAATGGCCATAAATCCTTTGAAGGTGTTGTTGATCGTCTTTTTTATCTGTTCGATCTCTTTCACCGCAAGATCAGCATCAACCTGCAAATTGAGCACATTGACTTTGCCCTCTTTGTCCACGGTGTGTTGCATCTGGGTTAAACTCATCAAAATAGCACCATTTTCAACCAAGGCTGAGCTCTGAAACACCCCAATCACAGGATATGAGAAACCTTCAATTTCAATCGTATCACCAATACTTTTATGTAAAAGTTCTTTCGCCAATGCGCCGATCATTACGGCTTGTTCATCGCGTGTTTGTGGCCAACGACCTTCGAGCAACTGCAAGTGTTGCCATAAATAACTGGGGAGTTCCCATCCAAAAACAAACAGCGGTGGGGAGTCATAACTGACACTTAACATCTCACTTAATAGGCCAACCGCTTGATTCACATGTGGAATCATTAACAGATCATGTTGAACCTTTTCGGCAGAAAAGGGCGATGGCATACTATTTTGGCTTGCCAGTCGGGTGACGATAAGATCCGTTCCACGCGCATCATTGGCTTTTTGCCAACTTGCCTCAAACCCCCATGCGATGGCGGTTAAAGCGACAATTGCAGCGATGCCAAAAGAGATGGCGGAGAGTGTTAGAATCGTACGCGCGGGACGACGATAAAGATTGTTAAAGGCAAAACGGATAAGATTCATGTTAACACCTGTGTCATATCCAACGCCTTGCCATCACGCATACGGACTTCTCGGTCTGCGCGCAGTGCAACAGCAGGATCATGGGTCACCATCACAATGGTAAGGGACTGTTGCTGCTTAATTTCACATAAAATATCAAGCACTTGTTGTGCATTGATTGAATCAAGGCTTCCTGTGGGTTCATCAGCCAAAAGAATATCGGGCTGATTAATCAATGCGCGTGCAATGGCAACGCGTTGGCGCTCACCACCTGACAGCTGACTAGGGAAGTGGTTAGAACGGCCTCCCAGGTTCAGCATGTTAAGTAAGTCCAATGCACGCTCCGTCACATCTTTTTTTTGCTGAGAATTTCCAAGGGTAGGCACCAGAATGTTATCTAACGCACTTAGCGTAGGGATAAGATGAAACGATTGAAAAATAAACCCAATATGTTGACGGCGAAACAGGGCAAGGTCTTGAATGTCATGGTAGTTTTGATTACGAAAAAAAAGCGTTCCACCGGTCGGGATTTCTAATGTTCCCAACAAATTAAGCAGGCTTGACTTGCCACATCCACTTGGCCCGGTAATCGCCACAAACTCGTTCTCTGAAATGGCGTAATTCATATCATCCAGCGCTTTGGTTTTCTCATGATCAAACCAGAGATGAAGATGCTGCCCCCTTAAAATAGGAAGCGTCTTTGAAGAGGGAGAGGATGTTGATATCAATGACAATGTTTCAGGACTCCTTAAAAGCGCAATATATAGGAGTCACCTACGAAAAAATGATCAGTAACTTAATTTATACTGCATGCAAAAGGTACCATAAGACATCGGAGTATTCAATATGTAAGAAACCGTAAAAAAATAGTTTTGACCTTAATAACATGTAAGTGGCAGTGTTGCGCATATTGTTGATATTCAACCATCTTGATGCTGAATAAAACAGCAATTAAATCAATGTGATGAGAGATTTTTTTATCACGAAGTGCTCTTGTAACAAGCAAGAGTAAACTTAATCTCAATGAGAAAGAAAAAGGATGTCTATGATAAGTTGGTTAAAACTCCCTTTGATTGTTACGACAAGCATATGCCTTATGGGTGGAAATGCGATGGCTGCGGATGCCTATTATGACCTGAAACCACATCAACCGATTGCAACTCAAGGCGTTAAAAATTTATTTTTGGCAGATGCCTCGGGGAATACGCAATCATCTGTTGATGGTGGAGCATCCATGGAAGCACCCTTTGAAGAGCCATTCATGACCGCAGACAAGATGCATGGCTATCTAGGTGCAGCTTCCTTCTTAGCGGCAGCACTCGCTGGAATGACCGCGCCAGATAATGAGAACAATGCCAATAGCGTCGGGAAACCCATCAAGAAAGGTTTTCATCACTATGCAGGCTTAACAGCAGCGGCCTTGGGTGGCGCTGCGGTATTGAGTGGTTTCACACTGCACTTTGAAGATTTAGAGCCAAGCATTATGGATCCAGACACAGCCCACATGCTGCTAGGGGTCTTGGCAACTGGTGCTTATGCTTATGCTGTTTCCAAAGGTCCAAAACAGTACGGCATGGGCAAAGGCAGTCATGCTGCAGCGGGTATTGCAGGGGGCGCGCTTATGGCGGCAGCTCTATATATTGAATTTTAAGGACCTATTGATATGAATATTAAACAGATTCTGTTCTTATCCGTGTGTGTATCGATCCCAGTCACCGCAATGGCACATGATATTTTGGGCTTTCCGCGTCATAAAGGTGTAGAGCCATTAAAAAACAGCACTTATCAACAAAATTGTGCCGAGTGCCATTTTGCCTATCAACCTGGCCTTCTTCCTGCGCGTTCATGGGCTAAATTAATGCAGCGTAGTGAATTGGCCAACCACTTTGGTGAAAATGCGGAAGTTCCAGAAGCGGATCGCCTGACGATTGAAGCATTCTTGACACAAAATGGTGCCGATACCACTTGGCACTACAAACGCTCCATTAAGATCAACCAGTCGATTCCTGATGATGTTACACCGATGCGAATCACCCAAGTTCCTTACTTCAAAAAGAAACATGGCGAAATTCCGCGTAAAATGATCGAAGAGAATGCGCGTGTTCGTTCACTCTCTTATTGCAATAAATGCCACACCGAAGCCCATGAAGGTGTCTTCGATAATGGAACTGTCGATATTCCCAACTTCCGTAACTGGGATGATCTGATCGATTAATCTCTAGACTGACCTATATTACTAAGGGGCAAAATCCCAATAATTTTGCCCCTTAGAAATTTTTTATTGATGCATCCATAGCCTATCCAATGACCCTTAAAAAAGAGATTTGCCAATTGGCAGCCATGCATGGGTTTGATTTATGCCATGTAACCCGAGCTCAGTTTTCTGATGTTCATCGTCATGCGCTGGATCAATGGGTTAACAACGAAATGCATGGTACAATGCACTACATGGCGGAAGCCTCCCGCGTTCAACTGCGCAAAGAACCAACCAAAATCCTCACCGATATTCAAAGTGTATTAAGTGTTGCCATGCGCTACCACGCCCCACCTTATACTTTGGATTATGCCTTAAAAAACAACACCTATGGCATCATTGGCGCCTATGCGCACGGTGATGATTACCATGATATCATGAAGAGAAAACTAAAAGCGCTGGCACAATCACTTGATCAATTGCTGGGGGTTCATGATCAGCGGGTCTTTGTCGATACGGCGCCCATTTTAGAACATGCACTTGCGGAGCGGGCAGGGTTAGGTTGGCAGGGGAAACACACGCTGACCATTCATCGAGAGTTTGGCTCATACTTTTTGCTAGGTGAAATCTTTACCACAGCACCCATTGAAGCTGATTTGCCGGCCTCCTCTCATTGCGGTTCTTGTAACGCTTGTATCACGGCCTGTCCTACCCAGGCGATTGTTGCCCCCTATGTGGTTGATGCGCGTCGATGTATCTCCTATCTCACCATTGAGTACCAAGGCATCATTGATCGAGCGCTTCGTCCCTTGATGGGGAATCGCATTTTTGGCTGTGATGATTGCCAGATGGTCTGTCCATGGAATCGAAAGGTGATGCCGTTGACACTTGACCATTTTCAAAGTCGCCAAGCACAAAAATTACCATCGTTATCTGTACTGTTTTCATTGGACGATGTGGGGTTTCGGGAGCGTTTTCATCGCTCTCCCATCAAGCGTAGCAAGCGATCGGGATTGTTGCGTAATGTCGCAATTGCAATGGGTAATTCTGGAAATATTGACTTTATTCCCTTGCTTCTTGGTGCACTTGAAGATGATGAGGCTATAATTCGCGCCCACAGTGTTTGGGCTACTGCAAGAATCCTTGCATTAAATCCATGCAATCCCCATTTAAAAAAGGGAGAAATTGCCTCTCAATTCGCATACCATTGGCAACATGAGCGTGATGCAGCGGTTTGTGCTGAATTTAGCGATGCCATGCATTGTTTCAATGAAGTTTTCATAGGAGTTAATGATGCACAATGAAAAAAGAGGGGCACCTAAAGCATTCATTTTTGACCTGGATGGCACACTGGTTGATGCATTGCCCGATATCCAAGCCAATGCCAACCGTGCATTGAAACAGCTGGGGTATGATTTTCAGTTAAGCCTGGCTGAGACACAACCGCATGTGGGCGGCGGAGCGCAAAAGCTTGCTTCAAATGTTCTTGGAAAACCGATGGAACATCCTGACACGATGGCACTCTACCACGCCTTTGCTGATATTTATGAACAGCACCCCGCAGACTTTGGTGTACCATTTCCAACGGTGATGGAGACATTGAATGCGTTGCGTGCGCGTGGAATTCCAATGTCGGTCGTGACCGCAAAGCCGGCGAAAGCGCGCGTGCAAGTGCTTGATCAACTTGGACTCACACCCTATTTAACACTGGCACTCTCACCTGAAGATGGTTTCGCAAAAAAACCAGCGCCTGATATGCTCTTTGAATGTTGTCGGGCGATGGGTGTCTCGCCATCCGAGACTGTGATGGTTGGTGATACCCGTTTTGATGTTGAAGCTGGGCTCAATGCCAAATGTATGAAGGTCTGTTTTGCTGAACATGGCTATCAAGATATGCCTGCCGAATATGCTGATCAGGTGATCTCATTACCTACCTTTTCGGCACTCTTAACGCTCTTCGATGCATAAACCTATCAGCGGAATTTATGGGATTTTGCCCGCAGATATCGCACTGGATGATCTGTTATTCCGTGCGGAATCAGCCCTAAATGGTGGCATTCGGGTGTTGCAAATTCGTGATAAAAAGCAGGGGTTTAAATATAAGTGCAAACGGGCAGGTGCACTGCGGGAATTGACGCTGCGTTACCATGCCACATTGTTTGTCAACGACTCTGCGGCCATTGCCAATGCTGTCGATGCAGATGGTGTCCATTTGGGCAAGAGTGATATTCACACCATGCAGCAACTTCGCACCCAACTCAGCGACGATATGGTGGTTGGGGTCACTTGTAGGGCGGATGCTGTGATGGCCAAGCATGCGCTTGAGCAAGGCGCTGATTATATCTCTTTGGGCGCGATTTTTGCCACCACAACCAAGGCAGATGTGCCGGTGATTGGACTGCCAAGGTTACAAAAAGCGCGCACACTCTTTCCACAAGCCAATATTGTTGCGATTGGCGGTATTGATTTAGAAACGCTTGCCGCGATTCGCTTGGCAGGTGCGGATAGCGCGGCAGTAATTTCATCACTTTTTGAGAGCAGCGATATTGAATCCATGGCAAGAATGATGGTTGATGCTTGGCATGGGTGAGCCTTTCAATCAAGAGAAACGGACGCCGGTTTGTTTAACCATTGGAGGTTCAGACTCTTGTGCAGGGGCGGGGATTCAAGCTGATTTGCGGGTGATGCACGCACTTGGGGTGCATGGCTGCTCTGCCATTACGGCATTGACGGCACAATCTTATCGTCAAATTGATCACATTGAATATGTCTCAACGATCCACCTACATCATGAAATCACGACCATTTTTCGAGACTATGATGTGCGTTCCGTTAAAACCGGAATGCTCGCACACGCGGCCCATGTGGAGATGATTGCTAAGGTCATGCAGGAACAAGCGTTGCTACCATGGGTCATTGACCCCGTGATGATCTCATCAACAGGACAACCGCTTTTGGATGTGTTAGGGAAACAAGAGGCTGCTTCCAAGCTCTTTCCGCATGCATCGCTGGTGACACCCAATATTCCTGAAGCCGAGTATTTTTTAGAGCATCGTATTAGAGAGCCACGACAGGCAGCGCAGAAACTGGCCGATCACTGGAATACCCCAGTATTGCTCAAAGGTGGTCATAATCTATCCACCCTTATCGACACATTGGCGATGCCAGGTAGCATGACGCATCAATGGTCACATCCGCCTTTGCAATTAAACCACGCAGCGGCGCATGGTACAGGTTGCCGTTTGGCTTCAGCAATTGCAGTCTATCTTAGCCAAGCATATCCATTGGTTGAAGCGGTTAATTTAGGTATGATTTGGCTACAGCAGGATTTACGAACCTCTTTGCAACAACAGCAAGACGACCCATTACATTGACACGGACAGGAGATTCAAATGATTTTAAGCACAACGCCCAGCCTTGAGGGGCATACCATTCAATCCTATAAAGGGGTCGTGGTTGGTGAAGCCATTTTGGGTGCCAATATTTTTCGTGATCTGTTTGCGGGGATTCGTGATATTGTCGGTGGGCGCTCGGGTGCTTACGAAAAAGAGATGGCCAAAGCGCGCCAAATTGCCTTGCAAGAGCTACAACAGCGCGCCACTGAGTTGGGAGCCAATGCCGTCGTAGGTATCGATTTGGATTATGAAGTCATTGGTAAAGATGGCAGTATGATGATGGTTAGCGCCAGTGGAACGGCTGTGATTGTCGGGTAATTTGTGGTCTAGTGTCCCACCAGTGCCCCATGGGCAAAGAAAAAGGGCCAGCGATTTCTCACTAGCCCTTTGCTTTTGTTGCTATATATAGCTTTTATTTGGCTGGGAGACAAGGATTCGAACCTTGGTTGACGGAGTCAGAGTCCGTAGTCCTGCCGCTAGACGATCTCCCAATGGCGATGCACTCTAAGTTTTATAATCCAAATTGAAAGAAAAAAGTGACTGTAAACCCTTTTTCAAAGGGCGCTAAATGACACCTTCTGGCTGCCAATCAGCAATGGCTTGCAACCACGCTTCTTTCTCTTTCACATCTTTTGCATCAGGAATAAAAACTTGCATATTTTTTGTTTTGAGATGTTCAAGCCAACCTCCCAAAAACTGCACATACAGCACTGCCATCATCTCTTCATTCTTTGCTGCCTCCACACCTATATATTCAGGGCTTGAAGCAATTTCACCACGCACCGCAATCACAACACTCTTGAGAATAGAGTCTGTTTGGGTGTTCAGTGCCTCAAATTGCCCCGCCACATTTAAATAAAGAAGCCACGGTGTTCCAATGGCTAGTGAAGCAATCGTTTTAACCATCTGTACTTGATCGGGAATCGGCGCTGCACTTAACCGATGCAACACAAGATGAGTGAAAACACCTCGCATAAGGAAATCAAAAGGATTACTCTTTTTATACGGAGTCAGCCCCAGTTCACGGCTCTTTTGCATGCGCATGTTAAGCCATTGACTGAGCTCATCGGGCTCGGTGAGCAGCGCATCCGATATCTGCAAGGGTTCAGCATAGGTAATCGATCGCCATGAACCACACTCTTTTTCTAATCGCCATGCCTCTTTGCCGGAAGAGGAGAGTGCATCAATGGTAAAACCAAATTTCATCAATATTACTCAGTAGCCGTTTGGATATTCGATGTGATAGTCGGCTGTCCATTTTTTGGATTAATTTTTAAACTGACCTCACCACGCAATAGATGTAGCAGATCATTGCCAACAAGTTTTTTGCGCCATCCTTTAAGACATTCCAGTTCCGGAGGTGTTCCTGAACACTCTTTTCCCCATGAAGCCAGCTCTGCCAGTTCGGACTTATTGGCAAGAATCAGCGCAGATATTTTTTCATCTTCAGCGCGAAGCTTAACAAGGGTATCCAACATCTCAGCGCGCAAATCTGTGCCTTGTGTATTGCAGGGGCGTTTCGGCATGCGTGGCCATTTTTCTTCCGGACACGCCCGCCCTTGATTCCACTCTTCTACAATCTCTTTGCCAAACCGTTTAACAAAACCAGCACTCAGACCACGCATGTGCAACAAAACATCTTCCGATAACGCGGGCTTCTTCGCCATCTCCAACAGTTGTTCATCACCGACGATGCGACGGCGAGGAATATTTTTTCGTCGCGCTTGTCGCTCTCGCCACGCCGTAATTTCTCTTAAAACAGCCAATTGTGCAGGGCGAAGCTTATTCATCTGTTTCACACGCCAAAACATACTTTCATCATGCTCTGTATATGTATCTTCCGAACAAAGTGTGGCCTGCTCTTCATCAAGCCATGACTCCCGTTTTCGGGCTTGCAGCTCCTCTTGCAGTTGCTGAACAACCGGCATGAGATAGATGACATCTTCCGCAGCATACGCACATTGACTTGGCGTAAGTGGTCGTTTCATCCAATTGCTGAAAGACTCCTGCTTCGCCAGCGTAACTTTTGAGATGCGTTGCACCAGATTCCCAAAACCAATCTGCTGACCATACCCGAGCAATGCTGCCGCAACTTGTGTGTCAAAAAGGGGAAGGGGGAGTTTGCCACATTTAGCATAGATAATTTCGACATCTTGTCTTGCTGCGTGAAATGCCTTGAGAATATCAGGATTGCATAAAACTTCCCAAACTGGACTCAAATCATCAATCGCCAATGGATCAATAATATAACATGCTTCACGACTGGCAATTTGCAACAGTGCAAATTCCGCAGCGTAGGTGTCTTCTCGATGAAACTCTGTATCCACACATAAAAGTTTTGATCGTCCCATCTCTACACACGCTTTTTTTAACGCATCAGGGGTTTGAATCCATTGAAAATTGATTTTAGTCATGGTCAAACAATAGCGTCTTTTTACGATGAAAACCAAGGAAGAAATCATCAATTCGCAATTTCACCTTGAAGCTACCTATCTTGGCTATAGTCTCGCCCCGTTTGCTTATAGGAAACCGTTTTATAAAGTGGATACCAGAGCCCATCCATTTTACAGGTTTCGCATTGAGGAAAATTTCGAATTGAGGAATCTATCTATGCTCAAACGCTATTTGTTATCACCAGGCCCAACGATGGTTCCTGAGCGCGCATTGTTGCGAATGGCTGCACCGATGATGCACCATCGCACACCTGAATTTTCAGCTATTTTTGCCGAAACCAAGATGATGCTTGAGCAGTTATATCAAACTGAAAGTGATGCCTTGATGCTCTCATGCAGTGGATCAGGCGCCATGGAAGCCGCAATGATCAACCTTTGCGCCAGTGGCGATACCATCATCTATGTCAATGCAGGGAAGTTTGGTGAGCGTTGGGGTGATATCGCAGCCAAGCATGGTATTCATGCCATCGAAGTCAAAACGGCTTGGGGTGAAGCGATTGCCGTGGAAGATGTGGCAAAATCATTATCTGAAAACCCACATGCCAAAGCTGTTTTTGTACAAGCATCAGAAACATCAACAACCACAGAACAACCCATTCAAGCGATCGCTGCTTTAACGAAAGATCTGGAAAATTGCGTGACGGTTGTCGATGCAATTACCGCATTGGGCGTCATTGATATGCCGATGGATACATGGGGGCTTGATGTGGTCATTTCAGGCTCACAAAAAGCTTTAATGTTGCCGCCAGGATTAGCAACGATTGCCATTTCAGAAAAAGCATGGGCTGCCATTGAGAAAAATCCATCACGAAAAACATTCTATTTTGACCTCCTAACTGAACGAAAAAATCAGAAAAAAGGCAAAGACACCACTGCATGGACACCTGCAGCATCCTTAATCATTGGTCTTAATGAGGTTCTAAAAATGATGCATGAAGAAGGTTTTGAGGCCATGTATGCACGCCATAAGATTTTAGCAGCATCCATTCGCGCTGGGGTTACTGCCTTGGGCATGCGTTTAGTTTCAAAAGCCCCAGCAACATCAGCAACGGGAGCGTTCATTCCAGAATCCATTGATGGTGGCGCCTTTGTAAACTATTTGCGTCAATCGATGGGGGTTACCTTTGCGGGTGGTCAGGATGATTTAACAGGAAAAATCGTTCGAATTGCACATTTGGGTTATTATGACGCCTTTGATATGGTAACGGCTATGAGCGCATTGGAGATGGGGTTGAACCGCTTTGGATACCCTGTAAAAATGGGCACAGGTGTTGCCGCAGCTCAGGAAGTATTGGTAGCGCGTTTTCCACGCCATCAATAAGTAAAGACTTTTGTATAAAAAATACAAACGCGCTTGTTGTGACAGCGTATGATTGAAGATGGGGGGAGCGTGAGTGATTTAAAACCAGTTGTAGGTCTGGATGATGTGTTTGGCATCCGTGCAAAAAAGATGCGCCAGTTACAGGCACTATTATTCCAACTGTTTGATGAACATGGCTACCAAGAGGTGATTCCACCCCTTGTTGAACGCCCAGAATCGTTAATGGCTGGCGCAGGGCGTTTTCTTTCCGATCAAACGCTTGTATTTCCCGATCCCGCAGGGGCAGGATTGCTAGCGATTCGCCCCGACATGACGCCACAAATTGCGCGCATTGCAGCAACTCGCATGCAACAAGAGGCTTGCCTGAAACTTTGCTATTCAGGCCCAGTATTGCAATCCCGTCCTCATGGCCACATGGATTCACGCCAACAGTGGCAGATGGGAGTTGAAGCCCTAGGACTTTCATCGGATCAAGCTGATTTTGAAGTGATCTACTTGGCAGCGCTTTGCATGCAACAGGCGGGACTACAATCACCACTGCTACAAATTGGACACATTGGATTGCTGCATGCCTTGGTTGAACCTACGCATATTGAAGACATCGCGGATCTATTGATGCGCCGCTCCCCTGATGATTTCAATAGCTATTGTGCAACCCATAACCTGCCTGAAAATCGCCGCATACTCTTACTGGACATGATCATGGGCGTGGCTGACCAAACATGGCTGCGTAAATATCAACACACAGTTAACGGTGATTTTGCCAAAGCATCAGGGGATTTAATTCAACTCTATGATGCATTGAATGCGCGCCTTGAAGGCAGCGTCAAAATTTTACTGGATGCCGCTCTCATGCCGCGTTTTTTATACCATAGTGGTGTTATTTTTGCCGGTTACGCCTACGGATCCGCTGAGGTTATCCTACACGGTGGACGCTACGATGACATGATGTCTGCTCATGGACGATCAATGGCAGCAACCGGGTTTTCATTTGATTTGTGGCGTTGGCTGGATGTACAATAGTTTTTATTATAGTTTTAGTTTGAATAGTTCATATAAATCGGGGTCATAGATGGCAAATACAATTGCAATTGGTATTCAATGGGGAGACGAAGGGAAAGGTAAAATCGTTGATTTACTTGCGCCAGGCGCAGATGTTGTCGCTCGCTTCCAAGGAGGGCCTAATGCAGGACATACACTGATTATTGGTGAAACAAAAACAGTGTTAAATCACATTCCCTCAGGAATTTTGCATGAAAATACCCTTTGTCTTATTGGCAATGGCACTGTTGTCGATGCACATCGTCTCGTAGAAGAGATGGCCACTTTAGAGAGCGCAGGGATTCCTGTTAAAGAGCGCTTACAAATATCGGATCGTTGTCAATTGATTCTTCCTTACCACCGAGCACTCGATGCTGCGCGCGAAGCTGCCAAAGGCGAGGCAAAGATTGGCACAACGGGTCGTGGTATTGGCCCGACTTATGAAGATAAAGCGGCTCGGCGAGGCATTCGTTTAATTGATGTCGATAAAGCAGGGCTTGATAAAAAGATCGATGAGAATTTACATTACTATAACTTTTTATTGACCCAATATTATCATGCCGCCCCTGTGGAGAAATCGACGGTGATGGCTGCCTTAGAATTAGCACGCACCCATCTATTATCGATGACGGCAGATGTCACTGGAATCTTAAGTGAACAATGCCAAGCTGGGAAAACCATTCTCTTTGAAGGAGCCCAGGGTGCGATGCTGGATGTCGATCATGGAACCTACCCTTATGTAACCTCATCCAACACAGTGGCTGGCGCCGCATTGTGTGGACTGGGGGTCGGCCCTGGTCAAGTGGATGAAGTGCTTGGTATTGCCAAAGCATATACGACCCGTGTCGGCTCAGGCCCTTTCCCTACAGAGCTTTACAATGGCAAAGAGTTAATGGATGCAGCAGGGAAATATATGGCTGAAAAAGGGCATGAATTTGGCTCAACCACAGGGCGACCACGCCGAACAGGGTGGTATGATGCGGTTGTTGTTCGTCATGCTGTGCGTATCAGTGGTGTTACAGGCCTTGCAATCACCAAGCTCGATGTACTTGATGGGCTAAAAGAGGTCAAACTTTGCGTTGCTTATGAGCGCAATGGCGCACGTTTAGAAACCATCCCTTCGTGTGAAGATGAGTTTGCTGAGTGTGTTCCAATTTATGAGACAATGGCAGGATGGAGTGAATCGACTTATGGTCTTACCGATGTCAATGCGCTTCCTGCCGCGGCCAAAGCCTTTTTAGACCGACTTGAAGCAATTTCAAACTGCCCTGTAGTGATGCTCTCTACAGGCCCTGACCGCGCCCATATCTGTCATATTTAATCAATAGCAACAAGATCACTTACGCTGATAAAAGACCGCCTTTGTAACCAAAGGCGGTCTTTTATTGTTTGGCTGTCAGCGATGGCCATGCATTCCTTATATAATCATACCCTGACCAAAGCGTTAGCCCAGCAGCAACCCAAAGTAAAATGAGACCCACGAGATGAAAATCAACACCACCAAGCGGAAGGTGAATCAAAAGCGCAACAATAGCGCCCATCTGCACGGCTGTTTTTGCCTTACCAAGAAAGGAGACATGCACAACCGTAGATTGTTCAGCAAGCCATTCGCGCAGCGCACTGATGGTAATTTCACGCCCAATGATAATCGCAGCGAGTAGGGCAGGGACGCGCTCATCTTCAACCAAAAGCACCAACGCTGTCGCAACCAGGAGCTTATCTGCAACTGGATCCAAGAAACGACCAAATGCAGTCACTTCGTTACGCGTGCGTGCGAGATAGCCATCAAGCCAATCCGTAATCGATGCAATGGCAAAAACAGATGTTGCGAGAATATATCCCATGGTGTTTGGAATATAAAAACAGCCCGCAAGTAAAGGGATAAGCAAAACGCGAGCAATGGTTAATTGATTTGAAATAGTCCAGTTCATTAGGGTGCTTTATGAATGTTTTTTAACAAAAGTAAAGCATTATTATGATACTTTTTCTTACTCACAAAATCTGTGGATAACTCAGTGTATAACTTTTCTCTTTTTGCGACATAATATAATAATTTCCATTAAAAAATATCATGGTTAAAAAATATACATGACAGATTATATAATTAAAAACAATGCGATATTCTATATAGTGAATGTTAAGGTTTCGTAATATTATCCAGGTCCATGTATCGCAAAGTCGGTTAAAAAACGGTGGAGAAAATTCTACGGTCACGCACAATTTAGTTGACGAAGGGCTTCATATGTGACAATGGAACATGCGGATGAGAGATTTAAAGAGCGCAAACTGTCATGCTGCAACATCGGCACTTTTAGCAAACTGATTTCATTACGAATATACTCTGGAAGCCCTCGACTCTCAGGACCAAACACAATCATATCTCCAGCTTGAAATTGAACATTCCAGATACTTTCAACAGCCTTTGTCGAAAGGCCAAAGCAGCGATCCATCACCGGTACAACCGATTTAAATTCAGACCAGTTATCATACTCATGGATATCAAGGTGATGCCAATAGTCGAGCCCTGCACGCTTCAAGTGCTTATCATTAATTGAAAACCCGAGGGGGTGAATGAGGTGTAAACTACAACCTGTACATGCGCAAAGCCTAGCAATATTGCCAGTATTAGGAGGGATCTCGGGCTCAAATAGAACGATATGGAGTTGATTCTCAATAATAGTGGAACTGTTTTTCATACAGCCTCGATCGCAAGGCGATATGCCCGCAAATAAATTTATCCCAGCTGACAGCTTAGATACGACTTGCCAACGCTGTCATAATCTTAGATGTAAGTTGCATAGCAACTTTGATTGGCGCAGGCAGTGGTGCCGCCCCCAAGTTGACAGCAAGATCCGCATGACCCTGCTCATCATCACGCATCTGCGCCGCAATGGCTCGACTTTTAACATCAGACTCAGGCAATCGTTGCAAGTGCCCCTCTAAGTGCTTGACAACTTGACACTCTGTCTCTGCCAGAAACCCTAAGTTCCAACGATCCCCCGCGATACCTGCGCCCACACCAATCACAAATGAACCTGCATACCAGAATGGATCAAGCAACGACGGCCTCTCATCCAACTCAGTCAGTCTGCGACGACACCAATTCAAATGATCACTTTCATCCACAGAGGCTTGCCGCAACTTTTCCCTTAAGCTGGGGTCGCGCGCCGTTAAGCTTTGCCCATGATAAAGCGCTTGCGCAGCCATTTCACCCGCATGATTGACACGCATCATAGATGCCGATGATTGTCTCTCTTCATTGCTAATTGGTCGATCATGAGCAATACCCTCTGCAGGGTAAGCTCTTTGCGTATTTTGTTCGCAAAAAATATGATCCAAGGCAAGATCCAGGTGAGAGATGAATTGATCGGCAAGGGTGTAATGTCGGAAAGTGGATGGGGGATTATATTTCATCAGCAAAAGATTATAATTGAACTATTTCCTAATCAATCATAAATATTGTACCCTTCTTGCCGGAGAGGTGGTATGGAACAGTTGGATTATGATTTAATCATCGTAGGTGGCGGTGCTGTAGGCATAACCTTGGCACTGCAGTTACAGTTGCAAGGCTATCGAATTGCCATCATTGAATCATCGGCCTTAAACTATCGATTAAGCGACCCTGAACGGATGATCGCGCTCTCGTATGGTTCAAAGAACCACCTGCAAAGGATTGGCGCATGGTCGCACCTATTGGACAACCATGCTGGTCGTATTCGCCATATTGATGTGTTCGATTCAACCGAAGGCTCTCGCATTGCGCTCCACAACCATGATCTACAGACCAACAATAGATCCTTTGCCGATGCATTAGGTTATGTTGTTGATATGTCTATACTTAACCAAGAACTTCACACACTCGCCCAAAAAAGTGGTATCCAATGGTTTACGCAATCAAGAGTTCTCCAGGTTGATACTTTAGCAACCCATATTGCATTACAAACAGATCGAAATGGCGTACTTCAAACCATGACGACTGCCTTGGTTGTCGGCGCAGATGGTACGCACAGCGCCATTCGAAAAATGGCGGGCATCAGCACCCGAGGGTGGGATTACAACCGTTTTGGCCTGGTCTGCTCTGTTCAAGTCGAACTGGGACATTTTGATGTCGCCTATGAGTGTTTTAAGTCAAGCGGCCCCTTGGCTTTGTTGCCAATGGGCGACGGGCGCTACTCGGTTGTTTGGGCGATGGAGCCTCGCGAGGCAGCCATCATCGCATCACTCTCTCCGACACTCTTTTTAAAAAAACTCAATCAAGCATTGGGGATGCAGGTTATTGAAAAAACAGGCCGAGTTATGGATGTCGGCGCACGCTTCTGTTTTCCTTTAGAACTTCGCATCGCCAAACAATTTGTGGCGCCACGCATTGCGCTTGTTGGTAATGCCGCACATACCATTCATCCCGTGGCTGGGCAGGGGATGAATCTTGGTTTGCGCGATGTTGAAGCATTGGCCAACACCCTTTCAGTTGCGCATGCAAGTCAACAAAACCCTGGAGATGCAACCCTATTAAAAACCTATGCAGATCAACGCATTTTAGACACACTCGCAGTGGCAGGGTTTACAGAGGCCATGGTGCAAGGTTTTTCATTTGAAGGCGCACTGGCAAGTCAAACACGGCAATGGATAATGGACCGTATTCATGGCTCATCTTCATTAAAAAAACTGCTTATTCAACATGCTGCAGGAGTAGCACAAATGTCATCACAACCCCATTCTATGCAATCATGAAAAGTTCCCCCTTTAATGAGCAGGTAGATTTAATCATCGTCGGTGCAGGAATGGTTGGTCTTTGCCTTGCCGCAGCGTTGCGATTGCAAGGATTAAAGATCCTCATTGTAGAACGGGAAGAGAGCGCACCCTTTATTTCACTTGGGTATGATTGCCGCGTTTCGGCGATTGTGGCGGCCAATATTGAAATGTTTCAAGCCATTGGTGTTTGGGAACGCTTGCAAACGGTGGCTTCCCCCATCCATACGATGCGTATATGGGATAATCAACATGCCGGTGGTATCCGCTTTGATGCAGAGGAAATTAAAAAAACAGCGCTTGGCTACTTGATTGAAAACTCAAAAATGCAAGAAGCAATGAAACTCACATTATTACAAGATGTTAATATTGAACTTTACTACCCTGCGGTCATTCAATCATGGCAACGCAACAATGGAAAACTGCAAGTGCGATTTGAAGATGGGCGCGTCGTTGAAACACCGTTATTGGTTGGCGCGGATGGTGCAAACTCTTGGGTACGCAGCAATGCTGAGATTCATTTATATGAACATGACATGCATCAAAAAGGGATCGTCGCCAATATTCGCACACAACTTCCACACCAGAACTCGGCATATCAGCGCTTTCTACCCACAGGTCCATTGGCGTTTTTGCCCATGATCAACGGCATGATATCGATTGTATGGAGTGCGCAAACAGAAGAAGCAGATCGGTTGATGCAGCTTGATGATATTGGGTTTATTGAATCACTGAATTTAGCAATGGGTCCTGTGCTAGGCCGCGTCACTGAAGTGGGGCAACGGGCAGCATTCCCTCTAAAAACGCGGCTGGCTGCGCATATGATTCGCCCCAATATTGCATTAATTGGTGATGCGGCACACACAATTCATCCACTGGCCGGACTTGGGGTTAACCTAGGTTTGCGTGATGCCATGATTCTCGGTCGTGAAATATTGGATGCCATTCGCTTCAAAGAAGATTATGGATCAAGCGAAATTCTCTCCCGGCTCATTGCGCAAAGAGTGCCCGATATTTTAACTGTTATGGCCTCGATGGAAGGGTTGAATCACATCTATACCAGCCAACTCCCGGGCATGCCATTGTTGCGTGGTCTTGGGATGCGCATGGTTGGAAACAGTGGAATCATCAAGCAAATGTTGATGCAACATAGCACGGGACTCTCGTTGCCTGTGCCTAAACAACTTGAAGCATAGTGACGATCCCCTTGCAAACCATTCATCGTTTACCTGATCATATCGCCAATCAAATCGCCGCAGGCGAGGTCGTAGAAAGACCCGCCTCTGTCGTCAAAGAGTTAATGGAAAACAGCGTAGATGCTGGAGCCACACGGGTTATTGTTCGTCTTCTGCAAGCTGGAAAGCGAAAAATTGAGGTTGAAGATAATGGCTTGGGCATGTCCGAAGAAGATGCAACAATGGCTATTGAGCGGCATGCAACCAGTAAAATTTCTCAACTCGATGATTTGCATCGGATTGCCAGCCATGGGTTTCGCGGTGAAGCACTGCCATCGATCGCATCGGTTTCACGCTTTCGTATGCAGACCTGCCGATCAGAAGATGAACACGGTATAGAGGTTTATTTGCATGGGGGGATTGGGCTCGAAGTGAAACCCATCCCTAAGCGTCAAGGAACGCGAATTGAGGTTCTCGATCTTTTTCTCAACACACCGGCTCGATTGCACTTTATGCGCAGTGAAAAAACCGAAGATGCCGCCGTTGTTGATGTGTTTAAATCGTTGGCATTGGCGCATCACTTGATTGCATTTCGTCTTGAATGTGATGGTAAAATTCGTATGGATATCCCTACCCACACCCATGAACAATCACGCATCCACGCATTGATGGGGGATGACTTCATCACCAACAGCGCTTATCAACAAAGTGCGCACCAAGGCATCGATATTCAAGCCTTTATGGGGCTTCCAACACTGCATCATCGCAATGCTTCGCGCATGGTATTTTTACTCAATGGTCGTGTGATTCGTGAGAAAGCACTAATCAACGCCGTGCGCACGGGTTACCGTGATGTGATGTTTCATGACCGTTACCCTGTTGCGGTTATCTCGATCTCGATGGACCCTGCACATGTTGATATTAATGTTCATCCCTCAAAACGCGAAGTACGCTTTAAGACCCCGCAAGATGTTTACTCCGCAATTGTGGTATGCTTACGACAAGGAATTGAAAGTATTGGCAATAAGGTCTCTTCAACGACCACGGATAAGGCATTAAGTCAAATGCAATACCAAAGTGAAAGAGGAAGAGAGTATTCTGACACTCCAATACAGGGTGAAGCGATGAAAACACCCAGTATGCGCATTTCCAACACACACTCGGCAGAAGGGGGGCGTTTTTCACCAGCAGTCAGAAGTACTTCGCATTATGATCTCGATATCCAACAGCGTCTTTTTGGCCATCATCTTGCTGCAGAAAGTCCCGAAACAAACTATTCAGAGCATAATCAAGGCGTTAACCTTGGCGTTGCACTGGCGCAACTGCACCATTGTTACATTTTAACACAGACTGACTTTGGCATGATGCTGGTCGATCAACACGCAGCCCATGAACGCATTAATTATGAAAAAATGAAACAGGAACTCGACCATGAGGGAATAAAACAACAGTTATTACTGGTCCCTTTCCTATGGCATGTCGATGATGAATTATCTCACTGGCTTGAAGACCACTACCAACAATTACAATCATTTGGCTTCAAACTTAAGAAAGAGAATGAATATCACTACTTACTCATGACAATACCTGCGCTCTTGATTAAAGAATCTCCCGAAGCGCTTTTAACTGAATTGATCGAATCGTGTATGTTCATAGGCATTGCAACCGAAGGACATGGTCGCATTCTCGAACGCTGGATGGGCAATCGCGCTTGTAAATGTTCCATCAAAGCAGGGCGTGCATTAACGCTTTCAGAACAAAATGCACTGCTACGAGAGATGGAGAAGACCCCAAACATTGCACAATGCAACCATGGTCGACCCACTTATGTTCCGTTGAGCTTAAATGAACTGGATAGACTCTTTGGGCGTAAAGAGTCTTGAGCATGTCTAAGAGGCCATTGCAAGCCATTGCAATCATGGGTGCAACCAGCGTTGGGAAATCAGCATTGGCAATGGAACTGGCTGCACAACATGGTCTCTCGATTATCTCATGCGATTCGATGCAGGTTTATCACGAACTAGATATTGGTACGGCCAAGCCAAGTGAAGAAGAGCAACGATATGTACCACATGAAGCGATTAACTGCGCACATCTTCCTGAACTTTTTTCCGCAGCAGCTTGGGCGGAATTGGCGCGTGAAAAAATTCGTGCGCAAAACGAAGTAGGGCGCATCGCCATTGTTTGTGGAGGAACCGGCTTATATTTGCAAGCGCTAATCAAGGGGTTTGCCACCATTCCAGAGGTCTCTGATACGATTCGAGCCCACTATCAAGCATTGCAAGAGCAATACGGAACACCCTACTTACATGCACAATTAACCAAGGTCGATCCACCATTGGCTTCCCGTCTTCCTGAACATGACACGCAGCGAATATTGCGCGGGCTGGGTGTTTATCACAGTAGTGGGCGCCCATTGAGCGAATGGCAACAGCAGGAACCGAACATCCCACCCATTGCATGCAAAGTTTTTGTACTTGATCTCGAACGAGAAATATTAAGAAAACGCATAGCTGATCGTTTTTTTCTCATGATAGAAAGGGGATGGCTCACAGAAGTTCAGTGGTTACATCAACTTCACCTAGCCGAAACGCACCCTGCTATGCGCGCTGTAGGCTACAGGCAACTTCTTGATTACTTAGATGGAAAATGTTCTAAAGAACTCGCCATCGAACAAGGAATTACGGCCACACGCCGTTTTGCCAAGCGTCAAAATACCTGGTTTAGGCATCAGCAAAAAGAAGCCCTCTGGGGCGATTATCGCTATTTATATGGACAGATGCAGGACTATATTGAACAATCTACACAGAAGTTTTAAATGCCTTGCTCAAGGAGCCTCAATTTACCACCATGTCTGAGATGATTTTAACGGGCACTCCAATCACACGCGTCATGAGTATACATCCCCATTGGGTGCGTGAACAAAAAACAGCCCATACCATAGCCTCAAGAAAAGAGGAGTTTGATCGTTTGGTGATTTCAAGTCATTGCCAGTTGATTGAATCTATGGCCATGCCATTGCGTAAAATAAGCTCTAAAACACTACTTGGCAGTGGGCAGTGTCAAACCATTGCCGATGGTATCGAGCGCAACGAAATTACCGTCGTTTTTATCGACCACCAACTCACGCCCGTTCAACAGCGCAATCTTGAGAAAGCTTTAAACGCGAAAGTTGTTGATCGAACAGGACTAATTCTTGAAATTTTTGCTTCGCGTGCAAAAACGCGCGAAGGGGTCCTTCAAGTTGAATTGGCGAGCCTCAATTATCAAATAAGTCGTCTGGTTCGCTCATGGACCCATCTAGAGCGTCAACGGGGTGGATTTGGTTTTATGGGAGGCCCAGGAGAACGACAGATTGAACTGGATCGACGCATGATTCGCAATCGCATCCAATCCCTTGAGCAGGACCTTGCCCATGTGCAAAAAATGCGTGCTACACAGCGTCAAGGTCGCCAGCGCAAAGGTGTGCCAACCGTGGCCTTGGTTGGATATACGAATGCTGGAAAATCGACGCTATTTAATCGGCTTACCAATGCTGAGGTATTTGCTGCCGATCAACTCTTCGCAACACTCGACCCAACATTACGCGAATTACCTCTCGGTAAACATTGTTCCATTATGTTGTCAGATACGGTTGGCTTTGTGCAAGATCTTCCACATGAATTGGTCAATGCCTTTCGTGCTACCCTTGAAGAGGTGACAGAAGCTGATTTGATTCTTCATGTTCGTGACATTTCTGACCCCGAAACGGATTTGCAAAAACGCGTGGTCGATCAAATGCTTATCGAACTAGGATTAATAGGGGATTCAACACCTATGGTAATTGAAATTCTTAACAAAGTAGATGCAATGCCTGAAATTCATTCGCGAATACTGCCCACAATTTCAGGCAGTCGGATTGCATGTTCGGCACTGCATGGTCAAGGAATCGAGCAATTATTTACGACATTACGCGACTGGGCAGAAGCGGAGATGGAAATGAAACCTTATGCATTACGGCTTCCTATTTCTGATGGCAAAACATTGGCTTTTTGTTATGCCAATGGTCGCATTCTTGAACAACAGCATGATGATGGCATTCTGCAATTGATGGCTATGTTGCCCATCAAATATGCGCGCCAACTACAATCTAATCATCCTGAATTTTTTATCGCAGATTTGCCATTAATCGATGGGAATGGGGCGGGCAAGGCTTAGAGGTTAAATTACAATAAAAAAGCATTCACGGCGATTTCGCCGCTTTTTTAACGCATAAAAATAAAGTCGCATAATGTATATTATGTAAAGTTAGAGAGTGATAAAATGCCAAATAGAATTAGAAATGAGATAAATTATTTCAATAAGTTAAAAGTCCTTATGAATGTTTTGCGCAATGAATGCTCCTGGGATAAAAAACAAACGCTTCAAACCCTCCGACAATATACACTCGAAGAGGTTCATGAAGTCCTTGAAGCTGTCGATTTTGCAATTTCAGATGATGATTGGCAGATGCTCGAAGATGAGCTTGGCGATCTGTTGATGCAGATTTTGTTTTATGCAGAGATTGCAAAAGAGAAAAATAAATTTGATTTAGAATCGATCATCGATCGCTTGGTTGAAAAGATGATCTATCGACATCCCCATGTATTTGCCGAGGCCAAACCCGATGATATCTTGAAACAGTGGGAAGATCTTAAATCAGTCCAGCACAGCAATCGAAAAAGTCTTATGGATGGAATCCCTCCCCTCCCTGCTTTAAGTTATGCAAAAAAGCAGCAATCACGCGCTGCGCGTGTTGGCTTTGATTGGGAGCATGCCAATGAGGTCATTGAAAAAATGTATGAAGAGCTCGGAGAGTTTGCCGAAGAGGTGCGTCAATTCCATTCAGGAGCCAGCAATCTGTCTCACCTTGAGGATGAGCTCGGAGATGTATTGTTTACAGTCGTTAACTTGGCGCGTAAACTCGATTTAGATGCTGAGCTCTGTTTAATGCAGAGCAATCGAAAATTTGCCAAACGATTTCGTGCGATGGAGCAATATATGTTGGATCAGAACAGCTCACTGGAAATATTGTCGTTAACGGAACAAGAGAAAGTTTATCAGTTCGTAAAAAAAATGCTCTCAGAGCGTAAGGATTAAACCGTGGGTATATCAAACAACACCATATTAAAAAAAATTTCTATTGCCAACAACTTAAAACACTTTGAAATTAAAGAGGTGTTTTCGTTGGCTGAAATCAATTTAAGCAGCAGTCAGATCAAAGCCTACATGGCTGGATCCAACCACAAGAACCATGAAAAGCTTTCAGATCAGTACCTTGAGGCCTTCCTAAATGGTTTAATCATCTATGCACGGGGCTCTATTGATGAACCAGACCTATTACCGCGAATGGTAGAAAACTTTATCATTGATGCTGTTGAAACTTCACAAGACCCTATCATTGAAGAGATCCGCTGCCTCTTGGATGATGCGCAAGATGAACTACAAGGCGACAACTCTCAAGTGGGATTCGAGGACGATGACGAACCCTTATAGCCTCGTTTTTTGCTTGCTTGCAAGCATTACGCTGCTCACAGGCTGTGCAATCAGCCCACCAAAAAATTTAAATGATAGCTGTGCAATCTTCCAAGAAAAGGATGATTGGTATCCTGCATCTCTTGCCTCATATAAAAAATGGGGAATCCCTATATCCGTTCAACTGGCAATTATTTGGCAAGAGTCTCGCTTTCAATACGATGCAAAAGCACCTAAAGATACCTTGTTTGGCTTTATCCCTTGGGGGCGGAAATCCTCGGCCTATGGGTTTGGACAAGTCAAGGATGACACTTGGGACTGGTACATTGACCAGAGTGGAAATTGGGGAGCTGATCGTGATGACTTTACAGATGTTGTTGATTTCATTGGATGGTATTGCAGTTATTCACATCGCACATTAGGAATTGCGAAAACAGATACTTACAACCTCTACCTTGCTTACCATGAAGGGCATGCGGGCTGGAAACGCAAAACATACCGTACAAAAACATGGCTGGTTCAAGTTGCAAAGAAAGTGCAGCGCAAAGCCGATGGATATGCCTACCAGTTAAGCCGATGTGAACATCAACTTCAGCAACCTTCAGGGTGGTTTTGGTAAAAGATATCTGTAGGCAATCCTGCGGCTGCAAGTTGCGCAACTCTTTTTTGCAATAGCACTTTATCATAAGGTTCGGCAGCAAATTGCCCCCAAACCGGTTTTGGCCAACTTTTATCATGTTTATAGCGCACCACATAATGAATATGGAGTTGCGGAACCATGTTACCTAGAGCTGCGATATTCATTTTATCGGCTTGAAACAGTGATTCCAAACACTTGGCCACCTGTGAAGACTCCTGTATAAATTGTTGCTGCTCTTCGGTTGTAAGTTGATGAATCTCTTGCAGCCCCGCCTTTTTTGGCACAAGAATACACCATGGGTATTGTTGATCATTCATCAACAATAGCCGGCATAATGACAAATCACCCAATGGGAATGTGTCGTGATCAAGCTGCCGGTGCAAATAAAAAGAGAGATCCTCACTTCTACAACTCAAGAGACTTTCCCACCTGAATCACTTCAATATATTTACCACCATGCATCATCCGGGTCGATCGATGAATTGGCAAGCCCAGTGCTTTTTTACAAGCATGATGGTTCGAAGATGGCATGAGAATGGCAATGCGTTGTTCTTTAAAATGGTTACGAATCATTTCACCTATTTGAAAATAGATCCGATCAGGGTCTGTGATACGATCATTGTAAGGGGGGTTAAAAATCATCACGCCAGGAGATGTGATCTCACCTATCTGAAGGGCTTTCAACGCACATTGTTCTAACTGTATAGAATCAACAACCCCTGCCCTTTCAGCATTGTTCTTGGTAATTTGAATAGCAGCAATATTTGAATCCGAAGCCTCAATAGAAAGCATCGCACAAGATTTTCGTTTAGGAGATTTTTTTAACACGCGCTGCCAGCTTTTCATATTCATGGTTGGCCAATGCAAAAAAGCATAATCACGGTGCGTGATAGTATGGGTCGCCATTTGTGCAGCTTCAATGGCAAATGTCCCAGAACCGCACATCGGTACCCATAATGGTTCCGCTGAAGGAACCCATTGCATCCAGCGTAAAACAGCTGCTGCCAGCGTTTCACGCACAGGTGCTTTGCCTGACTCTAAGCGATATCCCCGTTTGTCTAAACGCTCACCTGATGTATCGATACGAATATCACAACGATTATTGTTAAGATAGAGGTGAATTTTCTGCTCAATCGCATTGTTTCCATCCTCCATACTGTTGGGTAATGAAAGTGATTGAATGTATTGATCCATGGCATCTTCAAGTTTACCCGTGTGCATAAGCCGAGAATGGGTAGTAGCCACATGAAACTTCACTGCACAACCTTGAGTCAAATAGCGCCCCCAATCTATTTGACTCAAAGCATGATGAAGCTGATCAATACTCATTACCTGACAGCGCTGTAACGAGAGCATCACACGCGTAATACAGCGTGAACGAAGGTTGACCCGATACATTGTATCTTGCGTTCCACTGAAACGGACATAACCATTACCCGAAGTAATGCTTTGTGCTGCCAGTGTTTGTAGTTCTTCAACAGCAAGCTCTTCCAAACCGGGAAGAACAACTGCATAAAAGTGGTAATTGGCCATGAGTTTCCTTTTATTGATGCGTCGTTATTTTCAAGGCTCGAATTAATCCAGCAGCTTTATGGGAAGTCTCTTCCAGCTCAAGCATTGCATCAGAATCAGCAACAATACCAGCACCAGCAGCCCAGTTTAGAATACCATTTTCGTGCCAAAAAGTTCGAATCAAAATATTCAGATCACTACTACCATTCCATGCAATATAACCCAAAGAACCAGTATAGGGTCCCCGTGCATTATTTTCCTGCTCATGAATAATTTGCATACAACGCACTTTAGGGCATCCAGTAATGGTTCCCCCTGGAAATGTTGCTTTTAAAAGATCAATAACATCATACCTTGGGTCAAGTTGAGCTTTGATATTAGAAACGATGTGCTGCACTGTTGAATACTTTTCAATGCTCATACATTCATTGACACAAACAGAGCCTGGGATGGCAATGCGTCCCAAGTCATTACGCTCAAGATCAACCAACATAATATGTTCCGCACGCTCTTTTTCTGAAAGAAGAAGCTCATCTTGCAAGCGTTGATCTTCTTCATTTTCATCACGACGACGCGTACCTGCAATCGGACGCGTTTCCACCACACCTTCAGCAGATAAACGAAAAAGTCGTTCTGGCGATGCCGAAATAATTGTACATGCGCGATCATCGACCTGCATCTCAACATAGCAGGAAAATGGTGCAGGATTCACTTCACGAAGTTTCGCATAGAGCGCTCGGGTTTCACCGGAGCAGAATGGCGTATACCAATAGCGTGCTATATTGGCCTGAAAGATATCACCTGCAGCAATATAATCTTTCACCTTTTCAACCGAAGATGTATAAAGATTTTCTTGTAAACATAACGGTTCATCCACTTCAATTTGCTCATAATGGACTGTTTTATCAACTTGAATTGAGAGTAACCACCCGGTTAATTGCTCAAGTTTTTTTTCGCTTTCGATGGTATAAATCGTGCATTGATGCAGATCACAATCAAAATCAATGGTCCATACGGGGGAGTGTAACCAAATTGCTGCCCCCATTGGAGGCGATGACTTGGATCTAGGTAAGGTGGGTTCAATAAGCGCAGAGGCCTCATAGGCCGCATAAACAATACACTGAATGCCAGTCTCCTCTTGATCATCCGTGACAACAAGGCGTTCTCGCCACCGATTGAAAAAAAGCTCTACCTCGTGTTGATTGGCTTCAAAGGGTAAAAATCGAGATTCCCCAACGGTCGAAGCAATAAAATGTTTACCTCGACCCAAAGGGTTTTCAAGAATGGCACAACAGCGTTCCCCCAATATTGAAAAAACAGCATGGGGCGAAGGTGCACCATTTGGCCAAGCAAAACGCTTCTTATAAATTTTAGGCGAATTTTTTAACAATCAAAGATGCGTTTGTGCCACCAAATCCAAAAGAGTTAGAGATAGCGACTTGAATATCAGCATCGCGTGCCGTGTTGGCTACATAGTCAAGTGGACAATTGGGATCTTGATTCTCAAGATTAATCGTTGGAGGAACAATGTCATGGAATACGGTAAGAGCGGTAAATGCCGCTTCGATACCACCGGCCGCTCCTAAAAGATGGCCTGTCATTGATTTACTTGAGGAAACCATCAAGTGGTTCGCATGCGCTCCAAATACTGACTGGATGCCTTGTGTTTCTGCAACATCGCCGGCAGGCGTCGATGTGCCATGCGCATTGATATAATCCACATCTTGCGGATTAAGTTTAGCTGAGTTCAGCGCCATCGTCATGCATCGTGCCCCACCTTCTCCACCAGGCGATGGAGATGTCATGTGGTAAGCATCACCTGTAAGACCATAACCCACAACTTCAGCAATAATATTGGCACCTCGCGCCATTGCAGAATCAAGGGATTCTAGCATTAACACGCCCGCACCTTCACCCATTACAAATCCATCGCGATCAACATCCCATGGACGCGAAGCTGTTTCAGGCGAATCATTGCGCGTAGAGAGCGCACGGGATGCACAAAAACCACCAATACCTAATTCACACACACACGATTCCGCACCGCCAGCAAGCATCGCATCGGCATCACCGCGCTTAATAATTTCAAAAGCATCGCCAATGGCGTGCGTTCCAGTCGCACAGGCGGTTACGGTTGCCACATTGGGACCTTTCGCCCCTGTCATCATGGAGACCCAGCCAGAAATCATGTTGATAATGGTTTGTGGAATAAAAAATGGTGAAATCTTACGCGGCCCTGATTGTTCGTAGGCACGCATGGTTTTTTCAATAGATGGGAGACCACCAATCCCAGAGCCAATTCCAACGCCTACACGCGCTGCATTCTGCTCATTAATCTCTAAACCCGATTGCTGCAGTGCCATCAATGATGCAGCAATGCCATACTGGATAAAAGTATCCATTTTTTTCGCATCTTTTTTATTGATAAACGCATTGACATCAAAGTCAGGTACTTCTCCAGCAATGGTACAAGCCATTCCTTTGGCAACCGCATCAAATGTGGAGATGCGGCGGATACCAGACTTTCCAGAGATCAAATGATTCCAAGTTTTTTCCGTCCCGGTTCCTAGAGGTGTGATTAGACCAATACCGGTGATGACAACACGTTTACCCATAAATGCGACTCGTACTATTCAGTTTTTGTTGCTACATAATCGATAGCGTTTTGAACGCTTTGGATTTTTTCAGCATCATCATCTGGTATTTCAATACCAAACTCCTCTTCAAACGCCATCACCAACTCAACTGTATCCAAAGAGTCTGCGCCCAAATCATCAACAAATGATGAATCTGGATTGATTTCGCTCTCATCAACATTCAATTGATCCGCGACGATTTTAATAATTTTACCTTCGATTTCTGCAGACATTTATGTCCTCCCGAATTAAATTAAGTGTGGCTTCTACCATGTCAGTGAAGGACACACAAGAACAACTACGACTATGGAGCGCACAAAACGCTTTACCAGTTGTAATCATTATACTTACACGCCGAGCCAAACGCCAAGCGTGGTAATACTACATGTACATACCGCCGTTGACATGCAAAACTTGCCCCGTGATATAACTGCTGTTTTCACTGGCTAAAAAGAGTGCCGCAGCAGCAATATCCTCAGGCTGCCCCAAACGGCCAAGTGGAATTTGATCGGTTAAACGCGCATGGGCTGCATCCCCAAGCTCAGCCGTCATATCAGTTGCAATAAAACCAGGGGCAATCGCATTCACAGTCACACCTTTGCGACCAATTTCACGGGCAAGTGAACGCGTCATGCTTTCGATGCCGCCTTTGCTTGCACAATAGTTAAGCTGACCAGGATTGCCCATGGCTGCGACAACAGAGGATATATTAATAATACGACCGTAAGGAGCCCGTAAAAGAGACTTTAATGCCGCCTGTGAAGCATAAAAAACCGAAGATAGATTGGTGTCAATAACGACTTGCCAATCTTCTGTTTTCATACGAAGCGCCAAGGTATCGCGTGTAATCCCTGCATTGTTCACCAATACATCTAAACGACCGAAGTCACTGACAACCTGTTGAATAAATGTTTTAACAGCGTCCGCTTGCGTGACATCAACCACAAAACCTTTCACACACACACCATAGGTTGCCGCAAGCATGTCGGACGCTTTTTGAATGGTCTCTTCACGCGTACCACAAATGGCAAGATCATAGCCATGCTTTGCAAAGGCTTCCGCAATAGCATAGCCAATACCACGGCTTGCTCCGGTGATGACGGCAACCCGGCGGTCTAAGGTTTGTTCAGTTATTTCACTACCCATGATAAGCCTCCAACTCTTGAATCACCATGTGCATCTCTGCAGAGGTTAATACAGAAGCGACATTTAAATTTTTATCAATCCGACGAACCAACCCTGCCAAGACTTTTCCAGGCCCCATTTCAACCGCACGCGTAACACCAAGATGGCTCAATTTTTCGACCGTCTCAGTCCAGCGAACAGGAGATACCAACTGTTGAACCAAAGCCTCTCGAATCAAGTTAGGGTCTACTAACGGCGCCGCCAATGCATTGCTCCAAACGGGGATGTCGGGGGATTCAATCATGGTACTGGCCAAACGAGCTTGGATCGCATCTGCCGCAGGCTGCATAAGTGGCGTATGCGAAGGTGCACTAACAGCCAATGGAAGCGCCCGTTTTGCCCCGGCATTTTTAGCCGCAACCATTAATCGCTCCACTGCATCAGCATGACCAGCAACCACCAACTGCCCAGGACAATTAAAGTTTGCAGCCCAAACAGCGTCATTCTCATTAGAACATTGCTCACAAATTTCTACGATGGTCTCATCGCTCAAACCAATAATTGCCGCCATTTTCCCTACGCCTGGCGCCACAGATTCGCTCATCATGCGGCCACGGTAAGCCACCAATGCGATGCCATCTTCAAATGTTAGCGCTCCGGCGGCAACCAGCGCCGAATACTCCCCCAAGCTATGGCCTGCCATTTGGCTTGCCATCACCCCACTGCGATAATTCCAAAGCCGAAACATGGCGATCGATGCTGTCAAAAGGGCGGGTTGCGTATATTCGGTCACATCAAGTTGTTGGTTAGAATCTTCAAGCACCAATGACTTCATATCATAGCCAAGGAGATCTGAGGCCTCTAAAAATGTATCGTTAACGATGAATTCAGAAGCGATCAAATCCGCCAGCATCCCCTTACTCTGGGAACCTTGACCTGGAAATAAAAAAGCAATGTGGTTCAAATTGACTCCTAATGACCTACTGTTTGGACCAACGCACTAAGTTTGCGCCCCAAACAAAGCCTGCGCCAAAGGCCTCAAGCAGCAGCAAATCTCCAGCCTTAAAGGCATTTTGTTGGTAGAGTGCATGCATCGCCAAAGGAACACTGGCAGCCGATGTATTGGCATGTTTATTGACAGTCACTGCAACATGGTCCAGTGACATTTTTAATTTTTTAGCCGTCGCTTGTATAATGCGTAAATTGGCTTGGTGAGGAATAAGATGATCAAGATCATTATGGGTAAGGCCATGCAATTCCAACACTTCATCGACAACGGCCCCAAGCTGCTTCACGGCTGTGCGAAAGACCTCATTGCCACGCATTTCAACAGCGGCAACGCCTGCCGAATCCAATCGAAGATCAGGGGCGTTTTGACCTCCAAATCCAGGAATAACCTGATTGCGCTGTGCGTGATTGGCCATCAGCAGATCACGGTAGGCACCATCGGCATGAAGCGTTGAGCCGATCACGCCGTGCTCCGTGCCATCATCGCGATACTCCAATACCACAGCCCCTGCGCCATCGCCAAACAACACGCAGGTAGAGCGATCACTCCAATCTAAAATATGGGACATTCGCTCGGCGCCAATGAGCAATACGCGTTCAAACATTCCTCCACGCATCATACCATCAACTTGCGCCAAACCATAGACGAAACCCGAACAAACGGCCTGAATATCCCAAGCAGGAATCGAAGTCGCACCCAGCTTAAATTGGACGATACTGGCTGTGGATGGGAAAACCATGTCGGGCGTTGTTGTTGCTACAATAATGGCGTCAATATCATCAATGGTTAAACCAGCATCCTCAAGGGCTTGTTTGGCGGCTGCCGTTGCCAAATCAGAAGTAAACTGACCCTCTGCCGCAATATGACGCTGTTCGATACCTGTACGCTCACGAATCCATGCATCGGATGTTTCAAGGGCTGCGGGAAGATCTTTATTATGAAGAATCTGCTCTGGAAGATAACCACCAAGGCCTATAATATGGGTATGTTTCATGAGGATTGATGAATCGTTGCCATCGATTCAGTAATGGTACCTAACAGGTTCGATTCGACTTCACGACGCGCCACATCAATCGCACAAGTAAAGGCGTGCGCATCAGCTGAACCATGACTTTTAACTACAATTCCGTTCAACCCAAGAAGTGGAGCGCCATTATGTTCACTGGGGTTCATCGCATCCCGGACACGCCCCAAGGCACTTTTTGATAAAAGTGCGCCCATTTTCGCAACAGGGCTTGAGGTAAGTTCCTTCTTAAGTGTCTGAATAATCAACTTGGCCACCCCTTCCATGGTTTTAAGCGAAACATTACCAATAAAGCCATCGCAAACCACAACATCAACGGAGCCATCAAAAAGATTGGTCCCCTCAACATTGCCGATGAAATTAAGACTCGAGCCCCGTAAACGCTCGGCAGCCTCTTTGATGACATCGGTACCTTTAATATCTTCACTGCCAATATTTAACAATCCAATACGCGGTGATTGAATTCCTTCAGCCACCTGCAAATAGCATGAACCCATAACCGCAAATTGAAAAAGATGCTCAGCGGTTGAATCCACATTGGCACCAATATCAAGAAAAAATGTACCACCTGTCGCTGATGGAATCATCGAAGCAAATGCTGGCCTATCAACGCCAGGCAATGTCTTTAACACCAGTTTAGAAATTGCCATAAGTGCACCTGTATTTCCAGCGCTAACAAAGGCATCCCATTGACCATCACGGACACACTTGGCCCCAACATGCATCGACGAGTTGCGCTTTCTACGCAAGGCGTTAGCTGGAGCATCACACATCGCAACAATATCACTGGCTTCAACCAGCATCACATGTCCTTTAATATTCCACTTTTCCAACTCAGGAATGAGAATATCAGCAACACCAACAACGCCCAAGGTAACCTTAGAAGAGGATTGGTGAATAATCTTAGATAATGCTTCAATGACAACACCGGGAGCGTGATCGCCCCCGTGCCCGTCAACTAAAATCCGTGTAGACATCGATTAAATATGATATCGACAATAGAGCGGCTTAGAGATAATCAAGCCTCGTCTTTAGCGACAACTTCACGACCTTTATAATAGCCACAGTGAGGGCATGCGTAATGTGGGCGAACGGTTTCGCCGCACTCCGTGCAAGAGCTCATGCTCGATACAGTAATGCTATCATGTGCACGACGCATATTACGCTTTGAAGTACTGGTTTTTCTCTTTGGAACTGCCATTTTCAACCACCTTTCGTTATATCAACGGTATCAATCAAACTTGATGTTTTTCAATGCAGCAAACGCACTATTCACATGCGTCTGTGTACACTTACAACTCTCTATGTTCAAATTCACGCCACAATGCTGGCACAAACCCAAACAGCCCCCATCACAAACCACAACCGGCTTATAAGCGAGCCAAACACTCTCACGTAACACATCCAGAAGATCGACCAACCCTGGTGGATCTAGATGTTCACATGTATCAATTTCATCCTCTTCCAGCATCTCTTTACCCAGTGGAAAAAGTGAAAAATCTTGTACACTCTCCCCTTGCATCACAAAAGAGAAAATCATATTGCACCGATCACACTGTCGCTTTAATGTCAAACACCACTGCCCTTGCAGTATAAATATTTGACCATCAGCCCTTATTTCACCGTTCCATACAACATCAGACTCCAGATCAACCAGAGCATCAACCGTTCCACGGAGTGGATCTTCCAGCAAAGATTTGGGTAGCGTCCAGTTCCACTGCCGACCATTGGCAGGAAGATCCTGTAAATTTACAAGCATGTTGAACGACACTATCAACTCCCCAAGTTATCACATTGCAGTGACAAATGCCGGCGCATTATGTTGATCCTAGTGATCGGGTCAATGAAAAAAAGTATGAGGATAAAATATCATTCAGATATTAAAATAGCATTCACGATAAAAACGCAACTCTGCGATGGACTCTTGAATATCTGCAAGCGCAAGATGCTCTCCCTTTTTGACATACCTATTGGCATCAGGCTGCCACGATTTAACCAACTCTTTGACCGTGCTGACATCGATATTCCGATAATGCAAATGGGCTTCCAACTCCGGCATGTAACGCACCAAAAAACGGCGATCTTGGTGGATTGAGTTCCCGCACAGCGGTGATTTCCGCGCATCGACATGTTGACGAATAAATGCCAAGGTGATCTGTTCTGCTTCGGCAACCGAGATGTTGGACGATTGAACTTTTGCCGTTAAGCCAGAGTCACCATGGTGTTGCACACACCATGCATCCATATTTTCCAATATCGATTGTGGTTGGTGAACGACCAGATTGGGGCCTTCAGCAATGATATTAAGATCACCATCTGTAATCACGGTGGCAATTTCAAGAATCACCTCTTTTTCGGGATCCAGTCCGGTCATCTCTAAATCCATCCAGACCCATCGCTGTTCATTGGATAATGATCTCATATTTTTCTCCTTAGGATTGGGGAATAAAGCCAAGTGATGTTAAATGGTTGTTACAGATTTTATCGATTGGCGATCCATTTTGACTTGGGGCAAATGTATGGCAAGACCACGATCGTCGTTCAGGATAAGCTTTGCGCAATTGATTAAAAGTATTTTTTATACTTTCAGGCCCTGCTCCCATTAAAGAAGCTCGGAAATTGAGGTGGTCATCCACAATGGGGTAAGCCTGTTCCACATAGGCATGAAGTCGATGCCATACCGTTGGGTAGGTAAGATGATCGTGAACAAGAAGCCGTTGGCTTTTGGGCATTAAGTGGTGATACTCCCATTGAACCCCTTGCTGTAAAAAATGAGCCAACGCCTTAAAAACATACGCAGTGTTGGCAGCTTTTCCATCTACCGAATGGCCTGCAATATGCGGTGTTGCGAGCACCACCTGCGTAGAAGCAAGCAATTCAGCTGAAATCGCAGGTTCATTTTCCCAACAATCAAGAATCACAAAACGCGAGACATCATGATTCAACCATGCAAGCAGGGCTTGATTATCGATGATGCCACCGCGACCCGCATTAATAATTCCTCGACCCTTAAATGCATCCAAGGTGGCCGCATTGATAAGATGATGGGTCGCATCAAACCCGCCGTAGGTTAATGGCGTATGTAAGGTTAATAAATCAGCATGCTGCAATATTTGCGGCAATGTTTGCCATGATGAGTCTTCGGCCAGATGGTTTTCATAACGCTGACGCGGTGGATCATTATGAAGCACATGGACAGATATTTTTTTCAGCTGGCTGGAGAGCATTGATCCAATTCTCCCAACACCAATGACGCCGATGTTGACTTTGCTAAGATCAATATGGTCGTGAACATGAAGTTCAAGCAATGATGCAAGAATATACTCAACGACAGACTCGGTTGAACTCCCTGCCGCAGATGCAAAAGCAATATGGTTGCGTGAAAGATAATCAAGATCAATATGATCATCACCAATCGTCGCGGTGCCAACAAAGCGAAGGGTTGACCCTTCCAAAAGCGAAGCATTAACCTTAACAGAAGAGCGAACCAACAAAACATCGGCCTTTCGCACAACCTCTGCGTTAATCTCATAGGGAGGAAAAACTGTCACATCTAAAGGGATCGTTTGTGCCAATGTTTTCAATGCATCAGAAATATTCCAAATGCTCTGATCGGCAATAATTTTCAATGCTCTCATCGAATCAGGCGCGTTCTTGAATCCGCTGAATGAGCGCTGAGCTTGAATAACCCGGCAAAAACGAGAGTGTTTTAACGCACCCACCTGATTTTAGAACCTCCTCGGCACCCACAATGGTTGTAAGATCATAATCGCCACCTTTCACCAATATATCGGGCAAAAGCGTTTGAATAAGGTTGAGCGGCGTATCTTCAGAAAAACTTACAATCAGATCAACAGCGCGTAACGCTTCAAGCATCAGGATACGATCTCCCAGACGATTAATAGGCCGCGAAGCTCCCTTTAATCGGACAATAGAAGCATCGTCATTAATACCGACAACCAAACGGTCTCCCAAAGCCTTCGCCTCTTCTAAATAAGCAACATGCCCAGGATGCAATAAATCAAAACAGCCATTGGTAAAGACAACTCGCAAACCTTGCTCACGCCATGCGTGACAAATTTGTTCCGCTTGCCTCCATGCTTGCAACATCACGCCACCTGGCTAGGAAAAGATAGTCTGTTCATGGGCGAAGTCGCAGCATATCAACAATGGCCGTCACACCTTCAACCTTTTCAATCACAGAGCGGGCACGATAACGCTCCGCAGGATCTCTAATCTCACCACGAAGATAGACGCGTCCCTGCTCCGTCTTGATACGAATCGCCCACCCTGGAGTTACAGGATCATCAAGCAGTCTCGCCTTGATTTTTGCTGTGATAATGGCATCGGTAAAAAGCGATTTCATTTTCACTTCGCCCAGTTGCAAACGGCTATCAACATGGCGAACACCTTTGACCGATTGACAAATGGTCATGGCTTGATTGATATGATTCTGCGTAGGCATTACCCCTGTTAACAAAACTTCACCGTTCACAACCTGAATACTTACACCACGATAGGGAAGGTTAGGCTCAATCAAGAGCTTTGAATCGATCTGCGTCGCAATCCAAGCATCATCAATTACCACCTTGGTTTCAGACTTTTCATAGGCCGTTTTACTGGCATCACTCTTCTCCTCCACCCATTTGAGCGAACTTGAACAGCCATTGAGCATCAGAGCCAAAAATATTGAGTAGAAAAGATAAGATATACGCATAGCAGGGGGACTCCTTGTGGATATTCAATCAAACAGATTGCGAACTTAAATACTCTTCTGGAAACATCTGTTGGTCAATCAATGTGCATAAAATATGTAGGCAGGTAATGTGCATCTCTTGCACTCGAGGGGTCGATGGATGGTTAATATTGAGATGAATATCAACCGCATCATGCGCACCCAGCACACCACCACCGCCACCTGTAACCGCAATGACTTTCATCCCATGATGTGCGGCAGCGTCCACCGCATTGATCACATTTTTAGAGTTACCACTGGTTGAGATGGCCAAGAGAATATCGCCTTCACGACCCAACGCTTCAACTTGCCGTGAAAAGATCACATCAAAACAAAAATCATTGGCAATACTGGTAATCACCGAGGCATCATGGGTCAAGGCGATGGCAGCCAATGCAGGACGATTGCACTCAAAACGGTTCACCAACTCCCCTGCAAAATGTTGTGCATCGGCAGCAGAACCACCATTGCCACATGCCAAAATCTTATGCCCGGCTTGAAGCGACTTAACCATCAAATGGGCGGCATCCATGAGGGTTTGATCCAATACCTGGATACACGATTGACGAAGTAAAACCCCCTCTTCAAGGGCCGATTGAATCACCTGTTGGGGATGAATCGTTGCCATCAATCGAGAAGGTTCGCATTGTGATAAACTTGCTGCACATCATCACAATCATTGAGCGCATCCAAAAACTTTTCAAAGGTTAAGACATCGTCACCACTCAAGTCTGTGATCGTTTTTGGCTCATACGAGATATCTTCCACTTCAAAATGAATGCCGGCAACACCTTCGCTTAAGGCTGTTTTTATTTTATAAAACTCTTGCGTTGGTGCAAGAACCGTAATAATTCCCTCTTCAAGTTCGACTTCCGTTACATCGATATCCGCTTCCATTAAAATTTCTAGGATTCGGTCTTCATCATCACCCTTAAAAGCAAAAACAGCTTGATGATCAAACATGTGTAACACCGTTCCGGGTGTACCAATCTTCCCATCATTTTTTATAAAACACTGGCGAACATCCGCAAATGTACGGTTATTATTATCGGTCAAACAATCGACAATCACCATACATCCACCAGGCCCAAAGCCTTCATAGCGGGCTGTTGAATAATCTTCCCCACCTGATCCTTGTGCTTTTTCTAAAGCTTTATCAATTACATGGGTCGGAACTTGATCTTTTTTGGCTTTATCCATTAAACGACGAAGTGAGAGATTTCCATTGGGGTCCGTACCACTACTCTTAGCACAGACATAAATTTCACGCCCATACTTCGAATAGATTTTCGTTTTTTGTGCCGCGGTTTTCGCCATGGACTCTTTTCTATTTGCAAATGCTCTTCCCATAGGTTCAATTCTCTCTCTATTAAATTCTCAGATTTTCTTTAATTCACGCATCGTCAATGATCATTGCTATGCTGAAGTCTTCATCCATTAAAAACAACGAAAAGCATCATCAAAATGTTCGACAGCGTAGCCACTCGGTTGTTTTTTATCGGGCGTAAGGATTATTAAATCAAAGCGGCATTGCAATGAAACCTTTTCAGGATGGTGGCAAAGGTAAGCTTTTGTTGCGGATATAATGCGCTGCTGCTTTTGCGCACCGACGGCCAACAGTGCCCCCAAACGCTGCTGATAACTTTTCACCTCCACAATCACCAACAGATCATCTTTTTCAACAATCAGATCGATCTCTCCTCGCGCCAAGCGAACATTGCGCGCCACAACACGATAACCGCGGGAGAGCAAATATTCTGCGGCAAGCACCTCGCCTGCTTGGCCCTTGACGGTGCTCATGAAACATTATTCCTCTTGTTCATTTTTTAACACAAGGAGCTGATCGTAAACCGTTGATTTATGAATATGCAAATGCGCTGCAACCGCTTGGGCCCGCTTAGAAGGAGCTAAATCAACAAAGGGCGATCGCATTAAACAAGAGCGAATTTGATCATCACTCACTTCTTCGGATTCTGTCAATGGCGCAATCACCAACACCACTTCACCCTTTAACGGTTGGGATTCAAAATAGTGTGCAAATCTTGAAATCGGTAGTGTCACGATAGTTTCATGCAGTTTGGTCAATTCACGCGCCATGCAAACTTCACGATCATCAGAGCAATGCTTTTGCAACGCCTGAACTGTTTTGATCACCCGCTTAGGTGATTCCAAAATCACTGAGGTGCGTGGGCTTTGCGCAATTTCTGTTAAAAGTTTTTCGCGTGATTGACCACTGCGCGGCAAAAAACCAAAATAGGTAAATTGATCGGTCGGGAGCCCTGAAACACTCATCGCGACAATCGGACTACAAGCCCCGGGAATAGGCGTCACCTGAAACCCTTCCAACCTTAATGTTCGAACCAATGCATAACCGGGATCATTAATAAGCGGTGTACCTGCATCGGAGATCAAGGCGACCTTCTCCCCTTGCAGCAATCGAAACTTGATCTGCTCGACCATACTTGATTCATTATGTTCATGGTATGCGATCATTGGGGTATGAATAGCAAAATGGTTGAGCAATTTAACACTGTTCCGCTTATCTTCAGCCGCAATACAATCAACGGACTTGAGGATCTCAAGCGCGCGCAAAGTGATATCTGACAAGTGACCAATCGGCGTTGCGACAATGAATAGTTGTCCTGATGTAGGGTTGGCTTTATGATTGTTATCCATGAACGCAGAACCATATCTGAACCCTCACCATCTTCCAATCATCTTGCGTCGTTTTTTATGAAACCGTGGCTTATCCCTTTTATCGGTTTAATCATTGCAGGATGTACCCCTCACAATATTCAATCCACCTCAAACAGTAAAATGGATGATCGGCCAACTTCGACCCATTCCAATGAAAGAAGTGGCTACTCACCAGCCCCCGTTGAAAAATATTCCGAACATCAATACATCAAAGATTGTGTTAAACAGGCTACGCAAGATAAATTCTTGGATGATGCTTTGGCATGTTTGGATACCCTCACTTCTGCATTAAGTTTTCCTGATAATGTTGATGCGGATTTCCGCCGTATCCAGTTAATGGTGGAGTGGAATCGCATAACGGATATTTCCGAAGCTGAAAACTTATTGACCGTTTTCCCTGATCATGCACTTGCGCCCGATCTCAACCTCACCCTTTCCAATTGGTACCTTCAGCACGGCAATGTTTCCCAGGCACTGACCGCTTTAGAAAGCATATTAAAACATCCAAAATCAACCGAAATGATCAAAGTCAAAGCGCTTGATAATGGCGTTGAAATGATTGCACAAGCCTCCAATTTGTCAGCTGTGCGTTGGTTGTTGGTTGTCGCACAGCAACAACCTGAGTTTCGTGATGATTGGCTTGGACTTGCTGCACAAACCTCGACAATGGAGACATTGGAGCAGTTGGCAAATAGCGGCGACCTTAATGAACAAATGGCTCCTTTTATATTAATGATGGCTCGCCAGCATTTAATTTTAAATCAAATGGAGGAGGTCGCACAAATCAACGCATGGGTTGAACAATATTTACCTTCAACACAAATAAACCGCACGCTCAAAAGCTGGTTAAATCAAAAAAATGACACCGTCATAGAAGTCGGCGTACTTCTCCCCTTATCAGGTGCTTATTCCCAATATGGACAAGAAGCACTTCGCGGCATTCGTATGGCGATTTCGAAACAACTGATTGCAGGAAATATCCATTTGCATATTGAAGATAGTGGCGATGGAAGCGCGAGTTGCATTGCAGCCTATCAACGGTTGATAGGTAAGCGTGTCGATTGGGTTGTTGGCCCACTGCTCTCGCAACATGTTGAAGCACTCATTCCCTATTTAAATCCACATATCCCAATGCTTGCGTTGAGCAGCGATAGTCGTTTAGCAACGCAGCACCCAGCACTCTTTATTCACAACCTCTCGCACACTATTCAAGCACAATTTATGGCCGAGCAAGCATGGGATCGTGGAGCGAGGAAAATTGTAATCATTCAAGAGAGTGATGCCAGCTTTGAAAAAGAGTCATCGGCTTTCGCAAATACTTTTATCAAACTGGGCGGGGAGATTTCAATGCAATTACGACTCGCCCATCAAGTTGACAACCGTTTGGAATTACAAACCTTACGCCGAGAAACTGACGACGCCCTGCTTTTAAGTGAACTCTCAGAAGATTTATTTTTACTTTCACCAGAGATCAATATGACGATTCAAGTACCCGTCAATTTTGATGCGATTTATATTGTGGCCTACGGAAAAAAAGTTGCCGCATTGGCGGGGCAACTTGCCTATCTAGAGATCACCAATACACCTATTTATGGCAGCGATCGTTGGCAAGACCACCATTTACAAAATGATAAAGGACGGTATTTAGGTAATGCTCGTTTTATTGATATCCCCTTTCCAAATGGCGATGATGAAAAAACGCTCCAGGTGAGACATGACTATAAATCTGTTTGGGGCGAGAAATACCCTCTGGGCAAACTCTTTGCAACGGCATACGATACCATGAATATCGTCACCTTCTTAGCAACCCGTCAACATGTAACGAAAGAGCGTGCCATACGAGCCTTAATGTCATCAGAAGGATTCCCTGCCATCACAGGGCATCTATCCTTTGATCGTGATGGCGTGGGTCACAAACGCTTTAATATTTATCGCTTAAAAAATGGTCAACCTCAGCAAGTGCATTAATGCAAAAAATGCGCTGATTTTATCATCCAATCAGCGCGTTATCCGATCTATGTTTTTTGATCTACAGCATGAAACGCCCCTTGGACAGAATCAAAACTAAGCAGTTGTGCCGTAGCTATATCATAGTGCCAACCATGAATTTGCAACTTATTTTCGCGAATCTTCTCTGAAATCCATGGAAATGTAAGAAGGTTGCCAAGTGATGTTTTGATACTCTCCAATCCACATTGGTGCACCCGATCTTCAACACTTTCTATCGAAGGATTTGCCAAAACGGTCTGTTTTGCCCGCCCCGCAAGTAACATCCATGGACGAATAAACTCCATCTCATCATGCTCTTGGTCATCAAACATCGATTTTATTCCACCGCATTGGGTATGTCCCAAAACCACAATGTGCTCCACATTAAGGCCACACACCGCAAATTGTAGTGCCGCACTGGTACCATGCCATGCACCTGAGGCTTCGCATGGCGGGACAAGATTGGCCACATTGCGTACAATAAACAGATCTCCTGGGGAGCAATCGAGCATCAGCGATGGATCAACACGCGAATCACAGCAAGCGATAATCGCCACGCGCGGATTTTGTCCCTCATCCGCCAAGCGCTGCAACAATGCTTGATTCTCTTGAAAGTAACCCTGTTTAAAGCGCTGATAACCTGCGATAAGCTGTTCGATCACGCAGCCTCACGCGTCAATTTCACCAACGCTTCACGATATTTTTCGGCGGTTTTTATGGCCAGTTCCTCAGGAAGATCAGGCGCAGGTGGATTTTTATCCCACGCAATCGACTCTAAATAGTCGCGTACAAACTGTTTGTCAAAACTGGGGGGGGGACTGCCCAACTGGTATTGATCCGCAGGCCAAAAACGGGAGGAGTCAGGCGTGAAAATCTCATCCATCAAAACTAAGCGACCCGCGTCATCCAAACCAAATTCAAACTTGGTATCAGCAATAATAATGCCGCGAGAGAGCGCGTACGCTGACGCAAATTGATACAATGCGATGCTAATATCACGCACTTGATTGGCCATCGCTTCACCCACCAATTCAATGGCGCGCGCAAACGCGATATTTTCATCATGAACACCCACTGCGGCTTTGGTCGAAGGGGTGAAGATAGGTGCTGGAAACTGGGCAGCTTCTTGAAGGTTGTCAGGAAGTTTGATACCACACACTTCGCCTGTTCGCTTATAATCCTTCCAGCCCGAACCGACCAAATAGCCGCGCACAATGGCCTCGATGGGAAGCGGGGTAAGTTTTTTAACCACCACACCGCGGCCACCTACAGCAACGCACTCTTGGCTGTCATCGATCACATCAGCTACAGAAATATGCGTCAAATGATTAGGAATCAGATGCGTCGTTTTTTCAAACCAAAAGTTCGAGAGTTCCGTTAAAATCTCCCCTTTTTGTGGAATCGCTGTTGGCAATACGACATCAAAAGCGGAGAGGCGATCGGTCGCAATCATCAACAGGTGATTGCTATCCACTTCATAAATATCTCGTACTTTACCTCGATGCACCAACTTCAAGTTGCTCACCGTTGAACTTAAAAGTGAATTGTTCATTGGAATTACCATCCTTATGCTTGAAAAAGCCATGGGGCTTCATTTTTTCGACGCGCTTCATAGGCATGAATATGATTGACTTCCTGTAAGGTTAAACCGATATCATCAAGTCCATGAAGAAGGCAGTGTTTACGAAATGCATCCACCTCAAAGGAAAACTGCAATCCACTGTCTGTTGAAACTTGTTGGGTTTCAAGGTTTACAGTGAGTTGAAAGCCTTGTTGTGAAAAACATGCGGTAAACAATTGATCCATTGCGGCATCATCAAGTGCGACGGGCAAAATGCCGTTTTTAAAACAGTTGTTATAAAAAATATCCGCAAAACTTAGTGCAATCACGCAGCGAATACCAAAATCAAGCAGGGCCCATGGTGCATGTTCACGGCTTGAACCACAGCCAAAATTTTCACGCGCCAGCAAAACGGTTGCACCTTGATAGCGCGGCTGATTTAATACGAAATCTTGGCGTTTGGGTCGATGGGTGCAATCCATGCCCGGTTCACCACGATCCTCATAACGCCACTCATCGAAAAGATAGGGGCCATACCCCGCCCGTTGAATACTCTTTAAAAATTGTTTGGGAATGATCGCATCCGTATCCACATTGGCACGATCAAGCGGTACGACAAGCCCTTGATGTATGGTTAACGCATCCATTATTTCCACTCCCGAATATCTACAAAATGACCAGCAATACCTGCCGCAGCAGCCATGGCAGGACTGACTAGATGGGTTCGTCCACCCAATCCTTGACGACCTTCAAAATTACGATTACTGGTCGAAGCACAACGCTCGCCTGGTTCCAAGCGGTCCGCGTTCATCGCCAAACACATCGAACATCCAGGCTCTCTCCACTCAAAACCGGCATCGATAAAAATTTGGTGTAAACCTTCCGCTTCAGCCGCAGCTTTGACCACACCTGATCCTGGCACGATCAAGGCTTGTTTCACACTTGCCGCTTTGGTCCTTCCTTTTACGATTGCTGCCGCTTCACGAAGATCTTCAATGCGTGCATTGGTGCAAGAACCGATAAATACTTTATCAATCGCAATGTCACGAATCTTACACCCCGCTTCAAGTCCCATATATTGCAGGGCGCGCGCCCAACCTTCGTGCTGAACGCTATCGCGTGCCTGCGTCAACATCGGTACATCCTCGGTGATAGAAACCACCATTTCAGGGCTAGTTCCCCACGAGACTTGCGGTGCAATATTCGCCGCATCCAGATTGATTTCACAATCAAAGACCGCATCACTGTCTGAATGCAATTGTCGCCAAGCCGCTTCAGCTTGCGTCCATTGACTCGCATCAGGTGCAAAGGGGCGCCCTTTAACATAATCTAATGTCACATCATCGACAGCCACCATGCCACAGCGTGCGCCCGCCTCAATGGTCATGTTGCAAAGGCTCATACGCCCTTCCATGGAGAGAGAACGGATCGCAGAACCAGCAAACTCAATGGCATAACCTGTTCCACCAGCTGTACCCATTTTACCAATAATATAGAGTGCAACATCTTTGCCGGTGATGCCACCTGCCAGATTTCCTTCAACATTAATACGCATCACTTTCGGTTTTTTCTGAATCAAACATTGGGTTGCTAACACATGCTCAACTTCTGAAGTTCCAATGCCCATCGCAATTGCACCAAAGGCCCCGTGGGTTGAAGTGTGCGAGTCACCACAAACGACTGTCATTCCAGGCAGTGTTAATCCCTGTTCTGGCCCCACCACATGAACAATACCCTGCCGTATATCATCAAGACCAAATTCTAAAATACCAAACTCGGTACAGTTGCTATCCAAGGCTTCAACTTGAGTACGCGCAATCTCATCGGTAATGCCTGCTTCACGCAATGTAGTCGGCACATTGTGGTCCGGCGTCGCCGCAATGGATGAAATTTTCCAAGGCTTACGCTTGGCCAAGCGCAACCCTTCAAAAGCCTGTGGACTGGTGACTTCATGCACCAAATGGCGATCAATATAGAGCAAAACCGAACCATCATCATGTTGATTGACGATATGTTGCTCCCAAACTTTATCAAACAATGTTTGTCCCATGACAACCCCTTTGCGTTTAAACTTTGATACAAAAAAGGCGACCCGAAGATCGCCTTAACAGTAAGATAAAATTCCTACTTCAAATGCATGATGACTTGCATTTTTCCGGCTTATTCCATCATCATTTGATAGAATTAATCAAGTGCTTGGATAATCTCCTCACACGCCTTCTTTGCATCGGCAAAAATCATCATCGTTTTATCCATGTAAAACAGGTCATTATCAAGACCGGCATAACCGACAGCCATGGAGCGTTTAATGACCAACACATGTTGCGCTCGGTTCACCTCTAAAATAGGCATGCCATAAATTGGACTGGAGGGGTCGGTCTTTGCCGCAGGGTTGGTGACATCATTGGCACCAATAATGAGTGCAACATCTGTATCGGCAAATTCGGAATTAATCTCATCCATTTCAAAAACAATATCATACGGAATGTCCGCTTCCGCAAGTAACACATTCATATGACCTGGCATACGACCCGCAACGGGATGAATAGCAAACTTCACCGTCACCCCTTTGGCCATCAAGCTTTCGACCATCTCTTTTAATGCATGTTGGGCGCGCGCAACGGCCAAGCCATAACCTGGAACAATGACAACGCTGCGTGCATTGGCGAGAAGAAATCCTGCATCCGCAGCCGCACCGCTTTTGTAAGGACGATCAACCTGTGCCGCGTTGTTGGAGCTACTCCCCACCTCTGCACCAAAGCCCCCAAGCAACACATTAAAGAGCGAACGGTTCATCGCTTTGCACATGATATATGAAAGAATCGCACCCGACGACCCTACCAATGCACCCGCGACAATCAGCATGTGGTTCATCAATGTAAAGCCAATACCCGCAGCTGCCCAACCTGAATAGGAGTTCAACATTGAAACGATCACCGGCATATCAGCGCCACCAATGGGGATGATTAACAATACGCCCAAGAGCAAAGCGATGCCAAGCATCACCAAGAAAGCAAGCCAGCTTTGATCCACACAAAAGATTATACCCGAGACGATCATGATAATTCCAAGCAACAAATTGAGAAGATGCTGCCCTGCAAAAACCACCGGTTGCCCTGAAACAAGGCCTTGAAGCTTGGCAAAAGCGACCAGAGAAGCCGTAAAAGTAATGGCACCAATGAAGGTTCCTAAAAAGAGTTCAATACGACTGGCCATAGCAAGAGCACCATCATGGGTGGAAATCCCATAACTGGCAGGATCATAGAGGGCTGAAACTGCAATCAATACCGCTGCAAGCCCTACCAATGAGTGCATAAAGGCAACCAACTGCGGCATATGGGTCATCGGAATTTTGCGTGCAACACTTCCGCCAATGGCGGCCCCCATACCAAGCGCAACAAAAATCCACACATAATTTTGTACACTGCTAAGTTGGAGCGTAACCACAATCGCAATGCCCATTCCCAACATGCCATAGAGATTACCACGGCGGGCAGATGCAGGTGATGACAAACCTTTCAAGGCAAGAATAACCAAAACTGAAGCCAGAAGATAGGCTAACGCGACAAAGTTTGCACTCATTTCAAATCCTTAGCTGATAGAATTAATGTCATGTCTCAGCGCTTCTTAAACATAGCAAGCATACGCTGCGTCAACATAAAACCACCGAAAATATTGATCGCAGCCAACATCACAGCAACAAGACCAAGGATCGTTGCTAAACTCATCTCGACAGGACCTGAAGCCAAAATTGCGCCCACAATGATAATACTGGAAATCGCGTTGGTGACACTCATTAAAGGGGTATGTAATGCAGGGGTAACATTCCACACCACATGGTAACCCACAAAAATAGCCAAGACGAAAACCATAAAAGCAGAAACAAAAGGATCTACAGACTCAACTTGATGACTCATCTCTACAAGCTGTGTAGCTGCACTGCTGACATTAAGCACTGCTTCGCTCATGCTGCACCTCCTGACAATAGTTGGGGTTTCATAAATTCACCTTGATGACAAAGCATGCTTGCAACAATGATATCATCACTATTGCCTTCAAGGTGAAGTGATTGATCCTCTTTGTTTAACATCAAAGTGATAAAATTAAGAACATTGCGTGCATATAGACTACTGGCATCGGTTGCCATAAGCGATGGAATATTGGCAATACCCACCAAAGTCACCCCTTGATGTTCATAGACCTCATTCAGTTTGGTCAACGGACAATTTCCCCCCATCTCGGCAGCCAAATCAACAACAACACTGCCAGGCTTCATCGTTTCCAGCATCGTTTCACTGACCAAAACAGGCGCGGAACGACCTGGAATCAATGCCGTTGTAATAATAATATCTGCCGCGGCCACATGCTTGGCGATCAACTCCGACTGCTTCTGCTTATAGGCATCGGACATCTCTTTGGCGTAGCCACCCGCATCTTCCCCCTCGCCTTCCACAGGAACTTCAACAAAACGAGCGCCCAAACTTTCAACCTGTTCTTTGGCCGCGGCTCGCACATCAAAGGCTTCAACCATCGCACCCAAACGACGCGCTGTGGCAATCGCTTGCAGCCCTGCAACACCCGCGCCCATAACCAATACTTTAGCAGGTTGGACTGTGCCAGCCGCCGTCATCAACATCGGCATAAAGCGTTGATAATATTCAACCGCCATCAACACCGCTTTGTAGCCCGCAATGTTGGCTTGGCTTGATAGCACATCCATGCTCTGGGCGCGTGATGTTCGAGGAATCATCTCCATCGAAAAACAGCTCAGTTTGGCCTCATTGTATGTTTGCAAAAGTGGATTGGTGTAGGGTGAAAACATGGCAACAACCACGGCATTTTCAGCAATTAACTTCACCTCTTCAGCAAGAGGGGCTTTAACCTTTAAAACCATCGAAGCATCAGCATAGGTCGCAGCTGCATCACAGGCCATTTCAGCACCAACAGCTTCATAGCTTGCATCCGTATAACGGCTGGCAACCCCTGCCCCCTTTTGCACGACCACGCGATGCCCCAATAAAACTAGCTTCTTCGCTACTTCAGGTGTAATGGCAACACGGTTTTCATGATTGGCAATTTCAGCAGGAACTGCGATACGCATGGCTACCCCTAATTTTAGCAAATATGATCAACAACAATGCGCCAAAAGATCGAAATCGCACCGTCGCACCGACCTTTTGATCGATAAATGATCGAGCGGGAGTTTATGCTGGGCGCCATGATTTACAAGCATATATTGACCTTCAACAGTTGGTTTATATCGTTTTCACACGGTAATTTCAATGCGATAAGATGGCCAATAGGCACATAAATATGGGCATATTTGTAGATATCGGCATCGACAACTTGGTCATCTTGCATCAACAGATCCAAATCCAATGTGCGTGGTTTCCAAGAACCATGCGAGCGATCACGTCCATGTTGATCCTCGAGCCCTTTGAGTTGTGAAAGCAACGCCTCTCGCCCGCCACCATAGGTAAACATCGCACACGCATTGAGAAAATCATCGCCCTCCATTCCTACCGCTTGTGAGCGATAAACAGGGGAAAAAATAATATCGGAAAAATGTTGACGAAGGGCTTGCGCAGCAGAAGTAAGGTGTTGTTCTGGTTCAATATTTGAGCCCAGTCCAATAATGATGCGTTTCAGCACCTACTTGGCCCGCCGTTCAATGGAAACAGCCACATTTTCAGAACCTCGCACAGCACCTGGTTTGGACATCTTCAAACGCAACTGCGACACATGAAATTCATGGAGTACAATATTTGCACACGCTTCTGCCAACGATTCAATCAAGCCAAAAGAGGATTGTTCGACATATTCAATCAGGCGCTTGGAGACCGCTTTGTAGTCCAAGGTATCATTAATACAATCGCTCTCAGCCGCTTTACGAATATCCCAAGCCATCTCCAAATCGAGACGAACGGTTTGGCGTATTTCCCGTTCCCAATCATAAATTCCAATCACGGTGCGGATTTCCAATCCTTCAATATGAACTTTATCCATACCCTCTCCTTTTTGTCACATCCTTGACACATTGATATTTTTCAAGCCAAAATAGCCAAGTTTTGATCCATAACAAGGCGGAAACCATGAATAAGAATGCTATTAAAACAACCAAAGATACCATCGCATGCTCGGATAATGGTCAACATCCTCAAGTCTTTATTAATGTAAAGGCTGGAAGTGGAACCTGCCATTATTGCGGTCAACGCTTCGAAAAAGTTCCAAGTAAGTAATTCTACCCACCTTTTCTACCCATTCGAATCAAGATGCATTAACCCTTTCGTTGTCGAATGGCCTCAAAAAGTGCGACACCCGTCGCCACAGAAACATTAAGCGATTCAACACTTCCTGGCATTGGAATATGGCAAAGTTGATCACATTTTTCTCGAACCAAGCGGCGCATTCCACTCCCCTCGGCACCCATCACCACCGCGTTGGCACCTTGGAATTTTGCCTCATAAATAGAATGTTCGCCTTCACCCGCCAAGCCATAGACCCAAAAACCAGCTGCTTGTAACTGCTCAATCGCACGCGCCAAATTGGTCACTGTCAGCACAGGAATAGTCGCCAGCGCCCCACAAGCACTCTTGGCGACAACGGGGGAATTAAGATCTGCAGAACCATCCTTAGGAACAATTACTGCTGCGCACCCTGCAGCTTCAGCGGTACGCACACAGGCCCCCATGTTGTGGGGATCTGTCACCTGATCAAGCAATAGCACCAAGGGCGCTGCATCCATATCAATTTCTTGCAACCAGGCATCAAAGCCAACACGCACTTGCCCTGCTGTTTTGGCCATCACCCCTTGGTGACGCGCACCATCGGACATCTGATCGAGCATCTCCCGCGAGACATAGTTGATCGGAATATATTTGGCTTGCGCCTTATGAATCAATTGCTGCAACTTTGGATTGGGCTTACTGCTGGCAATCCATAACTCTTGAACTTCTGAACCCGCCTGTAGTGCGTGCATTACGGCATGAATACCTGCTAACATCAAAACCACCCTTTTTCTTTAAATGATACGACTTGATCCCCAGCGACAATAAAATGGTCGAGCACACGCATATCAAGCAGCGCTGAAGCCTCAACAACGCGCCGCGTAAGCTCCAAATCTGCCTCACTCGCCTGGGTGCTTCCACCAGGGTGGTTATGAAATAGGATCATCCCTTTAGCATCTTCAATGAGCGCGCGTTTTAAAAGTTCTCTCGGGTAAACCGCAGTGCGGTCAATGGTACCCTCAAAGATAATTTCCGTCAGCAAACAATGGTGTTGTTGATCAGTGAAGATCGCACCAAAGCACTCTGTTCGCCGCCCCTGCAACCACAACCGAAGATGATCTTTGACAATATCAGGGTGATTAAAAACAGAGCGGCCAATCACTTTTGATTGAAGATGCTCCACTTCCAACGCCCGTAACATGGTCAAAAAAAGCGCGCACTGTTCACCGACACCTTCAACTTGTTGGAGCTCATGTATCGGGGCATCCAATACGCCAGCGAGATTCCCAAAAAGCGCCATTAAACGCTTGGCAATGGGTTTCACATCTTTTCTTGCAAGGGTATAGGTGAGCAGAAGTTCTATTTTCTCATAATCATGGAAACCAAGAAATCCACTTTTTTGAAACCGCGCCTTCAATCGCAAACGGTGACCTTGAACACTCTCATCAACCATACCCTCTCCTTTTATCCGTTTTAAAAGAGTCTTGCGAGTTGTATACCCAGCCATGTTAAGAGCAAACATACAATCACTTGCCCCAAGATATTGGTGATCAGCATATTCCACTCACCCATCTGTAGCAGCCGAATGGAATCGAGTGAAAAGGTTGAAAAAGTGGTTAGTGCACCTAAAAGACCCGTGATCATCATCGCACGCAGCCAATCGACAGCCAATCCTCGCTCAACCATCCATACAAACAGTAGGCCAATCAATAAACTTCCTATTGCATTGACAACAAATGTTCCCCATGGAAAAAGTGAACCGACAAACAGTTTCTGCAATCCAAAGCGAAGCATCGCCCCCAGTGCTCCCCCGATTGCAACAGCCAACCACTCATACATAACCTATTTCTCTTGCCGGTTTTGCAGCGTTTGGCGCTGATGGTTACGCTTCTGCAACAGCCACTGCTGCCGTTCGAGCAATGTTTTTTCAAAACCGCGGGTGGTCGGTTGATAAAGCGTCTGCTCCTCCATTGAATCGGGAAAATGCTTCTGCGTCACCACACCATTTTTATAGTCGTGGGCATATTGATAGGCTTGGCCGTAACCCAAATCTTTCATCATCTTTGTGGGAGCATTACGCAAATGGATGGGGACATCCGCCGTGTGCGTCTCTCGGGCAAGTTTACGCGCCGCTTTTTCAGCCAAATAGAGTGCATTACTTTTGGGGGCAAGCGCCAAGTATGCCGCTGCTTGGAAGAGCCCTTGCTCCCCCTCCGGTGAACCTAGAAAAGAGAACATACGCTCGGCATCCAAGCAGAAGGTCAAGGCTTTGGGATCCGCCAGACCAACATCTTCAGTCGCAATACGCACCAACCGGCGGGCAAGATAGAGCGGCGTTTCACCCGCTTCAAGCATGCGCGCCAACCAGTAGAGCGCCGCTTGCACATCGGAACTGCGAATGCTTTTATGCAATGCAGAGATCAAATCATAGTGCTGCTCACCATCACGATCATACTGGATACTTTTTTCAGTACAATGCAACTGCACAGCATCAAGCGACCATCGCTGCGCACCCCTTGATGAACCAAGGGATTCAAGCATATTAAGGGCATAGCGAGCATCGCCATTGCTAAAATTGGCCAACCATGTCACAGCATCATTATCGAGAGAAAATTGCGGTTGCTGTTGCTGCAACCTGGCGATACCGCGATCTAAAATCTCTTGCAAATCGTCCTTACTCAGCGATTCTAAAACCACAATTCGACAGCGAGAGAGCAGAGCATTATTCAAAGCAAAGGATGGATTTTCTGTAGTAGCGCCAATCAAAATCAATCGCCCAGACTCCATGTAGGGTAACAACACATCTTGCTGTGCTTTGGTAAAACGGTGAATTTCATCAAGGAAAAGCACCTGCGGACGACCACTCGCCTCCGCTTGCGCCACAATATCTTGAATCTCTTTTTTACCTGCAGAGACCGCTGAGAGTATGTGAAATGGCAGTTGTGAAGATTTTGCGATAATGGTGGCAATGGTGGTTTTACCCACACCCGGCGGCCCCCAGAAAATGGCTGAAACCACCCGTTGCTGCTCTATTGCTTCAACAATCCAACGATGTTTATGAGCAAAATCATGCCCCACAACATCATGCAAAAGAGCGGGGCGCAACTGATGCGGCAGTGGCGCTGCGGAAGATGGAAAGCCTAAACCTAACACAATCAGATCAACAAAGTGTGAGCTCTAGAATTTTTTGGTGATATCACATGCAACAATCTGACGCCGCTCACGGTAAGTTCCTGTAAGTGCACCTGTAATGGTGCGTTTAGGGCTATGAACATAGGCGTAACCCGCATCAACATGGACACCGAAAATATCCGCACCTAGCCCTGTGGTAAAGTGCATCGCCTTTTGATTGCTAAAAAGGGTACGCAGCTCTCCCGCATCTAGAGTGGATCGTCCTGAATCATAGGCAAAACCTAAACGCAATTGTGCATCGGGACGCCAATGCCAAGCGCTCCCCAACATCACGCCCCAATCGTTCTTCAAACTGGATAGATTGTTGCTCTGACTGACCACACCATTGCTGACCACATTAAGATTTTTCAATTGCGACCAACGGCTATAACGCACATCCATCTCAACAGAGATATTATTGACCATTGCCTTTGACAGACCTACTTTGATCTCATCAGGAAGCTGGAGCGTGGCGCTATTTCCTCCACCTGATGAAGCATTAATCTTCGCCCCTTTATGAAGGCTCGCTGCAACGACCCACGACGGCGAAAACTTATATTTCATCGAAGCGTGACCTGAAAATGCAGCCGCATCTTTACCACTAAACAAGGCACCGCCCTGGGTCAAAATCATTTTACTTTTGTACATATCTGCACCGATGGCGAAAGCAAGATTACTATTCACTGCATAAATCCCATCCATAGCAAAACGATCGGCACGAATGTCGGTTCGACCATCCCCTCCCGTCACCGAAGTTGGCCAGTTATTATCAAGCCCTATGGGGGTGTGGTAGGCGAATGAGAGGCCAAAATCACTATCTTTAGGTTTCCACGAGGCATAAAGATAGTTGGGGCTGATAATTCTACCACTGTTCGCAAGTATACTGTTGTTTCCTAGCTTAACGGAGCTGTTACGATACTGCCCCATGCTGCCTACCATCAACTGTTTCCCTGGCTGCCAAGCAAGCCCCGCTGCTGCATTGGCTGCCGCTGAAACATTCTCACTGGTGGCTAAATCCGCGTTAGCGAGCCCAATCGCAGCCGCTGAATCATAGGCGGTATCGAGACCACTTGCCTGAGCCATCTGCATCGTCACCAAACATGAAATTCCAACCATAGCTATCTGTTTTATGTTTATCATACTCATCCTCATTGCTTGATTTCACCCGGAATGCCAATGCCTATCACATCGACCCCTTCCGGAGGGGTAAATTGAAATAACGCGGGCTCAGGCGTACGCTTTTCCAACTGTTCAAAACGCATGCGGTTTTTGTTGCCAAGTGTATCGTGGCTTTCAATCCATAACAGTTCAGACGAATGTTTCTCGATAGCCATCCATAATTCCGGCCCTTTTTTCAAACGCACATTGTAAACAATCACCCCATCTTCGCCATTGTGTTGCACCGTCAAACGATCAATTTCTTCATGATCAATACGACCATTGAGCAAACGCATCACCACGGGGTCAACGCTCTCCAATTGAGCCAACCACTCCGCTTGCATGAGCTCTTCCTCATAATGCCAAATCCCTTTTCCTGCGCTAACATAGAGCTGTTCATAAGGTTGATGGTATTGCCAACGAAACATGTTGGGCTGCCGAATGGCCAACTCGCCACGGTATTGTTGGCTTGAATCATCGGCATAATCGATGGTTTGAATGAACTGGCAGGTAAAGCCGTTGCTGTTTGAAAACCCCTCCAACATACGGTCAAAATATTGATTTTCATCCGCAGCCCACACAGATGATGAAATAAGCAATAGCCATAGCATTGTAAAAATATATCTCATTCAAAGCCATCCAAGGGGGAGCGCCCAAGAACCTTACGAATCCCTCCTGCCCCAGGAGGTGTCACCAAGCCATTCTGCTCCATCTGCTCAACAATACGACTGGCACGGTTATAGCCAATGCGTAAAAATCGTTGCACCATTGAGACGGAGCACTGCCCTTTTTCAATCACCAGTGCCGCAGCTTCATCATATTTGCTGTCGCTCTCTTCTGCCAACCCTTCACCAAAATTTTCACCATCGGTATTGATCTCAAACATCTCCATGTGGTAGTTAGGCTCGCCTTGCGTCTTAATATAATCGACAAGATCAATCACTTCGGCATCGGAAACAAACGCGCCATGCACACGAATCAGATCACGGCCACCTTGCAAGAAAAGCGAATCCCCCATGCCCAATAACTGCTCAGCACCCATCTGATCAAGCACCGTGCGTGAGTCAATTTTTGATGAAACTTGAAATGAGAGGCGACTGGGCAAATTGGCTTTGATCAACCCTGTAATCACATCAACACTGGGGCGTTGGGTCGCCAGAATAAGGTGCAAACCGGCAGCACGTGCTTTTTGCGCCAAGCGACAAATCGACTGCTCCACCTCTTTTCCTGCAACCATCATCAAATCGGCCAACTCATCAATCAAAATCACAATAAAAGGGAGCGGTTCAAGATCTGTATCTTCGCCATTGGCTTTTTGCTGTTCAACCAACTCATTAAACCCTGCCAAGTTGCGCACCTTGTTTTGCGACATCAATTGATAACGGCGTTCCATCTCATAGACCGCCCACGCCAATGCCTGCGCCGCTTTATGCGGACTGGTCACCACAGGAACCAAAAGATGGGGAATATCATTATACATCGAGAGTTCAAGCATTTTGGGATCGACCATGATCAGGCGTAGCGATTGCGGCGTATGCTTCATCAAAAGCGAGCAAATCATGGTATTGACCGAAACAGACTTACCAGATCCCGTTGTACCAGCGACCAACAAATGGGGCATTTTGGCGAGATCAACCACCACTGCCTGACCGGCAATATTGACCCCCAATGCCATCGGCAAAAGATGTTTTTTATCGGAGAATGCAGGGGAAACCAACACCTCATGCATTGAAACCATCTGCCGGTGTTCATTGGGAAGCTCAATGCCAATCACATTTTTCCCGGGAATATTTCCAGCCACACGAACGCTGATCGCAGCCATGGAGCGCGCCAAATCATCTTGCAAAGTAATGATGCGGGAGACCTTGGTGCCTGGCGCGGCTTCCAACTCAAATTGCACCACGACCGGCCCCGGTTGCACAGCAACCACCTTCCCTTCAACACGGTAATCCATCAGTTTGTTTTCAAGGTCGCGTGCAAGCTCTTGCAACGCTTCGGGTTTCACTTGATGTTTGGTTGCGGGCGTTGGTTTAAAGAGTTGGATCGATGGCAGCGTGAAGCCATCATCGGCTCTTGTGGCACCAACATTCAAAGCTATCTCAGGCTCTTGTTTCACATAATCGCGTACTTTCACATCTTGGATCGGTGCAATCACGGGCGCGACCTTTTCCACAAGTTCTTTGAATTTATTCAATCGACTCGGAGAAGCCAGTGGCGCTTCAAGCGGTGGTTGATGCGCCTCTCCTTCATCCGCAACAGATGTTAACGGCTGGGAAAAATGAATCGTGGGCTCATTTCTCTCATCAATGGGCTCTCTCTTTTTACGCTGAAAAAGGGCCGATGGCGCTTCTTCAATCGGCGCCGCTTGTGCAAATTGACTTTCAAGTTTGCGTTGTTTGATCTCTTGAACCTTCTCTCCGCCTTTGGAGACAATATCAACCATAAGATCTTTACAATACAGCAAAGCACGATGACTCATCAATGCAATATTCTGTGCCAAAACAATCAATGAAATATGCGATGCAATGACAAAACTGCTAATACCCAGAGTCACCGCGATCAAGTTGGCACCTAAAGGCTGCACCCCTTGAACCATCAGGTCACCTAAAAGTGTACCTAAAAAACCACCCGAACCCGAAGGAAGTTCCCCCCATGCTGCAAACCATGAAAAGTGCTGATGAAGATGAAAAAGAACCGCCAGACATAAAAAAGATGGCAACCAGAACCAGGTGGTCCAACGCCCAAAAAAGGGCCGACGATTGCGCACAATGCGATAAGTCAGCGTCACCATCAACAGCAATAACGCCCACGCTGTGTAACCCCACAATTGATAGAGAAAATCGGCAAGGTAGGCTCCGACAAATCCGAGCGAATTGTGCGCAGGCAATGAAGTTTCGTAACTTAATGATGGATCATTGGGCGAAAAGCTAAACAGGGATAATCCAATGAACACCGTAACCATCAATAAAATAAAGGCGATCGACTCTCGAACAAGAAACTGCATGGTCACCGTCAGTTACACCTCAATGAGAACAGGAACAACCATCGGACGACAACCAATTTTCCGTTTTAACCAACGACGAACAGTGAGGCGGATCTCCTCCTTCATATCATCAAGGTTAATCACCGTTTCATGATCCATCGATTCAAGATGGTGTTGTAAATGGGCTGCCACTTCCATCAATGTCTCTTCACTCATCTCTTGACGCAATACACCGCGCGCAATCAATTCGGGCTTACCAAGTAAACGGCCTTCATGCTGTGAAATCAATACAATCGCAGAGATCATCCCATCATCGGCAAGAACACGACGATCACGCAAAACCATATCATCGATCTCATCACGACTGGTGCCATCGACAAAAATAGCCCCAACATGGAATGAATCACCAGTGCGAATTCCAGCGTTATCAATCACAACCGAGCGACCATTTTCAGCAATGACACTGTTTTCAAACTTGATCCCTGAAGCCACCGCAAGATCTTGATGCTCAACCAAATTCCGAAACTCTCCATGAACTGGATAAAAATATTTTGGCCGCGTCAATTGCATCATCATTTTAAGTTCGTGGGCATGGGCATGGCCAGAAACATGCAATGGCGCCTGTCCTGCATGCAACACGCGTGCACCACGGCGATAAATATGGTTAAACAGCCCCGCAATCACCCGCTCATTGCCGGGAATGTTGGACGATGAAAAAATCACCAAATCCCCCTTGCCAAGATGAATCCCTGAAAAACGATCTTGCGCCAACCGTGCCATCGCCGCACGGTATTCACCTTGCGATCCTGTCGCGATAATTAACAAGTTGCGATCGGGAATATCACTGCATTGTTTAATATCAACCAAGGTTCCCAGTGGCGTTTTTAAACGGCCTAAATTTTCAGTAATGTGGGTGTTTTTCTCAAGACTTCGCCCCGCAAGGGCCACGCTGCGGCCACATGCAATGGCAGCATCAATGATTTGCTGAATGCGAAACATATTGGAAGCAAAGGTCGTGACGACCACTTTCCCCTCACACTGCGAGATAGCCTGTTTTAAAGCTGGCCCAACACTGCTTTCAGACGCACCACTTCCCTTTTTCGTTGCATTGGTCGAATCTGAAGCAAGGAGCAATACACCTTTGTCACCAAGCGCTGAAAAACGGTGCAGGGCTGTATGTCGCCCATCAATGGGTGCCAGATCAAATTTAAAATCACCCGTATGGACAATCGCGCCTAACGGCGTATGAATAATTACTGAGACCGCATCCATAATTGAATGGGTTACAGGAAAAGCTTCAACCTCAAAAGGCCCTACCTGCGTTATTTCCGTTTCAGAAAGTGGACGCAAATCGGCCTTAAAACCGGCTTCATCCAACTTTCCAGCAACCAATGCCAAGGTCACATCGGTTCCATAAATAGGCAGCTTCAACTGCGGCCAGAGGTACGCAAGACCACCAATATGATCCTCGTGACCATGGGTTAATAGATAGGCATGAATGTTAAGATTCAATGACTCAAGCGCTGAAATATCAGGAACAACCAGATCTACGCCATGCTGGCCGGGTTCGGGAAAACCCATGCCACAATCGACAATAACCGCCTCAGCATCGATCGCGTAAATCATCATGTTTTTGCCAAATTCGCCGACTCCGCCGAATGGAAAACAACGAATAAGGGGTGATGAACTCATGCATGACCTCGGCTACCCGGCTTAACAGCGGGCAATGTCCCCGCAGCGCACAGCGGACATGCCTCTGCGGTATAAGTCTCGACTTGCATCGTAATCGCCGTTTGATGCGGAACATCAAAACGACCTTCAGCATCAGGAGCACGATCCACAACCGCAACCACTTGAAAAGGCACACCCCCACACGCTTTGACGACCGCCATACATTCGCGCACCGATCCACCCGTGGTAATAACATCTTCAACAACCAAAACGCGGGCGCCAGAAGCAATGGTAAAGCCTCTACGCAGTTGCATTTCACCCTCTTTTCGTTCGGTAAAAATAAAGGGCTTGTTTAATAGACGCGCCACTTCATAACCAATAATCAATCCGCCAAGCGCAGGTGCAACAACCAAGTCAATGGCCTCACCCTGAACCAAATTGACAAGTTGTTGGGCCAACTGGGTACTGTTTTGTGGCTGCTCTAAAACCAATGCTGATTGCAAATAGCGCGCCGAATGGCGACCACTTGAGAGCACAAAGTGCCCTGTGAGCAAAGCTCCAGAGTTTTCATACAATGCGAGCATCTCGTTTTGATTCATGAATTGTTTCTCCACCTAAAAATTTTAGTGCGCGCACTTTAACACGGTTTGCACTTGCACTAAACCACAATCTCAAGTTCCCTGTTCAAAGCAGATAACAACACACCAAATTTAAAACATGCTATATTTCGCACATGGCTAGAAAGAGGCAGCATTCGCGCATCACAACGATCCTTTTGGACATCGAGGGGGTGCTCACGATCGAAAAACGGGCGATTCCGGGTGCTGTCCGCACCCTCGAAACCCTCCATGGACTGGGTTATCATATTGCCTGCGTCACAAACGCAACCACCCGTTCACAAGAGGAACTCTTTTGTCATTTACAAAACCTTGGCTTTGATTTGAAATGCGATCAAATATTCACCCCTATTTCCATCGTAAAAAAAATGATTAGCCACAGAACCGTCGCACTTTATACCCACCCTCATATCAAAGCAGAATTTTCAGAATTTGAGCAAGAGTATCATCACCCAGAGGTGGTTCTTTTAGGAGATGGCGTTTTGGGCGGCTATACGCCAGAGCTTTTACAATCCATTTTTCAACAAATCATGCGTGGTGCAACCTTGATTGCCTTGCATAAAAATCGATATTGGCAAAAATCTACAGGCTTACATATCGATTTAGGTGCCTATGTTGCAGCACTCGAGTATGCGACAGGGAGCAAGGCATATATCGCCGGAAAACCGAGTCCCGAGGCCTTTTTGACCGCCATTGCTAGAGAGCCGAAGCAGTCTATCACATCCACCCTCTTTGTCGGAGATGATATTGAAATCGATATTGGCGGAGCACAGGCGCTCGGTATGCGCACGATCTTGGTTCAAACAGGAAAATTCAGAAAAAAGCTCATCAAAGCATCATCGGTCCAGCCTGATCTCATCATTCCATCGATAACTGATTTGATACCGGCACTGCTGTTACTTTAATTCAAAGCATAAAAGGGTTAATCTCGCACATCTTTGGCTCCATTATTACACACACATTCATGAGGAATAAATGGCTGATCTCAACATCGATGATACCCCGGACCTTCGCATCTTGCACACACGATGGGAGAATGGTGATGAGGGTTGGGTCGCCTATTTGGATTATGACAGTCAACAGTTCAGCACCATTTTTATTAATGTCTCAGAATATGATGTTGCAGGGCAAGCAAAAGCATGGCGCCAAGAAATTGTTACAAAATATGAACATGAACAGAAAATCAAACGAGAACTGCACGCACAATCCGCACAACATCGTGACGACCATTTAGAAGCGCAACAACTGCGTTTTTTAGGCATTCCCCATGGTGGCGCACTTTTTATATTCCTTGGCTTTTTCATCATCTTTGTCGCACTCGCGTACACATTCCAAGATGACCTGCGTGATACCTACAAACAATTTACCGATAAAAAAATTGAAAAAGGTGAAATCCTCGATGGTGAGTTTTTAGTTGAAAATATTGCCGGCGTGAAAGGAGGTGGAAATCGCAAAGGGCAAACAGCTCCTCCTGATACCCTGGAGCAAGTTGAAGCGGGGCTAAGTGATGAGCCTATCGACCCCAATGTGCCAGTTTATCGGGTTGAAGCCGACACAATCATCGGGCAACCGCCGAGCTCTACGGATAACTCCAAAAACAACACAACAGCATCCACTGAAAATAAAACGATGCCTGATGACATCCAAGTGATTAAAATTAAAGAACTGGTGATTAAACCCACACCTGAACAGCTTGCCAAACAAGCTCAAGCTTCCAATCAAGCGACCCTTCCTGAAGCATTAAAGGTTTTGGTCAACAGTGACACCTATCAATTCTTACGCTCAAAATTGAAAGTTGAAGCCAGCAAATGGGATAAAGTTGAACCTGAAGAGATTCGTAAAAACTTTTTGCAAGAGATTACAACACTGGGAAGCTACAGCGAAGCACAAAAGCAACTTTACGCTGAAATCAAACTGGGGGCATTAATGCCTTGGTTAACGCGACCTGTATCCATCAATAATACCACGATGAATGAAAAGATATTTGCGGTGCAAAAAGAGGTCATACAGATCGCTGTCTCACTCAAAGGCGCCAAAGATAGTGAAACGCAACAACGAGTTAGCAATCAAGTACTCAAAAAAATTTGGGATGATGCGATCTATGGCAAGGCTTCCAAGCCCTTTGGCGTCATCTCTTATGATTAATTGAAAAAAACATCGATTATGGAAGTGATTACATAGAGCAATCGTTTCCGCGGTACACGACCGATCGCACGAAGTAACAGTGTTATGAGACAACTTTCTTTGCTACTCGGGCATGGTCGCAAAATTCCAGGCTATATATCGTTGGTGATGGGATGAACATGCTCTTTGAATGGGGATAAGAGGTGCACTCAGGATTAGTTAGAAGCTTAGCCTTCTTGCTATCGACCACTCTGTAAGATTGCTCGATAGCAGCAGCACTTGTACACGGCGTTGCTGTCTGACAAAGAGGGCTTAGGAGCGCTCTTTATTCGTAGTAGCATCCGTCTCCGTCGCATTTTTCGCCTCTTTTTCTTTTTGCTGATGATAAATCTCTTCGCGATAGACACTCACGCTGTTGGGAGCTTCGATACCAATGCGCACCACGCCGTTCTTCACATCAATAATTTGCACTTCAATCTCATCACCAATGGTAATAATCTCACCCTCTTTGCGCGTTAAAATGAGCATACATTATCCCTCCAACACACATTTATAGAGAAGCAGCAGCCAAGGATTAGGCAAAGAGACTGCAGCCCTTTCCCATTATTTACCATCAAGACCAAAGGCTTGATGAAGCGCACGCACCGCCAATTCCACATATTTCTCATCAAGAACAACCGTTACCTTAATCTCACTGGTGGTGATCATCTGAATATTAATGTTTTCATTGGCAAGAACCTGGAACATCTTTTTCGCTACACCCGCATGAGAACGCATGCCCACACCAATAATTGAGACTTTAGCAACAGAGTCATCACCAATGACAGCGCGCGCATTAAGCGAGGTTTGCAGATCATTCAACAACTTAATGGTGGCATGAAAATCGTTACGAGGCACCGTAAATGTCAAATCCGTAAAACCATCTTCACTCACATTCTGTACAATCACATCGACATTGATCCCCGCATTGGCAACAGGTGCAAAAACATTGCCCGCAATTCCCGGCTGATCAGGAATACCCTGAATGGTGATTTTCGCTTCATCGCGATTGTAGGCCACGCCTGTAATTTCTGCTCTTTCCATCTGACAATCCTCTTTGGTAACCATGGTTCCTAAAACATCGGGCTCAAAACTTGAACGCAAGTGAATGGGCATATTGTAACGCATTGCAAGGCCGACACTGCGTGTTTGCAACACCTTGGCGCCCAACGATGCAAACTCCAACATCTCTTCATAGCTTATATGATCAATTTTACTCGCTTTGTTGGTAATACGAGGGTCGGTTGTATAGATTCCATCAACATCTGTATAGATATCACAAATATCGGCCTTGACTGCGATCGCCAACGCCACCGCCGAAGTATCTGAACCACCCCGACCCAGCGTGGTGATATTGCCATGTTGATCGACACCTTGGAAGCCTGTTACCACAGGAACAGCGCCCTTCTTCATGTGCGCAATCAAATGATCGCTCTCAACCGTTTGGATACTCGCCCGCTCAAAACTGTCATTGGTTTTAAAACCTGCTTGCGCACCATTGAATGAGTAAGCCGCAATACCAAGACGCTGAAGTTCAATCGCCAGCAGCGCCGCACTCACCTGCTCACCGGTGGCGACCAATGCATCCATTTCACGCGGGGTTGGCTCATCTGACATATCTTTGGCCAATTGAATCAAACGGTTGGTTTCACCACTCATCGCTGAAACAACCACAGCAATCTCATTGCCTGCTTCCAACGACTGTTTGACAATCATCGCTGTTTTTTTGATGCGTTCAAGAGAACCCACCGATGTGCCACCAAATTTTTGCACGATACGCATTCTATCTATTCTCCAACAGGCATCGTTGCGATGCCAACTTTAGTCATTCCCAGCGCTTGCAGCGTATCCAGAACCAAGACGACTTGCTTATGTCTTGCTTGCGCATCTGCTTGTAAAACAACGCGCGTATTCTTATTCTCTCCAGAAGCTTTTAACAATGTTTTTTCGAGATTCTCAACCTGAACCTGATCCCCTTGAATAAAAAATTCCCCTTCACTGTTGATGCTAATGACCAGATCTGAAGGCTGCTGATTCTCTTTTTCTGCATGTTGGCTATCGGGAAGGTCCAGTTTAACATCGGCGGTCACTTTAAAACTGGTTGAAACCATGAAAAAAATCAACATCAAAAAGACCACATCGATAAGGGGGGTTAAATCAACCAGAAGATCTGATTTCTTGCTTTTACGCAGATTCATGAATCATGGTTACCTTTAAGCATCTCAACAAATTGAATTGCATGGTGCTCAATTTCAATAACAAACCGGTTGATCCGCGACTCAAACATGCGATACGCAACCAGCGCAGGAATCGCAACAGTCAGCCCTGCTGCCGTCGTATTGAGCGCTTTCGAAATTCCTCCCGCCAACATATCCGCTTTGCCTAACCCTTCGTTAGCAATTACTTGAAACACATCGATCATACCAACAACCGTCCCCAATAACCCCAGCAGCGGAGCAATAGCCGCGATCAAACCAAGTGTGCCAATGTAGCGTTCAAGATGGGCAATCTCTTGCCGCCCAACCTCTTCAATCACCTCTTTAAGCTCAGCACGGCGCAAACCACGATTTTTTAGTGCAACCAACAAAATGCGCGCCATGGTTGTTTGTTGATGTTGACAGAGGTGAACCGCTGTTTCCACATCACCATGACTCACAGCACTCTCAATGAGCGTAATACCCTTCTCAGGCAACACATAAGCACGACGCAGGCTCCAAGCGCGTTCAAAAATAATTGACATTGCCAAGAGCGAAGCCGCCACCAGAATATACATGACGATACCGCCCTGTTCGATAAATGCTAACACAGACACCCCTTTAGTTTTTCACAATTCCATTTCATTTTAGACACTACTTCTCAATTCCATTCAATAAATTCCATGCGGCATGCTGCTCCATGGTTTCAACCAACGAATCAAAATCAACAGGTTTGGTTACATGGGCATTCATCCCCGCAGCCAATGACATTCGACGATCTTCCTCTCGTGCATGGGCCGTGACGGCAATGATACAGATATATTCTCCGGTAACTTTCTCTTTTTCACGAATGCGACGGGTCGCTTCGTAACCATCCATATTGGGCATTTGGATATCCATGAGAATAAGATCAAATTTCTCATCAGAAAGAATATCCAGTGCCTCAACCCCATCGTTGGCAATCATGACATGGTGCCCCAATGATTGCATTTTTGACTGCATAACCATCTGGTTAACCTTGTTATCTTCTACGATCAAGATCCGATATTTGAACGCATGCAGTTGTTTACTGCGTTGCTTATTTTTTTCTTCATCACTCACAGGTGGATTCGAAGCGTGCGGAATTGGGCGATGTTTGAGCTCGGTTTCATCCGTCACGAGATCAAACAGAACGGAAAAGCTAAAACGACTACCTTGACCATACTTACTTTCCAGATGGATTTTTCCGCCCATCAAATGAACCAGTTGTTCACAAATGGCTAAACCCAGCCCCGTACCACCAAAAAGCCTTGTGGAAGATGTATCGGCTTGTTCAAAGGCTTTAAAAATCTTTTTCTGCTGTTCAGCTGTAATGCCAATTCCAGTATCTTCAACGATAAATGAGAACCCAACTTTACCCTCGATTGTCGCAGGCAATTGCTCAACCTTAAGGATTACTTTACCGCGCTCGGTAAACTTAATTGCATTACCAATCAAATTAATCAGTACTTGTCGCAATCGTAACGAGTCCCCAACAATCTCAAGGCCATGAATTTGCGGTGCGATGGAAATCAGTTCCAATCCTTTTTTGTAAGCACTGGTGCGTAATAGCTCGATAATATCACCAATCGCCGATTCAAAATGGAAAGGCACCAGATCAAGCTCCAACTTTCCAGCTTCAATTTTAGAAAAGTTAAGAATATCATTGACAATCCCTAACAACGAGTCAGCCGATGAAGCCACCACATTAAGAAGTTTACGCTGCTCCTCGGTCACCTCTGTTTCAAGCAGTAGCTCTGTCATCCCCATAATACCATTCATAGGGGTACGAATTTCATGGGACATATTGGCTAAAAACTCGCTCTTCGCTTGATTACTCGCCATGGCCAAATGGGTTGCCTCTTCCAACTCCTGCTCATAAATCTTACGCGGAGTAATATCTGTACGAATTGCGACATATTGATAAGGTTTCCCCGTGTGATCGACAAAGGGAACAATGGTCGTATCTACCCAGTAAAATTCACCGCTCTTTTTACGGTTTTTGACTTCACCTTTCCAAACCTTGCCACTGGAAATAGTTGCCCACATCTGTTTGAAGAACTGTGATGAGTGTTCATCCGATTTTAAAATACGATGATTTTTTCCAAAAATTTCTTTGCGAGAATATTGACTGATTTCGCAAAACATATCATTGGCATAAATAATATCGCCTTTGGTATCCGTAATGCCAACAATCGAATGTTGATCAAGGGCAAATTTTTGATTTTCCAACTCTTTCACCGTTGCATTGAGCTTTTCTGCAACTTTTCTCAGACGGACAAAGAAAAGAATGGTGTAAACAAGCAGGGCGAGCGTCAGCAAGAAAAGGATAATGCGATAGCTGTTAGACCTTTGTACTTGCGCCTCGTAATCATCCGCCACCTCTTTTTGGATCGTTTGCAAAAGGGGTAACTCACGAATCTTGTTCATTTCATTCATGGTCGCTGAAACATATTGCAACGACTTTTCTGCAATGACCACATGCATCATGATATTTTTAAGCTCAGGATATTGCACTTGCGCTTTAAACAACTGCGCTTTCGATTGCAGCAACTGCGCCTTAGAGGTTTCAGAGAGCTCATTATTATAAGTAAACAGATCGATCAACATACGATGAATATCATTAATTAATGTCTGTTCAAGATTTTGATTGGATAATTCATCAACTGCAACAGGAAGAAAGCGTAATGAATTGTGTAACAGCGCATTATTGCGCCGAAAAAGGTCAATTTGACGCTCCTCAACTTGAAGGGAATGCATATACTCTTCAAGTTGAATATCCAGGCGACTATTCCCTTGATGATAAATTTGTAATTCGCCATCATCCATTAGCATCTTCAATTGGCTCTTCAATACCCGCATCATCTCACTCAAATCATCATAATGGGAGATATTATCATAACGATTACGCATTAACTCCGTAACAATATGATCCTGAATCTCACCGATTTGCTGTATTTTTTGCGTAACATTGGATGTTTTTTCTGTGTTGACCTGCTGGGTCTTAATAAAAAGAAAAAAAAGAACCAGTAGTAGCGTCAAGATGATCGTAAAAAATTTACGCGAATCGTGCTGGAGATGCATTAGAGCGTTTTTCCCTTATATTGTCCGACAAGAGAGTGTAAAAAATCGATAATATATTCAACATCCTCTTTGGGAATCGTACGACCCAGTTGATAATGGGCCATCGTGTTAATGGCCTCTTCGAGCGTTTCAGTTGAACCATTATGAAAATAGGGAGCCGTCAATACGGCAAGTCGTAAGCCAGGAACCTTAAAAACAAAACGGTCTTCTTCAAAACCTGTCACAGAAAAACGACCATTATCGGCATCGGTCAAAGTCTTTTTAGCGAAGTAATCATCCATAATGCCGAATTTTTGGTACATGTTTCCACCAACATTTTTCCCTTGATGGCAGGCAACACAACCATAATCTTGAAAGAGTTCATACCCCCTCTTTTCGCGGGCATTAATGGCATGCTCTTCGCCACGCAAATATCGATCAAAAGGTGAATCAATGGTGACCAAGGAGCGTTCAAAAGTAGCTATCGCATCTACAAGCGTTTCCGATGTTATCCCTTGATCTGGATAGATGGCTTGAAACTGCTGCACATATTCACGATCAGCGGAAAGCTTCTCTATCACCTGTTTAAAATTGGATCCCATCTCAACAGGATTATGGATCGGCCCTGCTGCTTGCTCCTCCAATGTAGAGGCACGACCATTCCAGAACTGTGCCAAATTAAAGCCCGAATTGAACACGGTTGGCGCATTGACAGCACCAAGCTGACCCTTGATCCCCAGTGATCGAGGCTGATTGTCCGTACCACCTAAATCCAAACTATGGCAACTAGCGCAACTTATCGAATCATCCGCCGAAAGGCGTGGATCATGAAAGAGTTTATCGCCCAGAGCGACTTTGTGTTTATCAACAACAGGCGCTTCAAGTGGCTGAATAGGTTCATTCATATGTTTAGATGAAAAATTCTTTTCTGCCCAGCTCCATGAAGGTAAAATCATTGTGGCAACCATGGCGGCAGCAAAAAAATAGAACCTGGTGATTTTGACTCTTTCCATAACGCTGATTCACCCTCCATGGAAATATAACCACAATTGATTATATTTAAGTTGCAGTGGCACATACTGCGCAATAGAGATGTTGTTTTCAATTGAGAATTGAAGTGCGCCTTGATCGCTACGGTAAACATGCGCACCAATATTTTCATAACGATCGATCACTTCATTTTTTGGAAAACCAAAGCGGTTTCCATAACCGACTTGAGCCACAGCGTATCGAGGATGAACCCGCGCTACAAAATCTACAGTGCTCGAAGTACGGCTACCATGATGTGGAATTAACATAAGGTCGTACGGTGAAAGTTGTTCAAAAAAACGGCGATCCTTTTCCGTTTTGGCCTCCATATCCCCCGGGAACAGCATGCGTTGACCTGTTGGTAATTGTAACGAAAGGATCAGTGAAGCATTGTTGGTATTCTTGGGATTATACCCTTTGGGTGGCCAAAGCACATCGATGCGGGATTGATTATTAAGCGTACGATGATCCCCTTGTGACAGCCAGATAACCGTTGCATCTTCACGCTTCAAGCGCGCAATGATCGCGTTCAGTTGAGGATGGTTGTGATTACTGGGAACATCGGCAATCCATAGTTCGCCGACATGATTAAGATGATCCAGAAGACGCATGGCACCTCCCATGTGATCTGATTGGGCATGGGTCAAAACCAAGGTATCAATGTGGGTTATCCCCAGTCCACGCAATTCATCAGCAACCATGGTCCCACCATTAAATTTGGCTGAAAATTCACCTGGAACATCAATTAACCACTCCTCACCATCCTGAAAATGAATCGAGGTTGAAGCGCCTTGCCCTACATCCCAAACATCAATGATCGTTGCATGTGCATCGACAGATTGAGGCTCTTGGCTGCCAAAATAAATATAGAGCGCAAGAGTAAAAAAAAGCAGCGGCAATGCGATGCGCATCCTCTTTTTCCACATCAACCAACCGGCCAACAGCATCAACATAGCATAGTTTAGTTGTAACCACCACGGTGCCGGTTTTATCCAAAGGTTTCCCCATGGCCAATGTTGCAGCGTAATCACCCATTGATTACCGAGCTGCACAACAACGCCATTAAGGTGTAACAATGGGTACGCGATCTCATCTAATCCCATCACTGCACACATCGATGAGAGCAGTGCCAATGGTAAAATCGCCATCGCGTAAAGCGGCACCATGATCAAGTTGGCAATCAGCGTATAGATTGCAATACGCCCAAAGGATTCAACAATCATCGGCATGGTAACTAAACTTGAGATCAAACTAATCCATAATAGCGATTGAACAAAACCCCGCACCTTGCCATAAATCCGCTGCCATGATGAATCCGTTCCACCCATTCTACTTTCATCCTGTTGCCCCCTGGTAATCCATACATTGGCCCATGCGATCAAGGCCGCAACCGATGAAAAAGACAACCAGAATGAGAGTGACACAATGGCATTGGGCTGCAAAATTAAAATGAAAAGAAAGACTGCAAGCATGATTTGCAGCGGGTGCACTTGGCTACGAAATCGCCATGCAACAAAGAGCGCAACAGCCATCAAAACCGCCCGCTGTGTCGGCAATGGCCAGTTGGCGATGGCAGCATACAAAATAGCGACAATAAGCGCTGAAATCATCGCCATCATCTCAATGGGAAGCTCAACAATCCACCGCTCCCGACGACGCAGAATAAAATAAACAAGAAAGAAGACAGCCCCCATCACCATGCCAACATGGAGCCCGGAAATTGCCAAAAGATGCGCCGTGCCCGTGGCGGCAAAAGCCTCATACACTTGCAAATCCAGATGATTTTTCTCAGCCAAAACCAACGCTTCCAATACACCGCGCTCTTGCTCAGGAAGCTGTGAGAAAAGCTGGCGAATCCGATAGCGCGGCGTGTCCAAAAAATCGGCATGATGGTCAACAACAACAGGGGTTGATTTTGCATTGCCAATCAGTGCAATATTTTGATGAAAGGCATAGCTCTCGTAATCAAAAGCGTGTGGATTTTGCTGGTTATGCGGTTGCTTAAAAGCCATATCAAGCGCTATGGTTTGCCCCGTTTTGATTGCAATGCGTCTATTTTTATTGAGATAGAGGTAAGCATCACCACCATACGCAATCGCATGGCTGAGATTTGTGATTCCCTGCAATCGCCAGCGCGAATAGTGTTGATAATCCTCAGCTGAGACCACTGTTGCCGTAACCTTCTGATCGCCAGAAAACCATTGCGGATCAACATAAAGCCGCTCGGCACTACACCAAAAATTCACAAAGCCCCAAACAATCCCAACTATCAGCCAGGCCCCCACCATTTGACTCGGCTTCCATAGCATCAACACCATCACAACAGGAAATATGAACAGAAACATTGACCAGGCAATGCTCTGCATATAAATGGTCGCAAGCCCGATTGCAAAAGCAATGGCTGGCCATAACAGCGGCAGCTGAGGCAATGTTGGCGGCCTCAAAGGATCAGCACCTATTCAACAAAGCCTGACTTCATTAACTTAACATGACGATTCAACGGAGCTGCTCGCATCAACAGGGTAGATAATCCTTCCGCGAATCAACTGATCCTCCCCCAGCATGGTTCTCTCAACATGTTGCAACCGCAGCGCATGGTCAATATGGACCGCGCCTTCCCCTTGCCAAAGACCAATCGCATGCGTTCCTCCAATGAGTAGCGGGGCTTGATACAATACCAGTTCCGTTGCAAAACGCTGTTCAAACATTGCCGCATGCAGTGCCCCACCCCCTTCAACCAAAATCTGTAACTTTCCATCACTGGCAAGATGGAGTAACGCACTATGAAGGTCATCCACCAAGATCAGCTCCATCCCGGCATCCTGCCAAAGCTGATCATTTTCATTGCCAAGACAGCTATAAATCCGGCTAGGTGCATCCTGACTTAACAACTTACAATGATGAAAAAAAGGTGGAGTCTCCAATGCCATCACCACACGCAACGGGGTGTCACCAATCATTGGTGTCTCACGCACATTGAGGCTTGGGTTATCATGAAGTAAAGTCCCGGCTCCTACCATGATCGCATCAGATTCCGCTCGCAATTGGTGCGCATGATGCCGCGATGCAGGGCCGCTGATCCACTGCGAATGGTGGGCATGGGTAGCAAGGTTTCCATCCAATGAAATGGCAGCCTTGGCAATAACATACGGCAATTGCGTCGATTGATAATGAAAAAAAGGACGGTTGAGTAGATCCGTTTGGTCACACAATATTCCACCCAATACGACCAAACCTGCGTTTTGAAGCGATTGGTGCCCTCCTGCCATTCTAGGATTAGGGTCAGAAGAACCATAAACCACCCGACCCATCCCTGCATCAATAATCGCCTGCGTACAAGCGGGGGTACGCCCTGCGGATGCGCAAGGCTCAAGCGTCACATAAATTGTGGCTTCAGAAAATTTCTCCGCCAATTGAGAGTGTTGTCGCGCGCGTGCATCGGCAATAGCACACGGTTCCGCATGTGGCTGCCCTGCCCGTTCATGCCATCCTTCACCAAGAATCGCTCCGTTTTTATCAACAATCACTGCGCCAACACGAGGATTGGGATGCGTCGTGCCGATACCGTGTTTGGCCAATTCAATGGCATACTGCATCCAATATTGATCATTTTTCATCGTAGCTCCTTGAGGAAGTGCTGATTCAATCTGAGTAGAATGGGTTTGATATTGGGTGATTTTGACAATTTCAGCAAGGAACATGGAGCCAATGATGCAACCATGCGTGGAACAACTTTGTACCGAATAATAAAAAAGCCTGCAATCACTATGTGATTACAGGCTTTTTATAACATTTATATTAACAATAATATTAATATGGTACCGGGAGCCGGAGTCGAACCGGCACGCCACTGAAGGCACCAGATTTTGAGTCTGGCGTGTCTACCAGTTTCACCATCCCGGCGTGTCGTGAAGCAGGGCGAATTATTGTAAGCTATTCACATCATGTCAAGCAATATTCATTGTTAGCATTTTTTTCACACTCATTCTATGCTTCGCATCTATAAAATCATAGAAGGAAGGCATATCGCATGGACATTGATGTCAGAAAGATAGCCCAACTGTCGCGCATTCGTCTCACAAATCATGAAGCGCAAGAACTGGGACCCCAGCTAAATAGTATTCTTGGCTATATCGAACAACTCCAAGAGGTCAATACCGATGGTGTTGCCGCCATGGCACATCCGCACGATTCTGCGATGCCATTGCGTAGTGATATTGTCACCAACAGCAACCGTCGTGATGCACTGCAAGCCATTGCACCACAAACCGAATCCGGCTTATATGTCGTACCGAAGGTGATTGAATAATGCCATTTTCATCCTTAGAAACACTTAAACAACGCTTGGACCAAAGGGAAGTGAGCGCACAAGACCTGGCCAAGCTCTACCTTGACCGTATTGATGCGCACAACACTTTATTGAACGCCTTTGTTCATATTGATCATGACCATGTGATGGCACAAGCCAAAGCCTCCGATGATTACCGTGCAGCCCACGATACCCCTCGTCCGCTTGAAGGGCTCCCAATTGCTGTCAAAGATATTTTCTGCACACAAGATGGTCCTACCCGTTGTTGCTCCAAAATTCTTGAAGGATTTGATGCGCCTTACGACGCCCATGTTATTACACGCCTTAAAGAGGCTGGCGCAGTGTTGGTAGGAAAAACCAATATGGACGAGTTTGCCATGGGTTCATCGACTGAAACCTCAGCGTTTGGCCCTTGCCGGAACCCTTGGGATACCGATCGAATTCCTGGTGGCTCATCGGGTGGCTCCGCTGCCGCGGTGGCCGCGGCGTTAACGCCTGCAGCACTGGGTACAGACACGGGGGGGTCAATTCGCCAGCCCGCAGCGCTGTGCGGACTCACAGGTTTAAAACCAACCTACGGACGCATCTCCCGTCGTGGCATTATCGCGTTTGCCTCCTCATTGGATCAAGCAGGTCCAATGACTTCATGTGTAAAAGATTCGGCGATGTTAACCGCTGTAATGTCTGGGCATGATGCGGGCGATTCCACATCAGTCATGGATGCACCAACTATCGATTGGCTCGGCGCTTGTGATCAACGGGATATGAAAGGCTTACGCATTGGTAAACCCAAAGAGTATTTTATTGAAGGTATGGATGCTGATGTTCGAGCCACCATTGAAAACGCACTCAAACAGTGCGAAGCACTTGGCGCAGAAATTGTTGATATCTCACTGCCGCATACCGAGTCGGCTGTTGCCGCCTACTATGTGATTGCACCTTCGGAGGCCTCTGCAAATTTGTCACGCTATGATGGTGTACGCTTTGGTCAGCGCTGCGATAACCCGGAAGATTTAAATGATCTCTATATGCGCTCGCGTGATGAGGGCTTTGGCAACGAGGTCAAACGACGCATTTTAACGGGAACATTCGCGCTCTCATCCGGCTATTATGATGCCTATTACATCAAAGCTCAGCGTGTTCGCACCTTGATTCGTCAAGATTTTTTAGAGGCTTTTGAAAAAGTAGATCTCATTGCCACTCCCACAAGCCCGATCACAGCCTTTGCCTTGGGTGAAAAAGCCGATGATCCATTGACCATGTATCTCTCCGATATTTTCACCATTGCGGTAAACTTGGCGGGGCTTCCTGCACTGTCACAGCCATGTGGCTTCGTGAACGGCCTCCCCGTCGGCATGCAGTGGATTGCACCAGCATGGCAGGAAGATTGTTTGCTTGGTGCGGCAAGTGCTTATGAATCCGCCACAACTTGGCATCAACAACATCCGGAGGCATTTCAATGAGCTGGGAAGTCGTAATCGGACTTGAGGTCCACACACAGATCAATTCAAAGACCAAGGCGTTTTGTGGTTGTTCAACAGAATTTGGTGCAGAACCCAACTCGCAAACTTGTCCAGTCTGTTTGGGGATGCCAGGGCAGCTTCCTGTCCTTAACAATGAAGCGGTACAGAAAACGATTCTTACAGGCCTTGCGATTGATGCAACCATCAATCTTGAATCGAAATTTGATCGTAAAAATTATTTTTACCCTGATCTCCCTAAAGGGTATCAAATTTCACAATTCACTGTACCGTTGGTTGAACATGGGCATCTCGACATCCCTGTAGAAGGTGGTGGTGAAAAACGGATTGGTATTACCCGTATTCACATGGAAGAGGATGCGGGAAAATCGATGCATGAAGGTTTAGATAGTGTTTCACACATCGACTTAAACCGCTCGGGCGTTCCATTAATGGAGATCGTTTCCGAACCCGATATGCGTAGTGCCGATGAAGCCGTCGCGTACTTAAAACAGTTACATCAATTGATCCGCTTCCTCGATGTATCCGGTGCGGATATGGAAAAAGGCCAATTCCGTTGTGATGCCAATGTTTCCGTGCGTCGTTTTGGCGCACCTCTTGGCACCCGTGCCGAGTTGAAAAACCTTAACTCCTTCCGCTTTATCAAACAAGCAATTGACTATGAGGTTGTCCGTCAGATTGAGATTATCGAAGATGGCGGTCAGGTCGTGCAAGAGACCCGTTTGTATGACTCCGTCAAAGGCGAATCTCGTTCAATGCGTAGCAAAGAGGAAGCGCACGACTACCGTTACTTCCCCGAGCCTGATCTGCCAGCACTGCGGGTCACTGCTGAAGAGGTTGCAGCAATCAAAGCCGGCATGCCAGAACTACCTAGCCAGTTGCGTCAACGCTTTGAGCGCGAATATGGACTTTCATCCTATGATGCTGATGTTTTATCACAAACACTGGAGCTTGCCCGTTACCTTGAAGATTTAATCGCGGCGCATCCTGCCAATCCAAAAATCGCTGCCAACTGGCTCGCCAATGAGCTTTTGGGTCGCCTGAAAGAGTCGGGGCATGAGATCGTAAATTCGCCTGTTTCAGCCAGCGCGCTAGGACTCTTACTGGATCGTATTGCCGACAATACCATTTCAGGAAAAATTGCTAAAGATGTCTTGGATGAGATGATGCGGTGCGGTCAAAGTGCCGATACTATTATCGAAGCCAAAGGGTTGAAGCAAGTTTCAGACACAGGAGCTATTGATGCCATGATTCAAACCGTTCTTGATGCCAACCCCGATTCGGTCGCTGAATTCAAATCAGGCAAAGATCGTCTGTTTGGATTTTTTGTCGGGCAAGTGATGAAAGCAAGCCGTGGTCAAGCAAATCCTGCATTGGTCAATGAACGCTTGAAACTCTTGTTAAATAGCTAAAATGTAAATTTTCTCTCAGAGGGTAGAGAGTGAGAAGATTTTCCGCTATAATACGCGACCCAATTTTGGGTCGCGTTTGCGTTGTGCGCGAAAAGATTGATGATTTTTATGAATAAGAGGTAAACCATGACATTGTCTACATTGCCATTAAAGCAAGGGTTATATGATCCTATCCACGAACATGACGCCTGTGGTGTTGGCTTTGTCGCCCATATTAGAAATAAAAAAAGTCATCACATCATTGAACAAGGCTTAGAAATTTTATTGCGTATTACCCATCGCGGCGCTGCCGGTGCTGATGTTCGCGAAGGGGATGGCGCAGGAATCTTGATTCAAATCCCCGACGCTTTTTTTCAAGCCATCACCCCAGATCTCAATATTCATTTGCCTACGGTTGGCCATTATGGTGTCGGCATGCTCTTTTTGCCGCAAGATGCTGCACACCGCCAAGCCTGCGAAGCGTACATTGCTGAAACCGTTGCCTCTGAAGGACAAACTCTTCTTGGCTGGCGTGATGTTCCTGTGGACAGCGTGCGCGCAGATCTACCTGAAAGCGTTTTGGCCTGCGAACCGGTTGTTCGTCAACTGTTCATTGCGCGTGGCGAAAACTGTGCCGATCAAGATGCCTTTGAACGCAAACTCTTCGTAATTCGAAAATTGATTGAGCATCAGGTTGCATCGGCAGGTTGGCAAGATGCTGCACGGTTTTACTTCTCATCGCTCTCATCACGCACCTTGGTTTACAAAGGGATGTTCCACTCCCACCAAGTAGGTGCCTATTATGAAGATCTTCGTGATGCCCGCATGACCTCGGCGATGGCGCTGGTACATCAACGCTTTTCAACCAACACCTTTCCTGCGTGGGAGCTTGCCCACCCATTCCGCATGATTGCACACAATGGTGAAATCAATACCGTACGCGGTAACATCAACTGGATGAATGCCCGTCGTCACTCGATGCGTTCTAAACTGCTGGGCAATGATTTAGAAAAGGTGTGGCCGTTGATTCCTGAAGGGCAATCGGACACAGCCTGTTTTGACAATGCCTTGGAACTTTTGGTTATGGGTGGTTATTCACTGGCGCATGCGGCAATGCTTTTGGTTCCAGAAGCGTGGTCGGGCAATCAAAGCATGGATCAACAGCGCAAAGCATTTTATGAATACCATGCAGCACTGATGGAACCTTGGGATGGCCCCGCCGCGATCGCTTTTACCGATGGTCGTCAAATTGGCGCCACCCTCGATCGTAATGGACTGCGCCCTGCCCGCTATCTGATCACCAACGATGATTTGGTGGTTATGGCTTCTGAAATGGGTGTGCTGGATATTCCTGAAGAGAAGATTATTAAAAAATGGCGTTTACAACCCGGCCGTATGTTTTTGATTGACCTTGAGCAAGGGGTGATCATTAATGATGAAACAGTCAAAAACAACTTGGCGAATATGAAGCCTTATGCCGAAATTCTAAGCAATACGCAAATTTGTCTGGAAGATCTTCCAAGTGAAGTTACGCCCATGACACCCGACCATGAAACCTTATTAAATCGTCAACAAGCCTTTGGTTACACACAAGAAGATTTGAAGTTTTTATTAACGCCAATGGCGATCAGTGGCCAAGAAGCGACAGGGTCAATGGGCAATGATAGTCCGTTGGCTGTTTTATCCAACCGCTCCAAGCCGCTGGCCAATTACTTCCGCCAACTTTTTGCCCAAGTCACCAACCCACCGATTGACCCCATTCGGGAAGAGATGGTGATGAGCCTCACCTCTATCATTGGTCCCCGTCCTAACCTTTTGGGATTGGGCGAAGAATCACCTTTGATGCGCCTTGAAGTGCGTCAACCAATCTTAACCAATGAAGATCTTGAAAAAATTCGTCATATTGATCGTTATACCAGTGGTGCATTCCGTTCTATCACCCTCTCAGTCTGTTACGCCGCAACGGAAGGTGCAGAAGGTATGCAAGCAGCTTTGCAAACACTCTGCGCACAAGCTGAACAAGCAGTCAAAAACCGTGACAATATCATCATTCTTTCCGATCGGGAGATGGATGAAGATCACTTGGCGATCCCCGCTCTATTAGCGACCAGTGCGGTTCATCAACACTTGATTCGTCAAGGTCTGCGTACTGAAACTGGCTTGGTGATTGAAACAGGAAGCAGCCGAGAAGTTCACCACTTCACCACACTGGCAGGCTATGGCGCAGAAGCCATTAACCCTTATTTGGCATTTGAAACCTTAAGCGACATGCAACGCACGGGACTTATTCCTGTTGATTTATCAACCTATGAGATCAACAAACGGTACATTAAAGCGGTCAGCAAAGGAATTCATAAAGTGATGTCAAAGATGGGTATCTCAACCTATCAATCCTACTGTGGGGCGCAAATCTATGAAGCAATCGGCCTCTCTTCACAATTTGTAGAGGAATACTTCACTGGTACCCCGACACAAATTGAAGGGGTTGGCCTAAGTGAAATAGCCGAAGAAGCCGTTCGCTGGCACCGCGATGCATTTGGTCATCTTGATATTTACAAACATGCACTTGATGTTGGTGGCGACTACGCTTGGCGCGTTCGCGGTGAAGAGCACCTTTTAACACCCGAAGCGATTGCCAAAGTTCAACAGGCAGTGCGTAGTGGAAACTACGCACTCTTTAAAGAGTACAGCAAACTGATCGACCATCAAAGCGGTCGATTGATGACGCTACGCGGCATGTTTAAGTTCAATGATGGCGTGTCGATTGATCTCGATGAAGTTGAGCCAGCTACTGAAATCGTCAAGCGTTTTGTCACAGGCGCCATGTCGTTTGGTTCAATCTCCCATGAAGCACACTCAACATTGGCCATTGCCATGAACCGGTTGGGTGGAAAATCCAACACCGGTGAAGGTGGTGAAGAGCCAGAACGCTTTACTCCTCTTGCAAACGGGGATTCGATGCGCTCAGCAATTAAGCAAGTTGCATCGGGTCGTTTTGGGGTAACCGCGGAATACCTTGCCAATGCCGATCAAATTCAGATTAAAGTGGCACAAGGTGCCAAGCCGGGTGAAGGTGGTCAACTTCCTGGTCACAAGGTCGATCAGCGTATTGGTCGTGTCCGTCATTCAACACCAGGTGTAGGATTAATCTCTCCACCACCCCACCATGATATCTACTCCATTGAAGATTTAGCCCAGCTCATTTTTGATTTGAAAAATGCCAATACCGATGCAGACATCAGTGTGAAGCTGGTTTCTGAAATTGGCGTGGGCACTATTGCCGCAGGTGTGGTCAAAGCCCATGCCGATCATGTTGTGATTGCTGGTCACGATGGCGGAACCGGTGCATCTCCACTCACTTCCATTAAATATGCAGGTTCACCATGGGAATTGGGTCTGGCCGAGACCCAGCAAACGCTTGTACTCAACCGTCTTCGTGGCCGTACCCGCCTACAAGCCGATGGACAGATGCGCACTGGCCGCGATGTCGTCATTGCTGCCCTTTTGGGTGCCGATGAAGTTGCATTTGGAACCATTGCACTGGTAGCAGAGGGTTGCATCATGATGCGTAAGTGTCATCTCAACACCTGCCCTGTTGGCGTTGCAACACAAGACCCTGATTTGCGCAAAAAGTTTGTTGGCAAACCTGAAGATGTGGTGAACTTCTTTATGTTCCTCGCTGAAGAAGTCCGTGAAATCATGGCCAAGCTTGGCTTTAAAACCTATCAAGAGATGATTAACCGTGTGGATATGTTGGATACCAATGAAGCAATTCTGCACTGGAAAGCACAGGGGCTCGATTTAACCCCGATGTTTCATAAGGTTGATCAGCCCCATGCCGCAGTTTACCACTGTGAAACACAAGACCATGGTTTGGCGCAGTTGATCGACAATAAATTGATTGCTGAAGCAAGCGCTGCGCTTGAATCGAAACAGCCTGTCGTGATCAATACTAAAATTTGCAATGTGGATCGTAGTTTTGGCACTATGCTCTCAGGTAAGGTTGCAAAAAAATATGGTCACGCAGGTTTAGAAGACAATACCATTCATATCAAAGCACATGGAACCGCAGGTCAAAGTTTGGGTGCTTGGTTAAGCCGCGGTATCACCATCGACTTAACCGGTGAAGGCAATGACTATGTGGGTAAAGGTCTCTCTGGCGGCCGTATCATTATTCGCCCCCCCCATCAAACTCCGATTGCAGCTGATGAAAATATCATTGTGGGCAATACCGTACTCTTTGGTGCCATTGCTGGTGAATGTTATTTCAATGGTATTGGTGGCGAGCGCTTTGCCGTACGCAACTCTGGCGCAACCGCTGTGGTTGAGGGTGTTGGCGATCATGGATGTGAATACATGACGGGCGGTACCGTCGTTGTTCTTGGTGAAACAGGGCGCAACTTTGCGGCGGGGATGTCGGGGGGGATTGCATATGTTCTTGACGAATCATCAACCTTCTCCTCACGCTGCAATTTGGCACAAGTTGAACTTGAGCCCATCATTTCCGAGGCGGATGCGCTTGAGGAGTGGGATCATCAAGGTGCTGATCTTGAAGCCCATGGACGCATTGATATCAAACACTCACTGTCACAAAATGATCAATTGATCTTATTGACGCTTATTTCAAGGCATGCCTCGTTAACGGGCTCTAAAAAAGCACAGACAATTTTGACCCATTGGAATGATTATGCAGGTAAATTTGTCAAAGTGATTCCAGTCGATTATCGCAGCGCCTTAAAAGATATGGCCGAACAACACTCTGCTGAGAAGGAGCATGCACATGGGTAAGCCAACGGGTTTTAAAGAGTTTTCGCGTGAAGGGTTGGGCTATGCCCCCGTCGAAGATCGCATACAACACTACAATGAGTTTGCAGTCTTACCGGGAAATATGTCGCAACAGGCGGCGCGCTGCATGGATTGTGGTATCCCCTTTTGTCACAATGGTTGCCCCGTCAACAATATCATCCCCGATTGGAATGATTTGGTTTATCATGGTCATTGGAAGCAGGCTATTGATGTGCTGCACTCAACCAACAATTTTCCTGAGTTTACAGGTCGCATCTGCCCTGCCCCTTGCGAGGAGTCCTGCACTGTCAACTTGATTGGTGATGCAGTGAGTATCAAAAACATTGAACTCGCCATTGTTGAAAAGGCTTGGAAAGAGGGTTGGATCACACCCCAAATTGCCAAACATAAAACAGGGAAACGGGTTGCCGTTATTGGCTCTGGCCCTGCAGGCATGGCGGCATCACAACAGTTGGCGCGTGCAGGTCACGATGTGGTGTTGTTTGAAAAAGAGAACCGTATCGGTGGGTTGATGCGTTATGGTATTCCCAACTTTAAGTTTGATAAACAGGTGATCGACCGTCGCATGGCTCAAATGCGTGCGGAAGGTGTTGATTTTCATGTTAATGCCCACATTGGTGTTGATATCTCCATTGAATCGATCATGGCAGAGTTTGATGCGGTCGTGTTAAGCGGTGGTTCTGAAGCTGCACGAGATCTTAATATCGATGGACGCGAATCTTCCGGTATCTATTTTGCGATGGATTTTTTAAAGCAACAAACCAAGTTGGTCTTGGGCGATGAGATTGATGAAAACATCCGTATCTCCGCAAAAGGCAAGCATGTGGTGGTGATTGGTGGCGGTGATACAGGTTCTGACTGTATCGGCACTTCCAACCGCCATGGTGCGGCATCAGTGACACAGATTGAGATCATGCCCAAACCACCTGAAGCCATTAATAAGTTATTGGTATGGCCAAATTGGCCAATGAAATTACGCACATCAACTTCGCAAGATGAAGGGTGTGCACGCGATTGGAATGTGGCAACCCAACGCTTCATCTCCAATGATCAAGGTGAAGTGACGGCCATTGCGTGTGTGCGCGTGGAGTGGGTTCAAGAAAATGGGCAATGGAACATGAAAGAGGTCGAGGGTAGCGCCTTTGAACTTAAAGCGGATTTGGTCCTTTTGGCGATGGGCTTTGTGCACCCTGTCCATGAGGGAATGATCGAAACACTTGGTGTCAACAAAGATAACCGTGGCAATGTCGCGGCCAACACATCCAATTATCAAACCAGTATTGATAAAGTATTTGCTGCGGGAGATATGCGCCGTGGGCAGTCATTGGTGGTTTGGGCTATTCGTGAAGGTCGTCAAGCTGCGCGTGCGGTTGATACCTATTTGATGGGTCATTCTGACCTGCCTGCCTAATGAAGCGCTGATTCAGTCGTGGCCGTTCAAGATTGAATCAGCACTTTTCTAACCTTGCGATGATGGCAATGGATACAACCCATGACGCATGATAAAATTTTTTCTCAACCTTTAACCCAGATTGCTCCCTTTCAATTTGATGCCAATGTTGCATCGGTCTTTGAAAACATGATTCAACGCTCTGTTCCTGGTTACGAACTCAGTCTGGCGATGATCGGTTTATTGGCCAAAGAGTATGTACAGCCGCATAGTCACATCTATGATTTAGGTTGCTCATTGGGCGCAGCCACATTGGCCATGCGAAAAAATATTCATGCAGCGCATTGCCAAATGATTGCCATTGATAATTCAGCAGCGATGCTATCCCAGTGTCAGATGCTCATCGATGCCGATCACGGCTCGACCCCAGTACAACTTCTCAATGGCGATATTTGTGATATTCCGATTATCAATGCCTCCATGGTCACGCTAAACTTTACTTTACAATTTGTTACCAAAACAGAGCGATTACCATTGTTACAAAAGATCTATGATGGTATGCGCTCTGATGCGGTGCTGATTCTCTCCGAAAAGATCGCTTTTTCTGATCAAGAAGAACAATCCTTTCAAACAGATATGCACCATGAATTTAAAAAAGAGCAAGGCTATAGCGATCTTGAAGTAAGTCAGAAACGGACAGCGTTAGAAAATGTATTGATTCCTGAAACTTTAAAACTGCACCAACAACGCTTGCATGATGCAGGATTTACCAAAGTGTTTGTATGGTTTCAATGTTTTAGCTTTGTCTCATTGGTCGCAATCAAATGAACCCGATCCCTTACGATGGCCACGCATTATTGGCTCTGTTGAAAACGCACAAACGACTGAGCCAACATGCAGAATCTATACTCAATCTATATCTGCAAGGATGGCAACAAGCTGCACAACATGGTGATTTTCCGCGTTGGTTGGCGGCCTACCACAATCTTATTTGCCACACACCTTTGCCTCATTCCGTTCATGTTGATTTGAATCAGTCCGCCATTCACCTTCAATCCACGCTAGCCACCACACAAGCGAACCCACCACTCGACCTCGCAGAGATTGAAGCTGACCTGCGAGGCTTGCAGCCTTGGCGCAAAGGTCCTTTTGACTTTTTTGGTGTCTATGTGGATTGCGAATGGAGATCCGATCTCAAGTGGGACCGGTTAGTCCCCCATATTACCTCCCTAACAGGGCGCAATGTATTGGATATGGGCTGTGGTTCGGGTTACCATATTTGGAGAATGATGGCGCAAAACCCACGCATGGTGTTGGGAATCGACCCTGGTGTTCTCTTTGGACTACAATTTCAAGCGGTGCGTCATTATTTCAACCATCCGCAAGCCTTTTATATTCCTGCGAGGGATAGTGATCTTCCCCCCCTTCAAGGGATAGACACTGTTTTTTCAATGGGGGTCTTATACCATCGCAAATCACCCATCGACCACTTACAACAACTGCGTGATCTTTTGCGTCCAGGTGGCGAACTGGTGCTTGAAACATTGGTGGTTGAAGGAGATGTGCACCACTGTTTCATGCCTGAGGATCGTTATGCCAAGATGCGTAATGTCTGGTTTATTCCATCGGTTGCGATGCTCTCGCTGTGGCTTCATCGTGCCGGTTTTGTTGATATTCGTTGTGTTGATATCAATCAAACGACCATGGAAGAGCAACGCATGACCGATTGGATGAACTTTGAATCTTTAGAAGCATTTCTTGATCCCGACAATATGCTGCAGACCATTGAGGGACACCCTGCTCCAACCCGTGCGATCATGATCGCCAACCGAGCCAGTTAAAAAAAATACAGATTTATTCACATCAGCCGCACCCACCCATGGCTGGGCAGCCACCGGTGCCGCAGGCCGATGGGATGCATCTCTCACCTTGGCGTGAAGAAGAGCTACCAATGGCATGCGCTGAGATCATTTTGGCCAGTTCATCGCTCTGACATGCGGGACACACAACAGCATCGCCACTACGAATGACCAGCGTTTCGAAGGTATGTGTGCATGATTTGCAACGAAATTCGAAAATAGGCATAAAATAATCCTCCAAATTTGAAATTATCTGTATTATAGTCTCGAAATAAATTTTAGACAATCATCCATCGGATGGTTTGAAGCAGATGAAATAACCCAAATCAAGGAGTTTAAACTCATGAAAAAAAGTCAAATTATTCAAGCAGTTGCTGCACTAAGTCTGTTTGCTGCAACACCTGCTTTGGCTGTTGAAACAGGCAACAGCAACTTGAAGATTGGCGCAAAGATTTTTGCAGATTACACCCAATCTAAGACTACGCTCAATGGTGCAACAACAGCAAAAACCACTGGAATGAATATTGGTCGTGCTTATTTACAAACCTCATACAAAATTGATGATATGTGGTCTTTGGGTGTAACCCTTGATGCGGCACAAGAAAACACTCTCTCAAAGAAAACCAGTGTTTTTGTAAAGAATGCCTATGTAAAAGGCTCATTTTCCCCCATGGTTGAAGTTTCATTGGGTATTATCACCACCCCTTGGATCGCGTATGAAGATGGTTTGAGCAAACACCGTTATGTGGCCAAGTCTTATGCGGACACCATGGGTTTTGATTCCTCTGCCGATGCAGGAATTGGGGTTTCAGGTCAAGCCTCTATTCTTCACTATGCGCTTGCAGGTGTTAATGGTGCAGGTTATGGCAACATTGCCGCAAGCAATGGTCAGGATTTTAATGGTCGCATTGGTTTGGCTGCGGAAGGGGCCACCTTCGATGTCGGTTATCGCAATGGTTTTAAAGGTACCAACACATTGGGAACAGGCGTAGTTACAGCCACATCATCAGGAACCAAATCTGCGTTAACACAGATCATGGCAACCTATGGTGAAAATGATTACCGTGTAGGTGCCAACTATATCATGAACAATGATAAGGTTGTTGCGACCAACCTACAAACGAAGAGCCGTGGTGTTGAGACTTGGGTTTGGGCCAATGCAACCGATGTCTTGGGCGTGTTTGGACGCTATGAATCAACCAAGGCGAAAAGTGATGCCAATGTAGGCACTACCCAAACCACCAAGCACTATGTATTGGGGCTTGAATCGCGTTATGGCAAAAATGTCACCATGGCATTGGCTCTCGATCAAACCAATGTTACCAACAATGGTTACACCGTTGGAAGCACCAAAAAAACCACCAAATTTGGTCTCTACACGCAAGCAAAATTCTAAAAAAATGTGTCAATCTGAACTGCTGTGTCAATTTGATACATAGCAGTTCAGGTGTCACGAATGTGTCACAATCTCCCTCTAGCCTCTCGCCATCTTATGAATCGAGAGGAGCTCTTTCCGATGAAAAAAACAAAACTCGTTGCTGCTGTAGCAGCAAGCATGGCTTTCGCAGCCCCAGCCTTTGCAGGCATGACTGTTGCACAAGATGGTGATTCTAAATTGAGCGTTGGCGCAAAAATGTTTGCTGACTTCTCAGCAAAAAAACCATTGGTTCTACCAGGGCAAGTCGCTCCTGCTGCTGACACTACAGGCTTGAATTTAACGCGTTTCTACTTCGATGTTAAATATAAAAAAGACGCTGTATGGTCTGTTCGTTTCACTACAGATACAGCTGCAGAAGCTTTAGGAAAAGCGAACAATGTTTTTGTAAAATATGCCTATATCCAAGGTCATTTTGATGATGCTGCAGTATTGCGTTTGGGTATGTCACATACACCATGGATTGATTACGAACAGCACCTTTGGAAACATCGCTTTGTTGCTAAAGTTACCACTGATGAATTTAAATTTGATGACTCAGCAGATGCTGGCATTGGCTTGAAAGGCAAAGTTGCTGATGGCATGGTAAACTATTGGATTACTGCAACCAATGGTGGCGGTTATGGTAAAGCAGCATCGGCTACGGGTTCAATTGATTACAACTCTCGTATCTCAGTAGCACCTGTTAAGGGCCTCGACCTTTCTGCACAGTATCGTACAGGCTACCGTGGAAAGAAAGCCTCTGCAGCAGTAGCGAATCCTGCAGCAAAAGAAAAACTAGCTCAATTCATGGCTTCTTATGGTACCGATGAGTTCCGTGTTGGCGGTAACTACATCTCTGTGAAAAACTTCGGCAACACTGTTGCCAATGACATTACTGCTACAGCACTTTGGGGCTGGGCACATATTGACAATGTTGGTGCCTTTGCAAAAATTGAAAACAACAAAGACAAAGCTGTTAGCCCAACAAAAAGACAGCGCTTTGTTGTAGGTGCTGACTATTTTGTAAGCAAAGGTGTCACGTTAAGCCTTGCATACATTGATGACAAAACCACAAAAGCTGGTGCAAACACTGCTGGAAACAAGCAGTACGGTCTTTTTACACAATTCACATTCTAAGACCTCAATCCAACGATCCATCGCTGGTTGAAAAAAGGCTCGCACTTGTGCGGGCCTTTTTTATTTGATAACGATTATACTACTCATAATCTGTCATCTTGTCGTCATGTGCATGACATATTCCCCCCCTAAACTTCATAGGAAAAGTAAGCATATATCAGGGTGGTTATTCATGCATAAACATAAGACATTTTTAGGTGACATATCACTTGAGCTACGCATCGGTGCTCTGCTGATTCTTGGATTGGCGGCTGTCATTTTAATTGTCTCTCAAATGACCATCGCCAACTACCATCTTGAGCAGAGCATAGGACATTTACAAAAATGGCAAGCACTGCGGCAAGAAGTCTCAACCATCAATGTCAACGCCCTCGAGATGGGGCGGAATCAACAACTTTTTATGCTGCATGACGATCTCAAGTTTATCGAAGATTACTTACACCATGCAAAGTTGGCCGAACAGAGCGCTGCACAGTTGCTAGAGTCTGACCTCACCATTGATTCAGCTGCACTTTTGCAGTTAAAAGATCTCATTGATACGCACCAGACCCATTTCAAGCTACTCACCAATTACAGGCAGCGCATGGGACTCACCGAATTGGATGGTATGCAGGGACAATTGAAAAAATCGATTCGTAAAATGGAAAAATCATTTCGCCGCTACCATGCCGAAGAAAAGTTGAATAATGCGATGCTGGTTATGCGGTTGGAAGAGAAAGAGTTTATTATTCAAAAAGGTGATGGTCACCTGCGTAGTGTTGCCGAAGAGGGCGACCGTTTAACAACCATGCTCGATGAATCACATGGTTTGAACGGACAACAAAAAGAGACCATTCGATCCTTGATTCTCGACTATCAGCGCTACATGAAATTATTTGCGGCACTGGCACAAAGCATTGATCATGAACAGAGCCAGCTCAATGAAGCGCAAGAGGCGATTGTTCCAATTCTTAATAAAATTGAGGAGGAATCCTTGCGTGCCTGCAATGCCGCCGAGCAAGAGCGCCTTGAGACCGTCGCCAACACCAAGATTGAAGTTTTAATTGGCGGATCATTAACATTGCTCCTCTTTTTACTGGTGGGCTATGTTATTATGCGCTCGATCACCAAACCTGTGCATGCGATCATTGAGACCACGCAGAAGTTAAGCAAAGGAGAGACCGGGCTAGACATTCCCTGCACTGGCAACAAAGATATTATTGGAAAATTGGCCAAAGCCATTTCAATCTTTCAGAAAAATATTGAAAAGCATCAACTGGCCAAAGAGACGCGTCATGCCAAACGCGAAGCCGAAATGCAAAAACGCCTTGATCAACAAGAGGCTGAAAACCAATTGATCCGTGAATTTGAAAAGCAGGTCTCCGAACTCGTCGAGTCTGTATCCACATCCTCGACCGAACTCAATGCGACAGCAGCAGCCCTGCAAGAGATGTCGCAAGAAGTGATGCAACAAACGGGGCGCGTTTCGCAAGGGACCGATGATGGGCTCAACAATGCCAAGATGACCGCACAATCATCGGATGATATGAATATCGTCGTGATTGATGTCGCCAAACGGGTGCAAGATGCATTAACCATCGCAGAGAATGCCGAACGAGAGGCTTCTCGCACGGGTGAAATTGTGCAGCATTTAAAGAAGGTCTCTTCAGATATTGGCAATGTCGTCAACACTATCAACGACATTGCCGATCAAACCAACCTCTTGGCGCTCAACGCCTCCATCGAGGCTGCACGCGCAGGCGATGCAGGGCGAGGCTTTGCAGTTGTTGCCAACGAAGTCAAAGATTTGGCGCATCAAACAGCCCTAGCAACAAAAGAGATCGAACAACAAATCTCCGGCATGCAAAAAGAGAGCGAACATGCCGTGGTCGCGATTCACGATATTGCAAAGATTATTCAAAACATTTCTGAGCATACACGCACGGTTTCAGCGGCAATGGAACAACAATCTTCTGCAATCTCAGCCATTTCAGAGTGTTCGCAAATGACAATGCATGGCATGGGAGGCGTTCATGAGGCGGTGCGAGACCTACTCTCCGCAACCGATCAGGTCTCGCACATGTATGGTGAATTAATGGCCTCTTCGGATGTATTGGACCATGCCGCACTGAATCAAAAAAAGGTCGTTGATCACTTTTTAAACCGTCTTCATGTGATGCGAGATACGATGAATGTTGAAGAATTGTCATGATCATGTCACAAATAGCCACTACCATCTCACCATATTTTAGAAAAGGAGTTTTTCGTATGAATCGAAAACTGATTGCTATTGCCTCTGTGGCAACGATTTGTGCAAGTGCTGGCGTAGCCCAAGCGCGTGACCAAATCAACATTGTTGGCTCATCAACGGTATATCCATTTGCCAGTTATGTGGCTGAAGAATTGGGTGCAACCACCCACTTCAAAACCCCAGTAATTGAATCTACGGGTTCAGGCGGCGGCATGAAGCTGTTCTGCGAAGGCGATGGCTTAGATACGCCTGATATCACCAATGCATCGCGTCGTATGAAAGACAAAGAGCTCACCTTATGTGAAAGCAATGGCGTGAAGAGCATTACCGAAGTTGTGATTGGCTTTGACGGTATTGTGATTGCACAAAACAACAAAAATGGCGCAATCAACCTTACCCGTAACGAGTTGTTAATGGCTGTAGCAGCTGAAGTTCCTTCGAAAGATGGTAAATCATTGGTTGCCAACCCTTATCAGTACTGGGATCAAATCAACGCCTCGTTGCCTCATCGTAAAATTGTGTTTTACGGCCCACCAACATCTTCAGGAACCCGTGATGCGTTTGAAGATTTGGTCATGAAGCATTTGACCAAACACATGGATGTCTACACTGCATTGTACCATGCAGATAAAGAGAAAAATAAGAAATATAAAAAATATAAAACTATTCGTACCGATGGCGTTTATGTTCCAGCGGGTGAAAATGACAACTTGATCGTACAGAAGTTGCTCAAAGATGAGTCTGCATTCGGTATCTTTGGTTACTCATTTTATGAAGAGAACATTGAGCGTTTGAGCGCAGCCAATGTTGAGGGTGTCTCTCCACAACCTTCTGCAATCTCTTCAGGTGAATATCCAGTCTCCCGTTCACTCTACTTCTACATCAAAAACTCTCATATCAATCAGATCAAAGGCATGACCGATTATGTGAACCTGTTCTTGAATGAGAAAATGATTGGTGAAGGTGGAAACTTGAGCGATATCGGCTTGATTCCACTTCCAAAAGCAGAACGCGATGCAAGCCGTGCCCGTTTTGCTAACCATACTCAAGTGACTATGGATGATTTAAAATCTAAGAAATAAGTTGCACCCTTAAGTCGTAGTATCAAGTAAGGCGGTTGAAGAGATAGTTGAATTCAGCCGCCTTTTCTTTAACAATATCGTAAATTAATTAAACAATAGGTGTAGGATGACATTTGAACTTCATGGCAACATATTGCTCGCAATCATACCCCTGCTTGCATTGATTTATATTATCGCACGGACAAAGGTTTCAAGATTATCAACCACTTCATGGCACTCCCTTCCTGGCTATTATGCATGGCATGCCATTATTTGCGCGACCCTTCCTGCGATCATCATTGGCACATTCTTCTCTATTTTACACCTTTTTGACCTCTACCACGCCTCGGCTTCTCTCTATGTGCCATTTGTTACGGTCATGGTGCTCGTCGGAGCTGTGTACGGTCTCAACTCCATTGCTCCAAGTTTGAAAGCCAGAGACTCTGTTGAGCGCTTCATTCGTTGGCTACTTGTAACGGCCGCAATGATCTCCATTTTAACGACTGTCGGCATTGTTCTCTCCGTCATTTTTGAAGCCACGCACTTTTTTAAAATGGTCAGTTTCTGGGATTTTGTCACCGGTACTTCATGGACCCCTGATGATGCAACCCCTGGCAATACCAAAGGCATGTTTGGCTCTGTTCCTATCTTTGCAGGTACATTCATGGTGACGCTCATCGCCATGCTTGTTGCCGTTCCCATTGGACTTCTTTCCGCTATTTACACCGCTGAATACAGTAGCAATCGTGTTCGTAACATTGCGAAACCTGCGCTTGAAGTGTTAGCGGGAATCCCTACCGTTGTTTACGGATTCTTTGCTGCTGTCACTATCAGTCCCATGGTTGTTCATTTTGCCGAATCGATGGGCATTGCCGCTGATTATACCAACATTCTCACCCCTGGCTTGGTCATGGGCATTATGATTATCCCTTTCATCTCGTCCCTTTCGGATGATGTGATTCGATCCATTCCGCAAAATATGCGTGATGGTTCATTGGCGCTCGGTACAACCGTTTCAGAAACCATCCGCCATATCTTATTGCCAGCTGCCCTTCCAGGCATTGTCGCCGCTTTTTTGTTGGGCGTATCGCGCGCCTTGGGTGAAACAATGATTGTGGTGATGGCAGCAGGTCTTCGCCCCAACCTCACCTGGAACCCTCTTGAGGGGATGACCACCGTCACCGTACGCATTGTTGATGCGCTTACAGGCGACCAATCCTTTGACAGTCCTGAGACCTTATCTGCCTTTGGCTTAGGATTGGTACTTCTAATTATTACGCTGATGCTTAACATCGTATCGATTTATGTGGTACGCCGTTTTCGTCAGCAATACGAGTAAATTATGTCTGAAAGTATATTATCTCAATCCTCTGCACACCAAAAACGCTTTCGCGCAGAAAAACGCTTCAAAGCCCTCTCCATGATGGCACTACTGCTTGCTGCAAGTTTTTTGGTCTTCTTTTTCTACGATATCATCTCCAAAGGTGCTTCAGCCATGCAGCAAGCGGAGGTGTTGGTCGATGTCCATTACAACCAAGAGAGCCTCGACAACTACAATAAAGCGGTAGAAAGCCCGATCAACAAACTGGTAAGCCGCGGTTATCTGCGCACCTTGCCACTCAAGATGAAGGATCATCCAGAGTTGTTGGGCACCACGGTACAGGAGTGGGTTGTTCTGGATTCAGACATTGATCAATACCTCAAAGGTAAACCCAACCGTTTAAAGGCTAAACATAAAAAACTGGTCGATGAACTGGTGACCGTTGGCGCAATTCAACTCAACTTTAACAGTGGTTTCTTCACCAATGGTGATTCCAAAATGCCCGAGTTGGCAGGGATTAAATCGGCCACGATAGGCTCACTCTACTTGCTTTTCATTACCATGATTGTGGCACTCCCTATTGGCGTAATGACGGCTCTTTATCTGGAGGAGTATGCGCCTGATAATCGGTTAACACAGGTTATTGAGGTCAATATCAACAACCTTGCCGCCATCCCTTCCATTTTGTTCGGCCTGCTTGGCTTGGCGATTTTTATCTCATTTTTTGGCACACCGCGCTCTTCGGCGTTAACAGGTGGATTGACCCTCGCATTGATGACGCTCCCCGTCATCATTATCAGTGCGAGGGCAGCGTTGCGTGCCGTTCCTGGCTCGATTCGAGAAGCGGCTGTTGGCCTAGGCGCATCGCGTTGGCAAACCATTTGGCACCATGTCCTTCCCCTTGCTTTTCCGGGTATATTAACAGGTTCAATCATTGGTCTGGCGCAAGCCATGGGTGAAACGGCTCCACTGCTAATTATCGGTATGATGGCGTATGTTCCTGACTCCCCAGGTGGTTTTTTGGATGCAGCCACGGTACTTCCTGCACAAATTTACACATGGACAGGCGAATCAATTCGCGCCTATTCAGAGCGTGCTGCCGCAGGGATTTTAGTGTTATTGGCAATTTTATTGAGTTTAAATGGCTTAGCTGTTTGGCTTAGAAAACGATTTGAGACAAGGTGGTAACATGAGTTCTTCCATGAAAATCAGCATTAAACAACTCAAGCTTTGGTATGGTGACTCAGAGGCTCTGCATGGCATTGATCTCGACATCAAACAAAATAAAGTTACGGCCTTCATTGGCCCCTCAGGCTGCGGTAAATCAACCCTTCTACGCTGCCTCAATCGCATGAATGATCAAATCGCAGCGTGTCGTATTGAGGGAAAGATCTTGATGGACGGTGAAAATATTTATGATCCATCTGTGGATGTTGTTCAACTGCGCACCCATGTTGGCATGGTCTTTCAAAAACCCAATCCTTTTCCTAAAACCATTTATGAAAACATTGCCTATGCCCCGCGTATTCATGGCCTTGCCAAAAAGGGCATAGAGATGGATCAGTTGGTTGAAACATCCCTGCGCAAAGCCTCACTGTGGGATGAGGTGAAAGACAAGTTGCAACAACCAGGAACCGCTCTTTCCGGGGGGCAGCAGCAACGCTTATGCATCGCTCGAACCATTGCCGTGCAACCCAGTGTTATTTTAATGGATGAACCATGCTCAGCCCTTGATCCAATCGCAACCCTCAAGATTGAAGAGTTAATCGATGAGTTGAAGCAAGATTACACCATTATTATGGTGACTCACAGCATGCAGCAAGCTGCACGCATCTCCGATGAAACAGCTTTTTTCTACATGGGCGATTTGATTGAGTATTCAGATACAGAGGCGATGTTTACTCAACCCAAAGAGCAACAAACAGAAGATTATATCACTGGTCGATTTGGTTAAAATGCTCATCGTGTTGGATGATATTCATTTCGTAAATTAAGCGAGGTAGTAGATCATGGCAAAAAAAACGCAACATATTATGAAACGCTTTGATAAAGAGCTTGAAGAAGTGAAAGAGATTGTTTTATCGATGGGTGAATTGGTGGAGCAGTCAATCAAAGATGCCATGGAGACCCTCATCTCCCCCAGCGAAGATTTGGCCCATAAAATTTTAAATTGCGATAAAAAAATTGAGGAATTGGAGGCAGAATGTGAAGAGTTGGCGCAATCAATTATTGTGCGTCGCCAGCCCACAGCCAGTGACCTTCGTTTTATTATTGCCATCATTAAGCTCTTAAAAGATCTGGAATACATGGGACACCTTTCAGCCAGCATCTCATCCATGGCGCTGCAAACGGTGAAACAACCGACTGAGTATTATGATTCACTTGAATCGATGGGTGAAAAAGTAGTCATTCAGGTGCATGATGCCTTCAAAGCATTGGCAAACAGCAATAGCAAATTGGCCCATAAAGTGATTGACCGTGATCAAAAAATTAATAAACGCTACCGGGTCATCCAACGCGAAGTGTTGACTTACATGCTTGAGGAACCGCATTCAATTTCACATTTATTAAACCTCTCCAATGTAGCCAAACAGCTTGAGCGCATTGCTGACCATGCCGTGCATGTTTCAAAATTAGTAATTTCCTATTCTGAATAGCATCAACGATGCTATTCCATCAATTTGTACACGAGGTATGACGATGCCAGTAAATGCTCCACACCATATTATGAAACGGTTCGATCAAGAGATGGATGATGTCAAAAAATTGATTTTATCTATGGGGGCCTTGGTTGAGCGCGCCATTGAAAATGCAATATCCAGCATTATTAACCAAGATGAAAGCTTGGCGCGAAAAACCATTGAACGCGATAAAACCATTAATGCACTTGAGGTTGAATGCGATGAGTTGACCCGCAACATCATGGTTCGTCGTCAACCTGCAGCAGGTGATTTACGCTTTATCATTGCCATTATTAAACTGGTTGAAGATCTCGAACACATGGGCGATCTGGCGGCAAGTATCGCAACAACGGCCTTGCAAACCAGCAAACAACCTTCCAACTATTATGATTCCATCGAAACAATGGGCGAGAAGGTTGTCGAACAGATGCACAATGCCCTCGATGCGTTGGCGCGTGGTGATATTGAAATGGCCATTGATGTGATTGCACGCGATAAAAAAATTGATAAACGCCATCGTGCCATGCAGCGCGAAGTATTGACCTACATGATGGAAGATCCCCGCTCGATCTCTCAATTGTTAAATTTATCGACAGTCGCCAAACAGCTTGAACGCATCTCTGATCATGCTGTCAATGTGGCAAAATTGGTCATCTACATTACCAGTGGCCAAGATGTACGCCATATTGATATTAAAGCGGTCAAAGAGTTGGTCAACTATAACAATGACAAGCCTGGCAAAGATAAGGTGAGCAAAGCACCGCTATCCGATGAGATTTCGAATGAAGAGAGCGAAGTAGAATAATTCCTCCGTACTTCAGCAGCTTATCCAATGAACACGAAGGGCGCTGTCAATGTTTAGCGCCCTTTTTATTAAGAGAATATCCGTGCAGTACATGAATAACTACAGGGAGGCAGTGATTCAGATCAACCCTAAACCACAGCGATTTTCACGCATCTTCTTAAACTGATTGACCAATCCCCCATCATTCGATTATAAATAGTTAATGGATCAATCGCCTCTTTCAGTCAGCGAACTTACTGCAGATATTAAACATCTTTTAGAACAACGCTTTGCCAATGTCCGAGTCTGTGGTGAAGTCTCTCGCCTCACCACCCACCACTCGGGTCACCTCTATTTCACCATCAAAGATGCTGGAGCGTCGATCACCGCAGTGGTGTGGCGATCAACAGCTGCCCGCTTAAATAACCTTCCCAAAGAGCAGGGACAATTTATCTTTTCGGGTCATTTAAGCCTCTATGAGCCGCAAGGTCGTTATCAACTGGTGGTGCAATCGGTTGAAAGCACTGGGGAAGGACAATTAGCCGCTGAGTTTGAACGCAGAAAACAAGCATTTTTTGCGCGAGGCTGGTTTGATGCAGCCAAAAAATTACCAATTCCAGCGCTTCCAAATCACATCGCAATTATCACATCACCAACAACGGCAGCATTACAAGATGTGAAAAAGATTTTGAATACGCGCCCCAGTTGGATCAAAAAAACCTTGATTACCTGTATCGTTCAAGGTGCACAGGCACCGGCGACCATTGTCGCAGCGTTTGATGCTTTAAAAAAGATGGAAGATATCCCCCCTGTTGATGTAGTTCTGTTGGTTCGTGGCGGCGGTTCGATGGAAGATTTATGGTGTTTCAATGATGAACGGGTGGTTCAAGCGGTGGTAGATTGCACTATTCCCGTCATCAGTGGCATTGGTCATGAGATCGACACCACGCTGACTGATCTGGCTGCGGATGTTCGTGCAGCGACCCCTTCCAATGCCGCAGAGATTGCGGCGCCTGATTGTGAGAGCTTGCGTAAACGGATGCCAAGGCTACAGATGTTGGCGCAATTCTTACAACCACGCATTGCCCAGGCGCGGCGACATCTTCGTTTACAAACGAATCAACTGGAGCATCGCTGGCGCTTAGCTCAAGATGATCGCCACCATCAACTGGAAAGAATTGAGCAACGGTTACTACAACAAAAAAAAGAGCGTTTGCAAAGCCATCGCCAACGCATCATCACCTTATCTGAAAAACTTGAAGCGTTGAATCCCAAGCGCGTCTTGGCGCGAGGTTACTCTATCACCATGAATAACAACGGTCGCGTTATCAGCAATAGTGGCGATTTAATGTTAGAAGAGCAGGTCCATGTTCATTTTCATGAGGGCAGTGCTTGGGCAACGATCACAAAGATTACAGATCCGGAGAGCGTTCAATGAAATTACTCCTCCTTGCGCTTGTATTGACAACATTGACATTCAACACGGTCCTTTCTGCTGCTGAATATCATCTTTTGCAAGGGCAAGTGTTGCATCTTCAATCCGCCCAGCAATGGCGAGAGGTCGAGTGTTTTGGAAAAAAATGGACCCTAAGAGCCAACAAAGCCACCGGGTCAGAAGCGTGGATTGGCATCGATCTCGAAACCAAGGTCGGTGAATATATGATTACCCTGCTAAATGAAACCGGTGAAACCAATCATGAGACACTCTATGTTGAGGCGGCAGATTTCCCGCAATCCTATATCACCGTTGCAAAAAAGATGGCTGATTTTGATCAAACATTACTGCAAAGGATCCGTAGCGATCAAAAAATATTAAAGGCATCGTATGTCAAAACTGTAGATGCCAATCCAATCATTCATTTTTCAAGGATGCCTGTTGAGGGCCCCATCTCAACGGAGTTCGGCGCGCGCCGTCACATCAATGACACCCCTCGTTCACCTCACTCAGGACTGGACATTGCCGCCTCTGCAGGAGATCAGGTTTATCTTCCTCTGGCAGGAAGTGTCTTGGTCAATCGTTCGATGTATCTCAATGGCAATACGGTGGTGATTGGTCATGGAAATGGTTTGGTCTCTGTGTTTTGTCATTTGCAAGACAGCAATGTGCAAGAGGGGCAATGGATTAAAACTGGCGATCTCATTGGTCATGTCGGTAGTACGGGGCGCTCAACTGGCCCTCATTTACACTGGAGCGTCCGTTATCACAATGCTCGAATTCATCCACTGTCGATCTTAGATACACCTCTCCCCGCACAATGAAAACTTCACATCAATCTTCAATGCAGGCGCATATATTTATCGCCCTGGGTGGAAATATGGGAAACATGTTGCACACCTTAACTATGGCGCGGGCAGATATTGTGGCCCATCACGGTTGCCAACTGTTGGCATCATCACGCTTATATACCACCGCACCGATTGGCGGCCCTGAGCAAGGCGATTATTTAAATGGTGTGATTCAAATAAAAACATCTGAACAGCCGATGCCATTACTGCAACGGTTACTGGAAATTGAACGCACCTATGGGAGAGAGCGCCTCGTCCATTGGGGGGCGCGAACCCTTGATCTGGATCTGATTGCCTATGATGATCAGATGATTACAAGTGAACGGCTTACACTGCCCCACCCTCGCATGCATGAACGACTTTTTGTATTGGAACCACTGCATGATATCGTTCCCCATTGGATCCACCCAACAAAGCATCTATCACTGCAAGCAATGCGCAAAAAGTTACGCCACCAGCAACGAATCGAACTTGCTCAAGCACAGTGGCCCTAAGCGAAGAACTTTTTAAATAAATTTATTTTCCATATCAACAGATTCAGCCGACATATAAATATAACGCGGATAAACAGGGCCAATATCGACGATGGTCCAGCTATTTCCACGCAATCCCAGTTCAATATCGATCACATCACCAACCTGTAAAAATTCCAAAATTTCATTGGGAACCATCACCTCATCCAAGCTGTCATCACTGTTATCAAACGCTAACTGCAAACTTTTATCACCGATGTGCACGACTCTTGCATGCCCTTCGATAAAACGCTCAAAGCGTTCTCCACGCAACCGGGGGGAACCACAACCTCCCATCCGAACAAAATGGAAAAGCAGGCGCGCTGCTTTAACCACACGAATACTTTCAGGAGCCAGCGTACTCATGGTTGAGAACAGAGCATCATACTGCACATCATCCATCCACTTCTGTTGATAAACAAATTGTAACCAATGCTGCATCGTTTCAATGGCAGCGCCCATTTGTAAACTGTCCATATTGGGTTCACGCAATAAAAACCAGCCCAAAAAATCAGAGAGATGATCGACATCAATCTCATCCAGAGGCAAGTTGCCCAAGTCTAAACTCTCATCAACGCCATCCTCTTCCTGCAGCAGTTGTTCCATCTGCTGGTGCAAATTCAGTTCCCATTCATCGAGTTCACCTTCATCATCCACCCAACCTTCTTGAAAAAGATCGGAGTAGTGCAGTAAATATTCAGCAAACAGTGCGATGTGCTGCTCAGTGTCAAGGCTCTCTATGTTTTGTGCTTGTAGATATACAATGAAATCATCCAAGCTATCTTGCAATGTTATTCCCACCAGTAACTCCTTGCCGACAATCCATGCCAAGAGTACCTTTACGACCCAATATTGATATATATTTCAGCAATAGAACATTGTGATAAAGTGAGGAGAATCTATGATTATCAATGCAACAGCTATTCGACAAGGGATGATTCTTGATGTAGATCAAGCGCTTTGGCGAGTCATGAAGACGCAGCATGTGACACCCGGAAAAGGGGTCGCTTGTATGCAGGTCGAGATGCGTAATATTGAAACAGGCAATAAAACCAACAAGCGTTTTAACTCAACAGAAAAAGTGGAACGAATCACACTTTCACAACGCAAAATGCAATTCCTTTATGAAGATGGTGGCAACTATCACTTCATGGATATGGAGAGCTACGAGCAGATCTCTTTGGCTGATGATATGATGGAAGAGGCTAAACCTTACCTGTTACCAGACATGGAAGTTGAAATCGAGTGCCATGAAGAGCGTCCTCTTAATGTGCGGATGCCACAGCATGTGGTCTTGACCGTGGTTGAGTGTGATGCATCTCTCAAAGGGCAAACCGCAACAAGCTCATATAAACCCGGCGTGTTAGAAACAGGTGCTTCAATCATGGTTCCACCCTATTTAGAATCAGGAACCAAAATCAAAGTCAATACAGAAACCGGCGAATATATGGAGCGTGCATAAACAGCCATGCGCTGTTTAGATCGAAAATACGGACTAATCTTTTTGGCGCTGTGGATGCCTCCCTTTTTGGCATCCGCAGAACCCATTGGATTGTTAGATATTATCCAGCAAGTCTGGCAAGCCAATCCCGATCTTAAAATTGCCAATACCGATCATGCCTTGGCACAAAACAGAACCCTTTCGATAGAGAGCATGTTGGATGCAGATGCCTCAATATCGAGCATGATTCGTGAAGATAACAATACCCCAAGCAATCTTTTTTCAGTCGACAAAACCACCCTTGCCCAAGTCGCGGGGCGGGTAAGCCAACCTTTAGAAGATGGCAGCAGCCTCTCGGCCCATATTAGCTACAACCGTACCCGTTTAAGGTATCCAAACACCATGCCTGCCACCTTTCAATCTGCGTATAATCCTGCCTATGAACAAGAAATTGGCATCAGTTATCGTTATCCCATCTTAAAAGGACACGATTTTCCCTCTTACCATCAACAACACTTCGCACTGACTTCCGAAGCTAGCGCATTGACCTTCATGCGTGAGCAATTGAAAGAAAAATTGGCAGATGAAGCCATTAGCCAATATTTTCAGATGTTGGCCAACGATGTTTCGTTGCAATTGGCCAAGGATAGTGTCAAGCGCGCCAACCGATTGCTACAATATCAACGGGAACGGGAAGAGATGGGGCTAATTGAAAAAGCGGATCGTCTACAAGCAGAAGCACAATTGGCGACAAGAAAAGTGGAACTTTCAAAGGCAAAAAGTGATGCCTTACGCAGCAAACGCATGATGAATCGCTTAATGTTTCGTGCCAGCGATACTCCTATTGAGATTAATCCTGTTGAATCTGATCAAATACTTGAGCAAATTCGCCCAACGCTGGACACAGCGAATGCCTTTGATACTGCCCGTCAAAGTCGCCCCTACTTCAAAGCACTAAGCTCACGCCTTCAAGCCAGCGATGCACGCATGCAAATCGCCAATGATGGCGAAAAAATGCAACTTGATGTGATCACCGAGGTTGGCACCCGTGCCTTAAACCAACGCCCTGGCGGCGCCGTTTCACAAGGATTGCATGCCACCTACCCCTATGTCTCAATGCAAGTTGAGTGGTCATCATTCATGCCCAGCCGTCAAGAAGAGAATGCCATTGAAAAGGTAGAGCTCGATCGACAACGAATTTTACAGGAGCATCAGCAAGCCCTTGAAACATTGAAAGATGAGCTTACCATGGCTGAAGATAGTGTCGAGCGTCACTATGCTCAAATTTCCTTGATGCGTAAACAGGCCGCCATTGAGATGTTAAAACTTAAAGAAGAGACCCGTCGTTACCGTGATGGTCGCTCTGACACCGCTACACTGATTCGTTTTGAGAATGAGTTGCATGCGGCTGAAGTGCAAAAAGCACAGCAAGAGATCTCATTACAACTCGCCGAATATAGACTTTCGTTGGCGCGTGGCACGCTCATTCCCATCTTAACCCAGCCATGAAATCTGTTATCGCATTTTTTGTTAACCGCGGGCTGTTGGTCAATATGCTCTCTATCATGTTGCTGCTTGCGGGCATCTATGCGGCCAGTTCCATTCAGCGGGAGGCTTTTCCAAGTGTCAATTTTGATCTGGTTACGGTCACGGCGGGCTATCCTGGGGCCTCCCCCCATGAGGTTGAGCAGTTGATCGTATCTCCCATTGAACGGGAGCTAAAAGGGCTGGATGGGATCAAAACCTATTCATCCACCTCTTATCCTGGTTCGATGAACATCTTGATTGAAATTAGCCCTGAGTATAAAGATCGTGCGCGCCTGGTCTCCGACATTCAGCAGGCTGTCAATCGTGCATCATTGCCACAAGATTTACCCGTAGCACCGATTATTATGGAGGTCAAGTCAGAGCAAACTCCAGTGATCTCTTTTTCGCTGCTGGGAGATCTTGATGAAATCACCTTAAAACAGATCTCTGATCATGTCGAAGATGACCTTCTCTCCATCGCTGGCGTTTCTAAAGTATTTGTTCAGGGAGATCGAAAAGAGGAGATTCGCGTCACCCTCGACCCTGAAAAAATGCAGCGTTATCGTGTTTCAGTCAGTGATGTGATGCGGCTTATTCGTGGATGGAATGTCAATGCACCCGGCGGTTCCATGGTGGCACAAGGTGATCAAAAAACCATTCGCATCAATGGCGAATTTACCTCAGCTGAAGATGCAGCCGCCTTGGTGATTCGCAGCAACCATGAGGGTAATGCACTTTACCTTCGTGATATTGCCACTGTAGAACAAGCCTTGGAGCGCCCCCGTCGTTATGTTGATTCTATGGGTAAGCCGGCAATGAATTTCATTATTATGAAACGGGGCGATGCGGATATCATTGAATTGGTAGATGCTGTGCGTCAATACCTTCCTACAATCCCCGAGCGCTACAACAGCGCACTTGAAATCCATACCTATCAAGATTTCTCCATTAATACCCGTTTGCGACTCAATGTATTAACCAGCAATGGTATGATCGGCTTAGCACTGGTCTTTATCTGCCTCTTTCTCTTCTTACGCCCTTCGGTTGCCATTACTACCGCATGGGGCTTACCGATCATCTTCTTTTCCGGGCTATTGATTCTCTATCTTCTTGGCACCACCCTTAATCTTCTCACCATGTTTGGCTTTATTATTGTACTGGGGCTCATGGTCGATGATGCAATCATTATTGGAGAAAACAGCACTTGGCACATGGAGCGCGGATTACCGCCACGCGAAGCGGCCATTGTCGGGACCTACGAACTTCTTGGCCCGGTAACCGCCACCGTTCTCACCACCATTGTTGCCTTTTTACCGATGATGTTTATGGATGGAATCATTGGTAAATTTGTCTATTCCATTCCTGTCGTTGTTGTCATTTTACTCTTTTTCTCCTGGATTGAAGCCATTTTCATTTTGCCCAACCATATTTGCGATCTAGCCAATGCCAAGAAACACCCCAAAGAGCGTACCTTTCTTATCTACATCACCCAATGGTATGGTCGTGTTTTGGCGCGTGCACTAAAGTGGCGCTACTTCACAGCATTTCTTACTATCACGGCCCTCATTGCAAGCGGCATCATGGCAAGCCAAATGAAATTTCAACTTTTCCCACCCGGGGCAGAGGATCAATTCTATCTGCGTGTGAGTGCACCCGTAGGTACAACGCTGCCTGAAATGCGACAAAAACTTCTTGAAATTGATGCGGAAGTGCGTGCCCATATTGCCCCAAATTTGCTAGAAACGACCATCACAATGGCAGGCATGAATAGTGCCGATGAGCGAGAATCACTCAAGAGCGTCGGCGATCATTTTGGTTTTGTCCGCGTTGCACTCACCTCTTTTGTACATCGCACCACCACAGTTGATGAAGTCATGGAAATATTAAAAAAACAAATTCCACAACGCTTCCCAAATCTTGAAATCAACTTTGTTAAAATGGCTTCAGGCCCTCCAACAGGCCGTGCGCTGCAAGTTGAAATCAGTGGGGGAACCACCGAAGAGCGTGAACTTTCGGCGCAAAAACTCATCGTACTGCTGCAAGGCATCCAAGGTGCGCACTCTATTGAGAGCAATCTACAACAGGGTAATCCAGAGATTCATGTGCAATTGGACCGTGAAAAGGCTGCCTATGCCAAGATTGATCTATCCACTGTCGCCACCCATGTGCGCGTAGCTTACGATGGTTTACCTGTCTCCACCCTAAAGCGCGGCAATGAGGAAATTGATGTTACCCTGCGTTTCTCGTCTTCAGACCAAACCCATCTCGACACATTGAAAAACCTACAAATCCCCAATGCGCTTGGTGGTCTCATTCCTCTCTATAAAGTTGCCACATTTACAGAAGAACCTGGGGTAACAGCCGTGCATCATAAAGCGGGAGTCCGTGTGGTGCACATCTCTGCAGAAGTGAAAGCGGATGAGATCACCTCAGCAGAGTTAAATGCGCAAGTATTGGCGCGTGAATCGGAGTGGTTTGATCAAACGGCAACCTCGGGAATCCATTACCGTTTTGGTGGCGAAAAAGAGCGTACCGATGAATCTGTCTCAGGATTAATCTATAGCTTTATTTTTGCGCTGCTTGGAATTTTTGTCATTTTAGCCATTCAATTTAATCGTATTTCATACCCATTCTTGGTGATGCTGGCAATTCCTTTTGGCATGATTGGCATTGTGACAGGATTATTGCTGCATGGGCAACCGATTTCGTTTATGTCGTTGATGGGATTTGTCGCTCTAACAGGCGTCGTCGTGAACTCTTCTCTGGTGATGGCTGTATTTATTCAACGCCAGCTTGATGACGGCGTTCCTTGGTTCGATGCGATTTTGGATGGGGGAAAACGGCGTTTGCGTGCTGTTTTGTTGACGGCTATTACCACCGTCGTTGGACTGTTACCTACCGCCTATGGCTGGGGTGGAATGGACCCATTTGTTGCACCGATGGCATTGGCTCTCTCATGGGGATTGATTTTCTCAACCTTCATCACCCTTTTCTCAGTACCGGCAACCTTGGCGATTGCGCTGGATATGAAGCGCCTGTTGCAACGACGACAAAAATCCCCCGACGCGATCACCCTAGAATCATAGTGCCATTGGTGGTTAACATCATTTAACCTCAACTTCATGGTGCAATCATTTTCAACCATTACTGTTCTCTCCGTCTGATGCCTTTGACCCCTCCCTCCCTATTCATCGAGGCATCAGACACCCTCCTTCCTCTCCCAATTCTTTTTGCTCATCCTCAACCATTTCTTTATTCATTTTTCACAGTAAACTTACCCAAATTATTTTTCGATTTTCTTATTGAGGTGGTCTATGCATAAAGTGCAGATCGAGATGCGTATTGCTGAGGCGCTACAAGTTCAACAGCGGCAAGTGGCGGCAGCCATCGCCCTCTTGGATGGTGGCGCAACCGTGCCATTTATTGCCCGTTACCGTAAAGAGGTCACCGGTGGTCTTGATGATACGCAGTTGCGTACACTTGAAGAGCGCTTGCGCTATTTGCGTGAATTGGAATCGCGTCGTACCGCAATCTTGAAATCGATTCGCGAACAGGAAAAATTAACGCCTGCATTAGAGAAATCACTGATGCAAGCTGAAACCATGGCGCGTTTAGAAGATCTCTATCTCCCCTTCAAACCCAAGCGCCGGACCAAGGCCCAATTGGCGCGTGAAGCGGGACTGGAACCCTTAGCCATGTCACTGTTGAATCACCCGCAAAAAGAGCCTGCGGCTGAAGCCGAAACATTTGTTGATGCTGAAAAAGGTGTTATGAATAACGAACAGGCACTGGAGGGAGCACGACAAATTTTAATGGAATATTTTGGCGAAGATGCCGATTTGGTGGGGCGTTTGCGCGACTATTTAAATCAGCATGCCTGGGTGCACAGCGCAGTCGTGAAAAAGAGAGCCGAAGAGGGCGTGAAATTTAGTGACTATTTTCAATTTCAAGAGTTACTCAAAAAAATTCCCTCCCATCGGGCATTGGCCATATTCCGCGGCAAACAGGAAGGCTTTTTAACCTATAAAATGGTTGAAGATAGTGAGAGTGAAATGCGTGAAGGTTTTGGCCCTTGTGAACAAGCCATTGCCCGTCACTTCGCTATTGCCAATAAAAACCGAGCCGCCGATAGCTGGTTATTAGAAACCGTAACACAGGCATGGAAAAGCAAAATATTTTCGCGCTTGGAGACAGAGCTGTTTACCCAACTTCGACAAAAAGCCGAAGAGGAAGCGATCAAAGTGTTTGCCAACAATCTTCGGGATTTGCTCCTTGCAGCACCCGCAGGACAACGCACTACCATGGGGCTTGACCCCGGCATGCGTACCGGCGTAAAAGTCGCTGTTGTCGACCCGACAGGGAAACTGCTTGAAACCGCAACCATCTATCCCCACGCCCCAGCCAACCGCTGGCAAGAAGCCCTTGCCGCTCTTGCTGTGCTGGCCGATAAACACCATGTTGATTTGGTCTCCATCGGCAATGGCACAGGTTCGCGTGAAACTGAAAAATTGGTGAAAGAACTGCGCGAGCAATTCCCTCAACTCCATTTAACCCAAGTGATGGTCTCCGAAGCGGGGGCTTCGGTCTACTCGGCTTCCGAGTTGGCAGCCAAAGAGTTCCCCCTTCTCGATGTGACCTTGCGTGGTGCCGTCTCAATTGCGCGCCGATTACAAGATCCATTGGCTGAATTGGTCAAGATTGAACCCAAAGCGATCGGTGTTGGTCAATATCAGCATGACCTCAATCAAACCCATTTAGCGCGTTCACTGGATGCTGTGATTGAAGATTGTGTCAATCATGTTGGTGTGGATGTAAACACCGCCTCATCAGCACTATTAACGCACATTGCAGGATTAAGTAAGAGTGTTGCCGAAAACTTTATCCGTTACCGTGATGAGAAAGGTGTTTTTCGCAACCGGCAGCAGTTTTTGAAAGTGCAAGGTGTAGGTCCAAAAAGCTTTGAACAAGCGGCTGGATTTTTGCGCATTATGCATGGAGACAACCCTCTGGATGCCTCCGCCGTCCATCCAGAAGCCTATCCACTGGTTGAAAAAATAGCCCAATCGACGGCAACCCCCTTAGCTCAAATTATGGGCAACCGTGCTTTTGTGGAGCAGATTCAAGCAAGTGACTTTGCCGATAGCCAGTTTGGCGATATGACGGTGCGCGATGTGTTGCTGGAATTGGAAAAGCCTGGGCGCGATCCTCGTCCTGAGTTCCGTACTGCTAAATTCAAATCGGGCGTTCATGAACTACGCGATCTGCGTGAAGGGATGATTTTGGAAGGCGTTGTCACCAATGTGGCCAACTTCGGCGCTTTTGTTGATATTGGCGTGCATCAAGATGGTTTGGTACACATTTCCGCATTGACCCATAAGTTTGTTGATGATCCGCGCTCCGTTGTTAAAACAGGAGATGTGGTCACGGTGAAAGTATTGGAGGCGGATGCCAAGCGAAAACGCATCTCGTTGACAATGCGCTTGCAGGATGCAGGGGCCAGCGAACCCGAACGCGCAGCAAAAACACGCGACAATCCATCGTCCCATCGTCAAAAGAGAAGTCCCTCTACACCTAACAAGAAACAACGCACCCATGAGAACAACAGTCTCGAAAAGAAAACGCCTGCAGATCCGCTGAATCAAGTCAAAAAACAGTTGGATAAACAAAAAAATCAACCACAAAATGCCTTTGCAGCAGCCTTTGCCAAGGCGATGGAAAAAGATTAACGCTGCGCATAGAAAGGGTGCTCTTGATCATCATGCACCTCTGGTGAAAATGCGTAGTCAGAGATCTATCTGAACGATGCAGATCGCAAGCTATTTCTTGATGATGTGTTGAATGAAACCTGTGGTTGAGCGGTTTGATGGAAAATGTCATGCATTCTGCTTGATGAGCCACCCATTTACAGCGCTATCGGGACTCAATTCTTGATGGCCAAGACGGTATCTCATCCCTATATTTTTTCTTAAGATGGATCTGAGTAACTACGCCCCTGTAGTTATTCAGAGTATCCTTAACACACATTCAACCCGCGTGCTTTCAATTGACCCACCACACGCGACAACAATGCTACGGAAGGGGGGGGGACATCCGTTAATTGATAAGGGTAACCAAGCTGCTGCCACTTGCCCTCGCCCATTTTATGAAAAGGAAGCACCTCAACCCGCTCAACTCCTGACAAGGTTACGACAAAATCAGCCAGTGTTTCCACATCATCATAATCATCGGTATACCCTGGAACCAAGACATAACGAATCCATATTTTTTTCCTCATCGCCGCAAGGCGTTTGGCAAAAATAAGCGTGGGTTGCAACGGCTGCGATGTTAGTGCCAAATACTTCTGAGGATCAATGTGTTTAATATCCAGCATCACCAGATCAATGTCATCGAACCATGCATCTTCTAAATGTGCCGCTAAAAAACCCTGCGTATCCAAAGTGGTGTGCAACTGGTAAGTATGTTTGGCCAAATAAAAGAGCTCGCGCACAAAATGGGCTTGAACCATCGGCTCCCCGCCCGTAATAGTCAGCCCCCCTGCCCCTTGCAGAAAAGGGACATAGGGAATGATTTCTTGCATAACACCAGCAGCATTCATCAGCGTACCATTGTGCATTTTCACCGAATCTGGATTGTGGCAATAGAGGCAACGAAATTGACACCCTGAAACAAACACCACAAAACGCATCCCCGGGCCATCCACCGCACTGCCCATCTCAAAAGAGTGAACAAAGCCTGCAAGGTGCCCCTCTTGATCCAATGTGACGGGGGCAATTCCCCCATCATGCGCAACCAAAGCCGTCCAAGCCATCAATTAAAAATGGAGGTGAAATGTACGGTGAATGACATCAAGTTGCTGTTCACGGGTCAGCTTGATGAAATTGACGGCATAACCCGAAACACGCAAAGTCAGTTGCGGATAGTTTTCAGGATGTTCCATCGCATCCAATAAGGTCTCCTTGTTCAACACATTCACATTCACATGAAAACCATTGGCATGACAAAACATGTCAATGCAATTGCTGAGATTATTGACACGGTCTGAAAGCGTGTGGCCAAAAGCATCGGGAGTGCATGTTGCCGTCCAGGAGATGCCATCCAGCGCCGCTTTGTAAGGGAGTTTGGCAACCGATGCACCCGATGCAATAAACCCTTTGGTATCACGACGATTCATCGGATTGGCCCCTGGGGCAAAAGGCTCACCAGCGCGACGACCATCAGGCGTATTGCCTGTTTTTTTACCGTAAACCACATTGGAGGTAATCGTTAATACCGATTGTGTCGGCACACTGTTGCGATAAGTTTTATGTTGGCGGATTTTTTCCATAAAGGTTTCGACCAGCCATATAGCGATACCATCCACACGGTCGTCATTGTTACCATAACAGGGATAATCACCCTCAATCAAGAAATCCGTAGCCAAGCCATTGTGATTACGCACCACTTTAACACGCGCATATTTGATTGCCGATAGCGAGTCCGCTGCGACCGATAAACCAGCAATGCCACATGCCATCGTGCGCAACAAATCACGATCATGTAGCGCCATCTCAAGGCGCTCATAATGATATTTATCATGCATGTAATGAATGGCATTAAGTGCTTTGATATAAATTTTTGCAAGCCACGCCATCATCGTTTCATATTTCTGAACCACCTCATCATAGTCGAGATAATCGGCTGAAATCGGTTCAAAACCCTTGGCTATTTGCGCACCGCTGATCTCATCAACACCACCGTTGATGGCATACAACAAAGTTTTGGCCAAGTTCGATCTGGCACCAAAAAACTGCATCTGTTTACCAACCCGCATTGCCGAAACGCAGCAGGCAATGGCATAATCATCACCCCAATGTTCGCGCATTAAATCATCAGACTCATATTGAATTGAGCTGGTATCGATAGAAACCTTTGCACAAAATGCTTTAAATCCTGCAGGAAGCGATTGTGACCATAAGACGGTTAAATTGGGCTCTGGTGCTGCCCCCAAATTGTAGAGAGAGTGTAAAAAACGAAAGCTATTGCGTGTCACCAGAGTGCGCTGATCTTCACCCATACCACCAATGGCTTCCGTGACCCAGGTTGGATCACCTGAGAAAAGTTCATCATACTCCGGTGTACGCAAAAAACGGACCATGCGCAATTTGATAATCAAATCATCGATCAACTCTTGCGCCAGCGATTCATCCAACACCCCAGCTTGCAGATCACGCGCAATATAGATATCGAGAAAAGTAGAGATACGCCCCATCGACATCGCCGCACCATTCTGCTCTTTGATCGCGCCCAAGTAGCCAAAATAGGTCCACTGTACCGCTTCATGCGCGGTGGTTGCAGGCTGACCAATATCAAAGCCATAACTTTTCGCCATAACTTTAAGTTCTTGCAGGGCCCGAATTTGTTCGGATAGCTCTTCGCGTGTACGCAGCAGATCCTCCTCAAACGGTTGATCATCCAACGCACTCTTTTCACGCTTTTTATCGGCAATGAGAAAATCGACGCCGTAAAGTGCCACGCGGCGATAATCGCCTACAATTCTTCCACGCCCATAACCATCGGGTAAACCGGTGATAATACCCGAGCGACGGCATGCAAGAATATCCGGACTATAAACATCAAACACGCCTTCATTGTGACTTTTGCGATAACGCGCATACGCGTCACGCACCTCATCTCCCAGCGTATAGCCATAGGCTTCAAGGCCCGCTTCAACCATGCGCACCCCCCCGTTGGGAACAATGGCGCGCTTTAATGGTGCATCGGTTTGCAGTCCAACAATACGCTCTAACCCCTGGTCAATATAACCTGGCGCATGGGCAACGATGGAGGCGCCAACTTCAGCAGAAACATCCAGAATGCCTTTGATACGCTCCTGCTCAAGCAACTGCTGAACCTTTGCCCATAATTGCTTTGTCCGCGCTGTCGCATGTGTAAGAAAGGTTGCATCGCCCTCGTAAGGGGTGTAGTTGTGCTGAATAAAATCGCGCACATTGACGCTTTCTTTCCAATTTTCACCATGAAAATCACGCCATGCAGTTAAGGTTTGGCTTGGACTCATATTTACACTCCGCTTCCATTTTTTCCATATATTAATATTGATCGAGTCAGGCGATACAGATGTTTCATCGCTATTACGCAGCTCTGATATGTCAAGGGAATGACATCAAATCACCGGGCTATTTTCCAATAAAAAGAGCGGCCGATTAAGCCATTACTCCATTGAAGATTGCCATGTATGGGCCAGCTTCAAGGCTTTGGAAATATCATCTGCACCCATCTGTTGCGCCAAACGGTCACGATAACTGGCACCTGCATCATAACCATTGCTTGAAGCAAGATTATACCACGCATGCGCTTGTACATAGTCTTTCTCAACACCTAAACCATGTTCATACATCTGTGCCAATTGACGCTGTGCATTGGCATGTTTCTGTTTGGCCGCTAATACAAACCATTGGTATGCCTGCTGATAACTTTTGGCCACACCACCCTCACCAAACTGATACATCATCCCAATCGCATATTGAGCATCGGCAAGCCCTTGAGCGGCTGCGCGTTGATACCAACGCATCGCTTCAACCTCGTTTTTATTTACGCCATTGCCATGCTGATAAATCCAACCCATATTTTTTTGTGCCGCCGCATGGCCTTGATCAGCCGCCAAACGATACCAGTGCGCCGCTTCCGCATAATCAAGGGTGACACCATAGCCATTGTGATACATCCAACCAAGGTTGTTTTGGGCATTCTTATTCCCTTGCGTCGCCGCCAATTTATACCATTCAACCGCCGTGCTGTTACTTTTATGCACACCCAAACCATTTTGATAGACCCAGCCCAAATTGTTTTGCGCATCAGACAAGTTCTGATCCGCCGCCAACTGATAACACTTGACCGCTTCTTGGTAGTTTTGTGGTGCCCCTAAGCCATGCTGATACATCCAACCCAAATTATTTTGCGCTGCTGGCAAGTTTTGTTCAGCGGCCAGTTGGTAATAATAGATTGCTTTGGAGTAGTATTGATTAACACCATAGCCATTTTGATACATCCAACCCAAACTCTCTTGTGCTTGTGCATTTCCTTGCTTAGCTGCTTGAGTATACCAACGAATCGCCTTGGAATCATCCTCATGGGTTCCTACACCGAAATCATACATCTGCGCAACCCGCAGCTCCGCTTCCACCGTGCCTTGATTGGCTGCTTGCTCATACCAATAAAGAGCTTTTTGCTCATCTCCATTGGCAAATGCATCGCGATCATAAAGCATTGCAAGGGCATATTGCGCCTCAACGGCGCCTTGCTTGGCGGCACTTTCATACCAATGAATCGCCGCATTTTCATCCGCCTGGGTTGCAATGCCTTGTTGAAACATCTGCCCCAAACGAAAGGCTGCATCACTGTCTCCACCTGCCGCAGCGCGTTGATACCACGCAAGGGCAAGTTGATCATTCTCTTCAACGCCTTGACCCTGGCCATACATCCAAGCCAATTGATATTGTGATTGTGGATCATTGACTGGCCCTGCCGCCTTGGTGCAAAAAGGAAAAGCCAGTTCATATTCCCCTTTCTCCCAGTGGTGATGACACTGCGAAATATTGGGGTCTGTCTTGTTTTTCGCCAACGACAAGTTCGACAATAACGGTGCATGGGCATATTGCACCTGGCATGCACCAAGCACCATCGATATGGCAATCATTAAAGGTATTGAAATGAATGATGGAGCTTGATGCATCGTGTTCCCTTGTTGATATACCGTGAATTTATGCAACAGAGAGTTGACGCAAAACAAAATGCAGGATGCCACCATGTTGATAATATTCCCACTCTTTGGGGGTATCAATACGCACCTGCGCTTTGAATTGCTTTTTAGCGCCATCTTCTGCTGTGGCATGAACCTCAACATATTGAACGCCACCACCCGCAAGCCCGCGAATATCGTAAGACTCTGAACCCGTTAGCCCCAGTGACTGGCTATTTTCATCGGGCATAAATTGCAACGGCAAAATTCCCATGCCCACCAAGTTACTGCGATGAATTCGTTCATACGATTCGGCAATCACTGCTTGCACTCCAAGCAAACATGGGCCTTTCGCTGCCCAATCGCGTGAAGATCCTGAACCATACTCTTTCCCTGCCAAAATGATCGAAGCAACCCCTTCGCTCTGATAACGCATCGCGGCATCATAAATACTCATCGGAGCCTGTGAAGGTTGATGCAGTGTAACGCCACCCTCCGTTCCAGGCGCTAATCGATTGCGCAGACGGATATTGGCAAAAGTACCGCGCATCATCACTTCATGGTTACCACGGCGCGAACCGTAGGAATTGAAATCTTTGGCATCCACACCATGCGCTTTCAAATAGATACCCGCAGGTGAGTTCGCTTTAATGTTTCCTGCTGGTGAAATATGGTCGGTGGTGACCGAATCGCCTAGCATGGCCAATACGCGTGCCGATTGAATGTCCTCAATCGCATTGATCGCTTGGGTCATACCCTGAAAGTAGGGTGGGTTTTGAATATAGGTCGAATCATTTTCCCAGGCAAAATGGGCCCCTTCCGGTGCATGCATCGCTTGCCATTTCTCATCCCCTGCAAAAACAGCAGCATAGGCTTTATTAAATTGCGCCGCATTAAGGCACTGCATCGCTTCAGCCACTTCTGCCTGGCTTGGCCAGATATCACGAAGGTAAACATCTTTTCCTTCGGGTGTCTGTGCAATCGCTGCATTGACAAGATCAATATCCATGGTGCCTGCAATGGCATACGCAACCACCAACGGCGGACTTGCCAAAAAGTTCATACGCACTTCAGCATGTACGCGCCCTTCAAAATTTCGATTGCCTGAAAGCACTGAGCAAACCGCCAGCTCTCCTTCAGCAATCGCTTGTGAAACCTCACTTGGCAAAGGCCCAGAATTGCCAATGCAAGTGGTGCAGCCATAACCAACCACATGAAATCCCATCGCTTTGAGCGGTTCGATCAAGCCAGCTGCTTGCAGGTATTCCGTGACTACTTGAGAACCAGGCCCCAGAGAGGTCTTGACCCAAGGCATCACTTGCAAGCCAAGTGCTGCTGCTTTTTTCGCCACCAATCCTGCGCCAAGCATCACCGATGGATTGGAGGTATTGGTACAAGAGGTAATCGCAGCAATCACCACAGCACCATTTTTAATGGTCACCTCTTGACCGTTGATGGTTGTCGTGACGGGTTTAGAGTTCAATTTGGCTTCTGCACTGATCGCTTGCACACTGCTTGAAAATGCTGATTGCGCCTCACGCAATGCGATACGATCTTGTGGACGCTTTGGCCCCGATATTGAGGGAACAACCGTGGAAATATCAAGTGAAAGTGTTTCACTGTACATCGCGACAGGTTGACCATCATGGCGGAACATCCCTTGCGCTTTGGCGTAATACTCAACCAAATCAATCTCTTCATCCGATCGCCCAGACAAACGCAAGTAGTTCAAAGTCTCTTCATCAATCGGGAAAATCCCACAAGTTGCCCCATATTCAGGCGCCATGTTGGCAATGGTTGCACGATCCGCCAATGGGAGTGCATCAAGCGCACTACCATAGAATTCAACGAATTTACCAACAACGCCGTGCTTGCGTAAACGCTCCACAATCACCAAAACCAGGTCCGTTGCGGTTGTTCCTTCAGGAAGGATACCGGTGAGTTCAAAACCAACGACTTTAGGAACCAACATCGAAATGGGCTGCCCGAGCATCGCCGCTTCCGCTTCAATGCCGCCTACACCCCAACCCAACACGCCAAGACCATTGATCATAGTGGTGTGTGAATCGGTTCCAACCAAGGTATCAGGGTAGGCAACCCCAGCCTTATCAACAAAGACGGTACGCGCCAAATTTTCAAGGTTAACCTGATGAACAATCCCCATATCCGGCGGAACAACCTTGAAATTATCAAAGGCTTGCTGTCCCCATTTCAAGAAGCCATAACGCTCTTCATTGCGCTCAAACTCCAGATCCGCATTGATCGCAAAGGCTTCATCAGAACCAAAAGCATCCACTTGCACCGAATGGTCAATCACCAACTCCGCAGGAATGAGTGGATTAATCTTGCTGGCATCGCCACCGAGTGCAATCACCGCATCGCGCATGGCTGCCAAATCAACAACCGCAGGCACGCCAGTAAAATCTTGCATCAAGACGCGCGCCGGCATGTAGGCAATTTCGTGATTGGGCTCGGCTTGCGCATCCCAGTTGGCAATCAAACGAACATCTTCCGCAGTAACCACACCGCCATCTTCACGACGCAATAAGTTTTCAAGCAAAATTTTCATCGAATATGGCAGATGCGAAACATCGCCTACCGCTTCAAGGGCATAATAAGCATACTCTTTATCATTGATCACCAAGGTTGATCTGGCATTAAATGTATCGGTTGTTGATTGAGTCATAAGTGGGTTCGTCCATCCTTGTTTAAGGTTATTCATACGGGTAAAATGTCTATTGCAAGTGCGTGATTCCTTTTTTGTCACTCTTCAGAAAAATCAACACAAGCCCTATCTTCACAACTAAAAATTGCAGCCCATGGTAGGCATAAAGGAGCAAAATGTCCAAACCACCCATAGAGCCAATGAATTATAATCCCAAAGCCTTCCGAATCGCCTCCATGTGCGATTCGACCTCCTCCTTGGCATCTTCAGAATCGATATCTCGATCGACCCAGCGCAGATTTTCCTGATCGGGCTCAAGCAAAAATGGTGAGGCGGCCCGTTTCTCGATCTGACCAAAGCGTTTGCGTGATTTGGCACGGCTCAGCGTTAAGCGAAAACGGGCCCGCGTCATCGCCACATACATCAAGCGGCGCTCCTCTTCCAAACGATTTTCATCTAAAGCTGATTGATGGGGAAAGCCCCCTTCCTCCATGCCGATGATATAAACATGATCAAATTCAAGCCCCTTGGCCGCATGTACGGTCATCAAACGCACCTGCCCATCGGGCTCATTCTCCTGATCGGCGAGCAAGAAGATCAGTTGTAAAAACTCAGATAAATTTCCGCCATTGTCCGTATGCCGCAACCACCAACGACGCAGTTCATGGATATTGCCCATGCGGCGATTGTACTCATCCTCATCAGCGGACTCTTTTTCAATCGCCACCTCAAGCAGCGACATATCGAGCAGCGTATCAAAGGCATCATCCGGTTCTGAATGTTTAAACATGTGATCCAGGCTTGAGATCAGGTCTGAAAACTGCCGCAGCGTCGGCAGCAATTTATGTTCGAGTTCGTCATTGGAACAAGCCACCAGCAGTGACATGCCATGCTCTTGTGCAAAATCACCTAAATCACCCAATGCTTTGGCGCCGACACCGCGCCGTGGCCGAGAGATGGCACGCATAAACGCCATATCATCATCAGGATTTAACATCAAACGCATGTAAGAGAGCACATCTTGAATCTCAGCACGATCAAAAAACGACAAACCGCCGCTCACATGATACGGAACCCCTGCTGTACGCAACGCCATCTCAATGGGACGCGATTGGTAACTGGCACGATAAAGAATGCAGAAACCATCCCAATGCAACTCGCGCGAACTGGCAAACTGCGCCTTAATATCGGCCGCAACCCGCTCCGCCTCATCTTCGGCAGTCTCAACCTCCCATACACGAATTGGTTTACCCGCACCCAAATTGGAGCGCAGCGTTTTACCCATGCGTTCGGAATTTTTCGCAATCAAACTGTTGGAAGCGTGTAAAATATGGGCGGTTGAGCGATAATTTTCTTCAAGACGAATCACTGTCAAGGTCGGGTAATCACGATCCAGTTGAAAGAGGTTGCGAATATCCGCCCCGCGCCAACCATAGATCGACTGATCATCATCCCCCACCACCGTTAAGTTCCCCGTATCTGGCACCAATAAACGGATCATCTCATACTGAATACGACTCGAATCTTGATACTCATCAACTAACATATGACGGGTTTTCCCCTGCCATTTGGCACGAACATCGGTATGTTCACGCATCATCTTAATCGGTAAAATCATCAGATCATCAAAGTCCACCGCATTCATGCGTTGTAGTAGCGCATCGTAATGTTCTCGAATGGCTAAAATGGAAGCATCATCCGCCATTAACTCATTCTTACTCGAAGAGAGCCGTGAAATCACCCGTTCCACCTGATCCGCATCGGTAGGGAGTTTAAGATCCCCCAACACACTGCGCACCGCAGAGCGCTGCTCGGCGCCTGAAAAGATCGAAACATTGGCTTTGCGTCCCACCCGATCGGCATCTTCACGCACCACCGCGAGACCAAAGGCGTGGAAAGTGCAAATTCGTAGCCGTTTGGTGCGTTCACCCAGCCGTTTCTCGAGACGCTCGCGCATCTCCTTGGCCGCTTTGTTGGTAAAGGTTACAGCGGTAATGGCATCTTCAGGAACATCGCGCTCAACCAATGCGGCAATACGCTCAGTAATCACGCGTGTTTTTCCAGAACCTGCACCTGCAAGCACAAGCAGTGGGCTACCACGGTGAAAAACCGCTTGATATTGTTCGGGGTTAAGGGATGCAGTCGACATGGGCGTAGGATAGGTGACAAGGTAGTCAAGGCAAGGTTACAGATGCAAATCTCCCCCTTTTATTTATAATTTCCCCTTCGACTTGAAATTTGAGCAAAGGATGAATCATGGTCTGGAAAGATTTCCCCCATCATGTGTTTCGTGAATATGATATTCGCGGCGTTGCTGATGATGAAATTAGCGAACAGCTCGCCTATGCATTGGGAAAAGTCTTTATGACACTACTTCCTGAGGGTGAAACCCGTCCTGTCATTGTCGGTCGTGATGTGCGCTTATCGGGTCCGCATTTGCAAGCAGCTTTGATCAAAGGATTGCGTGAATCAGGTTTGGATGTGCTCGACTTAGGGGTGGTGCCAACACCACTGGCCTACTACGCTACCTACCACCTTGAAGCTGCGGGATGCATTGAAGTAACGGCCAGCCATAACCCTGGCGCTGATAACGGCTTTAAAATGATGGTTGGGCGCAATAGTTTGCATGGTGAAATCTTACAAACCTTAAAGAACCAAATCATCATGCTCGCTGACGAACCTTCAGAAACAGAAAAAAGCAATCGCACGGGGCACTATCAAACCATCGATGTCACCCATGATTATATCACCTTTGTCCAACAAGATTGTCCATTGCGAAGACCTCTTCGCGTGGTGATTGATGCAGGAAATGGCCCCGCAGGCGTCATTGCCGCCCCTCTCTATCGCGCCATGGGGTGTGAGGTGACTGAACTCTTTTGTGAACCGAATGGTCATTTCCCCAACCATCATCCTGATCCAACTGTGGAAGAGAACATGAAGGATCTCGCCACAACCGTCATGAAAAGGAATGCTGATCTTGGTATCGCCTTTGATGGCGATGGTGATCGTATTGGTGTTGTGAACCATCAGGGAAAAATCATTTGGGGCGATATGCTCTTGCTTCTTCTCGCAAAGGAACTTCTTACCCACCATCCTGGCGCCACCATTATTTCTGAAATCAAATCTTCTATGCACATGTATGATGGCATTCGCGCAGCTGGTGGGAATGCCATCATGGGAGAAACTGGGCACTCTCCCATCAAAGCTAAAATGCGTGCGACCGGCGCACTGCTGGCGGGGGAAATGAGTGGTCACATCTTCTTTGCTGATCGCTATTTTGGTTTTGATGATGCCACCTATGCAGGGGCGCGTATTTTGCAATTACTCGCAGCGCAAGATGAACCGCTGGCAAACTTATTGAACGATGTTCCCTTCTCGATCATCACCCCCGAGATTCGTATTGCATGCCCCGATGCGATAAAATTTCAACGCGTTGAAGAGGCCAAAAACTATTTTTCAGCGGCCGGTTACACCATGATTATCATCGATGGAATGCGCTTGGAGTTTGAGGATGGCTGGGCACTGCTGCGTGCCTCCAATACCCAAGCTGCCTTGGTGATGCGTTTTGAGGCGCCTTGTCAAAATCGGCTTAATGAAATGCGGGCATTGATTGAAGGTTGGCTAGAACAGCAACGCAACGAAGACGCATCGCCCTTGTGATCAAGCGCAAACCTTCTCCGTCACCCTTATTCAACATGCTTGGGTAAAGTAAACTCGACAAAAATATGTTTTGCGGAAGGCGCTTCTCGCATCACATTATCTTCCAGATCTTGCCGCGCACTGTTCAACTTGCGCATAAAGAGCACAGCACGCTCCACCTCTTGTGCGCTCATATCGGCAAACATCGCCTCTTCGCGCAACTCCAACTCGACCATCAACACACTCTCAGTGGGTGATAAAACAATGCTATTTAAACGATGCACGCCTTGAACCCGCTTATCATTGGCCCACACGCGGGTCGCAATTTCTGTTAGATGGTCATCCGACCGATTCAATAGATACTTACGGTTCACCATTGCCAAAAATACCGCCAAAAATCCCATCAGCAAGCCGATGCATATTGCAGCAATACCATCAAAAATCCCCGACCCTAACCACATCGACATGCCCATCCCCACCAGCGCCAACACCAAGCCCAACATCGCCACCGAATCTTCAATTAAAACTGCCAGTGTCGTTGGGTCGCGCGTCTCCACAAAATAGGCCTTAAATGTTTTTCCCGCCTCTTTTCTCTGCCGTGTAAACTCCATCAGGGCCACAAAAAATGAGTAACCTTCAACCAAAAAAGCGACACCTAAAATCGCAAAAGCAACCAACGATAGCTGGGGGTCATGGCCATGTTGCACCTGATCTACGGCATGCATCACCGTATAGACACAGCCAATAAAAAAGATCGTCACCGCTGAGACCAGATTCCAGAAATATTGTTCCTGACCATAGCCAAAGTGATGGTCTGTATCGGCCTGACGCAATGATCGCCGCAGCCCCAAATAGAGTAGCGCCTGATTGGAAGTGTCTGCCAAGGAGTGAACAGCTTCCGCCAACAACGCGCTTGAACCCGAGAGTGAAAAACCAATAAACTTTGCGATGGTCACAATAAAATTTCCGGCAATGGCAGTAATGACAGTCTTGCTTGATCCGTGGGACATGGTGAACTTCTCCATTCTTATTTGGTTTTTACAATGGATGGAGATACGCTCGCAGCATGTGGACATACCATCACCCATCGTTTGAACTCTACCAAATCCCCGCCTTAAGGGATAACTATATCTACATGGTTCGCAGCACCCTGGTGGGGGATCCAACGACCCTTATTATTGATCCTGGCGAGGCCCAATGCGTAATCAATGCCTGCGAACCGTTGGGCATCATACCCACCCATATATTTAACACCCATCACCACTGGGATCACACCGATGGCAATATTCCTTTAAAAGAGCGCTACCACTGCAGCGTTGTCGGGTACAAACATGATGCGGCGCGTATTCCTGCCATTGATGTTTTTGTTGAAGCTTCAGCGCAAGTGATGATCGGCGGCTTACCCGCGCAAATCATTGCAACCCCAGGGCATACACATGGACATATTGTTTTGCAGATTGACGATGCGCTCTTTTGTGGCGACCTTATTTTTGGTGCCGGCTGCGGTCGAGTTTTTGAAGGAACCTGTACTGAAATGTGGCATTCACTGCAAAAAATAACTGCCCTGGATCCCAAAACCAGCATTTATTGCGCCCATGAATATACGCTGGCCAATCTCGCTTTTGCCAATGCCATTCGTCCTAATCTACAAGCCCTCACCGTCCGCACCGCATACGATCAAGCACGGCGCGCACAAGATTTACCAACTATTCCAACCACTGTCGGCATGGAGATCGCAACCAACCCTTTTCTTTGGCCCATGGAGAAAGAATTTTGCCAAGATTATACAAGAGAAAATCAGCTCAACTTTCCTCCCACATGCACCGCACGCTCAGAGGATGTTTTCACCCATTTGCGTGAGCGACGCAATCACTTTTAAGGATATTCTGAATCAGTCAGAGTATCCGTGCAGGCCATGGATGACCTGCTAAAACCATAAGCTGCAAGTGATTGGTTTTGTGAGAACAGGAAAAATCACATTTTTTTCTTTTCCTCATTCATCGATTAGCCCTGTTTCAAAAGCAATATCCGCGCCAGCGTCACCTTCAACTTTTTCATATCATAGGGTTTCTCAAGCGTCGCAGCAGGAGGATTTCCTTCGAAACTTGCCAACAAATCCTCATCCGCATAACCCGATGAGAGTATAACTTTCACTTTAGGATCAATTGACTGAAGCTCTTTAAAGCAAACACTGCCATCCATGACGGGCATCGTCATATCCAAAATGATGGCATCAATATTGGTTTGATGTTCTCGATAAACTGCGAGTCCCTCTTGACCATCACAGGCGTGCAAGACATCACACCCCAATGAATCAAGACGCGCTTGTAGCGTTAATCGCACCAGATCATCATCATCAATAATCAAAATCGTTTTGCCTTGGAAAATCGCCTGTATTTTGGATGCACTCTTCTCTTCCGAATGCGGCTGCTGAAGCGTTGCGACTTCCATTTCACTCTTGGGGAAAAGCACCGTAAAGGTTGTTCCGACCCCTACTTTTGAATCAATGTGCAGCACCCCTTTATTGGAATAAACCACCCCAAGGGCCGCTGACATGCCCAAACCTCGTCCTGTAAATTTAGTGGTAAAAAATGGATCAAAAATTTGACGCTGCACCTCTTCGGACATACCACAGCCATTATCTTGCACACGGAAGCCAATATAAAGACCAGGAACAGCCTCTGGTTTACTGTAGGTATGAGGATTCATTAAAAATGATTGATCGATCTCTTGGAAAATTTCAAATACGCGAACATCACCAGGGCGACCATTCATCGCATCAGAGGCATTGATCACCATATTAAGTAACACCTGTTCAACCTCGGAAACATCGATCGCAATCAACAATTGCTGATCCAAATAATTAAATTGCAAATTCACATGCGGTGCAATCGAGCTAACCAACACTGACTGCATTCCTTTAATCAATGTGCCGACATCCATGGTGGTGGAACTCATTCGCCCCGAACCCGAATAACTTAGCATCTGTTTGGACAAACGCGCTGCCTGAAATGCGGCATCCAGTGCATTCTGAAGTGAAATGTAGTTACGAGACTCTTCCGGCATCGAGCTCATCACCATTTCAACATGGCCAATAATCGGTGTAAGCAAGTTGTTAAAATCATGGGCGACACTACTCGCCATCAACCCCAAGGATTCCAACCGCTTTTGTTGTTCGGCCAACACATTCATTTCAGCCTTCTCAACCTCTTTGATCGCTTGCAAATACTTACTGATATCATTAAAAACCAATACTGCACCTGTAATTTGCGCCGCTTCATCAAGCGTTGAAGTTCCAGAAATCAGAACATTACACTGTTGGCCATCTTTTCTCTGCAGTTCGACCATCGATGCAAACTCATCGTTGGATTCTGTAATCATCTCACCAAAGGCACTCTCTTTCATAAGGTTATCCCAACTGGCATCATGCTCTACATCGCGAAGAGCAGCAACAACGCAAGAGGTATCCGCCATTAAAAAAGGCAACAAAGCAATCTCCACTTGAAAGGTTGAACCATTTTGATGCAACGCTTCAAGCACTCTTGCTTCGCCCAGATGATGAAGCCGTGCTCCCTTTGTTATGCGCGCGCTGTGCATAAATTCTTTCAATGAATCTTCATGCCCTTTGCGTAGATGAAATGGAACAAGATGATGAACCGATTGATACAATACCTCGCGTTTAGCGTAACCAAAAAGTGCTGCCGCCTTGGGATTAAAGCTAATAATGTGCCCATGTGCATCGACAATCAGTACCGCCATAGGCGCCTGCTCAATATTCTCAAAAAATTGCTTATTCTGATAGTTGAAAGCCAGTTGTAATTTGCTATTCACTAACGGTAAAACTTTTCGTTCAAGAAAATGGTCATCTTCACCCGCATCAGCAAACAGCAGGCTGACGGGTTGATCGATCAACTCGGATGCATCATATCCTAGAAGATCACAAATACTTTGATTGACGCGCTTCATCACCGCCTGCGCATCAAGCAATACAACCCCTTCATTCATCGAGTCTAAAATTAAATCGGTTTCAAGTTTTGCCTGATGAATCTCCATCGTTCGCGCAAAAACAAGATCTTCAATGACACGACTGTTTTCACCCAAAAGAAAATGGAACTTCTCAATCACCACGGAAATAACCAACGCAATCGCTAACAATGTTATTGCAATCAATACGACCAAAATGGCCAAGTCACTGGCGTCCATCTCAATATCGAAGATGATATGATGGCTCCCACAAACACCACCGCTATAAAATACCGTAGCGACCATTCCTGAGTAATGAATCGTTGCAGCGCCAATGGCGATCAACAGCGCAATACTCATTTTCTTTATTTTCGATAGCTTCTTTTGTTCATCCAGTGTGTAGCGTAAAAGTACAATCGCAACCGCTGAAACGACAACCGCAATAACAATGGAGGCGATCCAATAGATCGGCTGATACAACATCAATGCGGAAGCAATAACCGCCTCCATGCCCAGGTAGTGCATCGATGAAATACCAAGCCCTACCAAAACAGAAGAGATCGCCAATTGAAAATGGGAAAGCACAGGCTTCTGCACTTGGCGTAACAGATACGCAGAAACGACAACAATGACCAACATCGACAACAGTGTTAGACCCAAATCATAGCTGATTTTCACAGCGATCGAGAAAGCCAACATCGCCACAAAATGCATAGCAAAAATGCCACCGCCCAATGCAAACGAGGCAACAAGCCACCACCAACGCGATTCGGCCTGGCTCAAATAATCAAAACGCAAATGAACCAAAAGGCGAATCGTTGTATAGGCGGAAAAAACCATTACCAACAGTGAAAGAAAGACGAAAAACGGATGGTACTGCTGATTCAGAACCATTCCCGTTGGCATTTCCAATAAAAAATAGTGATTCAAAAAATATCCCTGTCGATACAAAAATTCTATGGTATAGGTTGTCAGTCCTGCATCACTTTCTTCAAAGCGACCCCATCCTCACTTCATTCATGGCTACGCAATAAACCTATACAAGCCAAGGGTGGCAAGGTGAGCACAACAGATGCAGGTAACCCCATCCATCCCAACGGTTCGGTATGCTGCCCCCCACCATTACCAACATTGGATCCTCCATACATGGCGGCATCGGTATTAAGAATCTCTTCATAATATCCGTGACAAGGAACGCCCAAACGATAACCAAATCGTGGCACAGGTGTAAGATTTAATATCACCACCACCTCATGACCTTGACCATCTTTGCGTCTAAAACTCATCACCGATTGTTCGGTATCATTGCAATCAATCCACTCAAAGCCTTGTGAATCAAAGTCATAGGCATGCAGGGCCGGAATCTCACCATAGAGATGGTTAAGATCACGCACCAAGGTTTGCAATCCACGATGCGATTCCAATTCGCTCTCCGCCCACGGCAGTTCACTGTCGTAGTTCCACTCGGTGCGCTGCCCAAACTCATCCCCCATGAATTGCAATTTTTTACCGGGGTGCATAAACATGTAGGCATAGAGCAACCGCAAATTGGCAAATTTCTGCCAATCATCGCCTGGCATCTTTTCAAGCATAGAGCGTTTGCCATGCACCACTTCATCATGGGAGAAGGGCAAGACAAAGTTTTCAGTGAAGGCATACATCATTGAAAATGTAAGTTGATGGTGGTGATAAGAGCGATGAATCGGATTATTCTCAAAATAAGAGAGGGTGTCATTCATCCAGCCCATGTTCCACTTCATGGTAAAGCCAAGCCCCCCCAAATAGGTCGGGCGGGAGACCATTGGCCACGAGGTAGACTCTTCAGCCATGGTTACTGCCCCAGGGAAGCGTTCGTGAACCAGGCAGTTAAATTGTTTTAAAAATTCAACCGCCTCTAAATTTTCACGCCCACCATATTGATTGGGTAACCATTCACCATCATTGCGCGAATAATCGAGATAGAGCATCGAAGCCACCGCATCAACACGCAGACCATCAATATGGTACTCATCAAGCCAAAAAAGTGCTGAGGCAATCAAAAAGTTACGCACCTCATTGCGACCAAAGTTAAAAATATAAGTGCCCCAATCACGGTGCTCACCTAACCTTGGATCTTCATGTTCATACAGTGCCGTTCCATCAAAACGGGCCAACCCATGCGCATCTTTAGGAAAATGGGCAGGCACCCAATCCAAAAATACGCCGAGGCCATGTCGATGGCAGTAATCGACAAAATAACGGAAATCATCGGGGGTTCCAAAACGACTTGTTGGGGCAAAATAACCTACCGCTTGATAGCCCCAAGAGCCATCAAAGGGGTGTTCTGTCACGGGCATTAATTCAATATGGGTATATCCCATCCAGCGGCAGTAATCGACCAATTGATGCGCGAGATCACGATAATTGAGATAAGTGTCATCACCTCTGCGCCACGAACCCAAATGAAGTTCATAAATCGACATCGGCTGATCGGGAGCCTGCCGCTTGGGGCGTTCGTCAAGCCAGGCCTCATCGCCCCACGCATAGCCAGCGGAATGACATACTACACTCGCAGTTGCCGGACGAAGTTCCATCTGTTGCGCATAGGGGTCAGTCTTTTCAAACACATCGCCATTTTGTGCACGAATCTCATATTTATAGGTTTCACCTGCGCACAGTCCCGGGATAAACAACTCCCAAATACCCGAACTTCCGCGCACGCGCATGCCATGCTCACGGCCATCCCAATGGTTAAAGTTTCCGACCACACTGACCCGTTCAGCTGACGGTGCCCACACCGCAAAACTCACCCCTGAGACGCCTTCACATTCACGCACATGTGCGCCCATGAGATGGTATTTTTGATAGTGGTTTCCCTCAGCAATCAAGTGAAGATCCAACTCTCCCAAGAGCGGAGCGAAGCGGTAAGCATCATCCTCTTGCCACTGATGGCCCTCTTTATCTTCAATACGAAATTGATAAGCGGTCTCAAAATCACCACTGTTCCACGACACCTCAAAAAAATCAGTGCCCTCAACCCGCATCATCGGTTTTGCTTTTTGACCTGCGACTAACAACCACATCTTTTCTGCGCGTGGTTTGAAGGCGCGCACCACCAAACGCTTGGCATCATCAAGATGTCGCCCCAGGAAAGAAAAAGGGTCGTGCGACCTCGCTTCCATGATTTGATACGCTGGTGTCGTCAATTTCATATAAAACCCCTTCCTGCTCTTCTTGTTATTGCACATATTTTGAAGATTCATCTATTGCACACTATCAGTGATCAACCAACAAACCCACCTTTTTCATCAACCACAACCATTTATTTATACGATGTGGCTCCATGATTCCATTGGCACTGTTTTAAGTTGATCCCATCACACGCGATCAAGTAATCACAGTAGGTTCATCTCGACCTGTCAATTGTGGCAGATTTGAAATCTCATGGCTCGCTGCAATAAGATCAGCCAATAGAATTTGTGCATCAATACAATGCTTGGCGCTGTCCGCCTCAAACGATTCCAAATAGATGCGAATGGTCGCTCCTTGCGTCCCTGTCCCGGAGAGTCGAAAAACGATCCGCGATCCATCCTCAAAAAGAACTCGCAAACCCTGCCCCGTTGTTTCAGAGCCATCGACAGGATCACTATAGGCAAAATCATCCCACAAACTGACTAAACGATTGGCCAAACGCGGCATTTGCAGATCACGCTCAAAATAACTCCGCACATGATCCATCACCTGCGCTGCCGCCGTTGCATCAACCCCTTCATAATCATGACGAGAGTAAACATTGCGCCCATATTGCTGCCAATGATGAAGCACAATTGACTCAACAGACTCGCCCTTTCTCGCCGCCAAAACATTTAGCCAGAAAAGCACCGCCCACAAACCATCTTTTTCACGCACATGGTTGGAACCTGTACCAAAGGACTCTTCCCCGCACAGCACCACCTTGCCAGCATCCATCAAATTACCAAAGAATTTCCACCCTGTAGGGGTCTCGTAGCAATCGATACCCATCGCTTCTGCCACCCGATCCACGGCCCCGCTGGTTGGCATGGAGCGCGCTACACCCGTTAAGCCCTTGGCATAGGCAGGGACAAAATGGGCATTGGCGGCAATAAGAGCCAACGAATCACTCGGATTGACAAAAAAGTGATTGCCCAAAATCATATTACGATCGCCATCACCATCGGAAGCTGCGCCAAAATCAGGCGCATTGTCACCATACATAATTTCGACCAACGCATCGGCATAGGTTAAATTGGGATCGGGATGCCCCCCGCCAAAATCGCTTAAGGGAATACCATTGATCACCGTACCTTGGGGGGCACCAAGCATCTCTTCCAGAATAACTTTCGCATAAGGCCCTGTCACCGCGTGCATCGCATCAAAAACCATGCGAAATTCAGACGATAGTAGTTGACGAATCGCAGAAAAATCAAACAATGACTGCATTAACTCAGCATAATCTGCCACAGAATCAATGATCGAAACCAACATATCGCCCACTTGTGTTTCGCCTATCACGGAGAGATCGATGTCCGCACTATCGACAATTTTATAGTGATCCATGGCCAATGTTTGTGCAAATACCGCATTGGTCACACCTTCCGGTGCAGGACCTCCGTTGGATACATTATATTTAATGCCAAAATCTTCATCAGGACCCGCAGGGTTATGGCTGGCAGAGAGAATAAAACCACCCATCGCTTGATATTTGCGAATCACACATGAGGTCGCAGGGGTGGATAAAATACCATGCTGCCCCACCAAGACCTTGGTAACTCCATTGGCAGCCGCCATCTTCAAAATGGTCTGAATGGCACAATCATTAAAAAAGCGCCCATCCCCACCAACAACAAGGGTTTGACCACTGGGCACGCCCACCACATCAAAGCACGCTTGTACAAAATTTTCTAAATAACCGGGTTCTTGAAATACCTTGACCTTCTTTCTTAATCCTGAAGTTCCAGGCTTTTGATCGTTGAATGGTGTCGTTGGCTGAATGCGAATGGTCATAATACCTCCCAGATATATGCAAGCAAAAATTCATGCTTTCTAGGGTTATTGTCAAGGTCTATTGCAGCAGTGATCTCCCCCCAGCGTTTGCTCTCCTCAAAGTTTCGATTAAGGCGCACCTCATTCCCGGATCAGTGGACCAACTCATGTAAGGCTGTTGCATAGTCATCATTTAGCGAATTTAAGCTCGCAGCTTCAGGTATTCGGGTAATGTCTTCTTTGCAAATAATCCTGTAGCTTTTTATAGCGAGCATCCTGGCGCAGTGCTGGTTGGGCATTGCCAATGTTGTTCAAGCAGCTTCCTAAATCTTTATCTGGCCATGGCTGGTCTGAGATAACTGCACCGAGGTTGTGTTGCCAAATCCAGGTTGAGTCCCAATCTGAATTTACAGCACGATTGGGACTCAACCTTGTTTTTTATTCTCTATGTCACATCATCTCACTAGCATACGCGCCCAATACATAAATAATTTAAGTACATTAAAGGAGTCATTATGAAATTGGCCATGATTGGTTTGGGTCGCATGGGCGGCAATATGGTAAAACGATTAACAGGAGCCGCCCATGAGGTAGTCGTGTATGATGTCGATCAAGGCTTAACCCAAACACTTGCAAATGAACTTCCACACACTGTTGCCGCTGAATCATTGCAAGATCTTATTCACCAGCTCCCGATCCCGCGTTCAATCTGGATCATGCTGCCGCATCAATTTGTTGATTCTACCATTGACGCACTATTGCAAGCAGGCCTTGAAGCGGGAGACTTGATCATCGACGGTGGAAACTCCAACTACAAAGAGGGTCAAACACGCGGTGCACGCCTTGCTGAACAAGGTGTTTTATTTGCCGATTGCGGAACTTCTGGCGGCGTTTGGGGCTTGCAAAATGGTTATTCGCTCATGATCGGTGGTGAAAAAGAGGCGATTGATCGCCTTGCCCCAGCACTGACATCGTTAGCCTCAGACAATGGCAAAGGCTGGGGACACATGGGCCCCGTAGGCTCCGGTCACTTCGTTAAGATGGTTCATAACGGCATTGAGTATGGCATGATGCAAGCGTTTGCCGAAGGGTTTGAGTTGATGCAAGCCAAAGAGGAGTTTGCACTCAACATGCATCAAATCTCTCGCGTTTGGCAACATGGCTCGGTGGTCAGCTCCTGGCTATTGGACTTAACCGGCGATGCGCTTGAACGCGATGGGAATCTCGAATCCCTTTCAGATTGGGTCGATGATTCGGGTGAAGGCCGTTGGACGGTCAATGAAGCCATCGATCTTGGCATCCCAACACCCGTACTCACACTGGCATTACAAATGCGTTTCCGTAGCCGTCAGCGCGATACCTTTGCAGGAAAAATACTCAATGCACAACGCGCAGGGTTTGGTGGCCATGCGATTAAGGCTGCCAATGAGGACCTTGCATCATGAACCATCATGACATCATCAACCAAGAACCTTCTTTGGAAAAAGCTCCCTACGCTTGTTTGGTCGGAGGGGAAATTCCAGAACCCGCCAATATCGTCATTTTTGGAGCCTCAGGCGATTTGACCAAACGCAAACTGTTACCAGCATTGGCGCACATGCACCGCTGGAATCTTCTTGGCCCCCATTCGCGCATTATTGGCGTCTCACGCGAGCAGTGGAAACAGTCGCACTGGGTCAACTATGTGCATGATCAACTGCTGCAATACTTCCCTGATGCGGTACTCAACCCGCCCTCGTGGCAAGCGATCAACAAAAAACTCAATTTTGTCCGTGGCGATCTAAGTGATCCGCAACTTTACCAGGAATTGATCAAAACCTTGCACGCCGCTGAAGATGGTAAAACCAATGTCCTCTTCTACCTGGCGATTCCTCCCTCGTGGTATGCGACGGTATGCAAAAACCTGCATGATGCAGGGCTATCCAATGAGGACGCAGGCTTTCGCCGTATTGTCGTTGAAAAGCCATTCGGCATGGACTACCACTCGGCCCATCAACTCAACAGCGAATTTCAGACCTATTTCAAAGAGTCGCAAATTTACCGAATAGACCACTACCTTGGTAAAGAGGCCGTGCAGAACTTGATGGTATTCCGCTTCGCCAACAGTGTCTTGGAGCCGCTTTGGAACCGTAACTATATCGATCATGTGCAAATTTCTGTTTCAGAAACCTTGGGCATTGGTTATCGCGCTGGCTATTATGAAACATCAGGCGCGCTGCGCGATATGATCCAAAGCCATCTGATGCAGGTGATGACCTTGGTGGCGATGGAACCTCCTGTCTCTCTGCATGCCGATGATGTGCGTACGGAAAAGATGAAAGTATTGCGTGCCATTCGCCCCTTTACTGAGGATGATCTTCAAAATAATTGTGTACGCGCCCAATACAGCGATGGAAAGGTTGAAGGAAAACGGGTGCCTGCCTACCGTGAGGAGGAGGATGTTGCCCACAACTCCTGCACTGAAACCTTTGCGGCGGTAAAATTTTATATCGACAACTGGCGTTGGCAAAATGTCCCCTTTGTTTTACGCACCGGAAAACGGCTACCGTCGCGGGTCTCTGAAATCTGCATTCGCTTCAAAACACCACCGCAAAACCTCTTTAAGAACAATGCCCAGCAATCGTTGCCACAAAACGAACTGGTGTTCCGCTTACAGCCTGATGAGGGGATGCAACTCTCCATGACCGCCAAGCAACCAGGTCTATCGACTGCCATGCGCCAACTTAAACTCAATGCCCTTTATAGTATGGAAGGCGCAGGCATGCCAGAAGCGTATGAAACGCTGCTTCATGATGTTCTTTTGGGTGAAGCCGCCCTCTTTTCACGCGCTGATGAAGTGGAAGAGAGTTGGAAAATTGTTGAACCGATCATGCAGGCATGGGCCAAAGAGCAAGATATTGCCACTTATGAAGCCGGCACATGGGAGATTCCCGGCATGGATGAACTCCTCAATGATTGCTGCGGTGCATGGCGCAATTGCCATGCAGATGATGAAGAGCAGTGAACAGCGTCTTCGATCCACACACCACCATGACCGCGCATGGTAACAGCGATCTGCTTGCGGATGCCATCGTCGATCGTTTCGTCACCATGGCGACCCAAGCGATAGAGGCTCGTGGCCGCTTTCATGTCGCACTGGCGGGGGGGACTACGCCTAAAGTGTGTTATCAACGCTTACGCCATGCTGATCTCGACTGGTCAAACATTCATCTATGGTTTGGCGATGAGCGCTGTTTGCCCATCGGCGATCCAGAGCGCAATGATACTATGGCGAAGGATGCGCTCATTGAACATATCGACATCCCCAAAGAGAACATTCATCCCATGGCCGCTGAACGGGGTGCCATATTCGCAGCCGAGAATTATGCGCATCAGTTAATCGAACAAGGCGTCACCTTTGATCTGGTTCTTTTGGGCATGGGCGAAGATGGTCATACCGCCAGCCTTTTTCCCAACAACCCTGCGCTACTTGAAAAAGAGCAGGTAGTCGTTGCTGTTTTCAACGCCCCCAAACCGCCGCCAGAACGCGTCTCACTGGGCTACGCGTCGATCAACCACGCACGACACCGCATGATCATCGTGACAGGCGATGGCAAACGCGCCGTTTTTGAACGCATCTGCAAAGGAGAGTTGTTCCCTATTTCCATTCCTGCATCGGAATGGCACTACGCGTTCTAAAAACCATAAGCCGTGATATGAATCACAATATGTAAAATCCTTTGGATAAAAAAAATTGCGTGCTACGCTAGCGTCATGCAAGGGAATGGAAATTCTACAATGAATGATTGGAGGGTCAGCAATGAGTCACGAACAACACATGAATGAGCGAAGGAATCCTTTAAACCCAACTGTCGCAGCAGAAGATGAAAATTTCATTGACAGGCGGCAACCACTTGAGCGAAACATCAGCCAACTGACAGCAAAAACTGTTGCTATGGTTTTAGCAGGCGGCAAAGGATCTCGCTTAAAAGCACTGACCGAATGGCGTGCCAAACCGGCAGTCCCCTTTGGTGGCAAGTTTCGGATTATCGACTTTCCACTCTCCAACTGCCTCAACTCAGGCATTCGCCGTATCTCGGTCGTTACGCAATATAAATCTCACTCACTGCAACGCCATCTGCAACGCGGTTGGTCCTTTCTTTCCGGGCAATTTGGTGAATTTGTTGAAGCACTCCCCGCACAACAACGGTTGGGTGAAGGTTGGTATGAAGGCACAGCCGATGCCGTTTATCAAAACCTCGATATTCTCCGTCACTATGATCCCGAATACATTTTAATTCTTGCAGGTGACCATATCTATAAGATGGATTACGGCAAAATGATCGCCGCCCATGTTGCCATGGGAGCAGACATTACCGTCGGTTGTATTCCTGTTCCAATTAAAGAGGCCAGCGCTTTTGGTGTCATGAGCACCGACAGTGAGTGGCGTATTACAGAGTTTGCAGAGAAACCAAAAAATCCAAAAGCGATGGAGAATGATCCCAATCAAGCGCTCGCTTCAATGGGAATCTATGTCTTCTCAGCAAAATACCTGCAACAACGCTTAATAGAAGATGCCGCTAATCCCAACTCCTCACATGATTTTGGTAACGATTTGATTCCCCATGCCATTTTAAATGACAATGCGTTTGCCTTTCCATTTGTCAATGCCAGCACCGGTGGCCCTGCCTATTGGCGCGATGTAGGAACCATTGATGCTTATTGGTCCGCCAATATTGATCTTGCAGGCCTCGAACCTGAACTGAATCTTTATGATGAAGAGTGGCCAATCTGGACCCACCAAGAGCAGTTGCCCCCTGCCAAGTTTGTATTTGATAATGATGAACGGCGCGGCATGGCTGTCGATTCCTTGGTTTCAGGTGGCTGTTTGATCACGGGATCTTGCATCAAACGATCGCTGCTCTTCTCCAATGTTCGCGTCCACTCTTACGCCAAAGTGACGGATAGTGTGATCTTGCCAGATGTGGAGATTCAACGAAACTGTCGTTTGACTCGCTGTGTTGTCGATAAAGGAACAGTGATCCCAGAAGGCACCATTATCGGTGAAAACCTAGAAGAAGATGCCAAACGCTATTATGTTTCAGAAGGTGGCATTGTTTTGGTCACCCCTGAAATGTTTGGATTAAACTTACACAGTTTCAGCTAAACAGTTCGCAAGAAAAATGCAGATTTGCATTGGCTTAACCCTCCATGCAAATCTGTAACGCTTGCACGCCTCAATATAGAAATCTGAAAAAATGAAAACAGGAAGGCCCATGAATCAACCCTTAAACATCATCTTTCACTGGCATATGCACCAACCTTTTTATCGCGAAGCAGACAGCGGTCAATACCACTTACCGTGGGTCTATTTGCACGCCATGAAAGACTATACCGATATGGCACACATTCTCGAACAAGTCCCTGGCGCGCGTGCTGTGATCAACTTTGTCCCTTCGTTAACCGTACAGATCGAAGATTATGCCAATCGTGTGAATGCGTGGCTATCTGCCCCAGAAACACATGAAATGCCCGATCCATTGTTGGCGGCATTGGCCCATGATCAAACCCTCTACTCTACTGATGAAAGAGCCTTGATTCTCAAGAGTTGTTTCCGTCTTAACCACGAGCGCAACTTGCATCGTTATCCCGCATTTAGCCGGCTATGGCATATTGCAGAACATACCAAACAACACAACGCGCACCACTATTTAAGCAATCAATACTTTGCCGATCTTGTCACTTGGTACCACCTGGGCTGGCTTGGTGAAACAGTGCGTAAACACCATTTCATTGCCCGTCGTCTCATTCAAAAAGGTGAGCTTTATACCCAACAAGATCGCTTTGATTTGATTACGCTGATCTCGCAACTTTTAAAAGAGATTCCAGAGAAGTATCGCAAACTGCAACAAGAGAAAAAAATCGAGATTTCAACCACCCCTTATGCCCACCCGATTATCCCTTTGATGCTCGATTTCCACAGTGCACAAGAGCGCATTCCAGATGCACATATTCCTGAAACCTCCTACCCCCATGGACGGGCACGGGCGATTAACCATATTCAATTGGCACAAACCACCCATGAACGCACCTTTGGTGTTCCCGTCACAGGATGTTGGCCCGCAGAGGGGGCTGTTTCGCAAGAGACGGTCGCACTACTTGCCGAGACAGGCTTCAAGTGGTGTGCAACGGGTGAAGCGGTATTGCACCACTCACTGCACTACAATCCACGCGAACATCACGATCAAGGATTATACCATCCATGGGAGGTTGGCAGTGGAGACCACACGCTCCCCTGCTTCTTCCGCGATGACCGCCTCTCTGATCTGATTGGATTTGAGTATTCGCGTTGGCAAACCACCGATGCGGTCAACCATTTCATGCACGAACTTTCAGGGATTCGTCATCGTACCCAAGGGTGTCAAGCCCCCGTCGTCTCGATCATCATGGATGGGGAAAATGCCTGGGAACACTTCCATGAAAATGGACTGCCTTTCTTAACCGAACTCTATACCCGCATCTCCGAAGACAAACATTACAAATTAACCACTTATGATGCTTATTTAGCCGATCATGCCAAGGCGATGCGCCCCTTGGCGCATGTGGTCGCAGGCTCTTGGGTCTATGGCAACCTCTCCACCTGGATTGGTGACGATGCCAAAACCCGCGCTTGGGAGTTGCTGATCGAAGCCAAATCCTCGCTTGAAAAGTGTTGGCCTAAAATGGGGCAACAACAACGCCAGGCCGCAGATGAGCAGTTGCGCATTTGTGAAGGTTCTGATTGGTGTTGGTGGTTTGGTGACTACAACCCCTCGGATGTTGTGCAAGATTTCGATAATTTATACCGGCAACATCTACGCAAACTCTATACTATTATGGGAGCCAACACCCCTGCCTCCCTTGAAGCGCAACTTTCAAGTGGTGGTGGCACAGCAGAAGATGGCGGCACCATGCGTCGCAATACGCCTACCGCATGAGTTCGCCGATCAATCCTCTCTTTCATCAACGACGATCGGGATTATTGCTGCACATCACCTCCTTACCCAGCCCGCAAAAAACAGGCTCGCTGGGCATTGAAGCGCTGCAATTCATTGATGGTCTTGTTCTTGGTGGCTTTACCGTTTGGCAATTTCTGCCATTGGGCCCAACCCATGCCCATGGTTCACCTTATGAATCGCTCTCATCGATGGCGGGCAATCCTGACTTGATTGATCTGCGTGAGTGTCTCAACGAAGGGTGGCTAAGTGAAGTTGATTATCAGCGGGTCTTAAGGCAAGAGTGCACCATGTCCGATGCTCGGGCGATTGCTGCAGCGGCCTTTTGGCAGCAATGTAAAACTGATGAGGCGCTTTTGGCCTCAGTCGATGCCTTTTCATTGGCGCAAGATTCATGGCTTTATGATTATGCACTCTTCTCTGCACTCAAGCGTACTTACCATCAACAGCCATGGTGGCAGTGGCCATTAAATATTCGTGATCGCCACCCGACAGCGCTCTCGCAAGCGACGACCGATTCCTACACCTTCATTCAACAAACACTCTTTGAACAGTATCTCTTTGATCGCCAGTGGTGCCGAATTAAAGCGTATGCGGAAGCCAAAGGGGTATTGCTCTTTGGTGATATCCCCATCTATGTTGCCCATGACTCTGTCGATGCATGGGTCAATCGACAATATTTTACCATCAACAAACAGGGGTTATGTGATGAAGTCGCGGGTGTTCCGCCCGATTACTTCTCCGAAACCGGCCAGCGTTGGGGCAATCCGCTCTATCGCTGGGATATGTTGGAAGCTGATCATTTCCAGTGGTGGATTGAACGCATCAAGGTTCAATATCAACGCATGCATATGATGCGTATCGACCACTTCCGCGGGCTTGAAGCCTATTGGGCCATTCCTGGCCATAGCGAAGATGGTCGCATTGGTGAATGGCGCAAGGCGCCGGGTGATCGATGTTTATCCGCCATTGAAAAGGCCCTGGGTTCACTGCCATTAATTGCCGAAGATCTAGGTATTATCACCGCTGAGGTGGATGCACTGCGCAACCAATTTGCACTGCCTGGAATGAAAATTTTACAATTTGCGTTTGGGGGCAATGCTGACAACCCCTACCTGCCGCATCAACATCGCCAAGATAGCGTCTGTTATACCGGGACCCATGACAATGACACATCACTGGGCTGGTACACATCTGCGCCCAAACATGAACGCGAACACATGTTACGCTACCTCAATGCTCCGATTGATGACCCGATGCCATGGCCGTTGGTCAAAGCGTGCCTTGCTTCTGTCTCTCAACTGGCAATTTTACCAATGCAAGATGTGCTGGCACTTGGCAGCGAGGCTCGTTTCAACACCCCTGGAACCCTCGAAAAGAACTGGTCCTGGCGCATGAGCCAAATGCCCAAAGAGAGTCAGTGGCAACGCATGCAACAATTCAATACGCTCTATGGTCGCACTGCGCATTCATAAGATGAGACACCGATAACCTTGATATCCGACCGCCTCAAATGAGTTACGATCTCTGTATTATCGGTGCTGGTGCGGCCGGATTGATGTGTGCCATCACGGCTGCCAAACGAGGCAAACGGGTTCTTATCCTCGAACACAACGATCAACTGGGGAAAAAGATTCGCATCTCGGGTGGCGGGCGCTGCAATTTCACCAATCTACATACCGATGCCAGCCACTACCTTTGCCAAAATCCTCACTTTGTAAAATCTGCGTTGGCGGGTTATAGCCCCTACGACTTTATCGACTTTATCACACAAGCGGGTATCGAATACCATGAACGGGATCATGGTCAGCTTTTTTGCAATGACTCGGCACAGCAAATCATCGATCTCTTTGCCAAGCAATGCCAACAACTGGGTGTTGAGATTCAATTGCAATGTCACATCGATGCCGTGCGATACCATGATCCACATTTTGAAATCAAGAGTCATCAAGGAAGCTTTCATTCACATGCCCTAGTCATTGCCACGGGCGGTTTATCACTGCCCAAAATTGGCGCTTCACCTTTTGGGCACCGTATTGCCAAACAGTTTGATATTCCATGTGTAGAAACGGCGGCAGCACTGGTGCCCCTCACCTTCACAGGCAAAGAAAAATTGGCATTGGAACAATTGGCGGGCATCGCCATTCCCATCGCCGTTCATTACAAAAATCACAATTTTTGCGAAGCAATGCTCTTCACCCACCGCGGGCTATCGGGGCCGGCCATTTTACAAATTTCATCCTATTGGCAACCCGGCGATTTTATCACCATCGATCTCTTGCCAGGGCAAAATTTGCAAGACAACCTTGAACAGCTTCGTGATAGCAAACAGCATCTTCACAACTACTTGGCCACCCTGCTGCCCAAACGACTCATCAACCTCTTCATCAGCATGGGTCATATTCCCGAGCAGATGGAATTACGCCAACTCTCCCATCCATCGATCATTAAAATTTCACAACAGATGCACGGTTGGCAATTAAAACCAAGCGGAACAGAAGGTTACCGAACCGCTGAAGCGACCCGTGGCGGTGTGGACACCCACCATCTTTCATCCAAAACCATGGCCAGCAAACATCATCCCAACCTCTATTTCATCGGAGAAGTGGTCGATGTAACGGGCCATTTGGGCGGCTTTAATTTTCAATGGGCATGGTCTTCTGGCTATGCTGCCGGGAGTTATTGTTGAGAGGGTAATCCCCGTTCCTGAGCTCTGTCGTGAACATGGCATGAGCTCGGCATCATTTTACAAATGGCGCAGCAAATATGGTGGCATGGACGCATCAATGGTGCCCGCATGAAAGAGCTTGAGGCTGAGAATCGTCGTTTGAAACGAATGTATTCTGAAGAGCGCCTTAAGTATGAAATCATTCAGGAGTCGATGGCAAAAAAGTGGTAAAGCCTTCAGAGCGACGAGATATGGCAAAGAAGGCAGTTCGTAGTGAAAGAGTAAGTATCCGTCTTGCTTGTTGCGCATTTACGATTAGTGAAACCTGTTATCGCTATGAATCCAAACTGCAACCTGAAAATGAAATTATTGCAGATTGGGACTCAATCTAATCAGGCTCACCCAGAATCAGATCCACTGGGGTTTTGGACTATGCTTTTTATATCTGCGTAATGTGAAAGGCTTTGGCTGGAACCATAAGCGTGTGTATCGCATCTACAGGGAAATTGAACTCAATTTGCCTATCAGACCAAGGAAACGGTTAAAGCGAGACAAGCCAGACGCTCTGATGGTGCCTGATGCAATCAATGAATGCTGGTCGATGGATTTCATGCACGATTAATTTGGTGATGGTCGAAGTTTCCGCTTATTCAATGTCATTGATGACCTTAATCGTGAAGGACTGGCGATCGAAGCTGACTTTTCTCTGCCTGCATTGCGTGTCATTCGAGCACTGAATCAGATCATTGATTGGCGAGTCCAACCCAAGCGTATTCGTAGTGACAATGGCCCAGAATATATCAGCGAGTTGCTTAAAGCATGGGCTGAAAATAACGACATTATTTTGGATTTTATCCAGCCAGGAAACCCACAACAAAATGGCTATGTTGAACGCTATAATCGCACAGTTCGGTATGATTGGTTGGCGCAGTTCATTTTCAAAAGCATTGAACAAGTTCAGGAACATGCGACTCGATGGTTATGGACATACAATAATGAGCGACCTAATATGGCCATCGGTGGCATAACTCCAATTCAAAAACGAGTGTTAGCTGCATAACCTCTACTTTTAACTTCGGTTAAAAATGGGGGGATTACCCGGCGCGCGCTCCACAGCTTGAGCGTTATACACAAAAGGTCAGTCATTATGGAGATAATTGAGGCTATAAAAAAACTAAATAACCCGCAATTTGGCTCATTTGGAGAGTATGTTTTTGAATATCAGTATTCTGGTCATCAAATTAAAAGAAAACATAGTGAGAGTACTGACTTTATATTAAACGGAAGAAGTATTGATGTGAAATCTGCTCGATATTTTAATGAAATACAGACAACACCTAAAAAATATAATAGAGAAAAAAAAGATGCTATAGATTATGCTTACATACAATTTTATGCCAATACAGTAATATGTTCGATAGAAAAACAAGTATTATTTGAACTTGAGTATTCATTAATAAAAAATCTATTTCAAGAATGGCAAGGGAAGAAAAAAACAATATTAAGTTCTTCCGTTCCCAAAATCAGTAATCAATTTAAAACAAATCTAATTATTATAAAAGAATGCGTTTTAAACCATTTCATTAGCTTAGGCCTAAAACCAAGAATAATATACAGAACCAACCAACATAGATTTGGAAAAGAAAGTCCAGGGAATCTAATCCCCAAAAAAATAAAAAGCGATTCCGTTACAATTTTTTTG